>JAFSOA010000009.1 GCA_017447265.1 Bacteroidales bacterium
AAATACGCGGCCAAGCGGGAGTCCTGTCTCGTGACGGCGCAGGTTCTTCGACCGTTAGCGGAGCGTAGCGACAGCTAAAAGGGAGAAGTTCGCCGTCAAGGGACGGACGCGCAGGCGGCGCCTGCCGCGAACCTTGAGGAGCAACGCTGTCAGACCCTGCACAGGAGCGCCGCGAGAGACAGTATCAAGGTCGATACTTCTCCACCCACTTTTGGCGGTGATCCTTTATTTCAACCAGCTTTCCAGCACCTTCGCTTCTTCGCTTCGGCCGAAGTTGTTGTAGGTGCGGATGAGATAGTAGAACATGGTGGCCGCATCGTCGGCGAGCTTCTTGTCGAGGATGTCGTCCTCGCCGGAGCCGACGGGCGTGGAGTAGAAGAACAGCGACTGGACGGTCTCCTTGCCGAGCTGGTTGCCGACCGCTAGGGCTTTTTCAGGCCGGCCGAGGCGGAAGTATGCCTCCACGATACTCAGCAGTGACCACTCGTTGAGGCTGCGGAGCATCGACACGTTGTAAGGGAAGTTCCGGGCGGGCATGCACTCGATGCACTTGTCGAGCACCTGCTCCGCCTTGGCCAGTTCGCCCTTTTCGATCAGGGCCGAGGCCGTGGTGGAGAACATGTCGCGCAGCGGCACGACGGCCGAGAAAGTGTAGACGTTCTGGTAGTCCCAGTGGACGGTCGTGTCGGCCAGCGACGCGAAGCGGTAGGTGTTCATGATGCGGTCGTAGAGCGCGTCGGCGTCCATCGTGGCTTCCCGGTCGGTATAGTCGTTGAGGAAAGGCACGAGCTTGTAGACGATGCCGTCGTACTGCAGCCAGGGATCCAGGCCGAGCTTGGTCTCGTTGCGCGAGACGAAGTAGATGGGCCGCGACCAGTCGTAGTTGGCCAGGATATCGAGGATGATGAGGTCGAACTTCGTGAGGTTGTTGCCGCTGATGCTCAGGATGATCTGGTCGACGACCCTGTCGCGCAGGTTTTCCGGGACAAGGCCGCAGCGGATGGCGTTCTCCTTGTTGACGGGCACGACCAGCTGGTGGCCCGGGATGAAATCGTCGCCGTTGCGCTTGAAGCGCTCGTCCTTGAAGACATTGATGGCTTCGGAGGCCAGGATGGCGTGGTCCACCACGTCGACCACCGGCGTATAGTCATTGGTACCGTAGAGGTACTGGATGCGCGGGATGCTGATGTTGATCGGGTCGGACTCGTAGAAGCGGTGCTTCATCTGGTCGATGTACCAGTCGGTGCCCAGCAGCGAGGAGTTGACGATGCGCACGTCGGTGCGGATGCCTTCCACTTCCTGGGCATACCAGAGCGGGAAGGTGTCGTTGTCGCCGTGGGTGACCAGCAGGGCCTGCGGGGCGAGGCCGGAAAGGTGGTTCCAGGCCAGGTCGCGGGCGGAGTAACGGCCGCTGCGGTCATGGTCGTCCCAGTTCTGGCAGCCCATGAGCACGGGCACCACGAGGCCCAGGGCCACGGCCAGGGCGGCGGCGGGCATGCCGCCTTCTTTTTTGGTGAGGCGCTCGAACCAGCTCTGCAGGGCCATCACGCCCAGTCCGATCCAGAGCGCAAAGACATAGAAGGAACCCGCGTACGCGTAGTCACGCTCGCGTACCTGGAAAGGCGGCTGGTTGAGGTAGACCACGATGGCCAGGCCGGTCAGCAGGAAGAGCAGGCCGGTGACCCAGCTGTTGCGTCCGTCGTGGCGCAGCTGGAAGAAGAAGCCGATGAGGCCCAGCAGGAGCGGGAGGAAGAAGTAGTGGTTCTTGCTGCGGTTATGGGCCAGGTAGTCGGGGGCGAGGCTCTGGTCGCCCAGGCGTGCGTTGTCGATGAATTTGATGCCGCTCTCCCAGTTGCCCCGGATCAGGTCGCCCGGCGTGTCGCCGTGCAGGTCGTTCTGCCGGCCCACGAAATTCCACATGAAGTAGCGGACATACATATAGTTCACCTGATAGTCGAAGAAGAAGCGCAGGTTGTCCTTCATGGTCGGCATCTGGAAGTTGTAGGGCTTGCCGTAGAGCGTTGCGCGGCGGGTGACCGTCTTGGTGGTGTATCCCTTGTAGAACTCCTTGTAGCGCTCGTCGAAGCCGTTCCACATGCGCGGGAAGAGCATCTTCGTGGAGGAAGGATAGGAGGCGTCGATGTTGAGGGCGTGGTAGTATTTGCCGTCGAGCGGGGTCCAGTAGGGCTTTTCATCCACCTCATAGGGCGAGGTGTACATCTGTCCGTAGAGGATGGGGTTGGAGCCGTACTGCTCGCGGCCCAGGTAGCGGATCAGCGTGTAGGGGTTGTCAGGCTGGTATTCGTTCATCGGGGTGCCGGTGCTCGAACGGATGACCGTGACGGTGAAGAGCGAGTAGCCGAGCACGATGGCGGTGACCATCAGCGTGGCGGTGTGGGCCAGGCCGCGGTCCTTCTTGCGGAAGAGCCACATCAAGAAGAAGCAGGCGGCGAAGAAGAGGACCATGAAGACCGTGGCACCCACGTTGAACGGGGCGCCGAAGCTGTTGACGAAGAGGCGGTCGACACCGGCGGCCAGGCGCGGCAGATAGGGGATGATGCCGAACAGGATGACGGCCAGGACAACGCCCGAGACGGCCAGCACGCCCACGGTGCGCAGGAAGGTGACGGGTTTCTTGTGCTTCTTGTAGTAGATCAGGTAGACGATGGCCGGGATGGTCAGCAGGTTGAGCAAGTGCACGCCGATGGACAGGCCCATCAGGAAGCAGATGAGCACCAGCCAGCGGTTGGCATACGGCTGGTCGGCCTGCTCTTCCCATTTGAGGGCTGCCCAGAAAACAATGGCGGTGAAGAGCGACGACATGGCATAGACTTCACCCTCTACGGCCGAGAACCAGAAGGTGTCGGAGAAGCAGTAGGCGAAGGCGCCCACCAGGCCGGCCCCGAAGAGGCCTACGGCCCCGGCGGTCGACAGGGTCTTGCCGCGTTTCTCGTTGAGCCGGCGTCCGAAGTGGACGATGGTCAGGTAGAGGAAGAAGATGGTGAACCCGGAGCAGAGGGCGCTCATGGCATTGACGGCCACGGCCGCGTGCTCGGCGTCGGTGAAGAGCGTGAAGATGCGGGCGAACAGGTTGAAGACCATGTTTCCGGGCGCGTGGCCGACTTCGAGTTTGTAGGACGAGGCGATGAACTCGCCGCAATCCCAGAAGCTGGTGGTGGGTTCAATGGTTGCAAGATAAACCAGCGATGCGAGGACGGCGACACACGCCGCGAGGATGCGATTGATCTTGTTGAACTGTTTGGTATCCATATGTCGTACTATTACATTCTATTTTCCGTAAACTACAAAGATATAGGTTTTATCGCTAACTTTGCGAAAAATTTACAACGAGCATGCCACAAGACTGGAAAGACCTGTTGAAAGGCGCCTTCGCCGAAGAACTGGCCTCACTGCCGCCGGAAGCCGTTCCGGAGCCGGCTGCTAGCGCCGCTCCCGACTTCCGGAAGCAGCGGCTCATCGTGACCATCGATCGCCGCCGCCGGGCCGGCAAGCAAGTGACGCTGGTGACAGGTTTCAACGGCACGGACGAAGAGCTGGCGGCGCTGGGCAAACAACTCAAGACGAAACTCGGCGTGGGCGGCTCGGCGGGCGATGGGGAGATCCTGCTGCAGGGCGATGTCCGCGACAAAGTAGTGGCTTTTCTGATGGCGCTGGGCCATCGTGCCAAACGGGGGAATTGACGCATCGATGAGAGTACTGCCCGAACCTTACATGCTGGCGGTCCTGCTGCTGGACGCCGTGCTGCTGCTCCTGCTCTACGAGCGGCTGCTGGCGGCGCTCCGTGCCGCGGCGGACTGCTACCGGAATCCCTACAGCACGCGGGAGTTTCTGGGCAACAACTATCTCTGCCTTTCGGTCCGGCAGGTCTTCGTGCTCCTGCTTCCCTTCTATGCCGGCACGCTGGTGACGACCGGCGTGAGCCGCGTGGGCTTCGGCTGGACGCTGGCCCTGCTGGTGGCGCTGGCGCTGTTCCGGCTGCTGGCCTGCCGCACGCTGGGGTGGCTGACCTCCCGGAATGGGACATTTCGGTCCTTGGAACGGGTCAACGAGGCGGTGTGCGTCCTGGCGATTTTCACGTCGTTGCCGTGCTTCATTTTGGGCTGGCTGGCACCGGGAGTCCCGCACTGGCTGCTCTGGGGCGCACTTTCCCTGATTGCAGCGACAGCTGCGGCGGTGTATGTGTGGCGGGGCACCCAAATTATTTTTTCAGGACAATTTTCAATTTGTTATTGGGTTTTGTATCTTTGCGCCCTGGAATTTTTACCGATTTGTGTGGTTGTTAACATTTTGATGCATGGAAATTAAACGAGTTCTCATCTCGCAGCCCGAACCTTCGGGTGCCTCTCCTTACACCGACCTGATTTCCAAGTGGGGCCTGACCATCGATTTCCGCCCGTTCTTCCGGGTGGAGGGTGTTTCGGTACGGGACTTTGTGGCTCAGCGGGTTACGATCCTCGACTATACGGCCATCGTGTTCACTTCACGCCTGGCCATCGACGCTTTTTTCCGCATCTGCGAGCAGACGCGCGTCAACGTGCCGGAAACCATGAAGTATTTCTGCCAGAGCGAGGCCATCGCCGTGTACCTGCAGAAGTACATCGTCTACCGCAAGCGCAAGATCTTCTTCGGCGCCGGCACCGTGGCCTCGATGGTGGACTCCATCGGCGCGAAGCACCGCAACGAGAACTTCCTGATTGCCTGCACCGACAGCCTGAAGCCCGAGATCCACAAGTTGTTCACGAAAGAAAAGCTGAAGCACGGCAGCGCCGTGTTCGTGCGGACCGTGAGCAACGACCTGCGCGACATCGACCTGCACAGCTACCAGCTGGTGGCCTTCTACAGTCCTTCGGACGTGCGCTCGCTGCAGGAGAGCTTCCCTGCATTCCAGCAGGGCGAACTCCGCTTCGCCACCTACGGCCCCTCGACGGCCCGCGCCATGGAAGAGGCCGGCCTTCAGGTGGAGATCAAGGCCCCCTCGCCGCAGGCCCCTTCGATCGCCGAGGCCCTGAGCAACTATTTGGAAGCCAACAAAGAGAAAGAATGAATGAACGCCAGATTCTCTCGTTGCTGAAAACCGGACAGGTGGCTTTCCGCCACCCGCTCAAACTGCATTTTCAGCCTGGGACGGGGGAATTCGGGGTATCGGTGCCCAAACGCCATTTCAAGCGCGCTGTCAAGCGCAACCTGCTCAAGCGCCGGGTGCGCGAGGCGTACCGGCTCAACCGCAGCCGCCTGGGAGAACAGGACTACGACATTTTCATCTACTATATAGGCAAGGAAGTGGAGGACTATGAACGAATCGAAAAAAGCCTTGTGGCGCTCCTGGACGATCTGGCTGCCCACTAAACTCATCCGGCTGTACCAGATCTTCCTGTCGCCCTACATGGGTCAGGAGTGCCGCTACACGCCCACCTGCTCGAACTACGCCCTCGAAGCCTTGCAGAAGCACGGCCTGCTGCGTGGCAGCTGGCTGGCTGTCAAGCGCATTCTCCGCTGTGCGCCCTGGGGCGGCAGCGGCTACGATCCGGTGCCTTGATCTTTCAGGGTATAGCCGAAGCGGTTCATGATGGCTTCGCGCTCGGGGAAGGTGGTGATGTCTTTGGTCATCGAGACGATTTCCTCGCGGGGGTAATCGGTCAGGCGGAGGAGAATCAGGCCGTCAAGACTGTAGTTGAAGAGCGGATCCACGTTGAAGCAGAGGATGCGGGCGTGGACCTTCATGTATTTCTTCACCAGCGTCGGCATCCGGTACTGGTTGTCCGACAGCCGCATCAGGAAGCGGTCGAACTTCTCGAAACCATCCATCTTCTTCCGGAGCAGGCTGCGCGGATTGATGCGCAGATAGTCGGGATCGAACGGCGTGGACGGGACGGCCGTCCGCTCCGGCAGCATCGAAGAATGCTTGTTTTCCAGATAGTAGACCATCAGGCTCTGGTAGAACTTCGGATAGCTGTTGCTGATGCTAACGGGCCCCAGGAAATATCGGACGTCCGGGAAGCGCATGACGCTATGCATCAAGCCTTTGAGTAGCAGCATCAACGGCAGGGGCTCCTTCTGGTACTCCAGGCTCACAAAGCTGCGGCCCAGCTCGCAGACCTCGCGCAGCGTCGGCTCGAAATCCTTGGAATAGGAAAAGAGCGAACTTGTGTAGAAGCCTTCCAGGCCTCCGTGTTTTTCAAAGATTTCGCTGCCAATGCCGAGCCGGTAGGCGCCGGCGATCCGCTTGCGTTTGGCATCCCAGAGAATCAGATGCTTGTAGTATTTGTCGTAGTCGTCGATGTCGAGGGCCTGGTTGCTGCCTTCGCCCGTGGCGCGGAACGCCTCTTCCCGGCGGCGACCCAGCTCCATGATCGCGACGGGAATGTCTTTGGCCTCGGCCAGGTAGCACTGGTAGTTGGCCACGTCGAACAGCTTCTTGCCGGCGGCCCTGAGCCGGTCGAACTCCTTGACGACGGCTTTCTTGTCGCGCGGGAGCGCGATGGGCGTCACCACCGCCGGTGTCGGCAGCGGCGTCTTGTTGCTGTCGTTGAATTCCGCTTCCATGCAGTAGACGCGGCTGCGCAGATAGCCGCCGAGCTGGTCCAGGTCGGCATATTCGGCCAGTTCATTGGGCATGATGGGCTTGCCGATGCGCATCGGGATGGTCTTTCCCTTCTTGTTGAAGAGCTCGTTGGCCAGGTTGATGGTCCGCAACATCGGGTGGAAGCGGCCCAGGAAATGGAATTTCCGCGAGTTCTGTGCTTCGAAATAGATGGGAATCACCGGCACGTTCGCATTGCGGATGAGCTTGATCATCGACTCGGGCCAGGGGACGTCCTCGATCACATGCCGCTTCAGCGCGGTGCGGCGGGAAGGACGCTGGTAGGTCGATACTTCGCCGGCGGGGAAAAGGCCGAGGCTGCCGCCGGCGGCCAGATGCTCCTTGGCCAGGCGGATGCCCGACAGGCTGCTGCGCGAGGTCACGCTGTCCGTGAAAGGATTCACCGCGAAGAATGACTCCTTGAGGGAGGGAATCATCGTCAGGATGAAGTTGGTCAGGATTTTATAGTCGGTGCGCATCGTGCCGATCACGGCGCTCAGGATCAGGCCGTCGACCGATCCGACAGGATGGTTCGAGATGGTGATGAAAGGCCCGTCCTGCGGAATGTTGTTGAACTGGGCCGGGTTGAGGTCGTAGTTGATGCCGATGTCCCCGAGGATGTGTGCCGAGAATTCGGGACCCTGGTACTGCTTGCACCGGTCGTTCGACTTGTTGACCTTGTTGAATCCGAACAGCCACATCGCCAGCGAAGCCAGAATCCAGCCGATGGGACCGCGCATGTGCAGCAGCCCCATAATGTCGGATTTATTGATTATCTTTGTTTTCTTCTTCATAAGAAGCGAACAGAAAACAAAGGTAACAATTATTCCGTGAATCTCCGAGAGAAGATCGACAATCTGCCCCACGACCCGGGCGTGTACCGCTACCTCGATGCGGGCGGAACGGTAATCTATGTGGGCAAGGCGAAGGACCTCAAGCGCCGCGTTTCGCAGTATTTCCGGCCGCCGGAGCAGCTGGACCGCAAGACCCGCGCGCTGGTGGAACACATCGCCGACCTCCACTACACCGTGGTGGAAACGGAAGAAGACGCGCTGCTGCTGGAGAACAACCTCATCAAGCAGCTGCAGCCCCACTACAACATCCTGCTCAAGGACGACAAGACCTATCCCTGGATCTGCATCCGCAAGGAGCCCTTTCCCCGCGTGATGCTCACCCGGCGCTACGTGCAGGACGGTTCGCTCTACTACGGGCCCTACGCCTCCGTGTTCCATGCGCGCCGGCTCCTCGACCTGATGGGCAATCTCTATAAACTGCGCATCTGCGCGCATCCGCTCACGCCCGAGCAGATTGCCGGCGGGAAGGTCCGCTGTTGCCTGAACTACCACCTTGAAAAATGCGCGGGCCCCTGCGAAGGCCTGTTCAGCGAGGAAGCGTACGACGCCCAGATCGAGGAGATCAAGAAACTGCTCAGCGGCCGCACGCGCCAGCTGATGAGTGCCTGCCGCGCCGCGATGCAGCAGGCCGCCGCCGAGCTCCGCTTCGAGGACGCACAGGAGTGGAAAGAGCGGCTCGCGCTGCTGGAAGCCCACCACGAGCGCGAAAAAGCCGTCGGTCACGGCATCCTCGACATGGAAACCTACAAGCTCCTGAAAGAGAAGAATCTGCCCCAGCGCATCGAAAAATCCGAGAAAGTGGTGGCCCAGCTGCAGAAAGACCTCGGCATGGCGGTGCCGCCACGGCACATCGAATGCTTCGACAACTCCAACATCCAGGGCACGAACCCCGTGGCTTCGTGCGTGGTGTTCAAGGACGGCCTGCCGAGCAAGCGCGACTACCGGCATTTCAACATCAAGACCGTGGTGGGCGCCAACGACTATGCGTCGATGAAGGAGGTGGTGAACCGGCGTTATTCGCGGATGATGGCCGAGGGGGAGGAATTGCCGCAGCTCATCGTGATCGACGGCGGCAAGGGACAGCTCGGTTTTGCGCTGGAAGCCCTGCTGGAGCTGGGCATCGCGGACCAGGTGTTCATCGTGGGTCTGGCGAAGCGCCTGGAGGAAGTCATAGTGCCGGGCGATCCGCTTCCGCTCTTTCTGGACCGCAACTCCTCGTCGCTGCGCGTGCTCATGCAGATCCGCGACGAAGCCCACCGCTTCGGCATCACCCACCACCGCAATCTCCGCAGCAAGGCCCAGACTGTCAGCCAGCTGCGCGCGATTCCGGGCATCGGGCCCAAAACCGAGGAAAAGCTCATCAAGCAGTTCAAGAGTTACAAGCGGATCAAGGAAGCGTCCCTGGAGGAACTTACGGCTGTGGTCGGGCCGAAGCTTGCTTCGCTAATCCATTCCACTGAATAAGGCCGTAGACGGCGTTCGCCAGGAAGAAGGCGAACATCACCAGCATCAGCGCCGCGTGTTCTTCGCCCCGGATGGTGGCGATGGTCCATTTGACGACCTGCATGGCATCGAGCGCGATCCAGATGTACCACTGCTCTGCAATGGCCTTGACCATCATGTACATGGCCAGGATCGAGACCACCGTGGTGGTGGCGTCGAGCCAGGGCTGGGAATCGCCGATGGCCGGCAGGCCGAGCACCCAGGCGAAGACCGGGATCAGCACCGCCGCCGCGGCCAGCAGCACGAGCGCCATCCGTTTGTCGAGGTGCCGCACGTTGACGGCGCCGCTGTCCTGGTTCTGGTTCTTCTTCCAGCTGATCCAGCCCGCGAACTGCATGGGCAGATAGTAGAGCAGGTAGATGGCGGAATCGGCGTAAAGCTTTGATTTCCAGGAAATATAGACGTAGATAGCGTTGTAGATGATGCCGAAGAAGTAGTTCCATATGTTGCCCCGCGCGCAAAGCACCAGGTTGACGATGCCGGTGACGGCCACGATGAAGCCGAGGGTGTCCCAGCCGTCGCCGAGCAGTGACGAGACGATGCTGACCACCGTGGTGCCGAGAATCAGGAACCAGTCGAACCAGTTGAGGGCAAGGTCTTTTTTCATGGTTTACAGGCCGGTGGAAAGGACGAAGCGGATGGAGCCCCACTTGGGAGAGCCGTAAACCCGGGTGTACTGGACGCCGAACTTGAGCTCCGTGCCGATGCGGAAGAGGTAGGTGTTGAGCATCAGCTTGGTACCGTAGGACAGGTAGTTCTGCGGCGCGAAACCGATGATGTCGTTGCCGTTGTAGACGGGTGCGCGCGTATCGCGGGCGGCGTCGACAAAGGGGATGAGCAGGACACGCTTCAGGTAGAAGAACCAGCCGCCGTTGAGGTCGCCAGCATAGATGGGCATGGCGTATTCGGCCAGCAGGCGGTGGTAGTTCATCAGGATCATGTTGTCGTAGCCGTAGGGGCGGCGCACCAGGTTGAAGGCCGGGCTGAAGAACAGGCCGCCCTCGGGCTGGTGCTGGTAGGCGTAGGTGAGCTTGAAGCCGTCTTCGATGCGGAAGCCGGGCAGGTAGGTGTAGGCGCGCAGGGCGCCGACGGGGTTGCGGATTTCGGCGGGGCCGATGCGGGTCTGGGCGGTGAGCTGGAGGCCGAAGCCCAGGCGGGGCGTCAGGCGTGAGGTGGGTTGCGCGAGCCGGGAGTCGATCAACAGGTCGGCGTTCAGCACGCGGGAGTAGTTGCTGCCGATGAAACGGCTGTCGGGCGTCACGAAGAGATAGCCGTCGTTGGTCATGGCGTAGCTCAGGTGCGGTTCGACGGTGGTGGCCCAGCCTCCCTTGGAGAAGTGCAGCGGCACGGACAAGCGGAGATTGAAGTTGATGGCGGCCTTCGAGAGGGTGTCGAGCCGGGCGACGGGCACGCCGGGCCGGTCGTGGTGCCGCATATCGTTGTACTGGAAGGTGCGGCTGCGCTCGTTGAAGTCGAACGCCGTCTCGATCACCGGGTACAGGCCGGTATATTTCACGTAGGCGTGGGCGCCGTGATGGCGCTTGTGATAGGAGTAGCCCAGGACGGTGGCCAGGGTTCCCATCTCGTTCTGCGACATGATGGTCACGCCGGGGGCCACGTACTCGTACAGCCGTTCCAGATGACTGATGTCCAGGCCGCTCAGGTCGTTCATGATGCGGTCGATGTTGACGTAGAGCGGCGCCCAGGAATGGATGTGGAAGCCATGGAGGAGCTTGCTGTAGTGCCTGGCCGGGAGGGAGTCAATCTGGCTGCGCAGTTCCTGGTCTTCGGCTTCGGTACGAGGCTTTACATGCAGGGGCACCTGTCCGGCGTTCCTGTCGGCCACGCGGTTGAGGATGTAGGGGTGCTCGAACGAGGCGGGCTTCCGGTCTTTCCGGGCGAGCGGCAGACGGACGGGCCTGTAGCCCTCGTGGCTGTAGTCGGCGTAGTAGAGGGTCCCGGTGGCTTCGTCGAGCCAGGGCTCGGCGGTGCCGTGGGGTGCGTTGACCCAGCGCTGCAGCCGGCCCGTGCCCGGATCAAGGGCGTAGATGTTGCTCAGTCCGTCGAGGTCGGTGACGAAGCAGAGGAGGCTGTCGCCGACGCTTCTGAGGTCACGGATCATGCGGCTCTGGGGCGGCACCACGCGGGTCCACGTGCTGTCGTCGTGCCGGTAGATGCCTTCTCCCTCTTTGGTGACGACGGTGGCGTAGCGGACCTGGCCGAGCTGGACCAGGTTGACGAGCTGGCCGCCTTCGGGCGCGGGGAACTTCTCGCGCAGTGTTCCGTCAGGCTCCAGCACGACGGCCGCAGAGCCTCCCTTGACCAGGTATTCGACGGCCAGGATGCTGCCGTCGGGGGCTACGCTGGGATTGACATAGCGGGTGTGGCGGGTAAGGGTCTTCATGCGCCCGTTGCGGGTGTCATAGCGGCGGATCACGGACCAGGAGCGCATCTCCCAGCGCGGGTCGGGCACTATCTCGGAGAAGATGAACGTATGGTCGCTTTCTTTGACCAGGGTGCTGGCATTGGCGGAGAAGGGCCGGACGTAGCGGTAGCGGCCCAGCGAGTCGATGCGGCCCAGGTGTTTTTCGAAAGGGAGGCCGCTCATCGTGACGTAGATTTTGTCGTCGACGGGCAGCGGATTGGTGAATTCGAGATAGTACTTGCTGTGGCCCTTGAGCACGGGTTCGGAAGGGGAATAGGGCATGCGCAGGTAGTAGTCCCAGCTCCACATCGAGTTGTAGCGGGCCACGGCTTCACGCCAGTTCTTGCGGGTGGTCAGGCCGGAGGCGAGGATGCTGCTTCGGTTCGAGACGCTGAAGAAGCGCCACCAGCTGTGCACTTTCTCCTGCAGGATGTCGCCCATGACGAAGTAATTGCCGGAGTTGTCGCGCATCGTGCTGTTGATCATGTAGCCGAAGGCGTATTTGTTGGGCGTGTACCGGCGGTAGGAGCCGTAGCGCCAGTTGTCGTAGGCGCGGATATCGCCCGCCAGGAAGGCGGCGCGGTAGTATTTCAAAAATTCGGGGTTGCGGCCGCGGCCCGCGGCGGACATGTCGGTTTCATTCGATACGGCGTCGCCTTCGTTCTGGGTCGTGGACGGGAAGCCCATGACGAAGGCCTGTTCGCCGAAAATGATGAATAACGGCCGCAGGTTTCCTTTGTTGTAGTGGGCGAACTGTCCCACGTGACGGCCTTCGTGGAGGGCCAGCTGGTCGACCCAGTCGAGGGCATAGAGCGGTGTTCCGGGCGGCGTGGTGTAGAGTTCGATGCGGCGCGGGGCCCACGACACGTTGCCGTTGCTGTACATGTTGTAGGGCTGCAGGATCATGGGCATGCGCGGGGCGTCGATGTGGAGGCCCGTCAGGGTGGCGTCGCGGGTGCGCTCAAAGGAATAGAGATATTCGCGGGCCAGGGAGTCGATTTCGCGCGGATAGATGACGGTGAAGTGTTCGCCTTTGAGCTGCTTCCAGAAAACAGTGGTAGGAGCACTGCCGGGGAAGTGGTACTGTCCGGCCGCCTGCGGTGCGATGAGCAGCAGGCAGAAGATGAGCAGGGCGGTGCTTTTTTTCCACATAGAAATGCAAAGATAGGCAAAAAGTATTCCCCGATGTGTTTTTTGGCTATCTTTGTTGGTATGAACGATGAACTATACATGCAGGAAGCGTTGCGCGAGGCGCGTCAGGCGCTGGCGGAGCGGGAAGTGCCGATCGGCGGCGTGGTGGTGTGCGGCGGTCGCATCATCGCGCGGGCGCACAATCTCACCGAGACGCTGACCGATGTGACGGCGCATGCGGAGATGCAGCTCATCGGCATGGCGGCGGAGTTTCTGGGGGGCAAGTATCTGAACGACTGTACGCTGTATGTGACGGTGGAGCCTTGTCCGATGTGTGCGGCGGCCCTCGCCTGGGCGCAGCTCGGCCGTCTGGTCTATGGCGCCGACGACCCCAAACGCGGCTACACGCTCTTCTCCCCGTCTCTTCTCCATCCGCGCACCGAAGTCACGCGCGGCCCCCTCGCCCCCGCCTGCTCCCAGTTAATGACAGATTTCTTCAAAAACCAACGCTAATTTCAGGCGTTGATTTCCAGCGTCACATCCGCTAGGATACAACGCAGTATCAACGCTTCCTTTTCATGCAATTTTTTTATTTTCGCAAAAAGTAATACCTTTGCGTTTTAGACTTCCTGATCGGCCGCTAATAAGTCCGCATCAGCGGACCGCCGGAGGCCGGTACTTTTGCAGCAAAAGCTCGAATCCGCAGATAACCCCTGCATAGCAAAAGTACTAAGGCCGGGAGGCGCGGGGTCTGGGGCAGCGCCCCAGCTTAAGGTCAGGGACTGCGTCCCTGAGATATGGTGTAATGGTAGCACTACAGATTTTGGTTCTGTCTGTTCAGGTTCGAATCCTGATATCTCAACAAAATAACCAATCGAACGCACCACTGTGGAACCTCCGAGTAGTCTGAATAGTGACGGGAGCTCATCCGAGCCCTTGGCCACGTGGTGTCTTCACCACCACATATGCCACTATTCCTGAAAAAAGAACTTGAAGACGACGCCCGGATCTACGTCTGGGAAATCACCGAGACCGAAGAAGAGCTGATGGCTTCCACCTCTGTCCCCGACAATGAGCTGGAAGAGCTTTCTTATACGCGCAGCGAAGCCCGCCGCAAGGAGAAACTGGCCGAGCGCGCGCTGCTCAACGAGATTTTCCCCGAGAAGTTGTACCTGGGCCACCACGACAACGGAAAGCCGTATCTGCAGAACACGGCCATGGAGATCAGCATCTCCCATACGAACCGCTTCGTGGCCATCCTCCTGCATCCCGACGAGGACCTGGGCATCGACATCGAGTGTCTCGACCGCGACTTTTCGGCCGTGGAGCAAAAGGCGCTGAGCGAAGACGAACAGGAAGACCTCGACGAGCGCAAGAAGAACCTCCAGCTGGCCATCTACTGGTGCGCCAAAGAGGCCATCTACAAGCGGATGTCGATTTCCGATGTGGATTTTGCCGAGCAGATCGAAGTCGAGCGCTTCAATCCGCGCGACGAAGGCGAGATCGAGGCGACGTTCACGCACAAGGACGGCACGGAGATGGAATTCGAACTCAGTTACGAGGTGATCGAGAACCATGTGATGGTGTGGGTGGTCGGTTAATTGTTTAACTTTTTTGGATAATCCTATCGATGAAGAATTTTGTCAAAGAACTCCAATGGCGTGGAATGATCCACGACATCATGCCCGGAACCGAAGAAGAACTGATGAAAGGCCCCGCAGCGGCATATGTCGGCATCGATCCGACGGGAGATTCCTTACATATCGGTCACCTGGTCAGCATTATGATCCTCAAGCACTTCCAGGCTTGCGGACACAAGCCCTACGCCCTGGTGGGCGGTGCCACGGGCATGATCGGCGACCCCTCCATGAAATCGCAGGAGCGCAACCTGCTCGACGAGAAGACCCTCGCGCACAACGTGGCCTGCATCAAGGCGCAACTGGGCAAGTTCCTCGATTTCGAGTCGGACGCCCCCAACAAGGCCGAGTTGGTCAACAACTACGACTGGATGAAGGATTACACCTTCATCAACTTCACCCGCGACATCGGCAAGCTCATCACGGTCAACTACATGATGGCGAAAGATTCCGTGAAGAAACGCCTTTCGCGCGAATCGAACGAAGGCATGTCGTTCACCGAGTTCACTTACCAGCTCCTGCAGGGCTACGACTTCCTCTACCTGTATGAGCACAACGGCGTGAAGCTGCAGCTGGGCGGCGCCGACCAGTGGGGCAACATCACCACCGGTACAGAACTTATCCGCCGCAAGCTCGGCGGCGAGGCTTTCGCCCTCACCTGCCCGCTCATCACCAAGGCCGACGGCGGCAAGTTCGGCAAGACCGAAAAAGGCAATGTGTGGCTCGATCCCGAACGCACTTCGCCCTACCAGTTCTACCAGTTCTGGCTCAACGTGTCGGACGCCGACGCCGAGCGCTACATCAAGATCTTCACGATGCTCGACCGCGAGACCATCGAAGCGGCCGTCGCCGCCCACAAGGAGGCCCCCGAGCGCCGCGAGCTCCAGAAGCTCCTGGCCCGTGAAGTCACCATCATGGTCCACAGCGAGCGGGAATACGAGAACGCCGTGGCCGCTTCGCAGATGCTCTTCGGCAAAGGCACCGTCGAAGCCCTCAAGGCCCTCGACGAGCGCACCTTCCTCTCCGTGTTCGAGGACGTGCCGCAGTACACCCTGCCCAAGAGCGCCCTGCCGGGCGACCTCCTCGAGACCCTCGCCGTCAGCACCGACATCTTCCCCAGCAAGGGAGAATGCCGCAAGACCATCCAGGGCAACGGCCTGAGCATCAACAAAGAGAAAGTGTCCGACACGGCGCTTCAGCTCACCGCGGAACACCTGCTGGACGGCAAGTACATCCTGGTGCAGAAAGGCAAGAAGAACTACTACATCCTGAAATTCGAGTAATGGAAAGCGAAAGCACGAGACAACAGAAAGTGTCGCGGCAGATCCAGAAGGACCTGGCCGAGATCATCCGTGCGCGCGGCATGGCCGCGTACGACGGCGCCATGGTCACCGTCAGCGGCGTGAAAATCACGCCCGACCTGGCGCTGGCCAAAGTGTATGTGAGCATCTTCCCCTCGTCGAAAGCGGAAGGCGTGATGCGCCAGCTCGAAGACGAAACTTCCCGCCTGCGCGGCGAACTGGGCCGCCGGGTGGCCAAACAGCTCCGCATCGTGCCGGAACTGGCCTTCTACCTCGATGACTCGCTCGATTATGTCGAGCACATCGACGAACTGCTGAAGAAATAATTCCCCACCGGACCGATGAGACTCTCCCGGTTCATGGCGTGGCGCTATCTGTTTGCGAAGAAGTCGCACAATGTGATCAACATCATCTCGATCATATCGGCGGCGGGCATCGCCATCGGAAGCGCGGCGCTGGTGATCATCCTGAGCATCTACAACGGTTTCGATTCGATTGTCCGCGACCTCAGCGACAGCCATACGGCCGACGTGCTGGTGAGCCCGGCGTCGGGCAAGGTCTTCGCCTATGATGCGCGCTTCGACTTCCTGGACGCCGACCCGCGGGTCCGCGCCCGTTGCGGTGTACTGGAAGAGAACGTGTTCGCCCAGTACGGCGAGCGCAACAAGGTGGTGACGGCCCGGGGTGTGGATTCGCTCTATGAAGACGTCACGGGCCTGCGCGACTTCGTGGTGGACGGTGTGTTCGAACTGGCGTACGGCGACCTCAACCAGGTAGTGCTGGGACGCACCGTGGCCCTGGAGCTCGGGGTGCGCACGTCGTTCCTGCAGCCGCTCACCGTGTGGTTCCCCAGCCGCACGCAGGCGGTGGACCTGCTCAATCCGCTGGCGTCGCTCCGGCAGGAGAAGCTGCATCCGGTGGGCATCGTGGCCCTGGAGCAGCACTTCGACCAAACCTATATGTTCATGCCGCTTTCCACCCTGCGGACCCTGCTGGAATACGACGACGAGGTGTCGGGCGTGGAACTTTACCTGACACCGGCGGGCCTCAACCGGAAGGGACTGGCCTCAAAGGCCTTTCTTACGGAACTGCAGGCGGCGCTCGGCGACGGCTTCGTGGTGCGCGACCGCCAGCAGCAGAACACGATGCTCTACAAGCTGCTGAAATACGAGAAGATCGCCATCTACCTGATCCTGCTGTTCATCATACTGATCATCTCGTTCAACATCTACGGCTCGCTGTCGATGCTGATCATCGAAAAGCGCGACGACATCGCGACGCTGCGGGCCATGGGGGCCGACGATACGCTCGTGGCGCAGATTTTCGTCCGCGAAGGCTGGCTGATCTCGCTGCTGGGCATCGCCGTCGGTGTGCTGGCCGGCCTGGGCGTCTGCTGGGTGCAGCAGCATTTCGGCCTCGTGAAAATGCCGGGCCATTTCGTGGTGGACGCCTATCCGGTGGTGGTCCAGGCCGCCGACGTGCTGATCATCGTCGCCGGCGTCGCCCTCATCGGCTGGCTGATTTCCTTCCTAACCCGAGAAATAGTGTTATCTTTGCATTCCCATGAAGCAAAGCGAGAAGATCATAGCGGAAGTCACTTCGGGCGAGTATGAGCACGGGTTTGAGACGGCGGTGGAGCAGGACTTCATCCCGAAAGGCCTCAACGAAGATATCATCCGGCTGATTTCCAAGAAGAAAGAGGAGCCCGCGTGGCTGCTCGAGTTCCGGCTGAAAGCCTTCCGGCAGTGGCAGAAGATGGCGCTGCCCACCTGGGCGCATCTGGACATTCCCGCGATCGATTTCCAGGACATCATCTATTATGCGGCGCCCAAGGCCCCCGCGCACAAGTCCGAGAAGCGGGCCATCGACCCCGAAATCGAGAAGACCTTCGACAAGCTCGGTATTCCGCTCAACGAACGCGAAGCCCTCGCCGGACTGGCCGACGGCTCCGGCACGGCCGTCGACGCCGTGTTCGACAGCGTGTCCGTGAAGACCACCTTCAGCGAGACGCTGGCAGAGAAGGGCATTATTTTCTGCTCTTTCTCCGAAGCTGTGAAGAATTATCCGGAGCTGATTCGCAAGTACCTGGCTTCCGTGGTGCCTGTCGCCGACAACTTCTACAGCGCGCTCAACAGCGCCGTGTTCAGCGACGGTTCGTTCTGCTACATTCCCAAAGGCGTCCGCTGCCCGATGGAGCTCTCGAGCTATTTCCGCATCAACGCCCGCGGCACAGGCCAGTTCGAGCGGACGCTCATCGTGGCCGACGAAGGCGCCTATGTGAGTTACCTGGAAGGCTGCACCGCGCCGCGCCGCGACGAATCGCAGCTCCACGCCGCCGTGGTCGAAATCGTCGTGGAAAAGGACGCCGAAGTGAAATACTCCACCGTGCAGAACTGGTATCCCGGCGATGCCGAAGGCCGGGGCGGCATCTATAATTTTGTCACCAAACGCGGCCTCTGCAAGGGCAGCGGCAGCAAGCTCTTCTGGACCCAGGTCGAGACGGGCAGCGCCATCACCTGGAAATACCCGAGCACCATCCTCAAGGGCGACAACAGCGTCTCGGAGTTCTACAGCGTGGCCGTGACCAACAACTGCCAGCAGGCCGACACGGGCACCAAGATGATCCATATCGGCCGCAATACCGTCAGCCGCATCGTGAGCAAAGGCATCTCGGCGGGCCGCAGCCAGAACAGCTACCGCGGCCTGGTGAAGGTGCTTCCGGCGGCGGAAGGCGCACGCAACCATTCCCAGTGCGACTCGCTGCTGCTGGGCGACAAATGCGGCGCCCACACTTTCCCGGTCATCGATTCGGCCAACCCCGGCGCGACCATCGAACATGAAGCCACCACCTCGAAGATCAGCGAGGAGCAGCTCTTCTACTGCCGCCAGCGCGGCATCACGGAAGAAGACGCCATCGGCCTGATCGTAAACGGCTACGCCCGGGAAGTGCTCAATAAATTACCCATGGAATTCGCCGTTGAGGCGCAAAAACTCTTACAAGTCTCCCTGGAGGGGAGCGTCGGATAATGAACTGGCTCGATCTCACCTCATCCGTCCTCGGCCTGGCCTGTGTATTCCTGGCCGGCCGTGGCAGCAAATACAACTTCTGGGTAGGTTACCTCTACACCATCGCGCTCTTTTTCCTGTTCTGGCAGAAGAACCTGGTGGCCTCCCTGCTGCTCCAGCCCATTTCGCTGGGCATCAATATCCTCGGTCACTACCGCTGGACCCATCCCAAGGCGGGCGAGGCAAGCTCCGAGAAGACCGGCGAACTGAAGGTCAGCATGCTCAGCTGGCCCGAACGCGTGCTGACGGTCGCTGTCGTGCTGGTGGTGGCCGCCCTGTGGGGCTGGCTGCTCGGGCGCCTTTTCCCCGCCGACCCGCACCCGTACCTCGATTCCTGTGTCACCGTCCTGATCCTCGTGGCCCAGTTCCTCAGCGCCCAGAAAAAGTGGGACTGCTGGGTGGCCTGGATCGTCGTCAATATCACCCAACTCATCCTGCACCTGTCGGTCGGCAACATCTTCATGCCGATTGTCAGTGCCCTGTATCTTGTCAACGGCATCATCTCCCTGGTCAACTGGGAGAAAATGTATAGGAGAAAAGCCTGATGAACAACCTGCTCACAATCGAAAACCTGCATGCCTCGGTCGGAGAGAAGGAGATTCTCCGCGGCATCAACCTGGCTGTCAAGCCGGGTGAAGTCCACGCCATCATGGGGCCCAACGGTTCGGGCAAAAGCACCCTCTCCGCCGTGCTGGCCGGCCGCGACACCTTCACCGTGACCGAAGGTTCCGTCCGCTACGACGGCCGCGACCTGCTCGCCCTCTCGCCGGAGGAGCGCGCCTGGGCCGGCGTCTTCCTCGGATTCCAGTATCCGGTGGAGATTCCGGGCGTGAGCAACGTCAATTTCATGAAAGCTGCGGTCAGTGAGCAGCGCAAGCAGCGCGGCCAGGAGCCGCTGAATCCTGCGCAGTTCCTGAAGTTGATGCGCGAAAAGATGGCCTATGTGGAGATGGACAGCAGTTTCTCGGGCCGGGGTGTCAACGTGGGCTTCTCGGGCGGCGAGAAAAAGCGCAACGAGATCTTTCAGATGGCGATGCTCGAGCCGCGCCTGGCCATTCTTGACGAGACCGACTCCGGCCTCGACGTGGACGCCCTGCGCATCGTGGCCACCGGCGTCAACCGCCTCAGGCGTCCCGACAACGCCTTCATCGTCATCACCCACTACCAGCGTCTGCTCGACTACATCGTCCCCGACGTGATCCATGTGCTCTACAAAGGTCGCATCATCAAGACCGCCGGCAAGGAGCTGGCGCTCGAGATCGAGCAGAAAGGCTACGACTGGCTCATTCAGGAAAGCGAATAGTCCATGGAACCCCTCGTTCTCACCAACCCTGAAGGTCCGGTGCGGATCGCGCCGGAAGCCGGTGCTTCCGCTGTGTACCTCGTGCTGCAAGATGCGGCTGAGCAGGCGCGCGAGTGCGACTGGGAGATCGTGCTCCCGGAAGGCGCCTCGCTCCGGATGGTGTTCCTCTCGCTCGACGGCGCCCTGTTGCGCAACCGCCTGCACGTGTCCCTGCAGGGCCGGCATGCCGCCTGCGAACTGAGCGGCCTCTGCCTGGCCGACGGTAGCCAGGAGATGGACTATGACATCGTGCTGGCCCACGAAGTGCCGCAGTGCCGGAGCACGCAGCTGTTCAAGAACATTGTGGGCGGACGCGCCGTGACCCGTTTCAACGGGCTGATCAAAGTCGTGCCCGACGCCCAGCAGACCGAAGCCTACCAGGCCAACCACAATCTGCTGATCAGCGAGACGGCCAAAGCCTATACCCGGCCGCAGCTCGAGATTTATGCCGACGATGTGAAGTGCAGCCACGGTGCCACGATCGGCCGCCTCAACCCGGACGAGCTGTTCTATATGCGTTCCCGCGGCATCCCGCAGGCAGAGGCGCGTCTGCTGCAGCAGCTGGCTTTCTGCAACGAGGTGCTGGAGAAGATTCCTTCGGCCGGGCTGCGGGAGCAGTTGCAGCTACGGATCGAAAATCGGCTGCGGCAACTGGCTTTGGGGTTATAAATTGTCAAAACGGCGCTATTTATTGTCAAAAGGTCGAAAGTTTGCTTTGGGGACGCAACATTTCGGGCCTGGGCTGCATCTATGAAGTGGTTTAGGTTTTAGTATATTATCAGAAAAAGGTGGCCTTTGTGTGAGAAGGGCCGCCTTTTTTGTGTTTACCGGGGCTCCGCCCCAAAACCTCATTTATTTATTCATGTTCGGGATGAAGCCGACGACCGCGCCGGAACCATCCGCTTCCCGCCACAAAACCGTAAACAGCTGGGGATAGGCCTGTATGGTCGGCATGATCACCACCGCAGACGTCCGGTAGACAGCATCCAGCACAAGGGCACTGACCTCGTTGTCCTCCAGGTAACGGACGATTTCCGCCGGCGTGCCCTCCTTCGGCATCGAGACGGCATGATGGTACTTGGAGTGGAAATAGAAGATCTCCGGTTTCCGCGCGACAAACACCCAGTGGTCCGGCAGGAGGGCGCACTTGGCGCACTCGTCCAGATAGACCTGATAGGTTTTGTGATTCTGGAGCTGATCGAACGTTTTGACGGCGGCAAATTTCCGGTAATAATCCTGGACGGAACGGTAGGTCGGCAGGAGCAGGGCGAGCAAGAGCAGGGCCAGCACCGGCGTCAGGCCCTTGGCAAGCCAGGCAGGTTCCTGCCGATATCTGGACAGGCGTTGCGCAATCCAGTGCGCCGTCCAGCAGACACCCGCCACCAGCGCCGCCAGCATCAGCGGCAGGAGCGGGATGAAATAGCGGATGTCAGCATAATAGGGTGGGTAGAACATCAGCGAGCCGAAGGTCGCCAGAAAATACAGGATGAGCAGCAGTGACAGCCTCTTCATCGACAACAGACCGACCAGCATGAAGGCGATGACCAGGATGCCCGGGACCCAGCGCCGGTCTTCTTCCGGGAAATTGAGCTTGAATGAGGCGTTATCGGGGTCGATCAGCGAATTCGGAATATAATACGGCACGAAGGCCATCAGGTTTCGCTTGACGCGGTTCAGCCAGAAGCTCGTCATTTTGTCGGTGCTTTCGTTCGCGACCGGCTGCGTGAAGGTGTTCAGGTATTCGCTGGTATAGCCGGGCTTGACCCGCTGGTTGCGGGCGTCCCAGCCAGCCTTGGCGGCGAAGAAAGACAGGAGGACCAGGGCGGAGGCCATCAGGGGCACAGCCCAGCTTTTCACCGCTTTCTTCCGGCGGAGGAAGGCTTTTCCGCCCAGGATCAGGAAGGTCAGGGTAACAGCCAGAATGAGCGAGATACCCATCGTCCGCACGAAGTACAGCGCAGCGGTCAGCAGGCAGAGGCCCGCGAGCAGCAGGATCTGCCGGATGTTTTTTTGGCGGAGTCTTTCGAAATCCAGCTCAAGGCAGAGGGCGATGATGGCCAGGGTGAGGGTCGTGTAGAGCATTTCGCTCATCAGGATGGTCGCCCAGCGCAGCAGTTCCGGGTGCCAGATCGTCAGGAGGCAGGCAGCCAGGGCGATCCAATGGCCCTGGTGGCCAATGGTCTTGCGCACGATCCGGAAGAGCAGCAGGATGGAAATCAGCAGCAGGAAACCGTTGAGCATCTTCAGCGCCACGACATTGTCGGGGAAGATGTGATAGAAAAGCGACATGAAAGCCGGATAACCCGGCGGGAAGTGCATGTGCGGCTCGGGGACCGGACCGATTTCCGATACGTAGCCATGCCCCTGGGCCAGGCTTCGCGCCAGCTGGTAATACACGTAGTTATCGCCGTTCATGTCCATCTTCTTATCGAAGACAGCGGAATAGTTAATGGCGAAACAGACCACGATCACGGCCAGCATCAGCCAGCGGAGCGTCTTCTCATTCAGACTTACTTTCATGATACTCCTTTTCTGTATTGACATTCCATACATTCTCCTTGCCTGTCACGTGGTCGCGGATGTTACGGACCGCTTCCATGGCCGTCAGCATCGAATGGTCCATGTTGTTGTAACGATGCTGGCCGTTGCGCCCCAGGCAATATAGATTCTCGATGCCGTCAAGGAAAGCCTTGACCTTGTCGAGCTCATAATAGCTTCCGAAATAGGCGGGATAAGCCTTCTTCATCTTCACCCGGCAGGCATCAAGCACATCCTCGCGCTCGACCACTCCGATTTTTACCAGCTCGTCGACAGCCAGGCGGATGAAGTCCTCGTCGGACATCTGCCAGAGCTGGTCTCCCTCCGTGCAGAAATACTCCATCCCAATCCACATCGTGTTCTCGTAGTCCTTCACCAGATAGGGCGACCAATTGTTGAAGATCTGCAGGCGGCCCACCTTCACATCGCGGTCCTGCACGTAGATCCAGGTGTCCGGCACACGCTCCGCATAGGTTTTGATCTTCGTGCGGTTTTTGATCTTGAGCTTGCGCACGCAGAGGCCCACGGTCATGAAGTCGCGGTAGGGCAGCTCACGCGCGATCCGCGCCACGTCTTCCGGCACGTCGATGCCCGAGAGCGCGGCAACCAGGTCCTTGACAGGCATGGTGGAGAAGAGCCAGTCGCAGGGTTCGTGGACCACGCTGCCGTCAGGGCCGCGGTAGCCTACCGAAGTCACGCGTCCGCCTTCGACGTGGACATCCACCACCTCGGCTTGCTTGCGCAGGGTACCGCCGGCTTGCATCACATCGTCGGCCACCTGCTCCCAGAGCTGGCCAGGTCCATATTTTGGATAGATATACTGCTCGATGAGGGAGGTTTCTACCTTGTCGCCCTGCTTCTCTTTCCGGTGCGTAGCCTTGTTGAGCATGTCTTTGAGCACAGCTGCCACGGAAATGCCTTTTACGCGCTGGCTGCCCCAGTCGGCGCCAAGATTGGAGGGGTGCACGCCCCACACTTTCTCTGTGTAGTCTTCGAAGAACATCTGGTAGAGCGGCTTCCCGAAGCGGTTGATATAGAAGTTCTCCAGCGAAGTCTCCGGCAGCTTGTGGACCACTGAAGCCAGGTATCCGAAGCCAGCCTGGACGGTGCGGCGCAGGCCCATGTTGGCGAAAGTATTGGCCGAGAGCGAGATGGGATAGTCGAAGAACTTACGCAGGAAGAAGATGCGGCTTACGCGGTGGCGGATCAAGGTCACGCAGTCTTCCTTTTCCGGGTCGGGCCCATCCGGCGCCAGGGGTTTGTCGTCCAGCCCGAGCAGAATGTCGTCCTTGGAACGGGCGCCCTGCAACGGCATCTGCTTGGCCCACCAGTCCATCACCTCCTGGTTTTTCGAGAAGAAGCGATGGCCACCCAGGTCCATGCGGTTTCCTTTGTATCGGATAGTCTGGGAGATGCCCCCAATGGCATCGGTGGCTTCCAGAAGGGTGGGTACAATGTCCGTTTTGTCCAGCAGTTCGCTGGCCGCGGTCAGGCCCGCCGGTCCGGCACCGATGATGACGGCTTTCTGTTTCATTTGGAAAGGGTTTGGGTCGATTTGTTGAAAAGGATGAACTTGCGGGCGAAGAAGTTCCAGAAAAACACGATGGCCGTGGAGATCAGCTTAGCCACCATATAGTGCAAGTGCAGTTTCTCGCAACCGACGTACATGATCAGCTCATTGAGTCCCAGGCCAACCACGCCGATGATGGCGAATACAGAAAATTCAGCCCAGCGGTTTTCCATCCGCCGGTCGCCAAAGACCCACGATGTGCTGAGAACATAGTTGCAGACCAGGCCGAGGATGAAGGCGATGCACGCCGACACTAGGTAGTGAAGGTGGAATACTTCCGTCAGCAGCCACAGGCTGCCGTAGTCGACCACAAAGGCGCAGCCCCCCACGATGGCGTAGCGGAACAACTGGATCCATAGGTTCTGGACTTTCCCGGTCAGGAGCTGCTTCATAAATTACAAAAATAACAAAAATAACGGGATGCCAGAACAAGTCCGGCAGGGACGAAGGGTTGAAAAGCGGAGGCTATGGTGGCCTGATGCAGGTAGCCTCAATATGGATGTTCATAACAAGTTGTTGAAAATCAGCCCATTCTGATTCTTAACCTGGTTTGAAACAAGCAGGTTGTTTTTAGTATCTTTTTGGATATCAGCGAGTTGTTATGAACATTTGGAAAAGGCGATTTCGTGAATTATATTTGTACACAATTAAAATGGGGCGACATGCGGGGAAGAATATCTTTTACGAGAGGTGCTGTTCAGCACGTCTATCAAAAAACCAACAAAGGATTTTTGATTTTCTATTCCGGACGGGATTGTCTGGTGTTTTTCACGATTTTCTGCATGGCCGCCCGGAAATGCGGCGTCAGGGTTCTTGGTCTGTGCCTGATGGTCGACCATATCCATGTTTTAGTGGAGGCTAATTCGAAGGAACAGCTTAGTCGCTTCGTCCATATGTATACAAGATCCTTCAGCAGGATGTATAACCAAGCGTATCCGCAGGCCAATCTCTCTTTTCATAGCCCTTTCGGAAAGGCGTCTAAGGTGGGAGAGAAAAAGATCAAGTCGGCCATCGCTTATCTGTACAACAACCCGGTGGAGAAACAACTATGCAACAAAGTTGAGCAATCCAGATGGAACTTTCTGGCTTATGCGCAGAACAAACATCCCTTCTCGGATCCTTTCGTCGAAAACCGATCCAGGGGATATTTACGGAAGGCCCTGCATGAAGTCAGGGAAGAATTTGCACAGGGTCGGCCGCTCAACTACGCCCAACTGGCTCGAATGACAAAGAATCTCAACCGACAGGAGTTGGCCCAATTGAGCGATTTTATCATAAGGACCTACAATTGCATCGATTATGCGGCGCTTCAAAGTCATTACAACAGTTTTGATGACATGGTCATGGCCATCAATAGCAATACAGGTTCTGAATATGATCTGAAAGAAGATTTCACGGCGGGTTCCGATGGGATCTATACGACGATGACCGGATTCCTGTTGCAGACAAAGGAATTGTCCTGTATCGGCGACCTGCTAAAACGGCCTGAAGAGGAGCGCCGCCGTCTCTGGGAGCCTCTTGCCATACGAACGGGTGCTAGTGCCCGCCATCTCACCAAATATCTCCATCTATGATGTGCACTGTAAGAACTTGACAATCAATAATATAAAACAATATACCCGCCAGTAGTTAGGCGGGTATATTGTTGTAATCATCTGATATACAAGCAGTTGCTGTGCATAACGCGTAGCGCGCCGCGTGGGGAATCAATACCCTTGCGCATGGATGGGAAGTTCGGCACCTTCCGGCGTGACCAGGACGGGGCCCACGTCGGGACGGGCGGTGTGGCCGATGATTTCGAAATCCTGGAAATCCTTGCGGACGACATCGTGCTTCTCGATGGGCAGGGTGAAGAGGAACTTGTAGTCGTCACCGCCGTTCATGGCTGCCGTCACCACGTCCATGTCGATTTCCTCGGCCATGGCGAAGGTCTGGGAAGAGATGGGAATCTTCTCGAGATAGATCTTGGCGCCCAGGCCCGTGTCGCGCGTCAGCCGGATGACGGCCTCGCCCAGGCCGCGGGTGAGGAAATAGCCGCGGGAGGGCAGCGCATCCGCCTCGATGAAACGGGTCACGATGCCCGGCTTGATCTCCGGACTCAGGTAGCTGGCCAGGACGGCCTTGTATTTCGACAGATCGGGCTGCTCGCCCGTGCCGGTGAACGAGACTTTCTCGCGCTCCAGCACGTGCAGGCCCATGTAGGCCGCGCCCACATGCCCGCTGAGGCAGATCAGGTCCATGTTCTTCGAAGCCGGGATCTTTTCGATGACGCCCTTTTTCTGGACGCCGCAGGCCGACAGGCCGATGGCCAGCCCGTTGACGGACGGGTTGAGTTCGAGTGCCAGCTGACCGACGCCGTGTTCCCGGCAGGCAGCCAGCACGCCCTGCCAGAGCTCCGCCACATCCTCGTAGCAGAAACGCTTGGAGAGTCCCAGCACCACCGACAGGGACGCCGGCTGGCGCAGGTCGGCGTAGAGCTCGCCGAGTACGTTGAGCACGGCCTTGTAGCCCAGGTGCTTGAGCGGCGTGTAGACCAGGTCGAAGTCACAGCCTTCCAGCATGAGTTTCTGGGCGCTGCAACATTCTCCTTTCTGCTTGAGCCGCAGGGGTTGTTCGTTGGTATATCCGCTCTGGTCGAAGAGCTTTTCGAGGACGGCCTGCTTGCCGATGCTTGCAATCTCGGTTCTTGTCATCGTAGGATTATTGGATGGATATTGTATAGGTCGGGACCGTGACCTTGCCTTCTTCATCGTAGACGGTGGCCTCGATGCGGTCTTTCCGTACCTGGACGTCCAGGCGCGACTGGTCGTCGTTGATCAGGATGGGGAAGGCATTGTTCATGGTGCCCGCGGGAATGAACATGTGCTCGTGGAGGTCGGCGCCGATCATCAGGTCGATGCCGGCCCGGTTGAGGAGCGGCATGAACTGACGGTTCATCCACTGGTGCGGCACGAAGTCGTCGGGGTCGCCGAAGTCGACCATGGGCGCATGGATGATGCAGATCTTAACCGGTGCCTTGCGGAAGGCCGGGGCTTGCATGGCTTCTTCCGCCCAGGCCAGCTGCTGGCGCAGGTAGTCTTCGTAGATACGGTCGCCCGTCAGGGCCAGGGAATTCTTTACGCCGGTTTCGCCGGCATCCAGGACGAGGAAGGCCACGGGCCCCTCGCGGAAAGTATAGTAATAAGGCGCCGTGCCGTCTTTCGGGAAGATCTTCTCGACCAGCATGACCCCGCTGCCGCGGCCCTCGTGGTTGCCGCGCGAGAAGACCACCGGCAGGTCGGCGCCGCGGTCGCCCAGCGGTCCCACCTCATACTTGTAGAGGCTGTCCAGCGTCCAGTTGCCGGCCGAGATGATGTCGCCGTTGAGGAGCAGGAAATCGTTTTCCCGGAGATCGATGTCGTCGAGCAGGGCGGCATAGTGGTCCAGCTGCATGTGCACGTCGTTTATCACGGAGAAACGGCAGGTCTTGCGGTTGGGATCGAAGGTCGTGACCTGATGCCGGCCGGAGTACATGTCGCGTCCGTAGGCCGGCCTGCGCGGGTTCAGGGCGTCGACCACGCGGTTGCCGACCCGATAGCCGTAAGCGCCGCCGCGCGAGAGACCCTCGACCCGGACGGTATGGTGCGTGCCGAACATTTTCCGGCCCGCATATTCTTCGTAGATGCGGCGCCCGTTGTCGAGCTCCACCCAGCCCTGGCAGGGGACGTCGGTGGCCCAGAGCACCGTAAAGGCGTCTTCGCGCATGTCGGTCACCCACGGTCCGAAGGTCAGGTGGGAATCCTGCGCTTCCGTGCGGGGCTTGGCCGGGATCACGGTGCTGTCGACCGGGTTGCCGTGGCGGTCATGGAGGGTCAGGACCATCTGCCCGGCATCCACGGCCAGGTGGATGGCACTGACGGTATGGGAACCTTCCGTCCATCGGAAGGCGATCTTGTCGGGATTCTGCAGCGGGGTGTCGTCAAAATCGCGGCCCCGGTCGTCGTCGCAGACCGAGGTCTGGAGGTAGACAGTGCCGCGGCGGCCGTCGGTGACCTGCCCGTCGAAGAGCGGCAGGCTGCGCACGTAGATGTGGTTGTTGCCGGCCACGGCCAGGTCGACATCCAGTTCGTCGAAGATCCGGTGCCAGCGGGTGTACTGCACGGCGCGCCCGTTGGTGCCGTTGAACCACTCGTAGTGCTGGCACACCACCACGAAGGCGGGCGGATTCTCGCCGCCGCGCGCAAAGGTCACGCAGTCGCGGAGCCAGTCGGCCGCCGCGTTGAAGGTCTCCGGGGTGCCCATGTCTTCCGTGTTGAGCATGACGAAGAGGGTGTTGCCGTAGCGGAAGTGATAGCAGACCCCCTCGGCCCGCTCGTAGCCGTTCTGCGGATAGAAGGAGGTGCCGGTGAAGAAAGGATTCGGGACGCCGAAGTCCTGCGATACCTGGGACTGGCGGGTCCAGTTGTCGTGGTTGCCGTTGACCCGCGCCCAGAGCAGTTCGCTGAAGTTCTCTTCCTCGAACATCTGCCGCCAGAAGGAGTAGCTGCCGCCCCAGGCGACGACGTCGCCCGGACTCAGGATCCAGTCGATCGACGGGTCAATGCGCTGCAGGGTGTCAATCATGCCCATGGCGGCTTTCAGCCGGGTGGGGATGGGCGGATAGCTGTGGAAATCGGAGATGATGCAGGCCGACCAGCGCTCGGCACCAGCGGTGCGGAAGCGGTGTTCCGTGCTGCGGGCGACCGCCTGTCCGCCGGCTTTTTCCAGAATTACGTATTTGTAGTCGGTGTCGGGCTGCAGCCCGTCGATCATGACGCCGCATTTGGTGAAGACGGCCGATTCATGGATGTTGGTGCCGTCCGGCGCCTTGGAATAGATGCCGTCGAAGGCGTCGAAGCGTTCGTGCCGGGAGGGCTTGACATCGCGGGCTTCCGCCCAGTCCTGGTCCGAGACGGTCGTCAGGCGGACGCAGGTGTGCTTGAACGTGGTGTCGCAGGCCCAACTGATGCACATGGAGACCGAGGCGTCGGTGCCGGGTCCGGCCGAGATGCCGTGTAGCTTGTCGGTGACAGGGATGTCGGAAACGGATTGCGGGGGATTGCCCGTCAGGAGCATCAGGGCGAAGACGAAGAGGGCTTTCATTTTCCAGAAACGGTGGTTTCAACATACAAAGATAAAAAATTTCGGGGGAAAAACCCTTCCGGTGCCACTCTGGCCGCCGTGTTTATTAGATGTTGAAAAAATGCCCCGGACGGGCATGGGTTTCCCCCTCGAAATGCAGTAACTTCGTAACCTCTTTTTTCCTGAAACGAATGAAAACCTATACCTACGAAGAAGCCCTGGCTGCCAGCCTCGCCTATTTCAAGGGAGATGAGCTCGCAGCGACTGTCTGGATCAACAAATACGCGGTCAAGGATTCTGCCGGAAACCTCTATGAAAAGTCCCCGGACGACATGCACCACCGCCTGTCCGCCGAATTCGCCCGCATTGAAAAGAACTATCCCGAACCGCTGAGCGAAGAGGATATCTACCAGCTCCTGAGCAATTTCCGCTATGTGGTGCCGCAGGGCGGCCCGATGACCGGTATCGGCAACAACAACCAGGTGGCCTCGCTCAGCAACTGCTTCGTCATCGGCCACGACAAGCAGGCCGACTCCTACGGCGGCATCCTGATGCTCGACCAGGAGCAGGTGCAGCTGATGAAGCGCCGCGGCGGCGTGGGACACGACCTGTCGTACATCCGTCCCACCGGCAGCCCCGTGCTCAACAGCGCACTGACCTCGACGGGCGTGGTGCCTTTCATGGAGCGCTTCTCCAACTCCACCCGTGAAGTGGCCCAGGACGGCCGCCGCGGCGCCCTGATGCTCACCATCTCGATCAAGCACCCCGATTCGGAGCGCTTCATCGACGCGAAGATGGAGCAGGGCCGGGTGACCGGCGCCAACGTATCGGTCAAGATTGACGACGCGTTCATGCGCGCTGCCCTGTCCGGCCTCCCTTACCAGCTACAGTACCCCGTGTACGGGGATAAACCCAAATATGAGCGGACCATCGATGCCGCGGCGCTCTGGCGCAAAATCATCCACAATGCCTGGAAGTCGGCGGAGCCGGGTGTCCTGTTCTGGGACACGGTGCTGCGCGAGTCGGTGGCGGACTGCTACGCCGACCAGGGCTACCGGACGGTGAGCACCAACCCCTGCGGCGAGATTCCGCTCTGCCCTTATGACAGCTGCCGCCTGATCGCCATGAATCTCTATTCCTATGTGAAAAGTCCCTTCACGAAGCGTGCGCGCTTCGACTGGGACCTCTTCAGGAAACACGTGGGAATGACCATGCGCCTGATGGACGACCTCATCGACCTGGAAATGGAAAAGATCGAGCAGATCCTTGACAAGATCAAGCACGATCCGGAGGAAGAAGAGGTCAAGCGCACCGAGTACAATCTCTGGCTCAAGATCCGCAAGAAAACCCTGGGCGGTCGCCGTACTGGCCTGGGCATCACGGCGGAAGGCGACATGCTGGCCGCGCTCGGCCTGCCCTACGGATCGCCCGAGGCCATCGATTTCGCCGTGAAGGTGCAGCAGACCCTCGCCGTGGAGGCGTACCGCGCATCGGTCGACATGGCCGGCACGCGCGGTGCCTTCCCGCTCTACAACGCCGCCAAGGAGGAGCACAACCCCATGATCCTCCGCATCAAAGCCGCCGACCCTGAACTCTACGAACGCATGACCGCCACGGGACGCCGCAACATTTCGATGCTGACCATCGCTCCGACCGGCACCACCAGCCTGATGACCCAGACCACCTCGGGCATCGAGCCGGTGTTCCGTCCCTTCTACCTGCGGCGCAAGAAAGTCAATCCCAACGACAAGAACGTCAAAATCTCGTTCAAGGACGAGAAGGGCGACTGTTTCGAAGAGTATTTCGTGTTCCACCACAAGTTTCTGGACTGGGCTGAAGTGGCGGGCTACAAGCGGGAAGACGTGCTGCACATGAACCAGGCCGAACTCGACAAGCTGGTGCAGGCTTCGCCCTACAACAAGTCGACGGCCGGCGACATCGACTGGGTGGCCAAGGTGAAGCTGCAGGGTGCGGTGCAGAAGTGGGTGGACCACAGCATCAGCGTGACGGTCAACCTGCCGCACGATATCTCCGAGGAAATGGTGGCGAAGGTCTACCAGTCCGCCTGGGAATGCGGCTGCAAGGGCATTACGGTTTATCGCGAAGGGTCCCGTGCCGGGGTGCTGGTTTCCAGCGAAGGCGAGAAGGACAAGCGCGCGTCCATCAAGCCGAAGAAGCGTCCGCAGTCGCTCGAGGCGGACGTGATTCGTTTCCGCAACGGCAGCGAGCAGTGGATCGCGCTGGTGGGCAAGCTGGGCGGACAGCCCTACGAGATCTTCACCGGCATCGTGGACGAAGACACGCGCAACATCCCGCGCAGCATCGAGTCGGGCTGGATCGTCAAGGAGACCGACCCGGCCACCGGCAACAGCCGCTACGACTTCCATTTCCAGGACAAGTACGGCTATCCGAGCGTGGTGGGCGGCATCTCCCACATGTTCAACAAGGAGTACTGGAACTACGCCAAGCTAATCTCGGGCGTGCTGCGCAACGGCATGCCGATCGTCGACGTGCTCAACCTGGTGCAGGGCCTGGAGCTCGACAGCACCACCATCAACACGTGGAAGAACGGTGTGGAGCGGGCGCTCAAGCGCTATATCCCCAACGGTACGCGCGACGAGTCGGGCAAGAAGTGCAAGCATTGCGGCAGCTCGAACCTGGTGTACCAGGAGGGTTGTCTGGTGTGCCTGGACTGTGGCTATTCAAAATGCGGTTAGGCCCATGCTGCTGTTTCCCAACGCCAAGATCAACCTGGGCCTGCATGTGATCCGCAAGCGCCCGGACGGTTACCACGACATCGAGACGCTGTTCTATCCCGTGCCGGGACTCTGTGACGTGCTTGAACTGGTCCCTGCCGAACGCTTCGAGATGCACTGCCATAACGCGGAGATCGCAGGGGGGAATCTCTGCGAGAAGGCCTGGCAGCTGCTGGCGTCGCGCTTCGACATCCCGCCTGTGGCCATCCACCTCTACAAGAAGATTCCCATGGGTGCGGGGCTGGGCGGCGGCTCGTCCGATGCGGCTTTTACGCTGGTCGGGCTCAACCGGCTTTTCGGGCTGCAGCTGCCGCAGGATGAGCTGGCGGGCCTGGCGGCCCGCCTGGGCAGCGACTGCGCCTTCTTCGTCTACAACCGCCCGATGCTGGCCCGCGGCCGCGGCGAGATTCTCACGCCGGTCGATTTCCAGCTCGAGCGTACGGTGCGCATCTTTCCGCAGCCGGTCTTCGTTTCCACGCGGGACGCCTATGCCGGCATCACGCCGCGGGAGCCGGAGCGGGACATCCTGTCCGTGCTGAAGCATCCTGTCGAGGAATGGAAAGACTTGTTGGTCAATGATTTCGAAGAAACGGTCTTTGCGAAGCACCCATCTCTGGCACATGCCAAAAAAGCCCTCTACTACGATGGCGCCGTGTATGCGGCCATGTCGGGCAGCGGGTCGGCGTTATTTGCCATTTACTAAAACCTTTTCCAACGGGGCGTCTTTCAGGACGACCCGTTTTTCTTCGTCCAGCAGATAGAGCGACGGGATGGCCCGCACCCAGTAGCGGGTGTCGCTGAGAAGGAGCTGGTCGGGGTCGTAGCCGCAGATCCATTCTCCCGGGTAGTTGGGCAGGTAGTCGAGCCAGGTCTCGACGTCGGCGTCGGGATGGATGTTGATCACCAGCAGCTCCCCTGCGGCGATGCGGGCGGAGACCTCCGGGTCGGCGGCCAGCGCTTCGGTGATCTCCTTGCAGTTGGCGCAGCCGGGATTGCTGAAGAACAGCAGGGTCTGGCGCGGGTGCCGGCTGTCGATGGCGGCGTGCAGGGTTGTCGTGCGGCCGTTGGGCAGGGTGAAGGGGAAGTCCGCGGCCACCGTGCCGGGTCGGTTGAGGAGCAGGCGCGGCTCCAGCCAGGCGGCGCGGTCGCGCTGTTCGCGCGTAGCATGGGGCGAAGTCTGCAGGTGGGCCACCACGGGCAGATAGAGTTCCTCGTTGCGATAGGGGCTGTTGGGATCCAGGAAGAATTTCTCCTGCAACTGCATCTGCAACTGCCATTCCGCACTGTCACGCTCTGCCTCCGCCAGGAGGGATTCCTGCCGGACCCATGCTTCCATGGGCGAGAGCGTGGACAGCAGCTGGGCGTACTGCTCGAATCTGGCTGCCCGGGCGTTCAGCGAATGCTGGCCGTATTCAGACAGGGAAGGGCCCTGGCTGGCAGGCTTGCAGCCGCTGAGCAGCAGGAGGGCCGCACACAGGAGAGACAGGTGACATTTTGTCATAAAAAAGCTGTTGGCACTCAATTTGTCTTAGTGAGCCAGTGCAAAATTAAACAATAAACGTTAAAAATATAATCATCATGACCATTAAACCTTTAGCAGACAGAGTCCTGATCGAGGCCAAGGAAGCCGAGACCAAGACCGCAAGCGGACTGTATATTCCTGATTCCGCGAAAGAAAAACCCCAGCAGGGCAAAGTCGTCGCTGTCGGCAACGGCAAGAAAGACGAGCCGATGGAGCTCAAAGTCGGCGACACCGTGCTTTATGGCAAGTATGCCGGCACGGAAATCACCGTGGATGGAAAGGATTATCTGATCATGCGTCAGAGTGACGTGGTCGCAGTGCTTAAATAAAGGAGGATACAACTATGGCAAAAGACATCAAATTCAATATCGACGCGCGCAACCTCATGAAGGAGGGTGCTGACGCTTTGGCTGACGCTGTGAAGGTGACGCTGGGTCCGAAGGGCCGCAACGTCGTCATCGACAAGAAATTCGGTGCACCGCAGGTGACCAAGGACGGTGTCACGGTCGCTAAGGAGATCGAACTCGAGGACCGCTTCCAGAACATGGGCGCCCAGATGGTCAAGGAAGTCGCTTCCAAGACCAACGACCAGGCCGGTGACGGTACGACCACCGCAACCGTGCTCGCCCAGAGCATCATCAACGTGGGCCTGAAGAACGTGGCCGCCGGCGCCAACCCGATGGACCTCAAGCGCGGCATCGACAAGGCCGTGGCCGCCGTGGTCGAAGACCTCAAGAAACAGAGCCAGGCCGTGGGTGACGATTACTCGAAGATCGAGCAGGTGGGCACCATCTCCGCCAACAACGACAACACCATCGGCAAGCTGATCGCCGAGGCGATGGCCAAGGTCAAGAAAGACGGTGTCATCACCGTGGAAGAGGCCAAGGGTACCGAGACCGAAGTGAAAGTGGTGGAAGGCATGCAGTTCGACCGCGGTTACATCTCCGCTTACTTCATGACCAACCCGGACAAGATGGAGACCGTGCTCGAACAGCCGCAGATCCTGATCACCGACAAGAAGATCTCCACGATGAAAGACCTGATGCCGATCCTCGAGCCCATCGCCCGCGAAGGCCGCTCGCTGCTGATCATCGCTGAGGATGTGGACGGCGAAGCCCTCACCACCCTCGTGGTCAACAAGCTGCGTGGCACGCTGAAGGTGGCCGCCGTCAAGGCGCCGGGCTTCGGTGACCGCCGTAAGGAGATGCTGCAGGACATCGCTACCCTGACGGGTGCCGTCGTGGTGAGCGAGGAACGGGGCTTCACCCTCGAGAACGCTACGCCCGACATGCTGGGCCGCGCCGAGAAAGTGGTCATCGACAAGGAGAATACCACCATCGTCAACGGTGCCGGTGACAAGGATGCCATCGCCGACCGTGCCAGCCAGATCCGCAAGCAGATCTCGACCACCACGAGCGACTACGACCGCGAGAAGCTCCAGGAGCGCCTCGGCAAGCTCGCCGGCGGTGTGGCTGTCCTCTATGTGGGCGCCGCTTCGGAAGTCGAGATGAAAGAGAAGAAAGACCGCGTCGAGGATGCTTTGAACGCAACCCGCGCCGCTGTCGAAGAAGGCATCATCCCGGGTGGCGGCGTCGCCCTCGTGCGCGCCGAGAAAGTCCTGGAGAAGGTCAAAGGTGAGAACGAAGACGAACTGACCGGTATCCGCATCGTGGCCCGCGCCATCGAAGAGCCGATCCGCACCATCGCCGCCAACGCCGGCAAGGAAGGCAGCGTGATCGTCCAGAAAGTGAAGGAAGGCAAGGGTGACTTCGGCTACAACGCCCGCACCGACACCTTCGAGAACCTGCTGTCGACGGGTGTCATCGACCCGACCAAGGTGGTCCGCGTCGCTCTCCAGAACGCCGCTTCCGTGGCCGGCATGTTCCTGACCACCGAGTGCGCCCTGGCCGACATCAAGGAAGACACGCCCGCCATGCCCCCGATGAATCCGGGTATGGGCGGCATGATGTAATCTTGCTTCGGCAATCCTAGAGATGAACCTCCTTCACCGCATGGTGACGGAGGTTTTTCTTTTCCAGGAAACTGTAGAGCTCGTAGCCGGGAGCGACGTTGTACTTTTTGGAGATGAGACTCAGGCGGTCGTCGATGTCGTCGTGGCGGAAAAGGACGTCGATGAAGAAGCGGGCCTTGCCTTTGTGGTGCTTGATCTCCTTGAGCAGGGCGCTGCGAAGTTCCGGCGTGGAGGCTTCCAGCGGTATCTCGACGTGCAGTTCCCTGAAGAATTCATCCTTGGTGTTGGAGAGCAACATCATGTTCTGGATGCGGAGCTCGTAGCTGTCCTCGGACGCATTGTCGTCTTTCTTGCGGAAGCGCTGCCGCGTGGCGCACTTGACCAGCAGGGCGGTGTGGACCTGCATGTATTTCATGAAGGTCTCGTAGTCTTTGCTGAAGAGGGAGAAGGTGTGGCTGCCGGAGAAGTCTTCGAGCGTGAAGCGGCACCAGGGCTTGTTGCCGCTCTTGGTGTAACGCACGTCACACTCCGACACCAGCCCGGCCACGTAGTATTCCTTGTTCTGCACGGACTTGTCGGTCTGCAGCGTCCGGTCGATCTCGTCGATCCGGGCGATGTCGGCCGTGGCGAACTGCTCGATCTCGAAGCGGAAGCGGTCGAGTGGATGGGCCGACAGATACATGCCCACGCACTCCTTCTCCTTCTTGAGCAGTTCCATCTCGTTGGCCTCGACCTTGGGCGGTATGTTGGGCCGTACGGGCTTGAGTTCGGCCATGTCGCCGAAGAGGCCGCCCGAAGACATCGAGTCGTTGTGGAACTTGGCGGCGTAACCCAGCAGCACGTCCAGGTAGGTTTCGTCTTTCCCCGTCTCGAAGAAATACTGCGACCGGCTCATATCGGGGAAGCTGTCGAAGGCACCGGCGTAGACCAGGCATTCGACAACCTTCCGGTTGATGACGCCCAGCGGCATACGTTCCACGAAATCGAAGATGTCGGTGAAGGGACCGCCTTTCCGCCGCTCGGCGATCACGGCGTCGATGACATTGGCGCCCACGCCCTTGATGCCGCCCATGCCGAAGCGGATCTGTCCTTTCTTGTTGACGGTGAACTCCGTGGCGCTCTCGTTGATATCGGGGCCCAGGACCGGGATCTGCCAGTGGCGGCAGTCGTCCATGATCTTGGTGATCTCCTCCATGTTGTTGAGATTGCAGCTCATGTTGGCGGCGAAGAACTCAGCCGGATAATGGGCTTTCAGCCAGGCGGTCTGGTAGCTCACCCAGGCATAACAGGTGGCGTGCGACTTGTTGAACGCGTATTCCGCAAAGGCGCGCCAGTCCTGCCAGATCTTGTTGAGCAGCGTTTCGGAGTGTCCGTGCGCCTGCCCGCCTTCCATGAACATGACATAGAGTTCCTCCATGTCCTTGATCTTCTTCTTGCCCATGGCCTTGCGGAGCTTGTCGGCCTGGCCCTTGGTGAAGCCGGCCAGCCTCTGCGACAGCAGCATCACCTGCTCCTGGTAGACCGTGATGCCATAGGTGTCTTTCAGGAACTCTTCCATCTCCGGCGTGTCGTAGGCGATGGGCTTGATACCCTGCTTGCGGTCGACGAAGTCGGGGATGTAGTCCATCGGACCCGGCCGGTAGAGCGCGTTCATGGCGATCAGGTCTTCAAAGCGCTCCGGCTGCAGCTTCTGCAGCCATTCCTTCATGCCGGGCGACTCGAACTGGAAGATCGAGGTGGTATCGCCGCGTCCGTAGAGTTCGTAGGTGGCCTTGTCGTCGATGGGGATGGCTTCGATGTCGATGTCCAGGCCGTAGCCCTCCTTGATCAGGTCGAGGGTCTTGTGGATGATCGACAGGGTGTTGAGGCCCAGGAAGTCCATCTTCAGCAGGCCGCATTCTTCGATATAGTGGCCGTCGTACTGCGAGGTCCAGACCTCTTCGCCCGTATCTTTGTCTTTCGACAGGCAGATGGGGATATAGTCGCTCAGGTTGCCCGGTCCGATGATGGTGGCGCAGGCATGCATGCCGACCTGCCGGATGCTGCCTTCCAGTTGTTCGGCGTACTCCAGCACTTCCTTGTTGAGAGCGTTGTCCTCCCTGGCGAGCTCGTCCCTGAATTCAGGCACCAGGCGGAAGCAGTTGGCCAGCGTGATCTTGACGCTCTTCTCTTCCATCTCGCCCTTCTCGTTTTTCTTGCGTTCGAAGAGGCGGGCCGGCACCATTTTCGAGAGACGGTTGCTCTCGTCGATGGTCACGTGGCTGATGCGCGCCACGTCCTTGATGGCACCCTTGGCGAGCATGGTGCCGAAGGTGATGACGCGGGACACGTGGTCTGCGCCGTAGGTTTCCTCGACATAGCGGTGCGCGGCTTCCAGGTTCTCGAAGTCCACGTCGATATCGGGCATGGAGATACGCTCCGGGTTGAGGAAGCGCTCGAACAGAAGCTGGTATTTGATCGGGTCGAGGTTGGTGATCCACAGGCAGTAGGCCACCACGCTGCCGGCGGCCGAGCCGCGGCCCGGACCTACGAGCCAGCCCTCCTTGCGCATGGCCCGGATATAATCCTGGACGATCAGGAAGTAGTCGGGGAAGCCCATCGAGGCGATGGTCTTCAGCTCGAAGTCGATGCGTTCCTCCTGCTCGGGCGTGAGGGTCTCGCCGTAGCGGATGTGTGCTCCCTGGTAGGTGAGGTGGCAGAGGAAAGCCACCGACTTGCAGAAGTCGTCGCCCCGATAATGGCCTTTCGGGTCGTTTTTACCGGCGTCGATATAGGGTTTGTATTGTTCCAGATACCGGTCGATGTCGCGGAGGAAGTCCTCGTCGATCCTGAACTTGGGCAGGATGTAGTCGTGGTCGATCTTGTAGGCCTCCACCTTGCCGGCCACTTCCAGCGTGTTGCTGATGACTTCGGGATGCTCCGGGAAAAGCGCCGCCATTTCTTCCTCGCTCTTGAGGAATTCCTGCTGGGTGTAGCGCAGGCGCTTCGGGTCGTCGATGTCGGAGTTGGTGGTCAGGCAGATGAGGCGGTCATGCGCCGGCCCGTCTTCCCGGCGGATGAAATGGACGTCGTTGGTCGCCACCACTTTCACCCCCAGTTCTTCGGCCAGCGAGAAAATCACGGGATTGACCTCCATCTGGGCCCGGTACACGTCATCGTCGAGATCCGGCACTTCGGTCTTGTGCTTCATCACCTCCAGGTAGTAGTCCTCGCCGAAGACCCGCTGGTGCCAGCGGATGGTCTCGCGGGCAGCTTCGATGTTTCCGTCCAGGATGTTGCGGGGGAGCTCGCCGGCCAGGCAGGCGGAGCAGCAGATCAGGTTGTCATGGTACTGCTCGATGATCTCGTGCGACACGCGCGGCTTGTAATACATTCCGTGAATATGTCCCTCCGTGCAGATTTTCATCAGGTTCTGATAACCTGCGTAGTTCTTGGCCAGCAGGGTCAGGTGGTAGTATTTGCGGTGGTCGTTGTCCTTGAGGCGGTGGTCGTAGTGCCGTGTCACATACACCTCGCAGCCGATGATGGGCTTGACGACGGGCTGCTTGTTCTCGTCCAGGTTGCTCTTGTCGTAGGCGAACTTGAAGAACTCCTTCACGCCGTACATGTTGCCGTGGTCGGTAATGGCCAGGGCCGGCATGTTGAGCTCGCGGGCGCGTGCGAACAGTTTCTCGATGTCGGAAAATCCGTCGAGAATCGAGTATTGCGTGTGGACGTGCAGGTGTACGAAGGACATAGTTATTTTAAAATAATATCTTTTCGAAAAGAAATAATATTTTGATGATGATGATTGATCTTATAAGCGTATGGATATCCAAATGGATAGAGAGGTTTGACTGTTTGTAGCAACACAGTTGTCCCAACATATTGGAAACCAATATCTTGCATCATTTTTACAATATCTGCTTGCACACAAATTTCTTTTTTCTCTACAGTAAAATCACTGATAATAATTGATGCATATTTTTTATCTCGCAAACAATCGTATCCTTTTTTCATGATTGCTTTCAGTGCTGAAAGAAAATCTTCATAGTTTTCAAAGTTGCCTAAATCATTATTATTATCGCTATAATATATTATTCCATCACGAGCGGACATGCGAAAATTTTTACCATTGTTGTTTCTCGTCCCTTTTGATTTATTACGAAGAATATTATGATATGGAGGAGAAGTTACAATATAATCAACAAATCCGACATTATCTAAAAGAGCAAGACTATCTCCAACATAATAGACACAGTCGGGAATGCTCTTTCTATTAGCAATACGTTCTAAATATAATTGATGATACTCTTCACTCAAATCAATGCCAACACCCTTTCGTTTAAGATTATCTGCGGCAATCAGAGTAGTTCCACTTCCAGCAAAGGGATCTAGAACAATCATACCCTGCTTGGTAAATAAGCTGATAAGTTTTTCTATATCTTTAATTAAAAAAGGAGCTGGGTGTTTGTATGCGGCTTTGTCCTCAGGGCATGATTCCGAAATCCAAAAGCTTTTTGTTAACAATAACCAAGAACGCCCGTCCAAATCATTTAAAACATTTCTTTCATCGTATTTACCTGGCTGATTCTCAAGAGACTTAGGTTTTCTTGGCCTTTTCTGTTTGTTTTCTTTCATAGCTTTTTTGATAAGGCTTTGATATCGTCAATACTAATTTTTTGGGAAGTCTTTAGTTTTCTAATATCCTCATAGGTAAGATATCTCCAAGAACTACTCCTAAAAGATTCAAGAAACATAGGATCTTGATATTGTTGAAGTTCTTGAACTCGTCTATCTGGGATAATCATGAACTTCGGAAGACTACCTTCTAAATTTGACGAACGGCTTATTGCTTCAATGAATCCTGTTGAATTCTCCACTTCAAACACCGCAGAAATTTTATTTCCAGATAACCAAACATTGTCTATCATCTCGATACGCGATAACGTGTAGTTGTCATATCCAGTCAATACAGTATCTAAATCCGCGTAAGAAGAAAGATCAATTAGTTTTGTTTGTCCATCAACAAATTCACTTTGTTCTCGTCTTCCTACGAAAGGCTCAAAATGAGCTTTTCGCGCTAAATAACACAACTCTTCAATTATATGCGTGTGCGTAGTACATTCTGTTTCTACGTCATCTTTTAATTTCCATTTTCCTTGGGATTTTTGGGCATATTTACTCAGGACTTTACTAATTCCCTGCATATCTGGTGTCTGCCCATTCGGAAACTGTTTGAATATTTCAGCAACAACATCGTCATAACGGACAGAAACATTCCGTCGTAGGAAAGACCTTATTGTAAGATCAACCCTTTCGGAAAGAGGAAAAGATAAATGACTAATGTAAGAAGAAGGATTATTAAACCAATAGTAATCTCCAGACTGGTCTCGTTGATTTTTCTCGACACAGAAAATCCTATCTTTTCCTACGTCTGTACTTAGTATTTTTTGAATCTCTTCAGCTGGTTCGTCAGGTTGAAGATAACCAGCCTGAAGCATCTCGGGAAGTAATCCGTTCAAAATAAACGTGAAAGGTGTTTTTTCTGCTCGCTCAACGAGAATATCTATGGTCTTCTGACGAACAAAATGATACAACTCAACATCTCCTTTTAAATTCATACTATCCGTTGCTTTTTTACAACGAATGTAGAAATCCGAACTTGTTGTCCCATATGGATTAGCGACATTTGATTCACCCGAACGTCTATTATACTGATGAGTCACCTTTTCGAACACAAACCCGGCCTTTCTGATTGCGCTAACAAAATCATTCCATTCTTTAATATCTTGATTGTGAAAAGTAACAACCATATAATGATTGGGTTTCAGCACATTATAGAGATTTTTGAAGGCCCTATCTAGTTTCAGAGTATATGAGTTTCGAGAAGTGATACCCTTTTTATAAGTTATCTCTCCTGAAGAATCGGGAGTATATCGTTTATTGAAATGCTGCAACCAAACAAGCCAAACAAGGCTTAAATCCATATACTGAACTAAACCGCCATAGGGCGGATCAGTTATGATGAAATCGATACTATCCGCAGCAATGTAATCACATATATCAGCAATGTCTAACACACCATAATTAACATCTGCTTTTAAATCCGGCCAGCGAGGGGAATTTTTAATCTTGAATTTTTTGTTCGCAGGGATAGATTGCTCAACGTCAATCATAGCGTTGACGACGCCCTGTTTGTCAAAACATGAACGAAGAAAAACAATCAAAGGGTTTTGTTCCATGGAACGATTTCGAATCATATAATCGGCCCTACCCCAACTCCCGGAAAAGTCCCTATTTCCAGCCTCTCCTCTAGGAACGACCATCTTGGATACCAAATGAAGAGTATGAACAAACGCATACATCAACGGTAAGCGAACTGATTTTTCAGAATGCTGTATTAAATCAAAGATCTTGGCTAAAATATATAAGTTTCTTCTCGTCCATAAACAATCGAAAGAGTTTCCTCCGATTTTCTTTATAAAAGTATTGTTAATTGAAGGATTTCTAGGGAAAGGATCCTGAGGATACCAATAGGAAATATCAAGGTCCTTCATAGAAATGGCTTTTTGTAGATCGATATTATCAGCTTGGGTAGAGACTCCCTGTCCCTTATCATCCTTCATACGGACATGTGTTAAGGAGCCCTTAATCCAAATATAATTGTAAATGGTCATTTCCTGACCACTTGACGTAGTTTTTAAATAATGATCTCTATAGATGGTGTCTAATTCAATGGTTTTCTTTATGCCATCAACAGCTTTAGTAAAAGCGGTCTTGTCAAAAGGACTCGTAAGGACATCAATAACGAACGCTGATAAGGGGTTCAAATCTGTTGAAATAACTTTGCGCCCGTTTTTTAAACACTCAAAAGTAGAAATACCACTCCCCATAAAAGGGTCTAAAACAACGCCATTTTCAGGGCAATAGTGTTTAATATAATCACTCCAAATATTATGAGGTTTTCTCCCCCAATACTTCATCGCTTTATACATAGGAGGGCGAGTCGCCTCAACTAAAGCGTAATTAATGTGATCCGGGTTATATTCTTCCATAGCAGGAGTAATTGTGTTACACAAAAAAACATAGCAATTTAAAGTTTTTTATTGATATCCACAAGAGGCTTCATCTCATTTTTATGTCACGCTTGTTCTTCTTAATGTCTAGAGATTCGAAGGATAGAGATAATCGTCGATTTTGTAGTTGTTAAGTATCTTAATGTTAATGACAAATACGAATCACTAGTATAGTGCAAACAAGATTCAATACCATTATCTATAGCAATGAAAAAAGAATCAGCGCAATCAAAAAGACCTAACCTTATCAATCAAAGAATAAAAAACTCCGTCACCTTTCGATGACGGAAGACATACTGTGTTCTAGCCAAGATTAACGGCTTTCTGAATGGATGGAAACTGTTTGAAACAAAGTCTGGCCATAAAAAGACTCGATTAATGGCCAGACGCAACAAACATTATTTCTTCAGGCTGTCGATCTTGTCTTTGGCCTTGTCCATCAGTCCGGCGGCGTCGTCCATCAGCTTGCCGGTGTTTTCTTTGACTTCGCCGATGATTTCCTTGGCTTTCGGAGAGGCCTTGTCGTAGAGGTCTTTGGCGTTGTCGACCATTTCGTCGGCCACTTCATTGAATTTCTTGCTGGCCTTGGCGGCGGCGCATTTGAGTTTCTCGTCCAGGGACACTTTGCCGTCGGAATTCAGGTCGCGGGGATCTTTCAGGGTTTCTTCGCTCATGATTGTATGTATTTCAGGATTAAATCAGGGATTTTCCGGTCATGGCGGCGGGCTGCGGGATGCCCATCAGCTTGAGGATGGTGGGGGCGATGTCGGCCAGGCGGCCGTCGCGCACCTCCTTCACGTCGTCGTCCACGACGATGAACTGGACCTGGTTGAGCGAATGCTGGGTGTTTTCAGTAAAGTCGTCGTTCACGGCGTGGTCGGCGTTGCCATGGTCGGCCGTGATGAGCACGGTGTAGCCGTTTTCGCGGGCGGTGCGGACCACGCGGCCGACGGCGCTGTCGATGTAGCGCACGGCGTCGCAGATCGGGCAGTATTTGCCGGTGTGTCCCACCATGTCGCCGTTGGCGTAGTTGAGGATGATCATGTCGTGTTTGCGCGTCTCGATGTCGGCGGTCAGGGCCTTGGTCACTTCTGGTGCGCTCATCTCGGGTTGAAGGTCGTAGGTAGCTACCTTCGGCGAGTTGATGAGGATGCGGTCTTCGTTTTCATACGGGGCTTCGCGGCCGCCGTTGAAGAAGAAGGTGACGTGGGCGTATTTCTCGGTCTCAGCGATGCGGAGCTGCTTCTTGCCGGCCTTGGATACGACTTCGCCGAGGGTTTCCTGCACGTTTTCCTTGTCGAAGAGGATGTGCAGGCCGGTGAACTTGTCGTCGTACGGGGTCAGGCAGCAATAATAGAGCGGGATGGTGTGCATGCCCTGCTCCGGCATGTCAGTCTGGGTAAGGGCCGCGGTGATCTCGCGGGCGCGGTCGTTGCGGAAGTTGAAGAAGATCACGGCGTCGCCTTCCTCGATGGTGCCGACGGGTTTGCCGTCTTCGCCCACGATGCAGACCGGCTTGATGAATTCATCGGTGACGCCGGCGTCGTAAGAGGCCTGGATGGCGTCGGTCGCCGACGTGGCGGGCGTGCCGACCCCGTTGACGATCAGGTCGTAGCCTTCTTTCACGCGCTCCCAGCGCTTGTCGCGGTCCATGGTGTAGAAACGGCCGCAGATGGAAGCGACCTTGCCCGTTGTCTCGGCCATGACATGCTCGAGTTCGGCGACAAAGCCCTTGCCGCTGTGCGGGTCTGTGTCGCGACCGTCCATGAGGCAGTGCACGAAGACCTGCGAGAGGTTCATCTTGGCGGCTTCCGCCAGGAATTCGTAGAGGTGGTTGAGGGAACTGTGCACACCGCCGTGCGAGCAGAGGCCCATGAAGTGCAGCTTCTTGCCGGAGTCGGCCACGTAGGTGTAGGCGCGGCGGATCTCCTCGTTCTGCAGGAGGCTGTGGCTGCGGCAGGCGCGGTTGATTTTCACCAGGTCCTGGTAGACGATGCGGCCACCGCCGATGTTGAGGTGTCCCACTTCAGAATTGCCCATCTGCCCCTCGGGTAGTCCCACATCTTCGCCGCAGGCGTTCAGGTGCGAGAAAGGATATTTTTCGCGGAGGGCGTCGATTTCCGGCGTTCCGGCCGTGTAAATCGCGTTGGAATGGTCATGGCGACCTTCGCCCCATCCGTCCAGTATCATCAATAATACTTTCTTCTGCATAATATTTATTATTTTTGTAGATACAATTTGAAGTGGCAAAAGTAAGGAATAATATGGGAATTTCGAATCGAAAGAGTACCAAAAAGAAAAAAAATGCCGCGCAACCGCGTGAAGGCGCGCTCAAACGGGCAAAGCGCCTGGCCCGGGGCGGGCAGGAACCGGTCCGGACGACGGAACGGCGCTCCAGGAGCCTGGAGGAGTTTGAAGGGACTGTCTCGCTCTCGCGCGACGGCTTCGGTTTCGTGAAAGCGGAGGGCCTGAAAGACGACGTGTTCATTCCGATGCGGAAGCTGCATTTTGCGCTCAACGGGGACTTTGTGAAGATCGCCGTGTCGAAGCGGCGCATCCAGTCCGGCCTGAAAGGCCGCAGCCTGGAGGGGGAAGTAGTCAAGATCATCCATCGCAGCACGAAACCCCATATCGGCGTGCTGGTGGTCCGCGGACGTCAGGTCTGGGCCATCGTCGAGAGCAAAAACATGCCCTATGACATCCGCATTGACGTGCATGATCCGGAAGAACTGCCGGAAATCGGCGGCCAGAAAGCCGCGCACGGCATGAAGGTCGCCGTGCTGGTGACCGACTGGCCCAAGCGCAGCGCCGAGCCGCTGGGCCGCATCGTGGATGTGCTGGGCATGCCCGGTGAAAACGATACGGAAATGCACGCCATCCTGGCGGAGTACCAGCTGCCTTACCGCTTTGAAGCTGAGGTGGAAAAGGCGGCCGACAAGATCTCCGACGCCATCACGTCGAAAGACCTGGCCGGGCGTCGCGATTTCCGCGGTGTGACCACGTTCACCATCGACCCGACCGACGCCAAGGATTTTGACGATGCGCTTTCGTACCGCCGGCTCGAGAACGGCAACGTCGAGGTGGGCATCCACATTGCCGATGTCACGCACTATGTGACGCCGGGCTCCGTGATCGACAAGGAAGCGTTTGCCCGCGGCACCTCGGTCTACCTGGTGGACCGGACCATCCCTATGCTGCCCGAAAACCTCTCGAACAAGCTCTGTTCGCTCCGTCCGCACGAGGACAAGCTCACCTTCAGCGCCGTATTCGAGCTCAACGCCAAGGCCAAGGTCATCGGCCAGTGGTTCGGCCGCACCGTCATCAACTCGGACCAGCGCTTCGACTACGAGCAGGCCCAGCAGATCATCGAGACGAAAGAGGGCCCGCTCGCCGAAGAGATCCAGGCGCTGCACGAACTGGCCTCCATCCTGCGCAGGCAGCGTTTCGAGAAGGGAGCCATCTCGTTCGAGCGGCCCGAGATGAAAGTCATCGTGGACGAGACCGGCAAGCCGCTGGATGTGATCCAGAAAGAGAGCAAGGAGAGCAACTGGCTCATCGAGGAGTTCATGCTGCTGGCCAACCGCTGCGTGGCGGAATATGTCACTAAAAAATGCAAGGCGAAGAATCCGACCTTCGTCTATCGTATCCACGAGAATCCGGATCCGGAGAAGCTCGACAGCCTGCGCCAGTTTGCCAAAAACTTCGGACACAAGCTGGGCGACACGTCGAATCCGAAGGAGGCGGCGGGGGCGCTCAACGCGCTGATGAAGGAGTCCAAGGGCAAGCCGGAAGAGAATGCGCTGCAGCTGCTGGCGCTCCGCAGCATGGCGCGGGCGCGCTATTCTACCGACAATGTGGGACATTATGGCCTGGCGTTCCAGTACTATACGCATTTCACGTCGCCCATCCGCCGTTATCCCGACATGATGGTGCACCGGCTGCTGGCCATGTACATGGACGGCGCGACTTCGCAGGACAAGCTCTACTTCGAGGACTGCTGCGAGCACTGTTCGGTGCGGGAGCAGATTGCGACCGATGCGGAGCGGGCTTCCATCAAGTACAAGATGGTGGAATTCATGCAGGACAAGATCGGCCGCGTGTTCGACGGGCATATCAGCGGTCTCACGGAGTGGGGCATCTATGTGGAGATCGAACCGACGAAGGTGGAGGGCATGGTTGCGTTGCGGGACATCCGTTTCGACTGGTTCCAGTTCGACGAGGAGAAGTACGAGACGCGGGCGAAGGCATCCGGCAAGGTTTATCGTCTGGGAGACCCGGTGAAGGTTCGTGTTCTCCGGGCCAATCTGGAACAAAAAATCATAGATTATGAATGGATTGAAGAATAACGGTCGCTATGCGGCTCTGGTTTCCGTCTCGCTCGCAGAAAAATGCTCGCTCACCGGAAACACACCCGCCGCTTCGCTCCCTTCCATGTCCCGCTCGCAGAAAAATGCCCGCGGCTCCGCAAAACACCCGCCACTACGCTCGCTTCCCGTCATGCCGGGCTTGATCCGGCATCTCATAGCGATCTTCGTCCTATTCCTGTCGGTCCTCCCGCTGCGGGCGCAGGAGACGGAGTTGCTGTGGACCGGTGAATGGCATCACGAAGTTGTGGCCGAGGGGATTACGCTGCACTGTGCGGCTTTCAAGGGCACGTTGTTCGATGCGAATCAGTATCTCTGTGTACTGGAGGTGGCGCCGGGGGCGCGGTTCGACATCGTGCCGGCCGGGGAACGCACGCTCGAGAAAACGACGGCGCTGGCCGGACGTTACGGCGCCGTCGCGGCCATCAACGGCTCTTTCTTCAATATGAAGGCGCCCTACGGTTCGGTCAACTACCTGCGCGTCGACGGCGAGGAACTGGCGCCGAATGCCTATGACGGCTACGAGAATAAAACCGGAGGCCGCAGCACGCGGCAGACCGGTGCCGTTGCGACGTTCAAAGGGGGGCTGTACGTGCTCAAGGCGGATGCCATCGCCCGCTGGGAGCGGGACATCGAAGCGGAAGACGTCGTGACGACGGGTCCGATGCTGCTGATCGGCGGCGAACGCGAGCCGATTGTCGTCAACGATTTCAATACGCGGCGCAATCCGCGCACGGCGGTCGGCCGCCGGAGCGACGGGACGGTGCTGCTTGTGGTGGCCGACGGCCGCAACGCCGAGGCGGCCGGCCTGACGATGCCGGAATTGCAGCAGGTGATGCAGGCGCTGGGTTGTGCCGATGCTGTCAACCTCGACGGCGGCGGCTCCACCGCCATGGTCGTACGCGGCAAGGTCGTCAATCATCCCAGCGACAACCGTCGCTTCGACGCCGCTGGCGAACGTGCTGTCGCCAACGCGATCATTGTCCGCTGATCCGGCCCTCACGCCAGCACGGCGTGGAGGACGTCGAGCGATTTGGCGTCGATGGTGGTGCCCAGGTGGTGGGAAAGATACTGTAACATTTTGCGGGAAAAGGCCTGGCGGCGGTCGGCGGAAAGCGGAATGGCCATCGCCGTCTCGAAAGGCGAACGGAGCAGCAGCCGGAGCAGGTCTGTCTCCGCCGGTGTGAAAAGGCCTTGCGGCTCCACCGGATCGCCCGGCATGAAGCCCAGCTGCACGGCATAACTCACCAGAAACCAGAGCGGGAAGTTGGCTACGCTGCCCCTTTCCCGGTCCAGCATGTCAATCGCCTCGCAAAGCCAGTCAAAAAACTGCGGATCGGCGAGTTCCGTGGTGAAGCTGCGGTAGAGCACCTCGCTGAGAAACATGGCCACGCTGCTTTTCACGCGGTTGGCGCGGATCTCATGCAGCACGGCGGCGGGCTCCCATTCACGCAGCCACGCCAGCGAACTCCTGGGCGATTCGGCGCTCACCACGTCGAGCACGCTGAGCGGATAGAAAGCCGCTACGGCGTTCCCGCGCTTGATGCCGCGCACGAGAAAGCTGCGGCGTCCGCTCTGCGCGTCGATGGCGTGCAGCACGACGCTCGATTCGGCGTATTTCGTCAGATGGAGGACGACGATCCGGGATTTTGCAACAGATGGCATTGCAGCAGGCGCATGGCCTTTCCGCGGTGGGAAAGCCGGTTCTTTTCTTCAATGGAAATCTCGGCGATGGTCAGGTCGAGACCTTCTGGAACAAAAATTGAATCATAGCCGAAACCTTGGACGCCTTCGCTCTCCTGCAGGGCGATATGACCTTCGCAGGTTCCTTCGAAAACGTGGAGCCTGCCGTCCTGGATGAGCGATACGACACAGCGGAAACGCGCGGTCCGCTTTTCGAAAGGCAGTCCTTCGAGTTCTTTGAGCAGCCTGCGGCGATTGGCGGCAGGGTCCTTGTCACTGCCGGCATAGCGGGCTGAATAGACCCCCGGCGCACCGCCGAGCGCATCGACTTCGAGGCCGGTGTCGTCGGCGAAACAGTCCTCCTGAAACAGGTTCCAGACGGCACAGGCTTTCTGGATGGAGTTGCCGCGGAGGGTGTCGTGGGTTTCGGGGAGGTCGCCCGGGAAACCGAGCGAAGCCGGTGTCCGTACCTGGAAGGCGGGTCCCAGAATTACCTGGGCTTCTTCCTGCTTGTGCGGATTGTTGGTGGCAAAGATGAGCTTCATGGCAAATGCTTAGGAGAACCAAAGATACGGATAAAATTGCTATTTTTGTGCGTTATATGAGCAGACAGATGAAAAGAATGATGAAAGGGACGGCCCTGGCCGTCGTACTGTTGCTGGGTGTCGCCGCTCCGCAGGGGCGGGCGCAGAGCCAGCACTTCAAACTGGGACAGAGCATGGAAATCGAGTATGCCGTGCTGCAGGAACTGGCACAGGCTTACGTCGACACCATCCAGTTCGACAAGATGATTCTTTCCGGGGTGCGGGCGATGCTTGCCTCGCTCGACCCGTATACGGTATACATCTCTGAAGAAGAAGGCGACGACTTCGAGCTGATGACCACCGGCAACTATGGTGGCGTGGGGTCGCTGATCCGCAAGCTGCCCGGCGAGGGCGTGCGCATCATCGAGCCGTACGAGAATTCGCCGGCCACCAAGGCCGGCCTCCAGCCCGGCGACATGATCCTGGAAATCGACGGCCTTCCCGTCTATGACGAGACTTCTGAACAGAGTTCGGGACGCATGAAGGGACAGCCGGGTACGGACGTGCAGTTCAAGGTGGTCAAGGGCCGTACGAAAGATACCGTCGACCTCGTGGTCACACGCGAGCGCATCCATGTGTCGGACATCGCCTACGCCGGCATCTACCGCGACGACATCGGCTACATCCTGCTCTCCGGCTTCACGGCCAATATGGCCGAGGAATTCAAGGAGGCCGTCCGCCAGCTCAAGGAAGCGGGTGCCAGGCGACTGGTCATCGACCTGCGCGACAATGGCGGCGGCGTGATGGACGAAGCCATCAACCTCGTCTCGACCTTCGTGCCCAAGGGTACGCTGGTGGTGTCGTCGAAGGGCCGTGTGGAAGAGATGAACCGCCAGTACCTGACCACCGAGGCGCCGCTCGATACGACCATGCCGCTGCTGGTCATGGTCAACGGCCATTCCGCTTCCGCGTCGGAGATCACGGCCGGCGCCCTGCAGGACCTGAAGCGCGCCACTATCGCCGGCGAGCGTTCGTTCGGCAAGGGCCTCATCCAGTCCGTGCGCCCCATGCCGTACAACTCCCAGATGAAACTCACCACCGGCAAGTACTACACGCCGAGCGGACGCTGCGTGCAGGCCATCGACTATAGCAACCGTCACGAAGACGGCTCGCTCGACAAGGATCCGGGCGGCGGCATCGCCCCCGACATCGAAGTGACCAGCCCGCTGCTGAGCCGCCCCACGGCGTCGCTCGTGTACTACGACATTCTCGGCTCCTATGCCATCGAATACTTCCTGGCCCACAAGAGTATCGACCGCGACTTCCACCTGAGCGATGCGGAATATGAAGACTTCGTGCACTATGCCGCCGCCCAGGACTTCGACGCCCGCACCGCCGCCCAGACCGCGCTCGACCAGATGATCAAGGCCGCCAAGGCCGAAGATCTCTATGACAATTACAAAGAGGAGATCGAAGCGCTGCAGAAGAAGGTCAACATGGACAAGGAAACGGTGCTGCGCGCCAAGAAAGACGAGATCCAGCCTCTTCTCGAACAGGAGATAGTCACCTGCTATTACTTCAACCGCGCCAGCGTGCCGGTGGCCCTCCGCTACGACGGGCAGCTTCGGGAAGCTGTCGACAAATGGCTGTCCCGGCAGTGATTCTTCCGTTTCCGGCAGCCTGCCGCCAGGCGCTTACTTGAACAGATAGACCTTGTCGCCCCGGCGGACTTTTTCCGGGACAGGGATGGAGCAGAGGTCGCCTTTGGCGGCCTCTTCCAGGATATGCGCATCGTCGAGCCGGATCTCGGCCGGACTGACTTCCAGCACGCCGGTGGTGGACCCGCAGATCAGTAGCGGATCGCCCACCCGGAACGACCCTGTCTCCAGCAGGATCTCCGCCACGCCGAGCCGGGCGTAATAGTCCGTCACGCGACCCAGGTAGACTTTCGTGCGGGATGCCTGGTTGCCGTAGACGCTGCTCCATTCGCCCAGCCGGGCGCCCTGGTAGTAGCCGTCCCAGAAACCGCGGTTGAACACGGTCGCCAGGCGCTCTTTCAGCGCTTGTGCCAGCGCCGGCGTGAAAGCCCCCTTCTCGACGGCATCCGCCGCTTCGCGGTAGGCACCCGCCGCCGTCTTGACGTATTCCGCGCTGCGCGCCCGTCCCTCGATCTTGAACACCGACACGCCCGCCGCTGCCATCTTGTCGAGAAACTCGATGGTACACAGGTCTTTGGGCGACATGATGTATTGGTTGTCGATGTGCAGCTGCCGCCCGGAATCCAGGTCCGTCACCTCGTAGCCGCGCCGGCACACCTGGTAGCAGTTGCCCCGGTTGGCCGACGCTGCATGCTCATGGAGCGACAGGTAGCATTTCCCCGAAACAGCCATGCACAGGGCTCCGTGGCAGAACATCTCGATCTGTACCGGACGGCCCGAAGGACCGCAGAGGCCCTCACGGTCGATGGCTTCCCGGATGGCCTTCACCTGGTGCAGGTTGAGCTCGCGGGCCAGCACGACTACGTCGGCGAACTGGCTGTAGAAACGCAGGCTTTCCAGGTTGGAGATGCTCAGCTGCGTGGAGATGTGCACTTCAAGTCCGCGGGCGCGGGCGGCGGCGATGGCAGCCATGTCGGAGCAGATTACGGCGCTGACGCCGGCTTCGGCGGCGGCATCGAGCACTTCCCGCATGGCCGGCAAATCCTCGTCGTAGAGGGTGATATTGAGGGTCAGATAGCTGCGCAGGCCTTTATCCCGGCAGATCGCGCAGACTTGACGAAGGTCTTCCGGTGCAAAGTTGTTGGCGGAATGTGAACGCATGTTGAGCCGGCCGATGCCGAAATACACGGAGTCGGCACCGCCCTGGATGGCCGCCTGCAGGCATTCGAAATTGCCCGCCGGCGCCATGATCTCAAGCTTATTTTTCACGGTGGATGAGTCTTTCGGCGAACTGCTCGAGGTTGCGGGTCTGCCAGGGCGCGAAACCGGCCTGGGCGAGTGAGGCCAGCGCCTTCCGGTGCCAGGCCAGGATCTCTTCTTCTGCGGCTTCCTTCACGCCCATTTCCGTATAGAACATCCGGACAGCCTCGACCTTGAACGCGCGCTCCTCTTCTCCTATCTGCATGAGTTTCTCCAGCTGCAGTTTCTGCTCGCTGCCGGCGCGGCGGAAGCATTCCACCAGCAGCCAGGTCTTCTTGTTGTTGACGATGTCGCCGCCGATCTTCTTGCCGAAGACCTTCTCGTTGCCGAAGGTGTCGAGGTAGTCGTCGGTGATCTGGAACGCGATGCCCAGCTGATAGCCGAACTTGTAGAGCGCGTCGCACACCCCGATGGAAGCGCCGCCGATCAGGGCGCCCATCTTCGCGGCGCAAGCCAGCAGCACGGCGGTCTTCAACCCGATCATCGACAGGTAGTCGTCCATCGTGATGAGGGGCAGCGTCTCGAAATCCATGTCGTACTGCTGTCCTTCGCACACCTGGACGGCCGTCTCGGAGAAGAGGTTCATCACCTTGGGCAGGATGTCCTGCGGGGCGTACGCCAGATACTTGTACGCCAGGATCGACATCACGTCGCCCGAAAGGATGGCCACTTCCTCATTCCATTTCTTGTAGACGGTGGGGTGGCCGCGCCGGGTGTCGGAACGGTCCATGATGTCGTCGTGGATGAGGGTGAATTCGTGGAAAACCTCCAGGGCCATGGCCGGAAAGATGATGGCATTGCCCATGTCTTCGCTCAACAGGTTGTAGGAGAGCAGGCAGAGCTTGGGGCGGATACGCTTGCCGCCGATGGCCATCATGTAGCCGATGGGGTCATACAAATTGGAGGGTTCCCGCTTTACGTGCTGGAGCTTCGAGCAGTTTTCTACGATGCGGTCAATTTCTTCGAGGGTGTACATAATCGCAACGGTTTATCCAACAAAGTTAATCATTTCCCCGTCATTTCTGTAGAATAATCCGTCATTCCGGTCTTGCCCCGGAATCTATATCACAGATAATCCGTATATTTGCAGCGATGGAAAAAGGCATCGCAACGGTTGTAAAGCACACGGGAAGCCATTACTTGCTCTCCGTGCTGCCCGAATGGAACCCCTTCCCGGCGGTCATCCGGGGCAAGTTGCGCCTGTCCGGCACCAAGACCACCAATCCGGTCGCCGTCGGCGACCGCGTGGAATTCGAAGGCGAGACCATCACCCGGATCCTGCCCCGCAAGAATTACATCATCCGCCGCTCCACCAACCTGAGCCGCGAAAGCCATATCATCGCCGCGAACCTCGACCGCGTGCTGCTGCTGGTCACCATCATCCTGCCCGAGACCAAGCTGGCTTTCGTCGACCGCTTCCTTGTGACCTGCGAAGCCTATGGCATCCGCCCCGTGATCCTGGTCAACAAGACCGATCTCTACACGGAGCCTGTACTGCAGGAGCAACTCGCCGCTTTCAAGGCACTCTACCGGAATGCGGGCTACGAGGTGCTGGAGATTTCCGCCCGGACGGGCGCGGGGGTCGCGCAGGTGCGGGCCCTCTGCCGCGACGGGCTGACCCTCTTTTCCGGCGCCTCCGGCGTCGGCAAGTCCTCCCTGCTGAAAGCCCTCGATCCCAGCCTCGATCCGAAGATCGGCGAGATCTCACTGAGCCATCTGCAGGGCAAGCATACCACCACCTTTTACGAGATGCATCCGCTGTCCGGCGGCGGTTACGTCATTGATACGCCGGGTATCCGGGGTTTCGGCCTGGTCGACATCGAGGCCGAGGAACTCAGCACCTATTTTCCCGAGATGCTGCGCGTCATGGACGACTGCCGCTTCAAGCCCTGCACGCACACGCATGAGCCGGGCTGCGCCGTCAAGGCGGCGCTGGAGGCCGGCACCATCTCCCCCGAGCGTTACAACTCTTATCTGGGGATGCTGGAAGAAGAGCACAAGTACCGTTAAATGGCCTTTCGCAATCCCATCAACCGGGAAGTGGTCCGCCTCGCCGTGCCGAGCATCCTGGCCAACATCACGGTACCCCTGGTGGGTATCGTGGACACGGCCATCGCCGGGCACCTGGGCGACGCCGTGCTGATCGGCGGCATCGCCGTCGGCACCATGCTCTTCGACCTGCTCTACTGGAACATGGGCTTCCTGCGGGTAGGCACGGGCGGTATCACGGCCCAGGCCTTCGGCCGCGGCGACCTGAAGGCCGCGATCGGCACATTCTCCCAGGGCATCGCCACCGCCATCGTGGCTTCCATGCTGGTGCTGGCCATCCAATGGCTGTTTGCGGAGGGCATGTTCCTGCTGGTGGACTGCTCGCCCGAAGTGGAGCACATCGCCCGCAGCTATTTCTTCATTCGGGTCTGGGCGGCGCCCGCCACGCTGTCGCTCTTTGTGTTCAAGGGCTGGTTCATCGGCATGCAGAACACGGTGTTTCCGATGATCGTGGACCTGTGGGTCAATCTCGTCAATATGCTGGCGAGCTGGCTTCTGTCGTACTATACGCCGCTGGGCATCAACGGGGTGGCTGTCGGCACGCTGATTGCGCAATGGACGGGGCTGGTGCTGGCTTTCCTGCTGATGCGGGCCCGCTACCGGCCGATGATGCAGCAGACCACCATCCTGCACAGCATGAAGTGGAAGTATTTCCGTATCTTCTTCTCCATCAATAGTTTCCTCTTTATCCGTTCCCTGCTGATGCTGGTCGTGTACGAAGGGTTCACCATCTTCGCCGCCCGCTTCGGCGACGTGGAACTGGCCGTCAGCTCGGTGATGATGCACCTGCTGCTGCTCTATTCGTATTTCGTCGACGGGTTCGCCTATGCCGGCGAAGCCCTGACGGGGCGTTTTATCGGTGAACAGGACCGTCACTCGCTGAACCAGACGGTGAAATATGTCTTTTTCTGGGGTTCGGTCATCGGGGTCGTGTCCACTGTGGCTTATGCGGTCTTCCCCCGGTCGATCATCGGTATCCTGACCGACAATCCGGCGGTCATCACCGCCAGTGAACCCTATCTGTTCTGGTTGCTGCTTATGCCCTTGCTCAGCTGCGTGGCTTTCATCTGGGACGGCATCTACGTGGGCGCCACGGCATCCCGTTCGCTGATGATCTGCATGATCTGGTCGGCCGGCCTGTTCATCGCCGCTTTCTACCTGTGTGAACCCCGCTTTGGCGCCCAGGCGCTCTACATCGCGTACTTCGTGCATCTCGTGGTTCGCTCCGTCTACATGACCCTCGCCGCTCCGCGGAGTGTTTGGACGAAGTTGTCATGACGGGATTCCCCGTTCCGGATCAAGTTTCGCTTTTCTAAACAGAAAGTTTTATCTTTACAGCGTGTTTGGCCTGAAATATCTGGTTTGCTTTGTTTCAGTCCTCTGCGGATTGCACCTGACGGCGATGGCAGCAGAGGAAGAGCGTTCCGTTTCCGACTATTTGCTTCCGGTGGTGGAGCTGTTGTCGCGGGGCGATCCTGCGCTGATGCCGGCAGGCGGGAATAAAGTCGAAGTCATCACGGACGGCCGTCTGCTATGGGAACGGATGCTGCGGGACATCAGGAGCGCCCGGAGATTCATCCGTATCGAATACTATCGCTGGGCGCCCGATGAAGCCGGCGACCAGATTCGCGAAGCGGTGCTCGAGAAACTGGCGGAGGGCGTACAGGTGCAGATCCTGATCGAGAACCTCTGCAGTCCCTTCCTCCCGAAATCGTTCTATCAGAAAATGGAGAAAGCCGGAGCCCGGCTCTTGTTTTTTACCGATACCGATGGTTCTCCTTCCCGGTTTTTCCGCGGGATCCGCTATCGCGATCATCGGAAAATTCTGGTGATCGATGAGGAAACCGGCTATACGGGCGGGACGAATATCGCCAAGAAGTACCGCGATGAGTGGCGCGACACGAACATCCGCATCAAGGGGCCTGCGGCGGCTTTATTGGGCCGCTTCTTCGACGAGATGTGGGAGCGGCGTGGCGGAGCGCCGTTGGAGGCTTCTCTGGCCGAACCGCAGCCCGTGGAGGGCGGCGTGACTGTCCAGCTGTGCACCTTCGGTGCCGGCGATACCATTATGGTGGCGGCCATCTGCAAGATGCTGGAACTGGCCAGGGAGCGTGTCTATATCCAGACGCCGTATTTCTGTCCGACGGAAAGTATTCTCCGGGCGATGCGCGAAGCGGCGGAGCGGGGCGTGGATGTCCGGATCCTGCTTCCCAAGGAGGTGGACGAGCCTTTCATGAAGCTGGCCAACGAGTCGTTCTATGAGGAATGCCTGGAAAAACCGGTGAAGATCTATGAGTACACGCCCCGTTTCGACCATACCAAGATGGTCTTGTGTGACAGGAATCTTTCGCTCTTGGGGTCCACGAATATGGATTACCTCAGTCTCCTGATCAACTATGAGATCGCGGCCCTGGTCTGCGATGCCGCACTGACGGAAAAGCTGTCATCCGACTTCCTCCGGCTCCTGGACGACGCAGAGGAAATCACGCTGGAAGGCGCCCGTGCCGCCTTCCGCAAAGACAAACACGACCGCAGTTTTTGGCACCGCCTCCGTAAACGGCTGTAAATCGATTGGTTTTTTTGTAAATTTTTTTGCAAATTTGTAGATTCAATTGCAATTTCAAATCAAAAGCCATGAATATCACACCAAATGCTCAGAAGTACATCGATCTGGAAGATCGGTACGGCGCCCATAACTATCATCCTCTGCCGGTTGTCCTTTCGAAGGGTAAAGGCGCGTTCGTCTGGGATGTGGACGGCAAGCGTTATTTCGACTTCCTGTCGGCCTACTCTGCCGTGAACCAGGGACACTGCCACCCGAAAATCGTAAAAGCCCTCACGGACCAGGCCCAGAACCTGTGCCTGACTTCGCGCGCCTTCTACAACGACTGCCTCGGCCCCTATGAGGAGTTCGCCACCAAGTTTTTCGGCTACGACAAGCTCCTGCCGATGAACTCTGGCGCAGAAGCCGTCGAGACAGCGCTCAAGCTGGCCCGCCGCTGGGGCTACGTGGTCAAAGGCATTCCTGAGAACGAAGCCCTGATCATCGTCTGCGACGGCAACTTCCACGGCCGCACCATCACCATCGTCACCATGTCGAGCGACCCGGACAGCTACTACAACTACGGTCCGTTCACCCCGGGTTTCATCAAGATTCCGTACAACGACACGGAATCCCTGCGGAAAGTGCTCGATGAGAAGGGCGACAAGGTCTGCGCCATGATTGTGGAGCCTATCCAGGGCGAGGCCGGCGTCTATGTGCCGGACGACGGCTACATCAAGAAATGCTACGACCTCTGCCACGCGCACAACGTGCTCTTCATCGCCGACGAGGTGCAGACGGGTATTGCCCGTACCGGCAAGATGTTCGCCTGCGACCACGAAGGCGTGCGCCCCGACATGATCACAATCGGCAAAGCTCTCTCCGGCGGTGTGCTGCCCGTTTCCGCCGTGCTGGCCGACGACGAGATCATGCTGACCATCAAGCCGGGTGAGCACGGTTCGACCTTCGGCGGCTTCCCGCTCGCGGCCAAGGTGGCCGTAGCCGCCCTCGAAGTCATCCGCGACGAGCACCTGACCGAAAACGCCGCCCGCCAGGGCGTCATCTTCCGGGAAGAGATTGCCAAGATCAAGTCGCCGTATTTCAAGTCGGTCCGCGGCAAGGGCCTGCTCAACGCCGTGATCACCGAACCGCAGAACGGCATCGAAGCCTGGGACATCTGCCTGAAGATGGCGGAAAAGGGCCTGCTTGCCAAGCCGACGCACCGCCACATCATCCGCTTCGCGCCGCCTTTGGTCATCACCGAGGAGCAGCTCCGCGAAGCCATCGGCATCATCAAGGAAGTCTTCGAGACGATCTGATGATAAGAGGACAAGAAAGAAGGGCGCCTGTCTGGGGCGCCCTTTTTCTATGCGGCTGCGGATGGGGATCAGGCTCGGGTGGGATAAATATCCAGAGAGCCTTCCCCATCCGCAGTGCATCAGTCACCTAAGGTTGCGACCATGACAGCCTTGATCGTGTGCATGCGGTTTTCGGCTTCGTCGAAGACGATGCTGTTCTCGCTTTCGAAGACGTCTTCCGTCACTTCGATGCCGTCGAGGCCGAACTTCTTGTGGACGTCGCGGCCGGCCTGGGTCTCCAGGTTGTGGTAGGAAGGCAGGCAGTGCATGAACTTGCATTTCGGGTTGCCGGTGCGTTCCATCATCTTCTTGTTGACCTGGTAGGGCATCAGCAGCTTGATGCGCTCCTTCCAGACTTCGTCGGGCTCGCCCATCGACACCCAGATGTCGGTATAGAGGAAGTCGCAGCCCTTCACGCCGGCGTCGACGTCGTCGGTCAGGGTGAGCTTCGCGCCGGTTTCCGCGGCGATCCTGCGGCAGGTTTCCACGAGTTCCGGATTCGGCCAGAGCGACTTTGGCGCGACGATGCGCACGTCCATGCCCATCTTGCAGCCGCCCACCATCAGGGAGTTGCCCATGTTGAAGCGGGCGTCGCCCAGGTAGGCGTAGGAGACCTGGCTGAGCGGCTTGTCGACATGTTCGCTCATGGTCAGGAAGTCGGCGAGGACCTGCGTGGGATGGAATTCATTGGTCAGGCCGTTCCACACGGGGACGCCCGAGAATTCGGCCAGCTGCTCCACGGTGGTCTGGGCGAAGCCGCGGTATTCGATGCCGTCGAACATGCGTCCGAGCACACGGGCGGTGTCTTTCATGGATTCCTTGATGCCGATCTGCGAGCCGGAAGGACCCAGATAGGTGACATGGGCACCCTGGTCGTAGGCCGCCACTTCAAAGGCGCAGCGGGTGCGGGTGGAGGTCTTCTCGAAAATCAGGGCGATGTTCTTGCCCTTCATCCGCGCTTGTTCGGTGCCGGCATATTTGGCGCGCTTCAGGTCGCGGGCCAGGTCGAGGAGATACTGTATTTCCTTGGGGGTGAAGTCGAGCAGCTTGAGGAAGCTGCGGTTTCTGAGGTTGTAAGCCATGTTGATAGAAATATAAAAAGGGTGTTTTATTGGACGATGCGTGTGCCGCAGGCCGGGTTGTCGAGCTGGCCGGCTTCGGTGATGACACATTCCTTGCCACCGTTTTCCACGAAAAGGATACCGGCCCGCACTTTCGGGGCCATGGAACCTTCGGTGAAATGGCCTTCGGCAAGATACTGCTTCGCTTCTGCCACGGTGATCACGTCGAGAGCACGCTCGCCGGGCTTGCGGAAATTGAGATAGACCTTCGGGACATCGGTCAGGATATAAAACTCGTCGGCGCCGATCAGCGTGGCGCACAGGGCGGATGCCAGGTCCTTGTCGATGACGGCTTCCACGCCGCTGCGCAGGCCGTCGTGCTCGACGACAGGGATGCCGCCGCCGCCGACCGTGACCACGATGTGGCCGGCGTCGGCCAGTTGCTTGACGATCTCGATGTTGTTGATCTTGAGCGGTTTGGGCGAGGCGACGACTTTGCGCCAGCCGTTGCCCTTCGGATCTTCCCGATAGATGGCGCCGGTCTCGGCGTGGAGACGCTCCGCTTCATCTTTCGTGTAGTAGGGGCCCACGGGTTTGGTGGGGTTCCGGAACATCGGGTCGTCCTTGTCGACCACCACCTGGGTGACGAGCGAGACGACATGGCGCTGCAGGCCGTGCTGCACCAGCACGCGGTTCATGCCCTGCTCGATCATGTAGGCGATGGAACCCTGGGTCTCCGCACCGCAGAAATCCATCGGCATGGCCGCCACGCCGAAGGCTTTCTTGCCGGCTTCGTGCTGCAGCATCACATTGCCCACCTGGGGACCGTTTCCGTGGCCGATGACCACGTTGAAGCCGCGTTCCAACAAATTGTATAATTGCCCGCAGGTCTGTTCGACATTGGCGAGCTGTTCCTGATACGTGCCTTTCTGCCCGCTGCGCAGGAGCGCATTGCCGCCGAAAGCCACCATAGCCAGTTTTTTCATGTATATTTTATGATTTTTTGTGTTTATGCGTTCCGTTTCGGCGGAGCGCATACAAAGATAAGAATAGTTTTTTGTATTTTTGTGCGATATGAAAAAGAAAGCCCTCACCCTTCTGCTGGCCCTGGCATGGCTCGTGCTGTCCGGCGCGGGAAGCGCAGCCGCGCAGGATGACTATACCCTTTTCCGGGACGGAGCGGGCGAGGCGTCCCTCCTCTTCCGGGGGCACAAGGCTTTCGACTACAACATGCTCTATAACGGCACGCCTTTCTGGACCAGTCCCCGCTACCTGCCCGGAACGGTGGTCTACAACGGCAAACATTATGACGGCATTGAGCTCAACATCGACGCGGCGCGGCAGGAGCTCATCGTGCGCATCGGAAAAGGCGTCTCCAACAAGGTGCTGAGCAATGAATTCGTGTCGGAGTTCTCGCTTGGCGGGCGGCGCTTCCTGAACCTGCAGCATCTGTATGGGGAGGCGGCGCCTTTCGGGTACTGGGAGGTGCTCTATGACGGGCGGAACAAGGTCGTGCGGCGCGTGACCAAGACCCTGGAACAGGATATCGACGGCACCAAGCGCGACGAGACCCGTTTCGACGGCACTTACCGCCATGACGTCTATCAGAGTTTTCTTTATACCGAGAACTATTGCTATCTGAAAGAAGACGGCAGCATCGTTCCGGTCCGCCGCCGCAAGGACGTCCTCAAACTGCTTGACAAGACACAGCGGCGCGAAGCGCGCCGTCACATCCGTGCGATGGAATCGACGAACCTGCTGCCCTTCGACCGCTACTTCGTGGAGGTGGTCCGTTACCTGGAATCGCGATGAAAAAGCTGACCCTTTTCCTGACCGTCATGGCTGCCCTCTGCTGCAGCCTCCCGCTCCGGGCCCAGCAGCCCGCCGGAACGGCCTTCGGCGTATACAAGGCCGGGGTCGACGAACTGATCCGCTTCATCCGCACGGAGTTTTCGCCCGACGTGTACTGCGTGCGCGACACCTCCGACCACAAGAACTACACGATACGCGTGCCCCGCGAGGAATTCCTGCAGCGGGCCTTTGAAGAACTCGAAGCCAACGGCTACACCATCACCCGCTACGACGGCAAGTATTTCATTGTCCGGGGCACGGACATCGCCACCCAGCTGCCCCCGGGCTATTTCGACAGCCGCAAGCCCGTGGTGGACACGGCTTTCCAGAAATACCTGAGCGACCAGACCACGGTCATGACCTTCCAGAACAAGGTCTATGAGATCGGTGACCCGGACACCCGGCAGAAAGCCAGCAAAGCGACCGTGCGCGGCTACGTGCGCGACGTGTCGAGCGGCGAACCGCTGGTGGGCGTGTCGGTCTATCTCGACGACGGGAAATCCTATACCCAGACCGATGCCTACGGCTTCTACAAGCTGACCGTCCCGACGGGCCCGGGCAAGCTGGGTTTCAGCGGTTACTCGCTGGAAGACATGAAGCTCGACCTGGTGGTCTACGGCGACGGCGCGCTCGACGTGGTGATGAAAGAGAAAGTCTTTACGCTCAAGGGCGCCGTGGTGACCTCCGAGAGCATGTCGCAGCACCGCACCCCGAAGATGGGCGTGGAGGTGGTGCGCATGAGCACCATCAAGAACGTGCCGGTGGTCTTCGGCGAAGCCGACGCCCTGAAGGTGGTCATGACCCTGCCGGGCGTCAAGTCGGTGGGCGAGGCGTCGGGCGGCTTCAACGTGCGCGGCGGCTCCACCGACCAGAACCTCATCCTCTTCAACGAAGGGACGATCTACAATCCGAACCACATGTTCGGCATCCTTTCGTCGTTCAACCCCGATGTGATCAACGACGTGGAGCTGTACAAGAGCTCGATTCCCGCGCAGTACGGCGGGCGCATCTCCTCGGTGCTGGAAGTCCGAAGCCGCGACGGCAACAGCAAGCGGGTGCAGGGATCCCTGGGCCTGGGTCTGCTCACGAGCCGCCTGCACCTCGAAGGACCGCTGGTGAAAGACCGCACCACCTTCATCCTGGGCGGCCGTACCACCTACTCGAACTGGATCTTCCGGCTGCTGCCCGCCAACAGCAGTTACCAGGGCGGCAAGGCTTCGTTCCAGGACGGGAACCTGGGCCTGACCCACAAGATCAACGATCGGAACACCCTTCATGCCTACGGCTATTATTCGCGCGACAAGTTCAGCTTCAGCAACGACACGACCTTCCGCTACCGCAATATCAACGGGGCGCTGAAATGGCACAGCATTTTCAACGACCGGCACTCGATGACCTTCACCGCGGGCTATGACAGTTATCACTACGGGATTGAAGACACGTTCAACAGCCACGCGGCCTACAAGCTCAACACGGGGGTGGACCAGTATTTCGCCAAACTGAACTTCAAGTCCTCGCTCAGCAACGCGCACACCTTCACCTACGGCTTCAACGCCACGTTCTACGACCTCAATCCGGGTTCCCTGATGCCGGTGGGCGATTCGTCGCTGGTGCAGGGGAACACGCTGGACCGGGAGCGGGCCCTCGAAGCCGCGCTCTATGTGAGCGACACCTGGATCGTGAACGAACATCTTTCGCTGGAGGCGGGCTTGCGCTGGTCGCAGTTCCTGCGCAAGGGCAACACGCGCTTCCACGGCGGGCCGGAATTCCGCCTGTCGGGCAAATATTCCTTCAATGATGTCACCAGCGTCAAGGCAGGCTTCAACACGATGCGGCAGTACATCCACATGATCTCCAACAGCATCAACGTGTCGCCCACCGACAGCTGGCGCCTGGCCAGTGACCAGCTCCGTCCCCAGACCGGCTGGCAGGCCGCCGCGGGCGTCTACCGTACGCTGTTCGACAATACCCTCGACCTCTCGCTCGAAGCCTACTACAAGCGGGTCAAGCATTTCATCGATTACAAGAGCGGTGCGGTGCTCGTGATGAACCCCAACCTGGCCGACGACCTCATCGAGACGGAAAACCGTTCTTACGGGGTGGAGTTCATGGCGAAGAAGTCGGTCGGCAAGCTGAACGGCTGGATTTCCTATACGTATTCCCGCTCGCGCCTGCGCGAGATGGAAGACCGCGGCATCAACACCATCAACGGCGGAGACTGGTACAACGCACCCTATGACAAGCCGCACGACGTGAAGGTGGTGGCCAACTACAAATTCACCCACCGCTACAGCATCTCGGCCAATCTCGATTACGCCACGGGCCGTCCCGTCACCATCCCGGTGGGCCGCTACATCTACCAGAACGGCATGCGCCTGGTCTACTCCGAGCGCAACGGCTACCGCATCCCCGACTATTTCCGCCTCGACCTGGCCCTGATCATCGAGCCGAGCCACTACCTGAAGAAACTGACCCACATGTCCTTCACCATCGGCTGCTACAACGTCACCGGCCGCAAGAACCCGTACTCCGTGTACTACACCACCGACGGCGGCTCGATCAACGGGCACATGCTGAGCGTCTTCGCCACCCAGATCCCCTATATCAACTTCAATCTGAAATTCTGATGAAAAAGCGCTGGTTTGTTCTTCTCTTTATGGCTGTCGCCGCCGCCGTGGGGTCGTGCGTCTACGATTTCGACCCGCAGATCGACGGGGAGGGCGGCTACATGATCGTGGAAGGCAACATCGTCATCGGGGAAATCAGCCCGATCCGGCTCAGCTACTCCTGGTCGCTGGTCGATACCCTCGCCACGCAGGACGCGGAGCGCATGCGCATCCTCTATCAGAGCAAGATGCATGTGGAAGACAGCAACGGCGGACGCTACGAGAACGACGGTCTCGCTTCCACCCTTTCCGGCATTGTCGGCGGCTCTCCCACCGGCTATTTCGACATGCGGGATGCCGATCCCTCGCTGGAATACCGCCTGGTGATCGAAAATGCCAACGGCACCTACGCCTCAGCCTGGGCCCGGGCCCTGTCGCCGGGGCAGATCGACAGCCTTTCCTACGAGATCAACCCGGACAAAACGCTGCTGAGCATCTGCGTGTCGACCCATTCGGACAATACGGAGCCCAGCTTCTACCAGTGGAAAGTGGATGAAACCTGGGAATACCACGCCGAGACACCGGCCGCCTACAAATATCTCTATACAGGCGATGTCGACGGCGAGGTCGTGCCCCTGCCGGACAGCGAGAGCACCTACCGCTGCTGGACGGGGTCTTCCCGTTCCGAGATCATGACCGCCAGCTCGGAAGGTCTTTCGGAGGACCGCCTGGTGAACCATAAGCTCTATTCCGTCGGCAACCGCGACCAGCGCATCAGCGTCGTCTACCAGCCGCAGGTCTTGCAGATGCGGATCACGGAAGAGGCGTACCGCTACTGGGAGCAGATGGACCGCAACGGCCAGGATGTGGGCGGCCTGTTCTCGCCCGAGCCCTCGGAACTGCGCGGCAATGTGGTCAACGTGAACGATCCGTCGGAACTGGTGCTGGGCTATGTGGGCGTGACGACGGTCACGCGCTCGTCCATGTACGTGATCAACAATATTACCCGTTTTTACCGCCATTCCCGGACGAACCATATCCTCGACACCCTGAACAACCCGGCCGATTACCTGGACGCCTATCTGGTAGGTAAACGGCCCACCTACGACATTTGGAATGACACAGGCAAGTGGATAGGCTACGAATGGTGGCCCGTGAGCTGCGTGGACTGCCGCATGATGGGCGGGACGACGCGACGTCCGCCTGAATGGCCGCTTTAATGGCTGATGAAAAGCATGACGATGAAAAAGATACTCTTGCTGTTGACGGTGCTGCTGGCCGTGACGGTCCCGGCCCAGGACCGGGTGGTGGAACGGACCTACCTGACCACCGACCGGGATGTCTATGTGGCGGGCGAGACCCTCTGGTATTCCGCTTTCTGCCTCAATGCGTCGAAAGGCACGCTGTCGACCGTGAGCAGTGTGGCGTATGTAGAGCTGCACGACGCGGAAAAGATGGTGGCTTCGGGCAAGGTGGCGCTCCTCGGCGGGCGCGGCGCCGGGCACTTGTCCCTTCCGGGCTCGCTGCCGACGGGCAATTACCGGCTGGTGGCCTATACGGCGCAGAACCGCGCCGAGCGCGGCTACGACTACAACGGCCTGGCCTCCAAGACGGTGTCGGTGTTCAATGTGTTTTCGGGCGAGCGGGTGAAGGACGGGGTCGAGATGCTGGCGCCGGAGGAGTATGAGCGATGCAGGAACCAGTCCGGCATGACAAGCGACATTCCGGGCCAAGACCCGGCAACGCTGCACATTGTCTGCCGGGATGGCGTGCTGGAACTGACCAACAACGGCGCTTCCGCAGCAACGCTGAGCCTCTCGGTGACCCATGACGACGGCTTCGCCGCCAACGGCAACCCGACCATCGCCGATTTCACAGCGAAGGCCCGCCGCGTCGGTCCGAAATCCTTCGACAACAGCATTCTGCCCGAATATGAAGGCGAGATCATCCACGGACATATCAGCGGCTTCAGCGAGGAAATGATGCCCAAGCTGGCGGGCAAGTTTGCCTTCATCTCCACCCCTTCCACGAAATCTGACGTCTACTCTTCGGTCATCGGTCCGGACGGCAAGGTGGCTTTCTTCACGGGCAACATCTACGGCACGAAGGAATATATCTGCGAAATTGAGGGCATAGATCCTTCGCTCAACTGTTTCATCGAGCTGGAATCGCCCTTTGTCAACGCGCGGGTCGCCGCCCCGGAAAAACTGCGCATGAGCGAATCCCTGCGCGAGCCGCTTCTGGCGCGCAGCGTGGCCATGCAGATCGAGCGCCATTTTACGAGCGACACGCTGCTCGACCCTTTGAGTGTGCGTCAGTGCGGGCTTTTCGGGAACCATGAGATCGTCTATGTCCTGGACGACTACACCCGCTTCACCACCATGGAAGAGGTGCTCATCGAATTCGTCTCGGAGATGCGCGCCCGCCGCCGGAGCGACGGTTCCCGGGATATCCAGATCCGGCTCGACAACGGCACCCTTCCGTACTTCTCCTCGATGCCGACCCTGATGCTGCTCGACGGTGTGCCGGTATTCGATCAGCAGAAGATTATGGACTACGATCCGCTCCTGGTGGAGTCCATCCACATCTATCCGCAGACCTATTATATCGGAAGCCGTTCGTACGAGGGCATCGCCAATTTCGTGACCTACAAGCACAACCTGCCCGGCTTCCAGTTCGGCGGCAACGTGCGTGTGGTCGATTTCCAGGGCGTCTCGTGGCCTACATCGTTCACGGGCCAGGCCCTGCGCGACGAGGAAGGCTATCCCGATTACCGCCAGACCATCTACTGGCATCCGCTGCTGACGCTGGCGCCCGGACAGACCCTGGTGATTCCTTGCAAGCTGCCCGATTACAAGGGTGGTTTCAAAGTCTGGCTGGAGGGTCTTTCGGCCGACGGAACGCCGCTTCACGCGGAAACTTCTTTCTCCACGAAATAAATTTTGTGCAAAACTTGTTGGTAGTTAGGAATTTTTGTCCTATCTTTGCAACCCCGCAAAAAGCGGGAACATAAAACATAAATCAAAGATTTACAAGTATTTATGCCCACAATTCAACAATTAGTTCGCAAAGGACGCGAGGTTATCGTCGAAAAGAGCAAATCTCGCGCGCTGGATGCTTGCCCTCAGCGGCGCGGTGTCTGTGTCCGTGTGTACACGACCACGCCTAAGAAGCCGAACTCCGCGATGCGTAAAGTCGCGCGTGTCCGTCTTACCAACCAGAAAGAGGTCAATGCATACATCCCCGGCGAGGGCCACAACCTTCAGGAACACAGCATCGTGCTGGTTCGTGGCGGTCGTGTCAAGGACCTTCCGGGTGTTCGTTACCACATCCTTAGGGGCGCATTGGATACCGCTGGCGTTGAGGGACGTACCCAGAGTCGTTCTCTCTACGGCGCCAAACGGCCGAAGAAAGCCAAAGCCGCTAAGAAGTAATTCACCTATTTAAATTCTTACAAAAATGAGAAAAACGAAGCCTAAAAAGAGGATTCTACTTCCTGATCCTAAGTTTCACGATGTACAGGTTACCCGTTTCGTGAACAATCTTATGTTGCAGGGGAAGAAGAGTATCGCGTATTCTATTTTTTACGATGCCATCGATATCATCGGCGAGAAGATGAAAGATTCTGAACAGGCTCCTATCGATATTTGGAAGAAGGCGCTCGAAAACGTCACCCCGCAGGTCGAGGTGAAGAGCCGTCGTGTCGGCGGTGCCAACTTCCAGGTCCCTATGGAGGTACGTCCGGAAAGAAAGATCTCCCTTTCGATGAAGAACATGATTGTCTTCGCCCGCAAGCGTTCCGGCCACTCCATGGCGGAGAAACTGGCTGCAGAGATCATGGCTGCATACAACAACGAAGGTGCAGCATTCAAGAGAAAAGAGGATATGCACAGAATGGCAGAGGCCAACAAGGCGTTTGCCCACTTCCGTTTCTAATCTGCTTTTGATTCTGCGCAAATGGCAAGAGACCTTACATATACGCGCAATATCGGTATCATGGCGCACATTGATGCCGGTAAGACCACCACGTCCGAACGCATCCTCTATTATACGGGCAAGACCCACAAGATCGGAGAGGTGCATGAAGGCGCTGCTACCATGGACTGGATGGTTCAGGAGCAGGAGCGTGGCATTACCATCACGTCGGCCGCTACCACGGCCTTCTGGCATTACAATGGCGCTCAGTACCAGATCAATCTGATCGACACGCCGGGTCACGTGGACTTTACGGTCGAAGTCGAGCGTTCGCTCCGTGTTTTGGACGGAACGATCGCCACTTTCTGTGCTGTGGGCCGTGTGCAGCCGCAGTCGGAGACGGTCTGGCGTCAGGCGGACAAATATCATGTCCCGAAGATCGCCTACGTCAACAAGATGGATCGCACCGGTGCGGACTTTCTTGCCGTTGTCGAAGATATCCATGAAAAATTGGGCGCCCGCGCCATTCCGATCTGTCTCCCCATCGGTGCCGAAGATCATTTCGAAGGCATCGTGGACCTGATCGCCAAGAAGGCCTACTACTACGACGGCAACAGCAAGGAACTCGTCAATTATGAGGAGCGACCGATTCCCGCCGACATGGTGGCCGAGGTGGAGGAGTGGAGAGGAAAACTCATCGAGTCTGTCGCCGAATACAACGACGAGATTCTCGAAAAGTTCTTTGACGATCCCGACTCGATCTCCGATCAGGAGATTATCGACGCACTCCGGGAAGCGACCATCGACATGGCCGTCGTTCCGACCTGCTGCGGTTCGTCGTTCAAGAACAAAGGTGTCCAGTTCCTGCTCGATGCCGTGATGCGTTACCTGCCTTCGCCGCTCGACAAAGGCAGCATCCACGGTACGGATCCGCGCCACGACCAGGAGGTCGAGCGCAAGCCGATGGCCAGCGAACCTTTCTGCGGTCTGGTCTTCAAGATCGCCACAGATCCCTTCGTCGGCCGCCTGGCCTTCATTCGTGCCTACTCGGGCCATCTCGATGCAGGCCATCAGGTGCTCAATACCCGTTCCGGCAAGAAAGAGCGGGTGGTCCGCCTTTATCAGATGCACTCCAACAAGCAGAACCCCATCGAGTTCGTCGAGGCGGGTGATATCTGCGCCGCCGTGGGTTTCAAGGAACTCCGCACCGGTGACACGATCTGCGAGGAGAGCCATCCGATCGTCCTCGAATCGATCAGCTTCCCCGATCCTGTGATCGGTATCGCGGTCGAGCCGAAGACGCAGCAGGACCTCGAGCGCCTGGGCATTGCGTTGAGCAAGCTTTCCGAAGAGGACCCTACCTTCACTGTCCAGACGAACCAGGACACGGGCCAGACGATCATCAGCGGTATGGGCGAGCTTCATCTCGACATCATCGTGGACCGTCTGCGTCGCGAGTTCAACGTGGAGATCAACCAGGGTGCGCCCCAGGTCAACTACAAGGAAGCCGTCACCAAGGCTTACCAGCACCGTCAGGTGTTCCGCAAGCAGACGGGCGGCCGTGGCAAGTTCGCCGACATCGTGGTCGAAATCGGCCCGGTCGACGAAGGTGTCACCGGACTCCAGTTCGTGGACGAGGTCAAGGGCGGAAACATTCCGAAGGAATTCATTCCTGCGGTCGAAAAAGGTTTCCGTTCCGCCATGGACAACGGCGTGCTTTGCGGTTGCCCGATGACTTCGCTGAAGGTACGCCTGCTCGACGGCAGCTTCCACCCGGTCGATTCCGACGCCCTCTCGTTCGAGATCTGCGCCCGCGTCGCGTTCCGCAACGCCCTGCGCAAATGCGGACCGGTGCTCATGGAACCGATCATGTCGCTGGAAGTGGTGACCCCCGAAGATTACATGGGCGATGTGGTGGGCGACCTCAACCGCCGCCGCGGCCAGATCGTCGACATGGACTCCAAGGGCAACGCCCGCATCGTGAAGGCAAAAGTTCCGCTAGCAGAGCAGTTTGGATATGTGACGGTTCTCCGTACCCTGACCTCCGGCCGTGCCACGAGCACCATGGAATTCTCCCACTATGCGGAGGTTCCGGCGAACCTGGCCAAGGAGATCATCGACAAGCACGGCGGACCGCGCAAGTATTCAGATGATGATGAGTAAAATTGTTAAAATTTAGTATAATGAGCCAGAAAATCAGAATTAAACTCAAATCTTACGACCACGCGTTGGTTGACAAGTCGGCCGACAAGATCGTCAAGACGGTGCAGGCTACCGGTGCTGTCGTCAGCGGCCCGATTCCCCTTCCGACCGACAAGAAGATCTTTACGGTGAACCGTTCGACCTTCGTCAACAAGAAGGCACGTGAGCAGTTTGAACTCAATTCTTTCCGTCGCCTCCTGGACATCCACAACTCTTCCCCGAAGACGGTGGACGCCCTCATGAAACTGGAACTTCCCAGTGGCGTCGAGGTTGAGATTAAAGTGTAAGAATAGAAAAGTTGCCGGGCCCAAGGCCCGGCAAACTTTACCTAGTGCGGCTGCAGCCGCTAGCGAAGGCCGTTGAGATGGCCTTGTGTAATAGCAGGCCGGAGCGGCAGGGTTTGGGGCAGAGCCCCAGTAAACGCAGGTCCCTTAGCTCAGTCGGTCAGAGCAGCGGACTCATAATCCGTGGGTCGCAGGTTCAAGTCCTGCAGGGACCACAAAAAAGACAGCTGTAAGGCTGTCTTTTTTGTGCATTCAGACCACCTCTTACGGGGCGGCGACGACGGTAACGGCGTAGGTTGAACTGACGCGTCCCATGCGGGCGGTGATGGTACATTCGCCCGGGGCAACGCCCGTAACGACACCATTGGCAACCGTGGCGATGGCACCATCGCTGGTGCTCCAGCTGACGTTCTTCTCCGTGGCCGTGGTGGGCAGCCAGCTGGCCGTGAGGGTCAGTGATTGGCCCACCTCCAGGGTGTGCGTATCCGGATCGGCCGTCAGGGAGACCGAGGTCGGCAAGATGGCCCGGCGGAATTCCACCACCTTCATGATGCTCTTGTCCATCCATGTGATGAAGATGGCGATGCGCGACTTGAAGTTCGTGTACCATTGGCTCGAACTGCCCGTGGTGAAGGGCACGTCGAGGGTGAGGTTGTACTTGAAGCCGCCCTCCACCGGCTCGGAACTGAAGAAGACCGAGCGGATGGCGCCGGCGTATCCGTCGTCGATGCAGATGGCTTCAATCTTCATTCCTGCGCTGTCGCAGTATTGCTGGTAAGTCGGAAGGGCTTCCGTCGTGGACAGCGTGTCGGTCATGAAGAGCAGAACCTGGAAGGTATAGTTGGTTTCCGCTTCCACATAGTCGTTGCGCAGCGACACGTCGACCGACGGGATGTGCTCCCGGGTGCGCGGCAGTGTGACCTGCGTGCCGTCCGCCATGGTCAGGACGACCTGGCGTACATCCGAGAGGTCGACGGCCGTGAAGAAGTCCTCCACGATCCGGCCGGTGGCGCAGACCGCCTTGCCTTCCGCGTCGCGCATCTTCTCGGCGGGGCCGTCGCCCACGGCGACAGTGAAGTAGAGCTGGCCGACCGAGTCGACAATACCGATGTGGGGCGTGATGTCTTCGAGCGTGACGCAGACCATGTTGCCCTGGTAGCGGAGCCACTGATACTCCTCGCTGGAACGGCTCCGGAACACCCAGTAGGATTTTCCGTCGGTATATTTCTTTGCGCTCAGCAGCACCGAGTCGCGGTTGTCGTAGCCGTTGCGGATGGTCAGCACCTGCCCGTCTTCCATCGTCAGGCGGTAGCCGCTGGTCTGCCCTTCTTCAAAGGACGTGACCGAAGCCACAAAGATGGAGGAAGGGATGCCGTTGACCAGATCGGTATAGTCGGCCATCGTCTGGTTGAGGGCGTCGCACTTCGCATTGAGTTCGTCGACGGCTTTCTGGGTCGGAATCCGGATGACCGTGCCGCTGGAAAGCGTGAAGACGACATAATAGGGATCGGATGTGTCAACGCTCGAGAAGACCGAAGAACCACTCTTTCCCTGCGTGGCGCCCCAGCCGGTCTTCGTCCAGGAGTTGCCGTCGTAGCTGTACCACCAGACGCCCTCCTCGATCTTAAGCTGCGGCACGGTGCCCGTGGCGCGGACCCGCTGGCCGATGGCGTTGGTCATCCAGGTTATGGCGCCGCTTTCGCCCATCTGGATGGTCCAGTAATAGGCTTCGGTGGTCTCGTTGTAGTTGACGCCGAGGATGGGCGACACGCCGTCCGTTCCGTTGCGGAGGGTCAGGGCGGTACCGCTGGTGAAGATCACCTGGTAGCCGCTCCAGTCACCGAGCGACCAGGGTTTGATGCTGGTGATGTGCTCGTTCTTCTCCAGCGCGTCGATCAGCGACGACAGGGTATGGATGCTTTCGTTGATGGCGTTGACGCGCTGCTCAAGGGCTGCGACGTCGTCTTTCAGCGCTTTGATACGCTGCTCGATCTCTTCGTGGCAGCCACCCAGCAGGAGGGCGGACAGGAGCAGGGAAGCGAATAAAAAGAATCTTTTCATGGTCTTGTCCTCCTCTTAGTTTGCGGGCTGCAGGGTGATGATAATCGTTTTCATCTGCCCGTATCCATTGGAAATGAGCAGATTGAGTTTTCCGGTAGAAGGCGCTTTGAACGGGGACGGTGCCGTGACCGAGACCGTCCAGTCGACGTGGTCGGTCGTGGTGGCGCTGGCGTAGAAGTATTCGTCGGTCAACGGAAGCAGCGCTGCCTGTGCATCTCCGCCGATGATCCTGCAGTGGAAGCTCAGCGTCTGGCCGGAGCTGATCACCAGCACGTTGTTTTCGGTCACCGGGGCGGACAAGGTCACCTGGATGGCCTGCGGCATCGGAATCAGGACGCTCAGCCCTTCGGCCAGGCTGATGCGCACCATGTCGTCACGGACCTGGACAATGCCCTGGACCACGGCTTCCGGTGCCACGACACTGGCCTGTACCTTGGCGCCGCCTGACAGCAGGAAAACGGGCTCGCCGTCGCCGTAAGCCACGGCCCAGTACCAGGCCGGGTCGCCTTCCACCTGCCGGAGCGAAATCTTGGGCGTTTTGCCGTCCGGGGCGTTGGCCTGGATCTTCTGGCCGTCTTCATCGAGGATCCACTGGGCCGGATCGGTTCCATACTGGATGGTCCAGAACCAGACCTTGTCATCGGGATCGCTGGTAAGGCGGCGGGCGCCGATCACGGGCACGTTCGTGCCCTGTCCGTTGTAGAACGAGTAGTTTTGGCCGTCGGAGAGCCGGAGCTTCATGCCGATGGTGTCGCGTCCGCTCAGGATCGGAATCAGATCCTGGACATAGACCTTTTCCTGGAGCCGGGTCACCAGCTGGGTGAAGGTCTCCACGTTTTCATTGGTCTTCCGGCAGTTTTCCTGCAACTTCTCGAAGCTGGCCCAGGTGGGCGCCTGGATAGTGGTTCCGTTGAGCAGGTTGAACTCGATGTAGTCGCCCTTGTCCACGACACTTGAGAAGAAGGAAACACCGTCTTCTCCGGTCGCGCGGCCCAGGTCACGCCAGATTTCCCCGTTGTCGTAGGAGACCAACCAGTGGCCGTTTTCAATCTTGATGAGCGGCGAACCGGCATCGCAGGGGATGCGGAGACCGAAGTTGTCGGTGATGAACGTAGACTGGGACTGGGACGGATAGCGCACCGTCCAGTACCAGACACCGTCTTCTCCCTTGCCGACGCCCAGGATCGGCGTTTCGGCGTCGGTGCCGTTGTAGAGCACGATGGGGTCTGCGTGGGTGAAGCTGATGGTATAGCCGCTCCGGCCGTCGCGCTGGAAGGGCTGGACGTCGGTGATGAATTCGTATTGGTTCAGGTTGTCAAGCAGGGATTTCAGGCCTTGCAACGTGGTGTTCATGTCTTCGCAGCGCTGTTCGAGCTTTTCGATGCGGCGTTCCAGCACCCTGAGGTCGGAATCGATCTGGGTATGGCAACCGGCGGGCAAAAGCAGCACCGCCATGAACAGGAGAGAGAGAAAAGCTTGTTTTTTCATGGTTTACTCCTTGGTGACGGTGATGGTTTTGACAAGGGTGACAGGGGATACGGTCCCCGGGAAGGTAAACACGGCCATGATTTTGCCCTGTCCATCCGTGATGTGGTAGGGAGACTGCACCGCGATGCAGGGCTCGCCGCTCTCCAGCGTCGCGGTTGTGGCGGTGAAGCCGCCCTGTGCGATGAGCGTGAGCGAGGGATTGTTTCCGTTGACCTTATAGCGGATCACGGCCTGGCTGTTTTCTTTCATGGCGAAATGGTCGCCGACGGGGTTCCCGTCCGCGTCGCTGAACGAAACGGTGTATTGTTTCGGAAGCACGAAGCGGGTGCTGTCTTTCAGCACGACTACCAGCGAGTCGCTATAGTCCTTGACCGAAGTGAAGATGCTACGGACTGAATCGATGGCGTGGGGCTGCCACTTGTCGTCGACTTTCGTGCGGAGGAATTCGGTGCTGTCCTGCGAGATGACCACCCAGTAGAAATCGCCGTCCTCGTCGCGGGAGACGGATACCAGCGGAGTTTCTACCGACTCACTTTCGGCGGAGATACGCCGGCCTTCAGGCGAGAGCACCCACTTTTCGGCCGACAGACCGATGGTGTAGGCCCAGTAAAGATGGCCGTCGCTGGCACGCTTGACGAAGATGGCCGGACTCAGGGAAGAGGTCCAGTCGTGTATGCTGAACTGCTTGCCGTTCGACAGGACGACCGTCAGGCCGGTGGTGTCGGCGCCGTCCAGGATGGGATCGATGGACGTGATCCAGGTCAGTTTGTCCTGCGTGGCCTGCACGAGGGCGATCTGGGCGTCGACATGGTCGTTGGCCTTGTTGAATTCGGTCTTCAGGCCCAGGTAGGCGCTGTAGGTGGGAATCTTGAAGATTTCGCCCGTCGTCATATGGAAGAGCACATAGTCGGCGTAGGGGGTGATCTTACTGAACATCTGGTCGCCGTTCGCGCCGTCGGCCTTGCCGAGTTCGATCCAGTTGGAGCCGTCATACGTATAGGCGAAGACGCCGTCGCGGATCGTGACGAAGGGGAGCACGCCGATGGAGAGCATCATGCTGCCGTCAGCGGCGCGGAGCCAGTCCCATTCGTCGTCGCCGTACTGGACCGACCAGTAGTATTTCTTGTCATCGGGGTTCTGGCGGCTCGAGACGAGCGGCTTCTTGCCGTCGGATCCATTGGAGATGGTGATGGGCTCGTGCTGTACGAAATTGATGCGGTAGCCCGTCACGCTGCTGCCCGAGCGGATCTCCGTGATGCCGGTGATCATGTCCTGCCGCTGGATGACCTCCACGACATTGCGCAGGGTGCTCAAGTTCTCGTTGAGCCGGTTGCACAAGAGCGTCAGGTCGTCGACCCTGTCTTCCAGCTCATCGATTCTGTGGATGATCTCGTCGTGACAGCCCGCCGACAGGAGGCCGGCGGCCAGCACAAGCAGAGATAAAAGAAACTTTCTCATAGGCATCAGAAGAGATAACCGGTGTTGACGTAAAACGAACCGCCCTTGCCGTTGTCCTGCCTGTTGATGGCGCGGCCGTAGTCCACGGCAATGATGAAGTTCTTGTTGAGGATGAAGCGCAGGCCGCCGCCGGCAGCCAGGTGGAACTTCTCGACCCCGTGCATGTCCAGCTGGTCCGGATGAGGGAACGGAATGTCGGTGGGCAGGTAGGACGGGATCGTGGTGTGGTATTTCTTCAGCACGCGGCCGCCGTCGAAGAAGGCATTGGCGCCGAAGGTCAGTTCCTGTTTGAATACGTTGACGGTAAGGAATTTCCAGCGAAGTTCGGTATTGAAATAGCAGACGGCCTGGCCCTGGATGCGGTTGCGCATGATGCCGCGGAGGGTGCGGTAGCCGCCGAAGCCGTCGCGGTCGTAGCCCGGACCCAGCACCGATTCGTAGGGCAGCACGTAGAAGGCCGGATCACCGAGGAAGCCCTGCACGCTGGCGCGGTAGGCGAACACCAGGTTGCCGTTCTTGATGAAGGGGATGTACTGCCGCATCACGGCGTAGTAGTGTCCGTAGGGTTTGTTGGTGCCCATCCACTTGGGCGCCCATTCCATGAAGGCGTCGGCCCAGATGCCCCGGGTCGGCGCGTTTTCGATGTCACGGCTGTCGTAGCAGAGGCCGAGGCGCCAGGCGCTGGTCATGCCGCCCTTGTGTTCGTCGGCGGCGATGAAGCCCAGGTCCTTGTACCAGGAGAAGAGGGTTTTTCCGCCCGGCACTTCCTTCAGGTTGTCGTTCTGGTACTCGTCGATGATGAAATACTTGAAATGATAGCCGAACTTCCAGTAAAGCTTTCCTACGATCTTGCCCGTGAAATCGATCTTGCCGTAAGGGACCTTGCGGCCCATCTTGTAATAAGAGGTAGGCAGGGTTTTGTCATAGAAGGACTCGTAGCCGTTGAAGCCGTAGAAGTCGAGGGCTTTCTCGTTGGAGAACGAGGCGGCGAAGGAGAAGCGCACGCCCGGAATCAGGAAACGGTTGTCGTAGCTGAGCACGTAGAGCTGGGAGCCTTTGGTGAACCAGGATGCTTCCAGGTACATCTGCTGCCGGGGGTTGGGATACCAGCCGCTCTTGCCGAAGTCATAAATGTTGGCCAGGGCGCCGAGCTGGAAGCCCTTGTCCTGGTCGAACGCCACGATGGGGAAGGCGCCGAAGGAAAAACCGGTTTTCTCGACGGCTTTCTTGTTTTGTGCCGGAGCCGCCACTGCCAGAAGCAGGGCGATCAGCATCGGGAAGATACGTTTCATATGTCCATTTATTTTTGTTTCAATTCTTCATTCAGTTCATCCAACAGTTGCTGCTTCTGCCGACGCAGGCGGCTGTTGAACAGGTAGCGCCAGGAGGAAGCCAGCCGCCGCAGCTGCTCGAACCATTCGTAGGCCAGCAGGGGAGCCGGGACTGCCAGGACCAGTGCGGCCAGTGCCCAGTACCACTTGACGGTGCAGAAGAGCACGATGGCGGCCACGAGCAGCAGGAAGGTCCAGAGCACGACGATGACCCCGAAGCGCAGGGAATTGCGGAAGGATGCGTCGTCCGTGCGGGAAGCGAGCCATTCGCAGGCGCCCAGGGCCGGACAGCTTCCCAGCGTGAAGGCCAGCCCGAACGGGAGGGCCAGCAGCATGAGCAGCATCCGCCACAGGGCCTTGGCCAGGGGATTGCGGGCGTGGGCGGCATGGATGCTCACCCTGGCTTTCTGCCGGGCCTGTTTCCAGGCGAGGGCTTTGTCAAAGAGCTGCCGGGCTTTCTCCGGCTGCTGCCGGCGGAGCTGCTGCAGTTCCGCCACGGCGGCCTTGTTGGCGGCCTTGCGCGCCTCCAGCCGGCATTCCGGCACCGGCCCGCTCATGAGCTTGGCCAGTTCCCAGGTCGCCTCGTAATCGTCATCATCCGGGATGTAGACGATCTGTTCCCGCAAATGCGCCGCCGTCACGTCGCGGATCAGGGACAGCTGCTGCGGTTCGTTCATCTCCGGGTGGGCGGCCAGCAGTTCCGTCACGTCGATGGCCTGGCCGAAAGAGACCAGCAGCGTGGACCGCAGGCGATAGTAATCGCCATATTCAAGCCCGATGGGGACGATGTAAACGTGCCGTCCCTCCTCGATTGTCCTGACAGCGCCGCAGGCAATGCGCGAAAGCCCTTTTCCCAGCGGAAGCAGGCTGTGCATCGAACGGTGCGTTCCTTCCGGTAAGATGCAGAATGGGACCCGATTGTTGAGTACCTCGATGCATTTTTCGACGGTGTCGTCGCTGCTCAGCACGCTGCGGAAGCCGTCGCGCAGACGGTTGATGGGCATGATCTTGAGGAAAGTCAGGATCTTGCGGATCACCGGGTTCTGGAAGATATCGGCACGCGCCACAAAGACTTTGTGCCGGTGATCCATGTCCAGGACGGCGAAGGCGTCCATCAGGGCGTTGCAGTGATTGGGCGCGAGAATGACGGCGCCCTCCTTCGGAACATTGTCAAGGCCCACATACTTCATCCTTTTGAAGCAGCCCCGAAACCAGCGGTCGGTGAGATAGCGGAGCAGGAAGTAGCAGCTGTCGTTCTCGTATATTTTTTTCATGCTGGATTAAGCCAATCTAATAAATCGCTAAGGTAGCAAAACTGGGCGAATTTTCCCAGAATTTATTTATATTTGTAGTATGGCTTACACCCTGATGTTCTACAATCTCGAGAATCTCTATGACACCATAGATGATCCGAAGACCGACGACGACGCCTACACGCCGATGGGCGACCGTCGCTGGACCCGTGAAAAATACCTCAAGAAGCTGGCGAACCTGAGCGAGATCTTCTCCGCCGTGGCGTCGGCCCACAACGGCTTCCCCGTGGTGGCCGGCGTCTCGGAAGTCGAGAATCTCAAGGTGCTGCAGGACCTGGTGTCGCAGAAGCGGATGGCGGGCGCCCATTACAAATGCCTCCATTTCGAGTCGAACGACGCGCGCGGCGTGGAGGTGGGCATGCTCTACCGTCCCGACAAGTTCACGCTCATGGGCTGCGAGCCGCTCAAGCTGGTCCTGCGCAGCGGGCGCGAATACATCGGCCGCGACATCCTCTCGGCCTGGGGCTCGATCGACGGCGAGATGTTCGCCTTCTACGTCTGCCACTTCCTGTCGCGCCGGACGGGTGTCGCCGCCTCCGAAGGTTTCCGCCGTGCCGGCGCCGAGACGGTGCGCGACCATGCCGCCGCCATGCGCCGCGACTATCCCGACATCAAGGTCGTCATCCTGGGCGACATGAACGACAACCCCTCCGACGAGGCGCTGGCCATGCTGCTCCGTGCCCACAAGAACATCTTCAACGTGCCGGAAGGGGAGTATTTCAACCCGTTCTGGAAGCTCTCCGACGAAGGGAAGGGGACCAGCATCCACAACCACCGCTGGGTGCTCTACGACAACATCATCGTGTCGCACAACATGCTCCCGTCCTACGCCGGGCTCAAAGGCTTCCGTCTCTGCCGCATCGACGGCAAGAACCATTACGGCGAGATCTTCTGCCGCAACTTCATGCTCCGCAAAGGCGCCCCGCGCCGCAGCTACTACGGCAACGCCTTCGACAACGGCTACAGCGACCATCTGCCGGTGCTCATCAAGATCGACAAGCGATGAAGGCCTACACCGATTTCGTCTTTGACATCGACGGCACGCTGCTCGACACGGAGCGTACGGGCGTGCTTTCGCTCATGCAGACCATCCGTGAACTGACGGACCGGGAAGTCAGCTACGAAGAGGCCTACCGCTTTTTCGGGGTGCCGAGCGCCCGGGCTTCCGCTTCGCTGGGCGTTGCCGACAAAGAGCGCTTCGCCGCCGTCTGGGAGGAGCATTTTCAGGAACTGATGTATCTGGTGGCGCCTTTTCCGGGTGTGGAGGAAGTGCTGGATGCGCTGAAGGAAAAGGGGGTCCGCACCGGACTGGTCACTTCACGCTCCCGTTTCGAGGTCGACTACGACCCGCACCTGGCGAAGCTTCTGCCGCGTTTCGACGCGCTGGTGTGCGCCGAGGATTCCGTGCGCCACAAGCCCGATCCCGACCCGATGCTGGCGTATTTCGCCAAGACGGGCGCGGAGGCCGCCACGACACTTTTCATCGGCGACACGATGCACGATTACCAGTGCGGGCATGCCGCCGGCTGCGATTTCGCGCTGGCTGACTGGAAAAAGCGGGGAATGCAGGGGATTGCGGCGGACTACTGTTTCAGCGACGAGGCCGGATTGCGCTCGCTTATGCGTTTCTCCCGGCGCTGCTTCTCCTTGCCGTAGGACGACTTCATGTACTTGTTCCACTGATCTTTCGTGAAAAAGCGCTGGAACGCTTCGTCGGTGGCCTGCATCCACTGGTCGGAGATGGCCTGGTACGTGTCCGCGTTGCTGGCGCCGGTCTTCCGGGCCTCTTCGAACGCTTCGTTCATCGCGTGGTAGTTGTACTGCAGGATCGAGTCGACGAAGAACACCTGCACCTCGTCGAGCTTGAAGGTGCGGGTCAGGTTGTCGATCTGGTTGGCGATAATCTGGTCGATGTCGGGCTGCTGCGGCTCCTGGGCCCGGGCGGCAGGCACGCTCAGCAGCAGTGCGGCTGCCAGCAGCAGAATCTGAAACAAGCGGTTCATTTGGCAAAGATACGCTATTTTTTTATCTTCGTGGAACAAATCAAGACCAAAATCCTACCAGAATGAAACGAATTCTCGCCCTTGCCGCCTGCGTGCTGCTTTTCGCGCGCCCCGCGGCAGACGCCTGCACCAATGTCATCGTGACCAAAGGGGCCTCCGCCGACGGTTCCTGCATGGTAACCTACGCCGCCGACTCCCACCAGCTTTACGGTGAGCTCTATTTCCGCCCCGCCGCCAACCATCCGCTCGGCGCCATGCTCGATATCTACGACTGGGACAGCGGCTACTACCGCGGCAAGATCGCCCAGGTGCCCCACACCTACCAGACGGTCGGCAACATGAACGAGCACCAGCTCATCATCATGGAGACCACCTTCGGCGGCCGGCCGAACCTGGAGAACAAGGACGGCATCATGGACTACGGCTCGCTGATCTACGTGACGCTGCAGCGCGCCCGCACCGCCCGCGAGGCCATCCGGGTCATGGACCAGCTGGTGCAGACCTATGGCTACTGCTCCGAGGGCGAGACCTTTTCGATCGCCGACAAGAATGAGTGCTGGATCTTCGAGATTGTGGGCAAGGGCGAGCAGAAAGGCGCTGTGTGGGTGGCCGTCCGCATTCCCGACGGCATGATCTCCGCGCACGCCAACCAGAGCCGCATCCACCATTTTCCGCTCAACGATCCGGAGAACTGCCTCTATACCCCCGATGTGATCTCGTTTGCCCGCGAAAAGGGCTTCTTCACGGGCAGCGACGCCGAATTCAGCTTCTGCGACGCGTACTGCCCCGCCGACTGGAGCGGACTCCGCGGCTGCGAGGCCCGCGTGTGGTCGGCGTTCCGCCTGCTGGGCGGCGCCAACTTCGATGCCGACAAGTACCTGGACTTCGCCTGGGGTGAGAATCCGACCAACAAGATGCCGCTCTACATCCGTCCGGAAGGCAAGGTGAGCGTCAAGGCACTGGCCGACGTGATGCGCGACCACTACGAAGGCACGCCCTTCGATTTCAGCGAAGATGTGGGTGCCGGCGTGAGCCGCCTGCCTTACCGCTGGCGTCCCATGAGCTTCGAGCTCGACGGAAAAGAATATATGTTCGAACGTTCGATCGCCACGCAGCAGACCGGCTTCTGGTATCTGGGCCAGGCCCGGGGCTGGCTGCCCGACGTGGTGGGCGGCCTGCTGTGGTTCGGCGTGGACGATGCCGCCACCAGCGCCCTGACGCCCATCTATACCAACATTACCGCGGTGCCCGAATGTTTCCGCGAGGGCAACGGCTCCATGCTCGAGTACAGTCCGACATCGGCTTTCTGGCTCTTCAACCGCGTGGCGCAGTATGCCTATCTGTTCTACGACCGCGTGCAGCCGGAGGTCCGTGCCTGCATCGACCAGTATGAAAACGAGAATCTCGAACTCGTGAAAGTCTATGACGAGCGGGCGCTCCGGATGGTGCAGAACGGCAATGAAGCCCAGGCGAAGCGCATGCTCACGGAATGGTGCAGGCACCGTTCCCAGTATCTGTTCGACCAGTGGACTGGCCTGAGCAACTACCTGCTGGTGAAGTTCATGGACGGCAATGTGAAGCGCCAGAACGAAGACGGCTCCTTCCAGGACAACGGTTCAGGCAAGCCGATTCCGGCTTCGCCCCAGCACCCCAAGTTCCGGGAACGCTGGTTGCGCGGCGTGGTGAAGGACCACGGTGCCGTCATGGAAATCAAGAAATAATCGTTATTCCGGGCTTGACCCGGAATCCCCCGCCTGGATGACCACGAGCTTCTTCTCGATGGCTTCCGACTTGAAATAGAGAATACCGGTCCGCTCCGCCTGGCCGGTATTTTGACGTACATAGATGGTGACGGTCGCGCTTTCTTCGAACCATTCGGGCCAGGACGTGATCCATTCGGAACCCTGTTCGGCCTCTGTCTTGGAGATGACGTTGGTCGTCAGGAAGATGTCGGCCGAATCGGCCATGGCGTTGAAGCGCAGGGTGTCGGGCGCGATGCTGAGATCGGGCAGGATGTATTTCTCGCAGCCCGTGAACTGTGCGGCGGCGGCCAGCACGAGCAGGATGGAAACGAGGATGGAAGGTATTTTGCGCACGATCATCATTGTTTGGGATGCGAAGGTATGAAAAAAAAATGATAATTTTGCGGTATGAAACGTTATCTGCTCCTTGTCGTCCTCTGCCTGGCAGCCGTGTCCTGTGACCAGGACACCAATTTCTACATAACGCCCAACCATACTTCGTTTGTGCTCGGGCCCAATGGCGGAAGCTTCGACGACGTACTCTTTACCAACGGCAGCTGGACCTGCACGGTATCCGACGACGCCGCAACGGTGACGCCGATGTCCGGTGACTACACCACGCCTTTCCGGGTGGTGGTGGGCACCAACAACGAGCGCTTTACCAAGTCCATCCGCATCAAGTTCACCTCGACCCTCGGTGACCTTTCCCGTACCGCCAACGTGGTGGTCACGCAGGACTGTTTCCCTTTCATCTTCGCCGATGAGACCCTCAGGACCATCGGTCCCGAAGGCGGCCGGGTTTTCTTCACGGTCAATTCCAACGAGCCCTGGGTCATGCTGGAGCCGGATGGCAGCGTTCTTCCGGCCGGTTTCAGCGCAGAACCGCACAACGGCGGCCCCAACAACACGACGGTCACGCTCGACATCCCCGTCAACGATACGGGCGAGGAGCGGTGGCTCGAAGTCCTGCTTCGTCTGGAGAGCGACCCTGAAGTCTATGTGATCCTGACCGTCATCCAATCCTTTTGAATCGTAAAACCATGCATATGAAAAAGTTTTTTGCAATTTTGGCAGCAGGCCTTTTCCTTTTCGCGGCCTGCGAGCCCGCACCGGTTCTCTCGGTCAGTCCGAACCAGCTGGAATTCAGCGCTGAAGGCGGCAGCCAGTCCATTTCCGTCACCGCCAACAATGTATGGGACGTCATCCCTGACAATAGCGGCATCATTACCGTTTCGCCCGCTTCCGGTACCGGAAACGGCTATTTTACCCTGACGGTCAAACCCAACACCACCGCTTCCATCCTGAGCGCCAGCGTCACCGTCGTCTGCACCAGCCGGGATGAAACGGCCCGTCAGACGGTCTCCATCAGCCAGCTCTGCCAGGCTGGCAGCATCAGTCTCGAAAAACTCGAATGCGACCCGCCGCAGGCAGCGGACAAACATCTCTCCGCGGAAGGATGTGTCATGAAAATGACGCTCGTGGCCAACTCGGCCTGGACGATCCGCTGTGCAGCCTCCGACGTGACGCTCGATGCTACGGGCGGCAACGCCGGCACGACGGTCGTAACCGCCACCGTTCCCCCCTGCCCGGTCTTCGAAGGCCGTAAGATTGAATTCATGCTGTCTTGCCAGACTGCCATAGGCGGCGAAGATGCCACGCTCGGCTTCACCCAGGACGGCGGCATCGTTGTCTATGGTGGTGAAACCTATCATGCCGTGAAGATGAAAGACGGTAAGTGGTGGATGAAGGAAAATCTGCGTTATGTCCCTGAAGGCATGACCCCGTCTTCCGATCTCAACAATGTGACGGCCGGTGTTTACTATCCGCTGGTCATGAATGCCGACAACACCGGTCTCGCGTTCTCCACCGACGCCGCTGTCATCAAGGCCAAAGGCTATCTGTACCAGGCCGAGGTGGCCCTGGGCAAGAAGGTCGGTGACCTCACCACCGTGGAGGCGGCAGAGGCGTTGAACGGCACGCAGGGTATCTGCCCGAAAGGCTGGCACGTGCCCACGAGCGACGATATCATCAATCTGGTCGGCAAGGCAGTCTCGCCGCTGGCCACCAAGACGGACGCTCCCTATTACGACGGCAAGAACGGCTCCATCGTCATGCTCAACGAAGACGGCTTCAACATGGATGCTTTCGGCTCTGTCTCCATCCTGGACAACACCAAGACCGCCGGTACCTTCCTGGGCTGGGCCAAGGGCTATCCCGAGAAGATTTCTTCCGGTATGTTCTGCGGCTCCACCTACGCCGGTGTCACCTACAACACCAAGGATGACCCCGCTTCCGGCGTGAAGAACCTCCAGTTCTTCGGTTTCATGCCCATGACCAACAAGGCCACGGAGGCGGAGTACACCTGCAATGGCTCCAAGGTGAGCTATCGCATTGCTGCCCCGCTGCGTTGCGTCAAAGACAACTAAGCCATGCGCGGACACGTCCTGGCTGTCCGCTTCGTGATACTGCTTGCCACTTTGCTGGCAGGCAGTTTCACTTTTGCGCAGGAATCCGGCCGGGCGCGCTTCCAGGTTTCCGGCCGGGTGACCGAGCGCGGTTCCGGCGAACCCGTCGTCATGGCATCGGTCGTGATCCAGGACCTGGGTCTCTGGGCTGTGACCGATGCGGAAGGCCGCTTTGCGCTGGCGGAGGTGGCGCCCGGCAGGCACCAGCTGGTCGTTTCGCTGCTGGGCTATGAGACCCGTACCCTGCCGATCGATGTCAAGGGCAACATCGCCAGGCTGGCGGTGGAGCTGTCTGTCTCCAGCCTGACCCTCGACGCCGTGGTGGTCACCGCCAAAGAAGGCGGCGAGATGACCACATCTTCCAAGATTTCCAAACAGACGCTGGAGCACATCCAGCCTTCCAGCCTGCGCGACGTGATGCAGCTGTTGCCGGGCAGCGTCACGGAGAATCCCTCCCTGACGCAGGTCGGCACGCTCTCGATCCGCGACATCGGCACCAATTCGGCCAATGTGGCCGGCACGGCGCTCATCGTGGACGGCGCCTCCTTCTCGAACGACGCCAACCTGCAGATGCTCTCGACGGGCACGGGTATGGGCGCAGGCCAGGGCAACGTGGCCTCCACGGCCGGCGGCGGGGTGGATTCCCGGCAGATTTCGACCGACAACATCGAATCGGTGGAGGTGATCCGCGGCATCCCGTCGGTGGTCTACGGCGACCTGACTTCAGGGGCCGTGGTCGTGAAGACCAAGGCGGGCGTCACGCCGTGGGAAATACGGCTCAAGGCCGATCCGCAGCTCAAGCAGGTCTCTTTCGGCAAGGGCTTCCAGCTTGGGGAGAAGGGCGGCGTACTCAACTTCGACGCCGACTATGCCCATGCCGCCAGCGATGTCCGTACGCCCTCTTCGGCCTACAACCGTGTCAATTTCCAGGCCGGCTGGTCAGGCCAGGTCAAGGGCCGTTTTACCATCAACGCCAAGCTGCGCGGCAACTGGTCGAACGCGACCAATGCCAGTGATCCCGACCTGGCGCTCGACGAACTTTCGCAAGCGCGCGACCGGGGCCTGCGCCTGGGCGTGAACGGCCGCTGGGTGCTGAACAAGCCCTGGATCACCAATGTGGAATACCTGCTGTCCGGCAGCATCACCGACCAGTTCTCCCGGAGCCGGGTCTATCAAGGCTCTGCCGGCCGCACCCCGACGTCCACGGCCATGTACAATGGTGAAAACGAAGCCTTTTTCACGCCGCCCCAGTATTATTCCGACGTGCAGGTGTTCGGCCGGCCGGTCGATGCCCAGGCCCGGCTGACCGCCCACCAGATAGGCCGCTACGGCACCGTCACCAACAAGGTGCTCGCGGGCTTCGAGTGGAAGAGCCAGGGCAACATCGGCCGGGGCAAGGTCTTCGACCCGACGCTGCCGCCTTCGCCGGGCTCCGCATCCGCCTTTCGCGAGCGCTCGTACCGCGACATTCCCTTCCTGCATGCCCTGACGGGCTATGTGGAAGACAATCTCAAGCTCCCCCTGGGCGGCACGCTGCTGGAACTGCAGGCCGGCGTCCGCTTCAACACCATCCTGGCCTCGGGCGTCAACACCGGCGCTTTCTTCGGCATCGAGCCTCGCGTCAACGCGCGCTACGTGCTGGTCAAGCGGAATGAGGGACTGCGGGAACTCGTGCTGCGCGGCGGCTGGGGCCTGACCTCCAAGATGCCGTCGATGATCTACCTCTATCCCGAGCCGGCCTACAAGGATATGGTTTCGTTCTACTACAACGATTTCGACGCACACGGCACGGGACTGGCCGTCGTGACCACCCAGCGTGCCGGGACGGACAATCCTTCGCTGAAGCCGCAGCGGAGCCGCAACATCGAAGCGGGCCTGGAATTCGACGCCGGGAAGTTCAGCGGTTCGCTGGTGGGCTTCCACGAGAAGATGCGCGACGGCTACGGCTTCATCACGGAATATGTGCCGATGGTCTACACGCGTTACGGCTACACCTGGAAAAACGGCGCGCCGTCGCAGGTCGTGCTGCCTTCCGGCGCCCGGCTCGACTGGCACATCGGCAGCGTGACGATGGACGGAAAGCCGCTGCCGTCCATCAGCGACACCACCTTCATGTCGCTGTCGCGCCCGGCCAATGACATCGCCACCGACAAGTGGGGCGTGGAATTCACGTTCGACGTGGCGCGGATGCCCGCCATCGGGACCTCCATCAATGTCAGTGGCGCCTGGATGCACATCGAAACCCGCAGCACCGCTTACACGCAGCGGCTCTATGCCGGCACCTCGAACGGGCGCAGCTATCCCTGGGTGGGCATCTACGGCGGTTCCTCCACCACCTCGAACGGATCGGCCAAAGACCGTTTCAGCAGCAACGTGCGCTTCATCACGCACATCCCGCAGCTGGCCATGGTGGTGACGCTCACCGCCCAGATGGTCTTTTTCGAGCGCTCGTGCAATCTCTGCACTTTCCAGGGCAGGGACATGGCCGTCTATGATCCGGAAGCCGGTACCTGGAAGGTCAGTCCGCTCTACATCATGGACCGGGCGGGCCGCACCCTGCCTTTCACCGAAGAAATGGCACAGGATCCGCAGTACCGCAACCTGATCCTGACCACCAATACCGACACGTACTACGTCCGGCAGGGCTATCCGTTCTACGGGATGTTGAACCTGCGTCTTTCGAAGGAAGTCGGCCGCTGGGGCACCGTCTCGTTCTACGCCAACAACTTCCTGAACCTGCGGGGCCGGGTCCGGAACACCGTCACGCATTATCCTTCCGACCGCAACACGCCGCTCTATTTCGGTGCGGAAGTCAAAATATCCATCCGCTAGCCTATGAAACGAATCGCACGGATATGCTTTTTCTTCCTCCTGCTGGCGGCCCCGGCCTGTTACCGCGAGATGCCTTCCGTGGCCTCGCTGGACGTGCAGCTGGTGCTGCGTCCCGACGAGCCGGTGGCCATCGACCTCACGCAGCTGGAAGTGCGCCTGCAGAACAAGAACGCCGCGTTCGGCTATGTCAAGCATCCCGATGCGTCGGGCCGTGTGCATTTTGACGTGCAGCCCGGGAAATACGACGTGATGGCGGCGGGCTGGTTCTCGAGTACGCGCATCGCGGTCAACGGGGCCAGCGAGGAGTTCCTGCTCACGGGCACCGACCTGATCGATGCGACGGGGCAGGCGCGTGCACCCCTGCTGGAGATTCCGCTCAACGTGGTGGTCCCCAATCCGGTCATGATCCGGGAGGCTTATTTCCACGGGTCTTCGACCCTGGAAGGAGCCAATTATACGAAAGATACGTATATCGAGATTTACAACAACGCGGGTCCGGGCGGCCAGACCGTCTGGCTCGACTCACTGTGCCTGGCGGCGGTCTATCCGTACAATTCCACGACGGGCAACAATGCCTGGGCGGGGCGCGACACGATTCCGATCGCGCAGATGTTCTGGATGTTCCCGGGCGACGGGCACACGTATGCGCTCGCCCCGGGCGAGTCTGCGGTGGTAGCCTGCATCGCGGCGGTCGACCACAGCGGGCGCGCGACGTCAGGCCTGGCGCTGAACCGGGCGCATTTCGGCTGCTGGTCGGAAACGCTCTCGCGGCACGAGATCGCGGCGGGCGTGGTGCCGATGGTTCTCTACATGACGGGGCAGGGCAATGCCTGGGCGCTCTCGATCCACAGTCCGGCCATCGTGGTGTTCAAGCCGTCGATGGGCGTGGCTGCCTGGCAGGCGCAGGCCTCTGTCTGGGAGTCGTATGAGCCGGGCAAGAGTTCGGGTACGCGGTACTGGCACATTGCGAAGGACTGGATCCTGGACGGGGTGGAGTGTGTCGATTCGCCGGCGGGCGCCATCAAGCGTTTGCCGGGCACGGTGGATGCGTCGTACGTGTGGATGCGTTCGGGGCACTATTCGGGAAAATGTGTGACGCGCAGGCTCGATTTCCAGGATCAGGGAATCGAGGTGTTTATGGATACGAACAATTCGGATGCTGATTTCATCCCCGACAGCACGCCGCAACCGAGGTTAAAGCGATGAAGCCGCATGTCCTTTCTCTTTGTTTGTTGCTGCTCGCCTTCATGGCGGGGGCGCAGGAGCGGAATGTGGCGCGGCTGGTGCTGGCGGACACGTCGTATGTGGATTTGTCCCTGGGCGTGGGCGGAGAAGCCGGACGGCTTCACGATGTCTACGTGCCGGCGTCGAAGCTGAACGGGGCGCTCGATGTGTCTTCGCGGCATAAGCTGGGCCGGGTAAGCCTGTACGGGCACTTCGGTTACGACTACGAATATGGGAAGGGTAGCACCTGGCGGGGCTGGCTCGATCCCTATGAGACACCTTTCATGCTGGCCGACTCGATTCCGGGCAATCTTTCGCTGGAACGCTACACGATGGCGTCCGGTGCGGGCCTGTCGCTGGACGACCACTGGTCGCTGGGCCTGGACATGGCCTACGACGTGGCACTGATGGCCAAGCATAAGGACTTGCGCAACAAGAATACGGCCATGAACTTCCGGGTGTCTCCGGGCGTGAACTGGCAGGGCGGTCAGGTGGGCCTGGGCCTGAACCTGGGTTACGAGCGTTCGACCGAGCGGGTGGAATTCACGCAGATTGCCACCAATGTCGAGCATATCCTCTTTGACATCTATGGCCTCTGGGTCTGCCATGGCAGTGGCTATGCGAGCGCCGAGAACCGCCGCCTGAAGACGAACAACCGCGTGTTCGGCGGCTTCCAGTTCGACTGGACGCCGGGCCGCCTGGCCCTGCACAACGAACTGCGGACTTCCTGGCTGCAGAGCCGGCAGACCGAAGTGGGCTACAACAACCAGCAGTTCGGCTCGACGCGTTCCTGGACCTGGGAAGACGACCTTTCTTTGGAATTCGGGCCGGCCCATGCGCTGGAAGCGTCGTTCATCTTCTCGTCGATGCAGGGCTTCCGTCCGCTGCAGCGGCAGGAACTCGATCCCGATTCCCGCATCCGCGTCTGGGTCACCTATGGCGACCCGGTGTTCTGTTACTGGCGCCAGTATCATGTGGAGCGCCTGAATTACCGTTTCGGCACCCGTTGGAAATTGCTGGTGGGGGTGGAGAACTGGGGCATGGAGCACAGCTATACGGAGTATCCGCAGCGTTTCGTGCAGCGTATCAGCACGCTGACGCCCTCGGTGGCCGTGGAGATTCCCGTTGGCCGTTTCACGCTGATTCCCTGGCTGGGTTTCGCGATGGACTACCATGCCTACACCGACAACACCAGCTGGCAGCTGACCGAACCCCTGCTCCGGCAGTGGGATTTCTGGGACGGCAACAATTATCTCGGTGCGTTCGACGTGAAATGGTCGTCCGCCTCCGGCCGCACCTATATCCGGGCGCACTACGACATCAACGCCTCGACCCGCTACGACAACGATGGCGCCCGCCACACCGCCGCCCTGACGGTCGGTTTTGTTTTTTAAAGGCGTCGCTGCAACGTACGCAGCTGATTGATAGACGATTATATAAACAGCATCCCCTTGAAACCATGGGGTGCATATCATATAAAACATTGATTCGTAAATGTTTACATTGCAGATGAAAAAGATAGTCCTGGCTTGCGCACTGCTGTTTTGCGCCGTCAGCGCCTTCGCCGACGAAGGCATGTGGATGATCAACACCATCGACCGCGTCCTTGAGAAGCGGATGAAGGCCGCCGGCCTCAAACTCGACGCCAAAGTGCTCTACGACGAAGAGCAGGAAAGTCTTTCCGACGCCGTGGTGGCGCTGGCCTTCGGCTGCACCGGCAGCATGATCTCGAACGACGGCCTGATGATCACCAACCACCATTGCGCCTACAGCGACATCCATGCCCTGAGCACCCTGGGCCACAACTACCTGGAGGACGGCTTCTGGGCCATGCGCCGCGACGAGGAGCTTCCGGTCAAGGGGCAGGCCATCTATTTCCTCAAGAAGATTTTCGACGTGACCGACGAAGTGACGGCCCTGCGCCAGGAGTTCGATGCGGAGCACAAGCCCATGGCCATGCGGCGCGTGTACAAGCAGATAGAAGAAAAGTACGCCCAGGTCTACGAAGGGCAGGGCGAACTCATCTGCTCGTCGTACTACAACGGCAACAAATATTACATGGCGCTCTACCAGGTGTATCGCGACGTGCGGCTCGTGGCGGCCCCCCCGGTGAGCGTCGCGTCGTTCGGCGGCGACACCGACAACTGGGAGTGGCCGCAGCACAAGGGCGATTTCGCCATCTATCGCATCTATACGGCACCGGACGGTTCGCCGGCGGAATATGCCCCCGAAAACGTGCCCATGCATCCCAGAAAGATCCTGAAGATCACGCAGGAAGGCCTCAAGGACGGTGATTTCACCATGGTCATTGGTTATCCGGGCCGCACCAACCGCTACGCGTCGTCCTATGCGGTGGAGGAGATCCTGCAGATCCAGAATCCCATCCAGGCGCAGTTCCGCCTCGACCAGATGAAAATCATCGACAAGTGGATGAACGAGGATGTGGCCCTCCGTCTCAAATATGCCGACCGCTATTTCAGCCTGAGCAACGTGCAGGAGATCCGCGAGGGCGAAATCTACTGCTACAACCGTTTCGGCGTGGTCGACGCCAAGCGGACCGAGGAACAGCAGCTGCAGAAATGGCTGGGCAATTCGGACCTGATCTTCCGCCTGGGCCAGAAATACGAAGACGTGGCGGGCATCAACCAGCAGATCGTCTATTTCCAGGAGACGCTGGTGCGGGGTACGAACCTGCACCGTTATGCGAATGCGTTGTTCCGGGGCGATACGGTGTTGGCGAACAAGGAGTTGGAGAAGCTGGACATGCGGGTGGAACGCGACCTGATGCGCTATGCGCTGGGACAGTTCTTCAAGCATGTGCGTCCGGCGTACTGGGGTGAATACCTGACGGGCCTGCACCAGCGCTTCGGCGGCGATGTCGACGCTATGCTCAACGAGGTTTTCGATGGACATGTCCACGATGCGCTCACTTCGTGCAAGATCGTGGCGTTCAACGAGAAGCGCGACGAGATCGAGGCGGGCGTGAGCAAGAATTCGCTGGAAAAGGAGTACAAGAACGCGGTCTACCGGATGAAGCTGGCCCGGAAGCAGCCGATGTATCCGGACGCCAATTCGACGATGCGCATCACCTACGGCAAAGTGTGCCCGCTCGAGCCGCGTGACGCGGTGTCGCTGGCCTCCCGGACACGGACGGCGGGCGTGCTGGAGAAATACAATGCAGATGACTATGAGTTCACGCTGAAGCCGGATTTCCGCGAGTTGCTGCTCCAGCATCCGGACGTTCCGGTCAACTTCCTGACGAACAATGATATCACGGGCGGCAATTCGGGTTCGCCGGTGCTCAATGCGAAGGGAGAGCTGGTAGGACTGGCTTTCGACGGCAACAAGGAGTCGCTGGCGGGCGACACGTACTTCGTCGAATCCATGAACCGCTGCATCTGCGTCGACATCCGCTACGTCCTCTGGCTCCTCCGCGACTACGCCCACATGGACGAACTCCTCACAGAGATCCTTTGATGTTGTCGTGCAACGTAAGTTGTTGATTTTCATCTAAATAATAAAAACAACCTGCTTTTCGCCAAGTAGGTTGTTTTTCGTAATAGGCTGAAAATCACGGTGTCTCCTTGCACAGCCACGCTTCGTTTCGCGGCTCTGGTGTCCGTCTTGCTCCCGAAAAAAGGTCGCTTCGCCGGACACCACCCGCCGCTGCGCTCCGCTTTAGCGAGTCCAGTGAAGCTTTTTGCCGAAGCCGAGACGGTTGTCGGTGAACTTGAGACTGTCGAGTTTGATCTGCCAGACCTCACCGCCTTTAAAGACGGCGTAGGGAAAGCGCTTGAGATAGAGCAGGCGGCAGCGGTCGAAGAGGCCGCCGTCGCACCGGCGCACCGTGCCGGTGAACTGCAGGCCCTGGATCTTTCCGACCTGTTCGGTCTCGAGGACCACTGAGCCCGCGACCTGCGGATTCTCCAGAAACAGCTGGGCGTGAAGGGTCTTTTCTTCGGAAGTAATAATGAATCCTTCTTCCTGAGGATCATACACATAGAAGGCGTTCGCACACCACGGCATACCGCCCGCCTGCGGGACGCACGCCACCGTCAGCACATGGTGCTCCCCGATGAAATCCAAGATTCGTTGATCGATCATACCTTGCAAAAGTACGCATTTTTCCCTACCTTGCCATCAAATCATCGAGGCGAGAGATATGTGCGGATATTTGATTCAGCAGATAGCATCGGGCATACAGGGGCTGCGGGAGTTGTTCTTTCCGCGGAAGTGTGTGGTGTGCGGGCGTTTTCTGGAGTTGGAGGAGCGGGATGTCTGTGACGCATGCATGGAAGGACTGCCGAAGACGTACCAGTGGGACATCGTGCAGAATGCGGCGTTCGAGCGGCTGGCGCGGCGCTTCGAGGTGCAGGATGCAGCTTCGCTGATGTTCTTCGGCACGGAGAGCGACTATCGGCACATCCTCTACGGCATCAAGTACGGCAACCGCCGGGAACTGGCCGTGCGTATGGGTATGTTGTTGGGAGAAGAGCTGGCAGGCAGCCGGATGTTCAAAGGCTGTCAGGCCGTGGTGCCGGTGCCGCTGCATCCGCTGCGGCGCTGGAAGCGCGGCTACAACCAGGCGGAATTGATTGCGCGCGGCGTGGCGCAGGCGATGGGTCTGCCCGTTGAGGCGAAGCTGCTGCGCCGACGTCGTAACACGAAGACCCAGACGAAGTTACAGGGCGCCGCCAAGACAAAGAACGTGCAGGGCGCTTTCGCGGTTGACGAACGCCATGCCGCCGCCCTGCAGCAGCAAAACATCCGCCATCTCCTGCTCATCGACGATACCCTGACGACAGGCTCGACCCTGGCCGCCTGCGCCGCTCCGCTCCTCCACGCCGGCTTTCAGGTCAGTTGTACGACCCTCGCTTTTGTCGGCTAATAACGATGATGCTAGCGGAGCGCAGCGGCGGGTGGTTTTAGGAGCCGCGAGCATTTTTCGCGAGCGGGACGAAAACCAGAGCCGCGGAGCGGAGCGATTCGTGTTTCATCCATGAATACCCCCGTTTTTATGGATATAATGCTCAACGCGATCAGTTCGTCCATAAAAACAGCCGCTTTTCATGGACGAAATGCATGGCATAGCAAATAGCGTTTTATCAATTATTTTTGTTATCTTTGTTCGAATATGTTCGATTTCATAGATATATCGTGGATTGACGTGATCGACGTGCTGATGGTCGGGTTGCTGATCTATTGGCTGATCCGGGTCGTGCGCGGCACGTCGGCCGTCAATATATTCCTGGGTATCCTGCTGCTCTATGTAATCTGGATCGCCTCCCGCGCCCTGGGCATGAAACTCCTCTCCTTTATCCTCGGACAGGTGCTCGGCGTGGGCGTGGTGGCCCTGCTGGTAATCTTCCAGCCCGAGATCCGCCGCTTCCTCCTCCGCATCAGCTCCAGCACCTCCCAGGCTGCCTATAAAGGCCTCTTCAGCAAACTGTTCCGCCAGACCGCCCGCTCGGGCGGCATGCGGCCCGCCGAGCTGGAGGAGCTCACCGCCGCCTGCAGCCGGATGGCCGACACGAAGACCGGTGCCCTGATCGCCCTCCGGCACAATTCCGGCCTCGGTGAGATCATCGACACCGGCGATGAAATCGACGCCCGCATCAGCCGGCGCCTCATCGAGAACATCTTCTTCAAGAACTCCCCGCTGCACGACGGCGCCATGATCCTGTCGGAAAACCGCATCCTCGCGGCCCGCTGCACCCTGCCCATCACACAGCGGCAGGATATCCCCGCGCACTATGGCATGCGCCACCGCGCCGCCATCGGACTCTCCGAGGCCTGCGACGCCTCGGTCATCGTCGTGTCCGAAGAGACCGGCCACATCTCCTTCGTGCAGGAAGGCCAGATCAAGACCCTGGGCAGCATTACAGAGCTGCGCCTGGCCATCGAACAATCGTACAAATAAACCCGCCTCCCGCCCATGGTACTCGAGCAGAAAATCGGATTCAATAAGGTGCGGGAGAAGATAGCCGCCAAGTGCGTCACCCAGTACGCCCAGCGGAAAGTCGCCGCCGAGCAGATCTCGCACGACCCGGAGGAAATCCTGTTCCGACTGGGCCTGACCGACGAGATGCGCCTCATCTGCCTCTTTGAAGACAGCTTCCCGGCTGGCGGCTACCTCGACACCAAAGAGTTTCTGCTGCCCCTGCAGGCAGAAAACACCAGCATCGACCTGCCCTCGCTCCGCGCCCTGCGCACCAGCCTCGACACGCTGCGCCGCATCCTGGCCTTTTTCCGCGAGTGCAAGGACGATCTGTACCCCATGCTCCGGCAGATTTCCGCATCGGTCAGCTATGACCCGGAAATCAGCCGCCGCATCGATACCATCCTGGACCGCAGCGGCGAAGTGCGGGATACGGCTTCCCCTGAGCTCGCCGAGATCCGCCGCAGCCTCCGCGCCAAAGAAGGACAGGTTTCCCGCCGCATCAATGCCATTCTGGGCAGCGCCAAAAGCGAAGGTCTGGTCGACGCCGACGCCGAAGTGGTGGTGCGCGACGGCCGCGTGCTGATTCCCGTGGCGGCCGGCAGCAAGAAGAAACTGCCCGGCATCGTCTACGACGAGTCGGCCAGCGGCAAGACTGCCTTCGTGGAGCCCATCGAGATCATCGAACTGGGCAACCAGATCCGGGAACTGCAGTTCGACGAACAGCGTGAAATCGCCCGTATCCTGCAGCTTTTCACCGAATTTCTCCGACCTTACCTCGGCGGCCTGATCGCCGCATCCGAATACATCGGCGAGATCGACTTCATCCGCTCCAAAGCGCTGGTGGCCCTCGACATGATCGCCGGCATGCCCATCCTCTCGACCAACGGCGAGCTCAACCTGCGCCGTGCCCGCCATCCGCTGCTGGAGGCTTCGCTCCGCCGCGAGAAGAAGGAGATCGTGCCGCTGACCCTGTCGTTGAGCCGCGAGAAGCACATCCTGCTGATCTCGGGTCCGAACGCCGGCGGCAAGTCGGTGTGCCTCAAGACCGTGGGCCTGCTGCAGTATATGTTCCAGTGGGGCATGCTCATCCCGACTTCGGAGGTCAGCGAGATGCTGATCTTCGACAGCATCTTCATCGACATCGGCGACGACCAGTCGCTTGAGAACGACCTGAGCACCTACAGTTCGCACCTGCAGAACATGCGGGAGATCCTGACCCATGCCACCGAACATTCGCTCGTGCTCATCGACGAGTTCGGCAGCGGCACCGAGCCCGCCGCAGGCGGCGCGATCGCCGAGGCCGTGCTGGCCCGCCTCGACGCCCTGGGTGCCTACGGCGTGATCACGACCCACTACACCAACCTCAAGCTTTACGCCGACAAGAGCTCCGGCGTGGTCAACGGCGCCATGCTCTTCGACGGGGCGGCCATCAAGCCCCTGTTCCAGCTGCAGCAGGGCATGCCCGGCAACTCCTTCGCCTTCGAGCTGGCCCGGAAGATGGGCCTGCCCGCCGACGTGGTGAAGGATGCGGAAGAACGTGCCGGCAGCGAATTCGTCAACATTGAGCGCAACCTGCGCCAGATTGCGCGCAGCCGTCGCGTGCTCGACGAGAAACTGGCCCGCATCAAGAGCACCGACAAGACCCTCGAAAGCCTGACCGACAAATACCAGAAAGAACTCGAAGAAGTCAAGGCGCTCAAGAAGCGCATGCTCGACGAGGCCCGCGCCGAAGCCGCCGAGATCGTGACGGAGGCCAACAAACAGGTGGAACGCACCATCCGCGAAATCCGCGAGGCACAGGCCGAGCGCGACAGGACGCGCCAGGCCCGCGCCCAGCTCTCGCAGTTCAAGGAGGCGCTGCAGCAGGAGAATCCCAGCGAGAACGATGCTGCGATCGAGCGCAAGATGCAGAAGATCTCGGAGCGGAAGGAGCGGGAGCGTGTCCGGAAGGAACGTCGCGGGGAGGTTTCCAAAGCGCCATCAGGCGCTGGCGGAGACCAGGCGGGAGAGCCTCGTGAAACAGCGGGTCGGAGCGGCGGGACGGGCAGCGCCCCAGAATTGAAAGTGGGCGATAAAGTGCGCCTCAAAGACAACAACATGGTGGGCGAAGTGGTGCAGGTCGCCGCCAAATATATTTCCGTGTCGGTGGGCAGCATCATCTCGAAAATTGCCCCCGGCAAAGTCGAAAGAATCTCCAACCAGCAATACAAAGAGCAGACCCGCAGCACTTTCCGGCCGGTCATCCACTACGACAGCGAATCGATCAGCCGGCGCAAGCTCGAGTTCAAGCCTACGATCGACATCCGCGGCCAGCGCCTGGCCGACGCCCTCGACATCGTCATGCACTTCATCGACGACGCCACGATGGTGGGGGTGGGGCAGGTGAAGATCCTGCACGGCAAGGGCAACGGCGTGCTGCGCGAGGAAATCCGCAAGTACCTCAAGACCGTCCCTTCCGTGGCTTCGTTCCGCGACGAGGCCGTACAGCAGGGCGGTGCCGGCATCACCGTGGTGGAAATGGACCTGTAAACCGATGAAAAAGACCCTGATCCTTCTTGCCTGCTGCCTCCTGGCCCTCGGCGCCTGCCAACGCCCGGAGAAGCGTGTCCGGGCCGTTGCCGAATCGTTTCTGCACGCGTATTACACGGCTGACTACGCCGCCGCGGCCGCACAGTGCACGCCGCGCCTGGCCGCGCTGGTGTCGCAGGGCGCCGAAGACCCGTCCGTCGTGCCCGACGACCTGGCGCAAAAAATGAAAGAGGCCCTGTCGGAGACCTCTTTCCAAATCATTTCCGTCGAGCTCGACGAAGACGCTGCTTCCGCCCGCGTCCGCTATGACCTCAGCGTACCGGATGCCGGCAGGCCGGTGCCGATGACGCTGGTGCTACAGCTGGAAGGCGGCACGGCACGCGTCGACCGCATCGAGTAATTCCCAACCGAAGAACTGTACCTTGCGCCGCACGGTCTTGCCGTCGCGGACCAGTTCGACTTCCTGCACATAGGGGTCGCGGCCCATGTGGCCGTAGGCCGCCGTGGGCTCGTAGATCGGGTTGGTCAGGCCGAAGCGCCAGACAATGGCGGCCGGCCGCAGGTCGAAGAGTTCGCCCACTTTGCGGGCGATCTCGCCGTCGGTGAAGGGCACGTGCGCGCTGCCGTAGGTGTTGACGAAGATGCTCACGGGCCGGGCTACGCCGATGGCGTAGGACACCTGTACGAGAATCTCGTCGGCCACGCCGGCGGCCACGAGGTTCTTGGCGATGTGGCGGGCCGCATAAGCGGCGCTGCGGTCGACCTTGCTGGGGTCCTTGCCCGAAAAGGCGCCGCCGCCGT
>JAFSOA010000010.1 GCA_017447265.1 Bacteroidales bacterium
ACAGGTTACCCGTTTCGTGAACAATCTTATGTTGCAGGGGAAGAAGAGTATCGCGTATTCTATTTTTTACGATGCCATCGATATCATCGGCGAGAAGATGAAAGATTCTGAACAGGCTCCTATCGATATTTGGAAGAAGGCGCTCGAAAACGTCACCCCGCAGGTCGAGGTGAAGAGCCGTCGTGTCGGCGGTGCCAACTTCCAGGTCCCTATGGAGGTACGTCCGGAAAGAAAGATCTCCCTTTCGATGAAGAACATGATTGTCTTCGCCCGCAAGCGTTCCGGCCACTCCATGGCGGAGAAACTGGCTGCAGAGATCATGGCTGCATACAACAACGAAGGTGCAGCATTCAAGAGAAAAGAGGATATGCACAGAATGGCAGAGGCCAACAAGGCGTTTGCCCACTTCCGTTTCTAATCTGCTTTTGATTCTGCGCAAATGGCAAGAGACCTTACATATACGCGCAATATCGGTATCATGGCGCACATTGATGCCGGTAAGACCACCACGTCCGAACGCATCCTCTATTATACGGGCAAGACCCACAAGATCGGAGAGGTGCATGAAGGCGCTGCTACCATGGACTGGATGGTTCAGGAGCAGGAGCGTGGCATTACCATCACGTCGGCCGCTACCACGGCCTTCTGGCATTACAATGGCGCTCAGTACCAGATCAATCTGATCGACACGCCGGGTCACGTGGACTTTACGGTCGAAGTCGAGCGTTCGCTCCGTGTTTTGGACGGAACGATCGCCACTTTCTGTGCTGTGGGCCGTGTGCAGCCGCAGTCGGAGACGGTCTGGCGTCAGGCGGACAAATATCATGTCCCGAAGATCGCCTACGTCAACAAGATGGATCGCACCGGTGCGGACTTTCTTGCCGTTGTCGAAGATATCCATGAAAAATTGGGCGCCCGCGCCATTCCGATCTGTCTCCCCATCGGTGCCGAAGATCATTTCGAAGGCATCGTGGACCTGATCGCCAAGAAGGCCTACTACTACGACGGCAACAGCAAGGAACTCGTCAATTATGAGGAGCGACCGATTCCCGCCGACATGGTGGCCGAGGTGGAGGAGTGGAGAGGAAAACTCATCGAGTCTGTCGCCGAATACAACGACGAGATTCTCGAAAAGTTCTTTGACGATCCCGACTCGATCTCCGATCAGGAGATTATCGACGCACTCCGGGAAGCGACCATCGACATGGCCGTCGTTCCGACCTGCTGCGGTTCGTCGTTCAAGAACAAAGGTGTCCAGTTCCTGCTCGATGCCGTGATGCGTTACCTGCCTTCGCCGCTCGACAAAGGCAGCATCCACGGTACGGATCCGCGCCACGACCAGGAGGTCGAGCGCAAGCCGATGGCCAGCGAACCTTTCTGCGGTCTGGTCTTCAAGATCGCCACAGATCCCTTCGTCGGCCGCCTGGCCTTCATTCGTGCCTACTCGGGCCATCTCGATGCAGGCCATCAGGTGCTCAATACCCGTTCCGGCAAGAAAGAGCGGGTGGTCCGCCTTTATCAGATGCACTCCAACAAGCAGAACCCCATCGAGTTCGTCGAGGCGGGTGATATCTGCGCCGCCGTGGGTTTCAAGGAACTCCGCACCGGTGACACGATCTGCGAGGAGAGCCATCCGATCGTCCTCGAATCGATCAGCTTCCCCGATCCTGTGATCGGTATCGCGGTCGAGCCGAAGACGCAGCAGGACCTCGAGCGCCTGGGCATTGCGTTGAGCAAGCTTTCCGAAGAGGACCCTACCTTCACTGTCCAGACGAACCAGGACACGGGCCAGACGATCATCAGCGGTATGGGCGAGCTTCATCTCGACATCATCGTGGACCGTCTGCGTCGCGAGTTCAACGTGGAGATCAACCAGGGTGCGCCCCAGGTCAACTACAAGGAAGCCGTCACCAAGGCTTACCAGCACCGTCAGGTGTTCCGCAAGCAGACGGGCGGCCGTGGCAAGTTCGCCGACATCGTGGTCGAAATCGGCCCGGTCGACGAAGGTGTCACCGGACTCCAGTTCGTGGACGAGGTCAAGGGCGGAAACATTCCGAAGGAATTCATTCCTGCGGTCGAAAAAGGTTTCCGTTCCGCCATGGACAACGGCGTGCTTTGCGGTTGCCCGATGACTTCGCTGAAGGTACGCCTGCTCGACGGCAGCTTCCACCCGGTCGATTCCGACGCCCTCTCGTTCGAGATCTGCGCCCGCGTCGCGTTCCGCAACGCCCTGCGCAAATGCGGACCGGTGCTCATGGAACCGATCATGTCGCTGGAAGTGGTGACCCCCGAAGATTACATGGGCGATGTGGTGGGCGACCTCAACCGCCGCCGCGGCCAGATCGTCGACATGGACTCCAAGGGCAACGCCCGCATCGTGAAGGCAAAAGTTCCGCTAGCAGAGCAGTTTGGATATGTGACGGTTCTCCGTACCCTGACCTCCGGCCGTGCCACGAGCACCATGGAATTCTCCCACTATGCGGAGGTTCCGGCGAACCTGGCCAAGGAGATCATCGACAAGCACGGCGGACCGCGCAAGTATTCAGATGATGATGAGTAAAATTGTTAAAATTTAGTATAATGAGCCAGAAAATCAGAATTAAACTCAAATCTTACGACCACGCGTTGGTTGACAAGTCGGCCGACAAGATCGTCAAGACGGTGCAGGCTACCGGTGCTGTCGTCAGCGGCCCGATTCCCCTTCCGACCGACAAGAAGATCTTTACGGTGAACCGTTCGACCTTCGTCAACAAGAAGGCACGTGAGCAGTTTGAACTCAATTCTTTCCGTCGCCTCCTGGACATCCACAACTCTTCCCCGAAGACGGTGGACGCCCTCATGAAACTGGAACTTCCCAGTGGCGTCGAGGTTGAGATTAAAGTGTAAGAATAGAAAAGTTGCCGGGCCCAAGGCCCGGCAAACTTTACCTAGTGCGGCTGCAGCCGCTAGCGAAGGCCGTTGAGATGGCCTTGTGTAATAGCAGGCCGGAGCGGCAGGGTTTGGGGCAGAGCCCCAGTAAACGCAGGTCCCTTAGCTCAGTCGGTCAGAGCAGCGGACTCATAATCCGTGGGTCGCAGGTTCAAGTCCTGCAGGGACCACAAAAAAGACAGCTGTAAGGCTGTCTTTTTTGTGCATTCAGACCACCTCTTACGGGGCGGCGACGACGGTAACGGCGTAGGTTGAACTGACGCGTCCCATGCGGGCGGTGATGGTACATTCGCCCGGGGCAACGCCCGTAACGACACCATTGGCAACCGTGGCGATGGCACCATCGCTGGTGCTCCAGCTGACGTTCTTCTCCGTGGCCGTGGTGGGCAGCCAGCTGGCCGTGAGGGTCAGTGATTGGCCCACCTCCAGGGTGTGCGTATCCGGATCGGCCGTCAGGGAGACCGAGGTCGGCAAGATGGCCCGGCGGAATTCCACCACCTTCATGATGCTCTTGTCCATCCATGTGATGAAGATGGCGATGCGCGACTTGAAGTTCGTGTACCATTGGCTCGAACTGCCCGTGGTGAAGGGCACGTCGAGGGTGAGGTTGTACTTGAAGCCGCCCTCCACCGGCTCGGAACTGAAGAAGACCGAGCGGATGGCGCCGGCGTATCCGTCGTCGATGCAGATGGCTTCAATCTTCATTCCTGCGCTGTCGCAGTATTGCTGGTAAGTCGGAAGGGCTTCCGTCGTGGACAGCGTGTCGGTCATGAAGAGCAGAACCTGGAAGGTATAGTTGGTTTCCGCTTCCACATAGTCGTTGCGCAGCGACACGTCGACCGACGGGATGTGCTCCCGGGTGCGCGGCAGTGTGACCTGCGTGCCGTCCGCCATGGTCAGGACGACCTGGCGTACATCCGAGAGGTCGACGGCCGTGAAGAAGTCCTCCACGATCCGGCCGGTGGCGCAGACCGCCTTGCCTTCCGCGTCGCGCATCTTCTCGGCGGGGCCGTCGCCCACGGCGACAGTGAAGTAGAGCTGGCCGACCGAGTCGACAATACCGATGTGGGGCGTGATGTCTTCGAGCGTGACGCAGACCATGTTGCCCTGGTAGCGGAGCCACTGATACTCCTCGCTGGAACGGCTCCGGAACACCCAGTAGGATTTTCCGTCGGTATATTTCTTTGCGCTCAGCAGCACCGAGTCGCGGTTGTCGTAGCCGTTGCGGATGGTCAGCACCTGCCCGTCTTCCATCGTCAGGCGGTAGCCGCTGGTCTGCCCTTCTTCAAAGGACGTGACCGAAGCCACAAAGATGGAGGAAGGGATGCCGTTGACCAGATCGGTATAGTCGGCCATCGTCTGGTTGAGGGCGTCGCACTTCGCATTGAGTTCGTCGACGGCTTTCTGGGTCGGAATCCGGATGACCGTGCCGCTGGAAAGCGTGAAGACGACATAATAGGGATCGGATGTGTCAACGCTCGAGAAGACCGAAGAACCACTCTTTCCCTGCGTGGCGCCCCAGCCGGTCTTCGTCCAGGAGTTGCCGTCGTAGCTGTACCACCAGACGCCCTCCTCGATCTTAAGCTGCGGCACGGTGCCCGTGGCGCGGACCCGCTGGCCGATGGCGTTGGTCATCCAGGTTATGGCGCCGCTTTCGCCCATCTGGATGGTCCAGTAATAGGCTTCGGTGGTCTCGTTGTAGTTGACGCCGAGGATGGGCGACACGCCGTCCGTTCCGTTGCGGAGGGTCAGGGCGGTACCGCTGGTGAAGATCACCTGGTAGCCGCTCCAGTCACCGAGCGACCAGGGTTTGATGCTGGTGATGTGCTCGTTCTTCTCCAGCGCGTCGATCAGCGACGACAGGGTATGGATGCTTTCGTTGATGGCGTTGACGCGCTGCTCAAGGGCTGCGACGTCGTCTTTCAGCGCTTTGATACGCTGCTCGATCTCTTCGTGGCAGCCACCCAGCAGGAGGGCGGACAGGAGCAGGGAAGCGAATAAAAAGAATCTTTTCATGGTCTTGTCCTCCTCTTAGTTTGCGGGCTGCAGGGTGATGATAATCGTTTTCATCTGCCCGTATCCATTGGAAATGAGCAGATTGAGTTTTCCGGTAGAAGGCGCTTTGAACGGGGACGGTGCCGTGACCGAGACCGTCCAGTCGACGTGGTCGGTCGTGGTGGCGCTGGCGTAGAAGTATTCGTCGGTCAACGGAAGCAGCGCTGCCTGTGCATCTCCGCCGATGATCCTGCAGTGGAAGCTCAGCGTCTGGCCGGAGCTGATCACCAGCACGTTGTTTTCGGTCACCGGGGCGGACAAGGTCACCTGGATGGCCTGCGGCATCGGAATCAGGACGCTCAGCCCTTCGGCCAGGCTGATGCGCACCATGTCGTCACGGACCTGGACAATGCCCTGGACCACGGCTTCCGGTGCCACGACACTGGCCTGTACCTTGGCGCCGCCTGACAGCAGGAAAACGGGCTCGCCGTCGCCGTAAGCCACGGCCCAGTACCAGGCCGGGTCGCCTTCCACCTGCCGGAGCGAAATCTTGGGCGTTTTGCCGTCCGGGGCGTTGGCCTGGATCTTCTGGCCGTCTTCATCGAGGATCCACTGGGCCGGATCGGTTCCATACTGGATGGTCCAGAACCAGACCTTGTCATCGGGATCGCTGGTAAGGCGGCGGGCGCCGATCACGGGCACGTTCGTGCCCTGTCCGTTGTAGAACGAGTAGTTTTGGCCGTCGGAGAGCCGGAGCTTCATGCCGATGGTGTCGCGTCCGCTCAGGATCGGAATCAGATCCTGGACATAGACCTTTTCCTGGAGCCGGGTCACCAGCTGGGTGAAGGTCTCCACGTTTTCATTGGTCTTCCGGCAGTTTTCCTGCAACTTCTCGAAGCTGGCCCAGGTGGGCGCCTGGATAGTGGTTCCGTTGAGCAGGTTGAACTCGATGTAGTCGCCCTTGTCCACGACACTTGAGAAGAAGGAAACACCGTCTTCTCCGGTCGCGCGGCCCAGGTCACGCCAGATTTCCCCGTTGTCGTAGGAGACCAACCAGTGGCCGTTTTCAATCTTGATGAGCGGCGAACCGGCATCGCAGGGGATGCGGAGACCGAAGTTGTCGGTGATGAACGTAGACTGGGACTGGGACGGATAGCGCACCGTCCAGTACCAGACACCGTCTTCTCCCTTGCCGACGCCCAGGATCGGCGTTTCGGCGTCGGTGCCGTTGTAGAGCACGATGGGGTCTGCGTGGGTGAAGCTGATGGTATAGCCGCTCCGGCCGTCGCGCTGGAAGGGCTGGACGTCGGTGATGAATTCGTATTGGTTCAGGTTGTCAAGCAGGGATTTCAGGCCTTGCAACGTGGTGTTCATGTCTTCGCAGCGCTGTTCGAGCTTTTCGATGCGGCGTTCCAGCACCCTGAGGTCGGAATCGATCTGGGTATGGCAACCGGCGGGCAAAAGCAGCACCGCCATGAACAGGAGAGAGAGAAAAGCTTGTTTTTTCATGGTTTACTCCTTGGTGACGGTGATGGTTTTGACAAGGGTGACAGGGGATACGGTCCCCGGGAAGGTAAACACGGCCATGATTTTGCCCTGTCCATCCGTGATGTGGTAGGGAGACTGCACCGCGATGCAGGGCTCGCCGCTCTCCAGCGTCGCGGTTGTGGCGGTGAAGCCGCCCTGTGCGATGAGCGTGAGCGAGGGATTGTTTCCGTTGACCTTATAGCGGATCACGGCCTGGCTGTTTTCTTTCATGGCGAAATGGTCGCCGACGGGGTTCCCGTCCGCGTCGCTGAACGAAACGGTGTATTGTTTCGGAAGCACGAAGCGGGTGCTGTCTTTCAGCACGACTACCAGCGAGTCGCTATAGTCCTTGACCGAAGTGAAGATGCTACGGACTGAATCGATGGCGTGGGGCTGCCACTTGTCGTCGACTTTCGTGCGGAGGAATTCGGTGCTGTCCTGCGAGATGACCACCCAGTAGAAATCGCCGTCCTCGTCGCGGGAGACGGATACCAGCGGAGTTTCTACCGACTCACTTTCGGCGGAGATACGCCGGCCTTCAGGCGAGAGCACCCACTTTTCGGCCGACAGACCGATGGTGTAGGCCCAGTAAAGATGGCCGTCGCTGGCACGCTTGACGAAGATGGCCGGACTCAGGGAAGAGGTCCAGTCGTGTATGCTGAACTGCTTGCCGTTCGACAGGACGACCGTCAGGCCGGTGGTGTCGGCGCCGTCCAGGATGGGATCGATGGACGTGATCCAGGTCAGTTTGTCCTGCGTGGCCTGCACGAGGGCGATCTGGGCGTCGACATGGTCGTTGGCCTTGTTGAATTCGGTCTTCAGGCCCAGGTAGGCGCTGTAGGTGGGAATCTTGAAGATTTCGCCCGTCGTCATATGGAAGAGCACATAGTCGGCGTAGGGGGTGATCTTACTGAACATCTGGTCGCCGTTCGCGCCGTCGGCCTTGCCGAGTTCGATCCAGTTGGAGCCGTCATACGTATAGGCGAAGACGCCGTCGCGGATCGTGACGAAGGGGAGCACGCCGATGGAGAGCATCATGCTGCCGTCAGCGGCGCGGAGCCAGTCCCATTCGTCGTCGCCGTACTGGACCGACCAGTAGTATTTCTTGTCATCGGGGTTCTGGCGGCTCGAGACGAGCGGCTTCTTGCCGTCGGATCCATTGGAGATGGTGATGGGCTCGTGCTGTACGAAATTGATGCGGTAGCCCGTCACGCTGCTGCCCGAGCGGATCTCCGTGATGCCGGTGATCATGTCCTGCCGCTGGATGACCTCCACGACATTGCGCAGGGTGCTCAAGTTCTCGTTGAGCCGGTTGCACAAGAGCGTCAGGTCGTCGACCCTGTCTTCCAGCTCATCGATTCTGTGGATGATCTCGTCGTGACAGCCCGCCGACAGGAGGCCGGCGGCCAGCACAAGCAGAGATAAAAGAAACTTTCTCATAGGCATCAGAAGAGATAACCGGTGTTGACGTAAAACGAACCGCCCTTGCCGTTGTCCTGCCTGTTGATGGCGCGGCCGTAGTCCACGGCAATGATGAAGTTCTTGTTGAGGATGAAGCGCAGGCCGCCGCCGGCAGCCAGGTGGAACTTCTCGACCCCGTGCATGTCCAGCTGGTCCGGATGAGGGAACGGAATGTCGGTGGGCAGGTAGGACGGGATCGTGGTGTGGTATTTCTTCAGCACGCGGCCGCCGTCGAAGAAGGCATTGGCGCCGAAGGTCAGTTCCTGTTTGAATACGTTGACGGTAAGGAATTTCCAGCGAAGTTCGGTATTGAAATAGCAGACGGCCTGGCCCTGGATGCGGTTGCGCATGATGCCGCGGAGGGTGCGGTAGCCGCCGAAGCCGTCGCGGTCGTAGCCCGGACCCAGCACCGATTCGTAGGGCAGCACGTAGAAGGCCGGATCACCGAGGAAGCCCTGCACGCTGGCGCGGTAGGCGAACACCAGGTTGCCGTTCTTGATGAAGGGGATGTACTGCCGCATCACGGCGTAGTAGTGTCCGTAGGGTTTGTTGGTGCCCATCCACTTGGGCGCCCATTCCATGAAGGCGTCGGCCCAGATGCCCCGGGTCGGCGCGTTTTCGATGTCACGGCTGTCGTAGCAGAGGCCGAGGCGCCAGGCGCTGGTCATGCCGCCCTTGTGTTCGTCGGCGGCGATGAAGCCCAGGTCCTTGTACCAGGAGAAGAGGGTTTTTCCGCCCGGCACTTCCTTCAGGTTGTCGTTCTGGTACTCGTCGATGATGAAATACTTGAAATGATAGCCGAACTTCCAGTAAAGCTTTCCTACGATCTTGCCCGTGAAATCGATCTTGCCGTAAGGGACCTTGCGGCCCATCTTGTAATAAGAGGTAGGCAGGGTTTTGTCATAGAAGGACTCGTAGCCGTTGAAGCCGTAGAAGTCGAGGGCTTTCTCGTTGGAGAACGAGGCGGCGAAGGAGAAGCGCACGCCCGGAATCAGGAAACGGTTGTCGTAGCTGAGCACGTAGAGCTGGGAGCCTTTGGTGAACCAGGATGCTTCCAGGTACATCTGCTGCCGGGGGTTGGGATACCAGCCGCTCTTGCCGAAGTCATAAATGTTGGCCAGGGCGCCGAGCTGGAAGCCCTTGTCCTGGTCGAACGCCACGATGGGGAAGGCGCCGAAGGAAAAACCGGTTTTCTCGACGGCTTTCTTGTTTTGTGCCGGAGCCGCCACTGCCAGAAGCAGGGCGATCAGCATCGGGAAGATACGTTTCATATGTCCATTTATTTTTGTTTCAATTCTTCATTCAGTTCATCCAACAGTTGCTGCTTCTGCCGACGCAGGCGGCTGTTGAACAGGTAGCGCCAGGAGGAAGCCAGCCGCCGCAGCTGCTCGAACCATTCGTAGGCCAGCAGGGGAGCCGGGACTGCCAGGACCAGTGCGGCCAGTGCCCAGTACCACTTGACGGTGCAGAAGAGCACGATGGCGGCCACGAGCAGCAGGAAGGTCCAGAGCACGACGATGACCCCGAAGCGCAGGGAATTGCGGAAGGATGCGTCGTCCGTGCGGGAAGCGAGCCATTCGCAGGCGCCCAGGGCCGGACAGCTTCCCAGCGTGAAGGCCAGCCCGAACGGGAGGGCCAGCAGCATGAGCAGCATCCGCCACAGGGCCTTGGCCAGGGGATTGCGGGCGTGGGCGGCATGGATGCTCACCCTGGCTTTCTGCCGGGCCTGTTTCCAGGCGAGGGCTTTGTCAAAGAGCTGCCGGGCTTTCTCCGGCTGCTGCCGGCGGAGCTGCTGCAGTTCCGCCACGGCGGCCTTGTTGGCGGCCTTGCGCGCCTCCAGCCGGCATTCCGGCACCGGCCCGCTCATGAGCTTGGCCAGTTCCCAGGTCGCCTCGTAATCGTCATCATCCGGGATGTAGACGATCTGTTCCCGCAAATGCGCCGCCGTCACGTCGCGGATCAGGGACAGCTGCTGCGGTTCGTTCATCTCCGGGTGGGCGGCCAGCAGTTCCGTCACGTCGATGGCCTGGCCGAAAGAGACCAGCAGCGTGGACCGCAGGCGATAGTAATCGCCATATTCAAGCCCGATGGGGACGATGTAAACGTGCCGTCCCTCCTCGATTGTCCTGACAGCGCCGCAGGCAATGCGCGAAAGCCCTTTTCCCAGCGGAAGCAGGCTGTGCATCGAACGGTGCGTTCCTTCCGGTAAGATGCAGAATGGGACCCGATTGTTGAGTACCTCGATGCATTTTTCGACGGTGTCGTCGCTGCTCAGCACGCTGCGGAAGCCGTCGCGCAGACGGTTGATGGGCATGATCTTGAGGAAAGTCAGGATCTTGCGGATCACCGGGTTCTGGAAGATATCGGCACGCGCCACAAAGACTTTGTGCCGGTGATCCATGTCCAGGACGGCGAAGGCGTCCATCAGGGCGTTGCAGTGATTGGGCGCGAGAATGACGGCGCCCTCCTTCGGAACATTGTCAAGGCCCACATACTTCATCCTTTTGAAGCAGCCCCGAAACCAGCGGTCGGTGAGATAGCGGAGCAGGAAGTAGCAGCTGTCGTTCTCGTATATTTTTTTCATGCTGGATTAAGCCAATCTAATAAATCGCTAAGGTAGCAAAACTGGGCGAATTTTCCCAGAATTTATTTATATTTGTAGTATGGCTTACACCCTGATGTTCTACAATCTCGAGAATCTCTATGACACCATAGATGATCCGAAGACCGACGACGACGCCTACACGCCGATGGGCGACCGTCGCTGGACCCGTGAAAAATACCTCAAGAAGCTGGCGAACCTGAGCGAGATCTTCTCCGCCGTGGCGTCGGCCCACAACGGCTTCCCCGTGGTGGCCGGCGTCTCGGAAGTCGAGAATCTCAAGGTGCTGCAGGACCTGGTGTCGCAGAAGCGGATGGCGGGCGCCCATTACAAATGCCTCCATTTCGAGTCGAACGACGCGCGCGGCGTGGAGGTGGGCATGCTCTACCGTCCCGACAAGTTCACGCTCATGGGCTGCGAGCCGCTCAAGCTGGTCCTGCGCAGCGGGCGCGAATACATCGGCCGCGACATCCTCTCGGCCTGGGGCTCGATCGACGGCGAGATGTTCGCCTTCTACGTCTGCCACTTCCTGTCGCGCCGGACGGGTGTCGCCGCCTCCGAAGGTTTCCGCCGTGCCGGCGCCGAGACGGTGCGCGACCATGCCGCCGCCATGCGCCGCGACTATCCCGACATCAAGGTCGTCATCCTGGGCGACATGAACGACAACCCCTCCGACGAGGCGCTGGCCATGCTGCTCCGTGCCCACAAGAACATCTTCAACGTGCCGGAAGGGGAGTATTTCAACCCGTTCTGGAAGCTCTCCGACGAAGGGAAGGGGACCAGCATCCACAACCACCGCTGGGTGCTCTACGACAACATCATCGTGTCGCACAACATGCTCCCGTCCTACGCCGGGCTCAAAGGCTTCCGTCTCTGCCGCATCGACGGCAAGAACCATTACGGCGAGATCTTCTGCCGCAACTTCATGCTCCGCAAAGGCGCCCCGCGCCGCAGCTACTACGGCAACGCCTTCGACAACGGCTACAGCGACCATCTGCCGGTGCTCATCAAGATCGACAAGCGATGAAGGCCTACACCGATTTCGTCTTTGACATCGACGGCACGCTGCTCGACACGGAGCGTACGGGCGTGCTTTCGCTCATGCAGACCATCCGTGAACTGACGGACCGGGAAGTCAGCTACGAAGAGGCCTACCGCTTTTTCGGGGTGCCGAGCGCCCGGGCTTCCGCTTCGCTGGGCGTTGCCGACAAAGAGCGCTTCGCCGCCGTCTGGGAGGAGCATTTTCAGGAACTGATGTATCTGGTGGCGCCTTTTCCGGGTGTGGAGGAAGTGCTGGATGCGCTGAAGGAAAAGGGGGTCCGCACCGGACTGGTCACTTCACGCTCCCGTTTCGAGGTCGACTACGACCCGCACCTGGCGAAGCTTCTGCCGCGTTTCGACGCGCTGGTGTGCGCCGAGGATTCCGTGCGCCACAAGCCCGATCCCGACCCGATGCTGGCGTATTTCGCCAAGACGGGCGCGGAGGCCGCCACGACACTTTTCATCGGCGACACGATGCACGATTACCAGTGCGGGCATGCCGCCGGCTGCGATTTCGCGCTGGCTGACTGGAAAAAGCGGGGAATGCAGGGGATTGCGGCGGACTACTGTTTCAGCGACGAGGCCGGATTGCGCTCGCTTATGCGTTTCTCCCGGCGCTGCTTCTCCTTGCCGTAGGACGACTTCATGTACTTGTTCCACTGATCTTTCGTGAAAAAGCGCTGGAACGCTTCGTCGGTGGCCTGCATCCACTGGTCGGAGATGGCCTGGTACGTGTCCGCGTTGCTGGCGCCGGTCTTCCGGGCCTCTTCGAACGCTTCGTTCATCGCGTGGTAGTTGTACTGCAGGATCGAGTCGACGAAGAACACCTGCACCTCGTCGAGCTTGAAGGTGCGGGTCAGGTTGTCGATCTGGTTGGCGATAATCTGGTCGATGTCGGGCTGCTGCGGCTCCTGGGCCCGGGCGGCAGGCACGCTCAGCAGCAGTGCGGCTGCCAGCAGCAGAATCTGAAACAAGCGGTTCATTTGGCAAAGATACGCTATTTTTTTATCTTCGTGGAACAAATCAAGACCAAAATCCTACCAGAATGAAACGAATTCTCGCCCTTGCCGCCTGCGTGCTGCTTTTCGCGCGCCCCGCGGCAGACGCCTGCACCAATGTCATCGTGACCAAAGGGGCCTCCGCCGACGGTTCCTGCATGGTAACCTACGCCGCCGACTCCCACCAGCTTTACGGTGAGCTCTATTTCCGCCCCGCCGCCAACCATCCGCTCGGCGCCATGCTCGATATCTACGACTGGGACAGCGGCTACTACCGCGGCAAGATCGCCCAGGTGCCCCACACCTACCAGACGGTCGGCAACATGAACGAGCACCAGCTCATCATCATGGAGACCACCTTCGGCGGCCGGCCGAACCTGGAGAACAAGGACGGCATCATGGACTACGGCTCGCTGATCTACGTGACGCTGCAGCGCGCCCGCACCGCCCGCGAGGCCATCCGGGTCATGGACCAGCTGGTGCAGACCTATGGCTACTGCTCCGAGGGCGAGACCTTTTCGATCGCCGACAAGAATGAGTGCTGGATCTTCGAGATTGTGGGCAAGGGCGAGCAGAAAGGCGCTGTGTGGGTGGCCGTCCGCATTCCCGACGGCATGATCTCCGCGCACGCCAACCAGAGCCGCATCCACCATTTTCCGCTCAACGATCCGGAGAACTGCCTCTATACCCCCGATGTGATCTCGTTTGCCCGCGAAAAGGGCTTCTTCACGGGCAGCGACGCCGAATTCAGCTTCTGCGACGCGTACTGCCCCGCCGACTGGAGCGGACTCCGCGGCTGCGAGGCCCGCGTGTGGTCGGCGTTCCGCCTGCTGGGCGGCGCCAACTTCGATGCCGACAAGTACCTGGACTTCGCCTGGGGTGAGAATCCGACCAACAAGATGCCGCTCTACATCCGTCCGGAAGGCAAGGTGAGCGTCAAGGCACTGGCCGACGTGATGCGCGACCACTACGAAGGCACGCCCTTCGATTTCAGCGAAGATGTGGGTGCCGGCGTGAGCCGCCTGCCTTACCGCTGGCGTCCCATGAGCTTCGAGCTCGACGGAAAAGAATATATGTTCGAACGTTCGATCGCCACGCAGCAGACCGGCTTCTGGTATCTGGGCCAGGCCCGGGGCTGGCTGCCCGACGTGGTGGGCGGCCTGCTGTGGTTCGGCGTGGACGATGCCGCCACCAGCGCCCTGACGCCCATCTATACCAACATTACCGCGGTGCCCGAATGTTTCCGCGAGGGCAACGGCTCCATGCTCGAGTACAGTCCGACATCGGCTTTCTGGCTCTTCAACCGCGTGGCGCAGTATGCCTATCTGTTCTACGACCGCGTGCAGCCGGAGGTCCGTGCCTGCATCGACCAGTATGAAAACGAGAATCTCGAACTCGTGAAAGTCTATGACGAGCGGGCGCTCCGGATGGTGCAGAACGGCAATGAAGCCCAGGCGAAGCGCATGCTCACGGAATGGTGCAGGCACCGTTCCCAGTATCTGTTCGACCAGTGGACTGGCCTGAGCAACTACCTGCTGGTGAAGTTCATGGACGGCAATGTGAAGCGCCAGAACGAAGACGGCTCCTTCCAGGACAACGGTTCAGGCAAGCCGATTCCGGCTTCGCCCCAGCACCCCAAGTTCCGGGAACGCTGGTTGCGCGGCGTGGTGAAGGACCACGGTGCCGTCATGGAAATCAAGAAATAATCGTTATTCCGGGCTTGACCCGGAATCCCCCGCCTGGATGACCACGAGCTTCTTCTCGATGGCTTCCGACTTGAAATAGAGAATACCGGTCCGCTCCGCCTGGCCGGTATTTTGACGTACATAGATGGTGACGGTCGCGCTTTCTTCGAACCATTCGGGCCAGGACGTGATCCATTCGGAACCCTGTTCGGCCTCTGTCTTGGAGATGACGTTGGTCGTCAGGAAGATGTCGGCCGAATCGGCCATGGCGTTGAAGCGCAGGGTGTCGGGCGCGATGCTGAGATCGGGCAGGATGTATTTCTCGCAGCCCGTGAACTGTGCGGCGGCGGCCAGCACGAGCAGGATGGAAACGAGGATGGAAGGTATTTTGCGCACGATCATCATTGTTTGGGATGCGAAGGTATGAAAAAAAAATGATAATTTTGCGGTATGAAACGTTATCTGCTCCTTGTCGTCCTCTGCCTGGCAGCCGTGTCCTGTGACCAGGACACCAATTTCTACATAACGCCCAACCATACTTCGTTTGTGCTCGGGCCCAATGGCGGAAGCTTCGACGACGTACTCTTTACCAACGGCAGCTGGACCTGCACGGTATCCGACGACGCCGCAACGGTGACGCCGATGTCCGGTGACTACACCACGCCTTTCCGGGTGGTGGTGGGCACCAACAACGAGCGCTTTACCAAGTCCATCCGCATCAAGTTCACCTCGACCCTCGGTGACCTTTCCCGTACCGCCAACGTGGTGGTCACGCAGGACTGTTTCCCTTTCATCTTCGCCGATGAGACCCTCAGGACCATCGGTCCCGAAGGCGGCCGGGTTTTCTTCACGGTCAATTCCAACGAGCCCTGGGTCATGCTGGAGCCGGATGGCAGCGTTCTTCCGGCCGGTTTCAGCGCAGAACCGCACAACGGCGGCCCCAACAACACGACGGTCACGCTCGACATCCCCGTCAACGATACGGGCGAGGAGCGGTGGCTCGAAGTCCTGCTTCGTCTGGAGAGCGACCCTGAAGTCTATGTGATCCTGACCGTCATCCAATCCTTTTGAATCGTAAAACCATGCATATGAAAAAGTTTTTTGCAATTTTGGCAGCAGGCCTTTTCCTTTTCGCGGCCTGCGAGCCCGCACCGGTTCTCTCGGTCAGTCCGAACCAGCTGGAATTCAGCGCTGAAGGCGGCAGCCAGTCCATTTCCGTCACCGCCAACAATGTATGGGACGTCATCCCTGACAATAGCGGCATCATTACCGTTTCGCCCGCTTCCGGTACCGGAAACGGCTATTTTACCCTGACGGTCAAACCCAACACCACCGCTTCCATCCTGAGCGCCAGCGTCACCGTCGTCTGCACCAGCCGGGATGAAACGGCCCGTCAGACGGTCTCCATCAGCCAGCTCTGCCAGGCTGGCAGCATCAGTCTCGAAAAACTCGAATGCGACCCGCCGCAGGCAGCGGACAAACATCTCTCCGCGGAAGGATGTGTCATGAAAATGACGCTCGTGGCCAACTCGGCCTGGACGATCCGCTGTGCAGCCTCCGACGTGACGCTCGATGCTACGGGCGGCAACGCCGGCACGACGGTCGTAACCGCCACCGTTCCCCCCTGCCCGGTCTTCGAAGGCCGTAAGATTGAATTCATGCTGTCTTGCCAGACTGCCATAGGCGGCGAAGATGCCACGCTCGGCTTCACCCAGGACGGCGGCATCGTTGTCTATGGTGGTGAAACCTATCATGCCGTGAAGATGAAAGACGGTAAGTGGTGGATGAAGGAAAATCTGCGTTATGTCCCTGAAGGCATGACCCCGTCTTCCGATCTCAACAATGTGACGGCCGGTGTTTACTATCCGCTGGTCATGAATGCCGACAACACCGGTCTCGCGTTCTCCACCGACGCCGCTGTCATCAAGGCCAAAGGCTATCTGTACCAGGCCGAGGTGGCCCTGGGCAAGAAGGTCGGTGACCTCACCACCGTGGAGGCGGCAGAGGCGTTGAACGGCACGCAGGGTATCTGCCCGAAAGGCTGGCACGTGCCCACGAGCGACGATATCATCAATCTGGTCGGCAAGGCAGTCTCGCCGCTGGCCACCAAGACGGACGCTCCCTATTACGACGGCAAGAACGGCTCCATCGTCATGCTCAACGAAGACGGCTTCAACATGGATGCTTTCGGCTCTGTCTCCATCCTGGACAACACCAAGACCGCCGGTACCTTCCTGGGCTGGGCCAAGGGCTATCCCGAGAAGATTTCTTCCGGTATGTTCTGCGGCTCCACCTACGCCGGTGTCACCTACAACACCAAGGATGACCCCGCTTCCGGCGTGAAGAACCTCCAGTTCTTCGGTTTCATGCCCATGACCAACAAGGCCACGGAGGCGGAGTACACCTGCAATGGCTCCAAGGTGAGCTATCGCATTGCTGCCCCGCTGCGTTGCGTCAAAGACAACTAAGCCATGCGCGGACACGTCCTGGCTGTCCGCTTCGTGATACTGCTTGCCACTTTGCTGGCAGGCAGTTTCACTTTTGCGCAGGAATCCGGCCGGGCGCGCTTCCAGGTTTCCGGCCGGGTGACCGAGCGCGGTTCCGGCGAACCCGTCGTCATGGCATCGGTCGTGATCCAGGACCTGGGTCTCTGGGCTGTGACCGATGCGGAAGGCCGCTTTGCGCTGGCGGAGGTGGCGCCCGGCAGGCACCAGCTGGTCGTTTCGCTGCTGGGCTATGAGACCCGTACCCTGCCGATCGATGTCAAGGGCAACATCGCCAGGCTGGCGGTGGAGCTGTCTGTCTCCAGCCTGACCCTCGACGCCGTGGTGGTCACCGCCAAAGAAGGCGGCGAGATGACCACATCTTCCAAGATTTCCAAACAGACGCTGGAGCACATCCAGCCTTCCAGCCTGCGCGACGTGATGCAGCTGTTGCCGGGCAGCGTCACGGAGAATCCCTCCCTGACGCAGGTCGGCACGCTCTCGATCCGCGACATCGGCACCAATTCGGCCAATGTGGCCGGCACGGCGCTCATCGTGGACGGCGCCTCCTTCTCGAACGACGCCAACCTGCAGATGCTCTCGACGGGCACGGGTATGGGCGCAGGCCAGGGCAACGTGGCCTCCACGGCCGGCGGCGGGGTGGATTCCCGGCAGATTTCGACCGACAACATCGAATCGGTGGAGGTGATCCGCGGCATCCCGTCGGTGGTCTACGGCGACCTGACTTCAGGGGCCGTGGTCGTGAAGACCAAGGCGGGCGTCACGCCGTGGGAAATACGGCTCAAGGCCGATCCGCAGCTCAAGCAGGTCTCTTTCGGCAAGGGCTTCCAGCTTGGGGAGAAGGGCGGCGTACTCAACTTCGACGCCGACTATGCCCATGCCGCCAGCGATGTCCGTACGCCCTCTTCGGCCTACAACCGTGTCAATTTCCAGGCCGGCTGGTCAGGCCAGGTCAAGGGCCGTTTTACCATCAACGCCAAGCTGCGCGGCAACTGGTCGAACGCGACCAATGCCAGTGATCCCGACCTGGCGCTCGACGAACTTTCGCAAGCGCGCGACCGGGGCCTGCGCCTGGGCGTGAACGGCCGCTGGGTGCTGAACAAGCCCTGGATCACCAATGTGGAATACCTGCTGTCCGGCAGCATCACCGACCAGTTCTCCCGGAGCCGGGTCTATCAAGGCTCTGCCGGCCGCACCCCGACGTCCACGGCCATGTACAATGGTGAAAACGAAGCCTTTTTCACGCCGCCCCAGTATTATTCCGACGTGCAGGTGTTCGGCCGGCCGGTCGATGCCCAGGCCCGGCTGACCGCCCACCAGATAGGCCGCTACGGCACCGTCACCAACAAGGTGCTCGCGGGCTTCGAGTGGAAGAGCCAGGGCAACATCGGCCGGGGCAAGGTCTTCGACCCGACGCTGCCGCCTTCGCCGGGCTCCGCATCCGCCTTTCGCGAGCGCTCGTACCGCGACATTCCCTTCCTGCATGCCCTGACGGGCTATGTGGAAGACAATCTCAAGCTCCCCCTGGGCGGCACGCTGCTGGAACTGCAGGCCGGCGTCCGCTTCAACACCATCCTGGCCTCGGGCGTCAACACCGGCGCTTTCTTCGGCATCGAGCCTCGCGTCAACGCGCGCTACGTGCTGGTCAAGCGGAATGAGGGACTGCGGGAACTCGTGCTGCGCGGCGGCTGGGGCCTGACCTCCAAGATGCCGTCGATGATCTACCTCTATCCCGAGCCGGCCTACAAGGATATGGTTTCGTTCTACTACAACGATTTCGACGCACACGGCACGGGACTGGCCGTCGTGACCACCCAGCGTGCCGGGACGGACAATCCTTCGCTGAAGCCGCAGCGGAGCCGCAACATCGAAGCGGGCCTGGAATTCGACGCCGGGAAGTTCAGCGGTTCGCTGGTGGGCTTCCACGAGAAGATGCGCGACGGCTACGGCTTCATCACGGAATATGTGCCGATGGTCTACACGCGTTACGGCTACACCTGGAAAAACGGCGCGCCGTCGCAGGTCGTGCTGCCTTCCGGCGCCCGGCTCGACTGGCACATCGGCAGCGTGACGATGGACGGAAAGCCGCTGCCGTCCATCAGCGACACCACCTTCATGTCGCTGTCGCGCCCGGCCAATGACATCGCCACCGACAAGTGGGGCGTGGAATTCACGTTCGACGTGGCGCGGATGCCCGCCATCGGGACCTCCATCAATGTCAGTGGCGCCTGGATGCACATCGAAACCCGCAGCACCGCTTACACGCAGCGGCTCTATGCCGGCACCTCGAACGGGCGCAGCTATCCCTGGGTGGGCATCTACGGCGGTTCCTCCACCACCTCGAACGGATCGGCCAAAGACCGTTTCAGCAGCAACGTGCGCTTCATCACGCACATCCCGCAGCTGGCCATGGTGGTGACGCTCACCGCCCAGATGGTCTTTTTCGAGCGCTCGTGCAATCTCTGCACTTTCCAGGGCAGGGACATGGCCGTCTATGATCCGGAAGCCGGTACCTGGAAGGTCAGTCCGCTCTACATCATGGACCGGGCGGGCCGCACCCTGCCTTTCACCGAAGAAATGGCACAGGATCCGCAGTACCGCAACCTGATCCTGACCACCAATACCGACACGTACTACGTCCGGCAGGGCTATCCGTTCTACGGGATGTTGAACCTGCGTCTTTCGAAGGAAGTCGGCCGCTGGGGCACCGTCTCGTTCTACGCCAACAACTTCCTGAACCTGCGGGGCCGGGTCCGGAACACCGTCACGCATTATCCTTCCGACCGCAACACGCCGCTCTATTTCGGTGCGGAAGTCAAAATATCCATCCGCTAGCCTATGAAACGAATCGCACGGATATGCTTTTTCTTCCTCCTGCTGGCGGCCCCGGCCTGTTACCGCGAGATGCCTTCCGTGGCCTCGCTGGACGTGCAGCTGGTGCTGCGTCCCGACGAGCCGGTGGCCATCGACCTCACGCAGCTGGAAGTGCGCCTGCAGAACAAGAACGCCGCGTTCGGCTATGTCAAGCATCCCGATGCGTCGGGCCGTGTGCATTTTGACGTGCAGCCCGGGAAATACGACGTGATGGCGGCGGGCTGGTTCTCGAGTACGCGCATCGCGGTCAACGGGGCCAGCGAGGAGTTCCTGCTCACGGGCACCGACCTGATCGATGCGACGGGGCAGGCGCGTGCACCCCTGCTGGAGATTCCGCTCAACGTGGTGGTCCCCAATCCGGTCATGATCCGGGAGGCTTATTTCCACGGGTCTTCGACCCTGGAAGGAGCCAATTATACGAAAGATACGTATATCGAGATTTACAACAACGCGGGTCCGGGCGGCCAGACCGTCTGGCTCGACTCACTGTGCCTGGCGGCGGTCTATCCGTACAATTCCACGACGGGCAACAATGCCTGGGCGGGGCGCGACACGATTCCGATCGCGCAGATGTTCTGGATGTTCCCGGGCGACGGGCACACGTATGCGCTCGCCCCGGGCGAGTCTGCGGTGGTAGCCTGCATCGCGGCGGTCGACCACAGCGGGCGCGCGACGTCAGGCCTGGCGCTGAACCGGGCGCATTTCGGCTGCTGGTCGGAAACGCTCTCGCGGCACGAGATCGCGGCGGGCGTGGTGCCGATGGTTCTCTACATGACGGGGCAGGGCAATGCCTGGGCGCTCTCGATCCACAGTCCGGCCATCGTGGTGTTCAAGCCGTCGATGGGCGTGGCTGCCTGGCAGGCGCAGGCCTCTGTCTGGGAGTCGTATGAGCCGGGCAAGAGTTCGGGTACGCGGTACTGGCACATTGCGAAGGACTGGATCCTGGACGGGGTGGAGTGTGTCGATTCGCCGGCGGGCGCCATCAAGCGTTTGCCGGGCACGGTGGATGCGTCGTACGTGTGGATGCGTTCGGGGCACTATTCGGGAAAATGTGTGACGCGCAGGCTCGATTTCCAGGATCAGGGAATCGAGGTGTTTATGGATACGAACAATTCGGATGCTGATTTCATCCCCGACAGCACGCCGCAACCGAGGTTAAAGCGATGAAGCCGCATGTCCTTTCTCTTTGTTTGTTGCTGCTCGCCTTCATGGCGGGGGCGCAGGAGCGGAATGTGGCGCGGCTGGTGCTGGCGGACACGTCGTATGTGGATTTGTCCCTGGGCGTGGGCGGAGAAGCCGGACGGCTTCACGATGTCTACGTGCCGGCGTCGAAGCTGAACGGGGCGCTCGATGTGTCTTCGCGGCATAAGCTGGGCCGGGTAAGCCTGTACGGGCACTTCGGTTACGACTACGAATATGGGAAGGGTAGCACCTGGCGGGGCTGGCTCGATCCCTATGAGACACCTTTCATGCTGGCCGACTCGATTCCGGGCAATCTTTCGCTGGAACGCTACACGATGGCGTCCGGTGCGGGCCTGTCGCTGGACGACCACTGGTCGCTGGGCCTGGACATGGCCTACGACGTGGCACTGATGGCCAAGCATAAGGACTTGCGCAACAAGAATACGGCCATGAACTTCCGGGTGTCTCCGGGCGTGAACTGGCAGGGCGGTCAGGTGGGCCTGGGCCTGAACCTGGGTTACGAGCGTTCGACCGAGCGGGTGGAATTCACGCAGATTGCCACCAATGTCGAGCATATCCTCTTTGACATCTATGGCCTCTGGGTCTGCCATGGCAGTGGCTATGCGAGCGCCGAGAACCGCCGCCTGAAGACGAACAACCGCGTGTTCGGCGGCTTCCAGTTCGACTGGACGCCGGGCCGCCTGGCCCTGCACAACGAACTGCGGACTTCCTGGCTGCAGAGCCGGCAGACCGAAGTGGGCTACAACAACCAGCAGTTCGGCTCGACGCGTTCCTGGACCTGGGAAGACGACCTTTCTTTGGAATTCGGGCCGGCCCATGCGCTGGAAGCGTCGTTCATCTTCTCGTCGATGCAGGGCTTCCGTCCGCTGCAGCGGCAGGAACTCGATCCCGATTCCCGCATCCGCGTCTGGGTCACCTATGGCGACCCGGTGTTCTGTTACTGGCGCCAGTATCATGTGGAGCGCCTGAATTACCGTTTCGGCACCCGTTGGAAATTGCTGGTGGGGGTGGAGAACTGGGGCATGGAGCACAGCTATACGGAGTATCCGCAGCGTTTCGTGCAGCGTATCAGCACGCTGACGCCCTCGGTGGCCGTGGAGATTCCCGTTGGCCGTTTCACGCTGATTCCCTGGCTGGGTTTCGCGATGGACTACCATGCCTACACCGACAACACCAGCTGGCAGCTGACCGAACCCCTGCTCCGGCAGTGGGATTTCTGGGACGGCAACAATTATCTCGGTGCGTTCGACGTGAAATGGTCGTCCGCCTCCGGCCGCACCTATATCCGGGCGCACTACGACATCAACGCCTCGACCCGCTACGACAACGATGGCGCCCGCCACACCGCCGCCCTGACGGTCGGTTTTGTTTTTTAAAGGCGTCGCTGCAACGTACGCAGCTGATTGATAGACGATTATATAAACAGCATCCCCTTGAAACCATGGGGTGCATATCATATAAAACATTGATTCGTAAATGTTTACATTGCAGATGAAAAAGATAGTCCTGGCTTGCGCACTGCTGTTTTGCGCCGTCAGCGCCTTCGCCGACGAAGGCATGTGGATGATCAACACCATCGACCGCGTCCTTGAGAAGCGGATGAAGGCCGCCGGCCTCAAACTCGACGCCAAAGTGCTCTACGACGAAGAGCAGGAAAGTCTTTCCGACGCCGTGGTGGCGCTGGCCTTCGGCTGCACCGGCAGCATGATCTCGAACGACGGCCTGATGATCACCAACCACCATTGCGCCTACAGCGACATCCATGCCCTGAGCACCCTGGGCCACAACTACCTGGAGGACGGCTTCTGGGCCATGCGCCGCGACGAGGAGCTTCCGGTCAAGGGGCAGGCCATCTATTTCCTCAAGAAGATTTTCGACGTGACCGACGAAGTGACGGCCCTGCGCCAGGAGTTCGATGCGGAGCACAAGCCCATGGCCATGCGGCGCGTGTACAAGCAGATAGAAGAAAAGTACGCCCAGGTCTACGAAGGGCAGGGCGAACTCATCTGCTCGTCGTACTACAACGGCAACAAATATTACATGGCGCTCTACCAGGTGTATCGCGACGTGCGGCTCGTGGCGGCCCCCCCGGTGAGCGTCGCGTCGTTCGGCGGCGACACCGACAACTGGGAGTGGCCGCAGCACAAGGGCGATTTCGCCATCTATCGCATCTATACGGCACCGGACGGTTCGCCGGCGGAATATGCCCCCGAAAACGTGCCCATGCATCCCAGAAAGATCCTGAAGATCACGCAGGAAGGCCTCAAGGACGGTGATTTCACCATGGTCATTGGTTATCCGGGCCGCACCAACCGCTACGCGTCGTCCTATGCGGTGGAGGAGATCCTGCAGATCCAGAATCCCATCCAGGCGCAGTTCCGCCTCGACCAGATGAAAATCATCGACAAGTGGATGAACGAGGATGTGGCCCTCCGTCTCAAATATGCCGACCGCTATTTCAGCCTGAGCAACGTGCAGGAGATCCGCGAGGGCGAAATCTACTGCTACAACCGTTTCGGCGTGGTCGACGCCAAGCGGACCGAGGAACAGCAGCTGCAGAAATGGCTGGGCAATTCGGACCTGATCTTCCGCCTGGGCCAGAAATACGAAGACGTGGCGGGCATCAACCAGCAGATCGTCTATTTCCAGGAGACGCTGGTGCGGGGTACGAACCTGCACCGTTATGCGAATGCGTTGTTCCGGGGCGATACGGTGTTGGCGAACAAGGAGTTGGAGAAGCTGGACATGCGGGTGGAACGCGACCTGATGCGCTATGCGCTGGGACAGTTCTTCAAGCATGTGCGTCCGGCGTACTGGGGTGAATACCTGACGGGCCTGCACCAGCGCTTCGGCGGCGATGTCGACGCTATGCTCAACGAGGTTTTCGATGGACATGTCCACGATGCGCTCACTTCGTGCAAGATCGTGGCGTTCAACGAGAAGCGCGACGAGATCGAGGCGGGCGTGAGCAAGAATTCGCTGGAAAAGGAGTACAAGAACGCGGTCTACCGGATGAAGCTGGCCCGGAAGCAGCCGATGTATCCGGACGCCAATTCGACGATGCGCATCACCTACGGCAAAGTGTGCCCGCTCGAGCCGCGTGACGCGGTGTCGCTGGCCTCCCGGACACGGACGGCGGGCGTGCTGGAGAAATACAATGCAGATGACTATGAGTTCACGCTGAAGCCGGATTTCCGCGAGTTGCTGCTCCAGCATCCGGACGTTCCGGTCAACTTCCTGACGAACAATGATATCACGGGCGGCAATTCGGGTTCGCCGGTGCTCAATGCGAAGGGAGAGCTGGTAGGACTGGCTTTCGACGGCAACAAGGAGTCGCTGGCGGGCGACACGTACTTCGTCGAATCCATGAACCGCTGCATCTGCGTCGACATCCGCTACGTCCTCTGGCTCCTCCGCGACTACGCCCACATGGACGAACTCCTCACAGAGATCCTTTGATGTTGTCGTGCAACGTAAGTTGTTGATTTTCATCTAAATAATAAAAACAACCTGCTTTTCGCCAAGTAGGTTGTTTTTCGTAATAGGCTGAAAATCACGGTGTCTCCTTGCACAGCCACGCTTCGTTTCGCGGCTCTGGTGTCCGTCTTGCTCCCGAAAAAAGGTCGCTTCGCCGGACACCACCCGCCGCTGCGCTCCGCTTTAGCGAGTCCAGTGAAGCTTTTTGCCGAAGCCGAGACGGTTGTCGGTGAACTTGAGACTGTCGAGTTTGATCTGCCAGACCTCACCGCCTTTAAAGACGGCGTAGGGAAAGCGCTTGAGATAGAGCAGGCGGCAGCGGTCGAAGAGGCCGCCGTCGCACCGGCGCACCGTGCCGGTGAACTGCAGGCCCTGGATCTTTCCGACCTGTTCGGTCTCGAGGACCACTGAGCCCGCGACCTGCGGATTCTCCAGAAACAGCTGGGCGTGAAGGGTCTTTTCTTCGGAAGTAATAATGAATCCTTCTTCCTGAGGATCATACACATAGAAGGCGTTCGCACACCACGGCATACCGCCCGCCTGCGGGACGCACGCCACCGTCAGCACATGGTGCTCCCCGATGAAATCCAAGATTCGTTGATCGATCATACCTTGCAAAAGTACGCATTTTTCCCTACCTTGCCATCAAATCATCGAGGCGAGAGATATGTGCGGATATTTGATTCAGCAGATAGCATCGGGCATACAGGGGCTGCGGGAGTTGTTCTTTCCGCGGAAGTGTGTGGTGTGCGGGCGTTTTCTGGAGTTGGAGGAGCGGGATGTCTGTGACGCATGCATGGAAGGACTGCCGAAGACGTACCAGTGGGACATCGTGCAGAATGCGGCGTTCGAGCGGCTGGCGCGGCGCTTCGAGGTGCAGGATGCAGCTTCGCTGATGTTCTTCGGCACGGAGAGCGACTATCGGCACATCCTCTACGGCATCAAGTACGGCAACCGCCGGGAACTGGCCGTGCGTATGGGTATGTTGTTGGGAGAAGAGCTGGCAGGCAGCCGGATGTTCAAAGGCTGTCAGGCCGTGGTGCCGGTGCCGCTGCATCCGCTGCGGCGCTGGAAGCGCGGCTACAACCAGGCGGAATTGATTGCGCGCGGCGTGGCGCAGGCGATGGGTCTGCCCGTTGAGGCGAAGCTGCTGCGCCGACGTCGTAACACGAAGACCCAGACGAAGTTACAGGGCGCCGCCAAGACAAAGAACGTGCAGGGCGCTTTCGCGGTTGACGAACGCCATGCCGCCGCCCTGCAGCAGCAAAACATCCGCCATCTCCTGCTCATCGACGATACCCTGACGACAGGCTCGACCCTGGCCGCCTGCGCCGCTCCGCTCCTCCACGCCGGCTTTCAGGTCAGTTGTACGACCCTCGCTTTTGTCGGCTAATAACGATGATGCTAGCGGAGCGCAGCGGCGGGTGGTTTTAGGAGCCGCGAGCATTTTTCGCGAGCGGGACGAAAACCAGAGCCGCGGAGCGGAGCGATTCGTGTTTCATCCATGAATACCCCCGTTTTTATGGATATAATGCTCAACGCGATCAGTTCGTCCATAAAAACAGCCGCTTTTCATGGACGAAATGCATGGCATAGCAAATAGCGTTTTATCAATTATTTTTGTTATCTTTGTTCGAATATGTTCGATTTCATAGATATATCGTGGATTGACGTGATCGACGTGCTGATGGTCGGGTTGCTGATCTATTGGCTGATCCGGGTCGTGCGCGGCACGTCGGCCGTCAATATATTCCTGGGTATCCTGCTGCTCTATGTAATCTGGATCGCCTCCCGCGCCCTGGGCATGAAACTCCTCTCCTTTATCCTCGGACAGGTGCTCGGCGTGGGCGTGGTGGCCCTGCTGGTAATCTTCCAGCCCGAGATCCGCCGCTTCCTCCTCCGCATCAGCTCCAGCACCTCCCAGGCTGCCTATAAAGGCCTCTTCAGCAAACTGTTCCGCCAGACCGCCCGCTCGGGCGGCATGCGGCCCGCCGAGCTGGAGGAGCTCACCGCCGCCTGCAGCCGGATGGCCGACACGAAGACCGGTGCCCTGATCGCCCTCCGGCACAATTCCGGCCTCGGTGAGATCATCGACACCGGCGATGAAATCGACGCCCGCATCAGCCGGCGCCTCATCGAGAACATCTTCTTCAAGAACTCCCCGCTGCACGACGGCGCCATGATCCTGTCGGAAAACCGCATCCTCGCGGCCCGCTGCACCCTGCCCATCACACAGCGGCAGGATATCCCCGCGCACTATGGCATGCGCCACCGCGCCGCCATCGGACTCTCCGAGGCCTGCGACGCCTCGGTCATCGTCGTGTCCGAAGAGACCGGCCACATCTCCTTCGTGCAGGAAGGCCAGATCAAGACCCTGGGCAGCATTACAGAGCTGCGCCTGGCCATCGAACAATCGTACAAATAAACCCGCCTCCCGCCCATGGTACTCGAGCAGAAAATCGGATTCAATAAGGTGCGGGAGAAGATAGCCGCCAAGTGCGTCACCCAGTACGCCCAGCGGAAAGTCGCCGCCGAGCAGATCTCGCACGACCCGGAGGAAATCCTGTTCCGACTGGGCCTGACCGACGAGATGCGCCTCATCTGCCTCTTTGAAGACAGCTTCCCGGCTGGCGGCTACCTCGACACCAAAGAGTTTCTGCTGCCCCTGCAGGCAGAAAACACCAGCATCGACCTGCCCTCGCTCCGCGCCCTGCGCACCAGCCTCGACACGCTGCGCCGCATCCTGGCCTTTTTCCGCGAGTGCAAGGACGATCTGTACCCCATGCTCCGGCAGATTTCCGCATCGGTCAGCTATGACCCGGAAATCAGCCGCCGCATCGATACCATCCTGGACCGCAGCGGCGAAGTGCGGGATACGGCTTCCCCTGAGCTCGCCGAGATCCGCCGCAGCCTCCGCGCCAAAGAAGGACAGGTTTCCCGCCGCATCAATGCCATTCTGGGCAGCGCCAAAAGCGAAGGTCTGGTCGACGCCGACGCCGAAGTGGTGGTGCGCGACGGCCGCGTGCTGATTCCCGTGGCGGCCGGCAGCAAGAAGAAACTGCCCGGCATCGTCTACGACGAGTCGGCCAGCGGCAAGACTGCCTTCGTGGAGCCCATCGAGATCATCGAACTGGGCAACCAGATCCGGGAACTGCAGTTCGACGAACAGCGTGAAATCGCCCGTATCCTGCAGCTTTTCACCGAATTTCTCCGACCTTACCTCGGCGGCCTGATCGCCGCATCCGAATACATCGGCGAGATCGACTTCATCCGCTCCAAAGCGCTGGTGGCCCTCGACATGATCGCCGGCATGCCCATCCTCTCGACCAACGGCGAGCTCAACCTGCGCCGTGCCCGCCATCCGCTGCTGGAGGCTTCGCTCCGCCGCGAGAAGAAGGAGATCGTGCCGCTGACCCTGTCGTTGAGCCGCGAGAAGCACATCCTGCTGATCTCGGGTCCGAACGCCGGCGGCAAGTCGGTGTGCCTCAAGACCGTGGGCCTGCTGCAGTATATGTTCCAGTGGGGCATGCTCATCCCGACTTCGGAGGTCAGCGAGATGCTGATCTTCGACAGCATCTTCATCGACATCGGCGACGACCAGTCGCTTGAGAACGACCTGAGCACCTACAGTTCGCACCTGCAGAACATGCGGGAGATCCTGACCCATGCCACCGAACATTCGCTCGTGCTCATCGACGAGTTCGGCAGCGGCACCGAGCCCGCCGCAGGCGGCGCGATCGCCGAGGCCGTGCTGGCCCGCCTCGACGCCCTGGGTGCCTACGGCGTGATCACGACCCACTACACCAACCTCAAGCTTTACGCCGACAAGAGCTCCGGCGTGGTCAACGGCGCCATGCTCTTCGACGGGGCGGCCATCAAGCCCCTGTTCCAGCTGCAGCAGGGCATGCCCGGCAACTCCTTCGCCTTCGAGCTGGCCCGGAAGATGGGCCTGCCCGCCGACGTGGTGAAGGATGCGGAAGAACGTGCCGGCAGCGAATTCGTCAACATTGAGCGCAACCTGCGCCAGATTGCGCGCAGCCGTCGCGTGCTCGACGAGAAACTGGCCCGCATCAAGAGCACCGACAAGACCCTCGAAAGCCTGACCGACAAATACCAGAAAGAACTCGAAGAAGTCAAGGCGCTCAAGAAGCGCATGCTCGACGAGGCCCGCGCCGAAGCCGCCGAGATCGTGACGGAGGCCAACAAACAGGTGGAACGCACCATCCGCGAAATCCGCGAGGCACAGGCCGAGCGCGACAGGACGCGCCAGGCCCGCGCCCAGCTCTCGCAGTTCAAGGAGGCGCTGCAGCAGGAGAATCCCAGCGAGAACGATGCTGCGATCGAGCGCAAGATGCAGAAGATCTCGGAGCGGAAGGAGCGGGAGCGTGTCCGGAAGGAACGTCGCGGGGAGGTTTCCAAAGCGCCATCAGGCGCTGGCGGAGACCAGGCGGGAGAGCCTCGTGAAACAGCGGGTCGGAGCGGCGGGACGGGCAGCGCCCCAGAATTGAAAGTGGGCGATAAAGTGCGCCTCAAAGACAACAACATGGTGGGCGAAGTGGTGCAGGTCGCCGCCAAATATATTTCCGTGTCGGTGGGCAGCATCATCTCGAAAATTGCCCCCGGCAAAGTCGAAAGAATCTCCAACCAGCAATACAAAGAGCAGACCCGCAGCACTTTCCGGCCGGTCATCCACTACGACAGCGAATCGATCAGCCGGCGCAAGCTCGAGTTCAAGCCTACGATCGACATCCGCGGCCAGCGCCTGGCCGACGCCCTCGACATCGTCATGCACTTCATCGACGACGCCACGATGGTGGGGGTGGGGCAGGTGAAGATCCTGCACGGCAAGGGCAACGGCGTGCTGCGCGAGGAAATCCGCAAGTACCTCAAGACCGTCCCTTCCGTGGCTTCGTTCCGCGACGAGGCCGTACAGCAGGGCGGTGCCGGCATCACCGTGGTGGAAATGGACCTGTAAACCGATGAAAAAGACCCTGATCCTTCTTGCCTGCTGCCTCCTGGCCCTCGGCGCCTGCCAACGCCCGGAGAAGCGTGTCCGGGCCGTTGCCGAATCGTTTCTGCACGCGTATTACACGGCTGACTACGCCGCCGCGGCCGCACAGTGCACGCCGCGCCTGGCCGCGCTGGTGTCGCAGGGCGCCGAAGACCCGTCCGTCGTGCCCGACGACCTGGCGCAAAAAATGAAAGAGGCCCTGTCGGAGACCTCTTTCCAAATCATTTCCGTCGAGCTCGACGAAGACGCTGCTTCCGCCCGCGTCCGCTATGACCTCAGCGTACCGGATGCCGGCAGGCCGGTGCCGATGACGCTGGTGCTACAGCTGGAAGGCGGCACGGCACGCGTCGACCGCATCGAGTAATTCCCAACCGAAGAACTGTACCTTGCGCCGCACGGTCTTGCCGTCGCGGACCAGTTCGACTTCCTGCACATAGGGGTCGCGGCCCATGTGGCCGTAGGCCGCCGTGGGCTCGTAGATCGGGTTGGTCAGGCCGAAGCGCCAGACAATGGCGGCCGGCCGCAGGTCGAAGAGTTCGCCCACTTTGCGGGCGATCTCGCCGTCGGTGAAGGGCACGTGCGCGCTGCCGTAGGTGTTGACGAAGATGCTCACGGGCCGGGCTACGCCGATGGCGTAGGACACCTGTACGAGAATCTCGTCGGCCACGCCGGCGGCCACGAGGTTCTTGGCGATGTGGCGGGCCGCATAAGCGGCGCTGCGGTCGACCTTGCTGGGGTCCTTGCCCGAAATGGCGCCGCCGCCGTGGGCGCCGCGGCCGCCGTAGGTGTCCACGATGATCTTGCGGCCGGTCAGGCCGGTGTCGCCGTGCGGGCCGCCGATGATGAACTGCCCCGTCGGGTTGACGTGCAGGATCATGCCGTCCTGGAACAGGGCGGCGTTCCCGGCGCTCAGGCGGGCTTTGACGCGCGGAAGCAGGATCTGCTCCACGTCGCGCCGGATGCGGGCCTGGTCCACGTCGGGATCGTGCTGGGTCGAGAGCACGAGCGTGTGGATGCGGTGCGCGCTGTGGTCGTCGTTGTATTCGATGGTAAACTGGCACTTGGCGTCGGGCCGCAGGTAGGGCATGGGCGAGGGGTTCTCGCGCCGGATGCGGGCCAGTTCGATGAGGGTCATGTGGGCCAGTGTGAGGGGCAGCGGCATGAACTCCGGGGTCTCGTTGCAGGCGTAACCGAACATCATGCCCTGATCGCCGGCGCCCTGTTCCTCTTTCTCGGCGCGGTTCACGCCCATGGCGATGTCGCTGCTCTGCTCGTGCAGGGCGGAGATCACGGCGCAGGAATCGGCGTCGAAATGGTATTCGCCCTTCGTGTAGCCGATGCGGCGGATGGTGCGCCGCACCACGCTCTGGATGTCGACCCAGGCGTCGTGCGAAGTGACCTCGCCGCCCACGATGGTCAGGCCCGTGCTTACGAAGGTTTCACAAGCGACGTGCGATGCCGGATCCTGGCGGAGGAAGTCATCGAGAATAGCGTCGGAAATCTGGTCGGCCACTTTGTCCGGGTGGCCCTCTGATACGGATTCAGAAGTAAAGAGATACATGATTTTAGCCTTTTTTTAGGGTGGTTGGCAAGCAGTACAAATCCATCCACCGGGTTAAGTGGCTGCAAAGGTAGAAAAAATATGAGCAAGTCAAAACCGTTTGTTGATAACTTCCTGAAAATTCTCATGAAATCAAGTTTGTAATAATGCGGGGAATTGTTATTTTTGCGCCGTCGTTTCAAGCCTGCAAACATGAAACAGCGTATATTGCTTTCCCTTTTAGCCGTAGCGGCTTTCCTTGTCGTGTCCTGTGACAAGCCTGAGCCGGAACCTGAACCTATACGCGTATCTGTCTCACCTTCATCCATTTCCTTTACTTCTGAAGGCGGAACAGAGAGCTTCTCTGTCTCGTCCAACGGGCTTTGGTACGTGCGTACCGAAGGTTCGTGGATCAGCACCTCGACCGCCTCGGGTTCGGGCAACGGAACCGTGCAGGTGATCGCGGCCTCCAATACGGGTGAAAGCCGGACGGCGACGATCCATATCGAATCGGCCGACAACAAGGCGACGGTGAGCGTCACGCAGCAGGCCTACGTGAAGCCCGAGCCCGTGGTGAAAAGCATCAAGGACATCCGCGCGCTCTACAAGGGCAGCGACTATAAGATTACCGATGACATCTATCTTGAAGGTGCCGTCCTCAGTGATTTCCGCAAGAAAGAGGATGGCGGCCTCCACAACTATACCTCCGCGAAGACGCTGATCGTCTCCGACGGCGAAGCGGGCCTCATGTTGCGGCTGACGGAAGACAACAAGGATATCCTCCGCGGCCAGAAAGTGCGTGTCTCGCTCAAGAACCAGACCCTTTCGGTCTACAACGGCGGGCCGCTCCAGATCAGCGACCTGCCGCGCGACCGGGTCACCACGACCGGCACGGAGACCCTGGTGCCCAGGGAAGTTTCCGTCCAGGAACTGCTGACGGGCAACTACGAGTGTACCTACGTGGCTGTCAAGGAAGTCCAGGTCAAGGCGGAGTATGTTGGCAAGCCCTTCGGGAATGCGGAAAACCATACCTCGATTCCTTTCGAAGGAAAGTCGGGCGGTGAATTCGACCTCTTCACGTCGAAACTAGCCTCGTTTATCAATGAAACAGTACCTTCCGGCAGCGGTACTTTAAAAGGTATTGCCGGCGTATTCGGATCCCGTTGCCAGATCTACATTTCGGAGAAGGGCGACTATGCAGGCTTGACCGGTGAGCGTTTCGCTCCCGGCGCCCGTTTCTCCCTGGCGGCGACGAGCCGGACGGTGAGTGGTGATGCCGGTTCCTTCGGCATCACCCTTGCCGCCAATGTCGCATGGAAGGCGACCGCGTCCGATGCCGACTTCAGCGTCTCTCCCGCTTCCGGTACGAAAGACGCCACGGTGACGGTCACTTACAAAAGCAATCCGAGTACGGCCCAGAGCCGCGTGGCCAGGGTGATTTTCACCACGGAAGACGCCGGCGTCGCGCAGAAGGAACTCACGTTCACGATCACGCAGCTGGCGCTGGACCAGGTGGTTCCGAGCCCGGTGCAGGCCTGGACGGAACTTCCGGCCATGCAGCAGGCGGAGGGCAAAGCCTTCTTCAGCCACGACATGACCTACGGAGGAGCGACCGTCCGCAACTATTCTTTCTGGTATGACCTGAACAACCGGGTGGCCCTCTGGGTGGCCTATCCGCTGGTCAAGGGGCATCTCTCCGGGGTGAAGCGCACCGACAAGTGGGACTACGACCCGATGGTGCCGCACCGCTACCAGGGTGAAGTCTCGTACAGCTATGCCGGCTATGACCGCGGACACCAGCTTCCCTCCGCCGACCGTCTGTGCAGTGCGGAGGCCAACGAGCAGACCTTCTATTACACCAATATCACACCGCAGAACAAGAATTTCAACCAGGGCATCTGGGAGACGCTCGAAGTCCTGGTGCGCAACCAGCTTTCCGCGTGCGACACGATGTTCGTGGTGACGGGCTGCGTGCTCAGCACGGATGAAAACCCGACGGTCGTCTATGCGAAAGATACGCAGGGCAAGGATGTGGCGGTGCCGCAGATCTACTATAAGGTGCTCCTGCGCTACAAGGCGGGTGCGGCCAACGGCGGCTATTCGGGCATCGGCTTCTGGCTGGAGAACAGGAGTTACGGCAGCGAGGTGATCAGCCGCAGCCACGCCTGCACGATCGACCAGATCGAAGGCCGCGTAGGCATCGATTTCTTCGTGAACCTGAAAGATGAGTATGAAAAAGAAGCCGAATCGAAATTCGATGCCGGCGCATGGGGATTATGATGAAATAAAACAACTATTTATTATATCAACAATTAACCACAAACAACATTTATGAAAAAAACACTCAAGTTTTTCATGGCTGCAGCAGCCTTTCTGATGATGGTGTTTACGGCCCAGGCCCAGGTGACCACCTCGGCCCTCGCCGGACAGATCGTCGATGAAGGCGGCGAGCCGCTGGTCGGCGCGACCGTCATCGCGGTCCACACCCCTTCCGGCACGCAGTACTATGCCGTGGCCAACGAAGAAGGCCGCTATGCCATCCAGGGTATGCGTACCGGTGGCCCGTATGAAGTGACCTACTCCCTGATCGGCTGCCAGACGGTCGTGATCCCCGACATCACCCTCGCCCTGGCTGAAACCTATCAGCAGAACGTGCGGATGAAGACCGCGGCCCAGAACCTCTCCGAGGCCATCGTGGTCGCATCGGCCGCTTCCAAATTCTCCAATGAGAAAACGGGTGCCGCCACCAACATCTCCAACCAGCAGATCACCAACCTCCCGAGCGTGAGCCGCGCCATCACCGACGTGACCCGCCTGTCGCCGTACGGCGGCAACGGCATGAGCTTCGCCGGCAGCGACGGTCGTCTGGCCAACTTCACGGTGGACGGTGCCAACTTCAACAACAACTTCGGTCTGAGCTCCAACCTGCCTGGTGGCGGCAACCCGATCTCCATCGACGCCATCGAGGAACTCCAGGTCGTGATCTCCCCGTATGACGTCCGTCAGACCAACTTCATCGGCGGCGGTGTCAACGCCATTACGAAGTCCGGTACGAACACCTTCCGCGGAAGCGCCTATGTGTATCATCGCAACGAAAACCTCCGTGGTGACACGGTAGAAGGCGAGCAGATCGGCGGCGCACGCGCCAAAGACCGTTCGACCACCTACGGCTTCACCATCGGCGGCCCGATCGTCAAGAACAAACTCTTCTTCTTCGTCAACGGCGAATATTCCAAGATCCCGACCATCGTCAACCGTTGGCAGGGTTCCACGAACGGCGTCGCCGATCCGGACAACTACATCTCCCGCACGAAACTCAGCGACCTGCAGCGCGCCTCCGAATACGTGAAGAGCAAATATGGCTATGACACGGGTTCCTGGACCGACTTCCCGGCCGATGAGAAGAACATGAAGATCCTGGCCCGCCTTGACTGGAACATCAGCAACCAGCACAAGCTGGCCCTCCGTTACAACTATACGCAGAACAACGTGTGGAACTCGCCGAACGGCAGCTCCATGGACGGTGGCACGCGTATGAGCGGCGCCCGTATGTCGCAGTACTCCATGTCCTTCGCCAACTCGATGTATTCCATGAAGAACATCGTGAGCACCTGGTCGCTCGACCTCAACAGCCGTCTGTCCGACAACCTGTCGAACCAGTTCCTGGCCACCTTCTCGAAACTCGACGATATCCGCGGCACCAACTCCGAAGAGTTCCCGTTCATCGATATCCTCGATGACAACAGCTCCAACAACTACATGGCCCTCGGCTATGAGCTGTTCACCTGGAACAACGCCGTGCACAACACCGTGGCCAACGTCAAGGACGACATCACCTGGTACAAGGGCAGCCACAAGGTTACCGCCGGTCTCAACTACGAGTATCAGATGGCTGACAACCAGTACATGCGTAACGGTTCCGGTTACTACCGCTACAAGACTCTCGACGACTTCCTCAACGGCCGTACCCCGGAGGTGGTCTGCTTGACCTACGGTTACGACGGTGAGCAGTATCCGGCCGCCCGTGTCCAGTTCCACAAAGCCGGCATCTATGCCCAGGACGAATGGAACATCAACGACCGCTTCAAACTGACCTACGGTATCCGTCTCGACGGCCTGTTCTTCGACAACGGCGACCTGATGACCAACAATGCCATCAAGGAGCTGACCTATTATCCGAAGCGGTACAACTACCAGGAAACGCACATCGACACCGGTAAATGGCCTACCTCCAAGGTGACCGTTTCTCCGCGCGTGGGCTTCAGCTGGGATGTCTTCGGCGACAAGAGCTTCAAGGTGCGTGGTGGTACGGGTCTCTTCTCCGGCCGTCTGCCGCTCGTGTTCTTCACCAACATGCCGACCAACGGTGGTCTGGTGCAGTATCAGGCACAGATCAATGCCAAGAACGCTGCCGCAAGAGGCTTCTCGATGGATGTGTTTGACGGCGGTCTGGTGACCGACGCCAACGGCAAGGCTACCATCGCGGCTCTCTACGACAAACTCGTCAGCCTCGGTTACCCGAGCACGGTGAAACCGGAAGACGGTACGGTTCCTTCCGCCGTCAACGGTGTCGATCCGAAGTTCAAGATGCCGCAGGTCTGGAAGAGCTCGCTCGCATTGGACTACAGCTTCCCGACCTCTTTCCCGTTCAGCATCTCGGCTGAGGGTATCTTCAACAAGACCGTCAACGCGGTGGCCATCTCCGACTGGAGCATGAGCAACGTGGCCGGTTTCGCCCGCTTCAACGGTGCCGACAACCGCCCGATCTATCCTGCCGGCTTCCGCTACACCACCAAAGCCTTTGTCCTGGAGAACACCGACAAGGGTTACGGCTGGAGCGCCAGCGCCCAACTCAACATGCAGCCGATCAAGAGCCTGAGCATCATGGCCGCCTACACGCACACCGTGAGCAAGGAAATCACCGGCATGCCGGGTTCCGCCGCCGAGTCGGCCTTCACCTATGTGCCGACCAACGAAGGTCCGAACTACATCAAACTCCACAATTCGCAGTATGTGACGCCTGACCGCGTGGTCGCTTCCCTGACGCACCACGACAAGGCCGGCAACCACTACAGCTTCATCTATGAGGCTTGGCGTGGCGGTTACAACTACTCCTACATGCTGTCGAACGACATGAACGGCGACGGTTACAACTACGACGCTCTCTACATCCCGACCGACGAAGAAGTGCAGACCCGCCAGTTCCGTTTTGTCTCGCCTGACGACCAGAACCGCTTCCTGGACTTCCTCCACAACGACAAGTACCTGAGAAGCCACCAGGGCCAGTATGCAGAAGGCTACAGCCTCTACAGCCCGTGGGTGCACCGTCTGGACTTCAGCTACAAGCACGACTTCACCGTCAAGTGCGGCAAGAACACCAACACCTTGCAGCTCTGCCTCGACCTGAAGAACGTCCTCAACCTGTTCAACTCCAGCTGGGGTGTGAGCAAGTACCTCAACCCGGCCATCGGCTCCGATGCCCGCATCCTCAAGTATGAAGGTGTCGACGCTGACGGTTATGCTACCTTCTCCACGCCGGCCGCCATCAGCGGCGCGACCCAGACTTTCGTTCCGAACCACGCGCTCGGACAGTGCTGGTATGCTTCCGTGGGTATCAAATATCTGTTCAACTAATTAACAAGACTGCGATATGAAAATCAAGAATATCCTTGTTTCCCTCTTTGCCATTCTGGCTCTCGCAGCCGGTTGCAATCAGATCGAGCCGGATCATTATCTGGACGAGGTTTCGCTTTCCACTTCCTATGTCTCCCTCTCCATGGCGGGTGGTTCCTCTTCCGTCGAAGCCTTCACGGCCGACAACTGGACTATCACCGGCGCTCCTTCCTGGCTGACCGTCACCCCGACTTCGGGCAGTGCCGGTGTGACCAGCATCTCCTTCTCCGCCCCCACGACGCTTGACGGTCGTTCGGCTGAACTCATCCTGACCTGCGCCGGCAAGACCCAGCGCATCAATGTGATCCAGGGCCTGTCTACCGTCTCGCCCGCTACCTGTGCTGAGGTGATCGCCGGTCCCGACAGCAAGACCTACCTGGTGACGGGTGTCTGCACGGGTATCGCCAACACCAACTATGGTAACTGGTACCTGATGGACGACACGGGTGAGATCTATATCTATGGTACGGTCAATGCGGCCGGCAACTATGCCTGGAGCAGCTTCGGCATCGAGGTCGGTGACGAGGTGACTGTCCAGGGCCCGAAGACGACCTACAACGGTACCGTCGAGCTTGTGGATGCACAGGTTGTCAACGTCAACAAGTCGCTCATCAAGATCGCCGAGATTGTCCCGATGGAAGGTATCTTCCCGACGGCTGGCGGCGACATCGCCATCACGCTCAACAACAAGGGTAAAGGTCTCTACGTGGAGATCCCCGAAGCAGCGAAGAGCTGGCTCACCATCAAATCGATTGCTGGCAACACCATCGTGTTCCATGCCGATGAGAACGTCGCCGGCCCGCGTACCGCGACCCTCGTGTTCAAGACCACGGACGGCAAGAAAGACTATACCTGCGAGACCAGCCTCATCCAGCTGGGTGCTTCCGGTTCGAAGGACCTTCCGTTCACCGTGGACGAGGCCATCGCTTACGCCATGAGCGTAGGTACCGAGACCACGACCGACTTCTACGTGAAGGGTATTGTCTCCAAGATTCTGGACAAGGGCGAGTACGGTTCCTACGGCAACGCCTCCTTCTGGATCTCCGACGACGGTGAATACCACAATGATCTGTCCCGCGACTTCGAGGCTTACCGTGTCCTCTGGCTCGGCAACGAGAAGTGGGTTGAAGGCAACGCCCAGATCGCTGTCGGCGCCGAGGTCATCATCTGCGGTCATCTGACGACCTACAAGGGTACCGCCGAGACGGCCCAGAACAAGGCGTATGTCTACCAGATCAACGGTGTCCATACCGATGCCAACGGTATCGGAACCAAGGCTGATCCGTTCAACGTGGCCGGTGCCATTGCTGCTTGCAACGCCATTGGTGGCGCCACGAATTTCAATGCCTATGTGACTGGCAAGGTGTCGAAAGTCGAAAGCGCTTACAGCGCCCAGTACGGCAACGCTACCTTCTGGATCTCCGAAGACGGCGCTTACCACGACAAGGATGTCACGAAGGACTTCGAGGCCTACCGTGTCCTCTGGACAGACGGCAAGAAATGGGCGGAAGGTGATCCGCAGGTCGCTGTCGGTGACAAGGTGACGATCTACGGCCAGCTGACCCTTTACAAAGGCCTCGCCGAGACCAACTCCGGTAAAGCCTGGGTCCAGGAGCACATTCCTGCCAACTAGCATTCCAAACCCCGGGTCAAGCCCGGGGTGACGGAAAACATCCTGCCGGGCTTGACCCGGCATCGCAAAGGGCGGTCTTCTGACCGCCCTTTTTTTGTCCTGCGCCGTCCCTCTTTGCGCGACACAGACGCCGGCGCCGCTTCTTCTGTGTCGCGCGAGGTTTCTGCCCGAAAACCGCTATTTCCTTCCCGCGACACAGACGAGACAGATGAAACTTCTGTGTCGCGAGCGGGAAATGAGATAAAATGATTAAAGAATGTATCGCAAGCCGAAAAGCAATTGCGAACTGCTGGCGGCACGACGGTAGTAACCCGTGAGCTGGAAGCGGTGCTCCCGGCCGCCGGTCTGGAAGAAAAAGTCCTGGCTCAGGCGTACTTCAAAGAGATGGTGCCAGACGAACATATCCGGCGCCGGATATGTGCTGCTGAGCAGCGACTCGTCCACGTGCTGTCCGTCATAGAGCACCGCCAGCATCGTCGCGAAATGCCGGGCATATTCCGCCTGGTACGAGAAGCCCCCCATAACGCGGTCGCGGATCCATCCGTCGCTGCGCGTATAGGAAGCCAGGGCCCAGGCCCGCTTGGCGAAGGGCCGCTCCATCCGCGCCGTCAACGCATAATGGCTGTCCAGCACATTGCGCGAAGAGATATAGAAAGCCCGGCGCCAGGCCTGCCCGTAGATGCCTTCGAGCGTCAGCTTGAAATCGAGCGGCAGGCGCGTATCAATGGCCGCCAGATTCTTCCAGACCGTGCCTTCGCCATGCACGCCATAGACCGCCGTGCCGGCACGCAGCACGAGCCGGCCATTGCCCAGCGCATCGTAATACACGCTCACACGCGGCGAAAAGGCAAAGGGGAAGGTAAAGCGCACACCGGCCTGCAGGGTCAGGCGCCGCCCGAGGCGGATGGCATCCTGCACATAGATATCGCCGTGCGTGGACGTTGAATCGGCCAGGATGAAATTCTGGTAGGAGAACTGCACGCCGGCCAGCACACGATGTCTTCCTGCGGCAAAGGTGAAGTCATCGGAAGCCAGCAGCTGGCGGGAATAGCCGGTCGCGTACCAGCCCGCCTGGAGCCGCATCGAAAGCTGTTCGCTGAAAGATGCCGTCAGCCCTGCCGTGGCCCAGTTTTCACCCCCGAAATGATCCGTGCCGGCCACATTGGCCGCCAGCCGTCCGCCGGAGAGATCCAGCCGGAAACGCTCGCTCAAGCGCGCGTCGAAGCGCGCCGCGCCGGAAAGGGCCTGGAGGCTACCGCCATATTGCAGGCCGCCGAACAGCTGGTAGTCCTGGTTTCCAAGGGGAGTGGCGATGCTGAGGCCGCCGAGTCCCAGATGCTGGGTCGAGCCCGGCATGACGGAAGAAGCGTCCTCGCCGGGAAAGCCAACGCCGCCAAAAAATCCGTAGGCTGTGCCATGGAAACGGCTGCTGCCCGTGGGCATCATCCATTGCTCCGAAACGCCCGCCAGCGGCGATGTCTGCCGTATATCGAAGGCCACGGGCGTGGAGATGCGCTGGCTCACCAGGTCGTAGCCCAGCGGAGAGACCGGCACCGTGCCGCCACCCAGTTCGGGGCCCATGCGCAGTGAGGTGGCGGCCTCATCGACATGGACATACGATGTCTTCGCTTCCAGATCGGCGTCGACCACGGTGTTCTGCCCGGCATAGGTAAAGACCTGTCGGACAGTTAGCGGATCGTATCCGAAATAGTGGATGCGCAGCGTATAGGGGCCGCCCGGCAGGACGTCCAGCAACTGCCACCAGCCTCCGTGGCCTGTCGTGGTATAATACTGTGCGTTGGTCTGCTGGTGGATGGCCACCACGGTCACGCCCTCGATCGGGCCGTTCTCGTCGGTCACACGGCCGCCGAGGCTGGCCGTACCGGTCTGCGCAGCTATCGGCAGCGCCGCCAGCAGCAATATGATGGTGCAGAGTTTTCTAATCATATTGCAAAGATAATAAAAGTCTCGCCGCATTTTCTTCCCTTTCCTTGCTTCTGCTATTCTGTTTAGCTTGTTCTCTTTGCGTGACACAGACGTTTTAACTGTCTCGTCTGTGTCGCGGGGAGGAAATGGCGGTTTTCGGGCAGAAACCCCGCGCGACACAGAAGAAGCGGCGCCGGCGTCTGTGTCGCGCAAGGAAAGACAGCGCAAGGAAAGACAGCGCAAGGAGGGACAGCGCAGTGAGGGGCAGCGCAAGGACGGCGCGGATTGCAGGAGACGAAATAAATTCGTAACTTTCCCGAATTAATCGGAAAGAAACGAATAATACCAAAATAAACATGAAAAGAGCTAGAATCATGATCCTGCTGGCGGCCGTGGGGCTGCTGGCGGCGTCAGCCACAGCCCTCTCCGCGCAGGAAAGCGCGCGCTGGCTGCGCAAGAACGCCATCTCCCCCGACGGAACCCGCATCGCCTTCTCCTACAAGGGCGACATCTACGTCGTGCCCGTGGCGGGCGGCCAGGCCCGGCAACTGACCACCAACCCGGCCTACGATTCGGACCCTGTCTGGACGCCTGACGGAAAGCAGCTGTTCTTCAGCTCGTACCGCGAAGGCAGCAAGGATATCTTCCGCATGCCGGCCGAAGGCGGCACGCCCAAACGCATCACCAACTATCCCGGCAACGAGACCCCGAAGGCCGTGCTGCCCGACGGGCGCATCGCCTTCACGGCCAACCTTCAGCCCGACGTCCAGTTCGACGGCTTCCCGGGCGACGCCCAGGTCTGGGCTGTCTCGCCCGAGGGCGAGCAGCCGACCCGGCACCGCCCCGCGCTCCTGAGCTCGATCACCATGTCGGAACTGAGCGTGCGGCCCGACGGCGCCATCCTCTATGAGGACTACAAAGGCTACGAAGATCCGCTCCGCAAGCACCACACCTCCGCCGTCACCCGCGACATCTGGCTCTGCCAGAACGGCAGCTTCACCCAGCTTTCCCGCTTCAACGGCGAGGACCGCCAGCCCGTCTGGGCCGCCGACGGCGACACCTTCTACTATCTGAGCGAGCAGGGCGGCAAGACCATCAACCTGTTCAAGAGCAGCGTCAGCAACCCCGGCAAGGCCGAGCAGCTGACCCGCTACGAGAAAGACCCCGTCCGCTACATCTCCGTGGCGAACGACGGCACGCTGGCCTTCTCGCAGAACGGCGACCTCTATATCTTGCAGGAAGGTGGCGAGCCGCGCAAGCTGGCCATCGCGGTGACCCGCGACGAGAACGAGCGCGACCTGGTGAAGATGAACTATACGGGCGGCGCCACGTCGATGGCCGTCTCGCCCGACGGGAAAGAGATCGCTTTCGTGGTCCGCGGCGACGTCTTCGTGACATCCACCGAATACAACACCACCCGCCGCATCACCAACACCCCGGAGCAGGAACGCGGCGTGAGCTTCTCGAAAGACGGCCGAGAACTCTATTACGCTGCTGAGCGAGGCGGCTGCTGGGGCGTCTGGCGCACCGTCCTGACCGAAAAGAACGACAAGCTCTTCACCTATGCCGTCAAGACGAAGGAGGAGCTCTTTTCCGAACCTGGCGTAACCAGCTTCCAACCCGAAGTCTCGCCCGACGGCAAGTGGGTGGCCTACCTGCGCGACCGCACCGAACTTGTGGTCCGGTCCGCGAAGGGCGGTGCCGTCAAATCGCTCCTCAAGGGCGCGAACTATTCCTACAGCGACGGCGACCAGTCCTTCGCCTGGAGCCCCGACAGCGAATATCTGCTGACCGAATACCAGGCCAACGGCGGCTGGAACAACACCGACATCGCCCTGATCGAGGTCTCCACCGGCCAGGTGACCGACCTGACCGAGAGCGGCTACTCCGACGGCAGCTTCCGCTGGGCCCTCGGCGGCAAGGCCATGACCTGGGAATCCGACAAGAACGGCTACCGCAGCCACGGCAGCTGGGGCGCGCAGGGCGACATCTACATCATGTTCTTCGACGGCAAGGAGATGAGCAAGTTCGCCCAGGACAAGGAAGATGAGGAGATCGAGAAACTGCTCAGCGGCAAGAGCGAGAAACAGCTGGCCAAGGAAGAGAAGAAAGACTCCCTGGCCCAGGAAAAGCCTAAGAAGCTGGAACTGACCCTCGAAGGCCGTGAAGCCCGCATCCGCCGCCTGACCGCTTCGTCGGCTTCCTACGGCGACCATTATCTGTCCAAAGACGGCCGCAAACTCTACTACGTGACTCCGCTCGAAAGCGGCATGGGCCTTTGTGTGAAAGACCTGCGCGAAGGCAGCGTGAAAGTGCTCTCCCGCGGCGTCACTGGCAGCATCACGCCGTCGCACGACGGCAATGATATCTTTATGTTCTCAGGCCGCGGCATCACCAAGGTGACCTTGTCCAGCGGGCAGACCAAGCAGATCCACTTCGCCAGCGAGTTCGAGTTCAAGCCGAAGGCAGAACGGGAATACATGTTCTCGCACGTGTGGAAGCAGGTGAAGGAGAAATTCTACGATCCGGACCTGCACGGCGCCGACTGGGACTATTACCGCGAGAACTATGCGCAGTTCCTGCCCTATATCGACAATTATTTCGACTTCCAGGAGATGCTTTCCGAGTTGCTGGGCGAGCTCAACGGCTCGCACACGGGCGCCCGCTACCGTCCGCAGGGCGGTGAGAGCCTGGGCCGGCTCGGCGTACTCTACGACCTCGGCTATACCGGCGCCGGCCTGCGGATTACCGAAGTGCTGCCGGGCGGCGTGCTCAACCTGGCCGACAGCGAGATCAAGGCCGGCGACGTGATCGCCGCCATCGATGGCAAGCCCATCGCTCCGGGCGAGAACTGGTTCCCGTTGCTCGCGGGCAAGGCCGGCAAGAAAATCGTGGTGACGGTGCGCAAGGGCGGCGAGAAAGGCAAGGAGGAGGATCTGATCGTCAAGCCGGTGGCCAATGAAAGCACGCTGCTCTACCGCCGCTGGGTGAAGCAGCGCGAAGACTTGGTCGAGCGCCTCTCCGGCGGCCGCGTGGGTTACGTGCATGTGGAAGGCATGGACTCGCCTTCGTTCCGCGAAGTGTATTCGAAGGCGCTGGGCAAGTACCGCAACTGCGACGCGCTGATCGTCGACATCCGCCACAACGGCGGCGGCTGGCTCCACGACGACCTCGTGACCCTGCTGGGCGGCAAAGCCTATGTGGAATGGCGCCCGCGGGGCCAGTACATCGGCACGGAGCCCTATAACAAGTGGACCAAGCCTTCCTGCGTGCTGATGAATGAGGACTGCTACTCCGATGCCTGCGGCTTCCCCTACGCCTACAAGGCCCTGAACCTGGGCAAGCTCGTCGGCATGCCGGTACCCGGCACGATGACCGCTGTGTGGTGGGAGACGCTCATCCATCCGCAGATGGTCTTCGGCATCCCCGAAGTGGGCGGCTGGATTCCCGAGAAGCAGTATTACATGGAGAACCACCAGATTGAGCCCGACGTCCGCGTCGACAACGATCCGGCTTCCCGCCTGCGCGGCGAAGACCGCCAGCTCGAAGCCGCCGTCCGTGAGATGCTCGCCGGCTTGAAATAGCGAAACAGACGGGGACGCCGCTTCTTAGCGGCTTCCTTTTAGAGCCATTTACGAAGTTCTTCGATGTGGTCGGGCGGGGTGGCCCAGCTGGTGGCGAAGCGGACGGCTGTGTGGTCGGGGTCGACGCGGTCCCAGAGATCGAAGGCCACGTGTTTGGCAAGCGCGGCCAGTTGCCGGTTCTCCAGCACCACGAACTGCTGGTTCGTGGGGGAGTCGATGAAGAAGGTGCAGCCCTTCTCCTGCAGCATGGCCTTCAGCTGCATCGCCATCTCGATAGCGTGGCGGCTGATCGTGAAGTAGAGATTGTCGGTGAAGAGCGTGTCGAACTGGATGCCTAGCAATCGGCCCTTGGCCATCATGGCGCCGTGCTGCTTGGTGATGGTGTAGAAATGCTTCGGCGCGTTGGCGTGCGGGAAGACCACCGCCTCGCCGCAGAAGCAGCCCACTTTCGTGCCGCCAATATAGAATACGTCGCACAGGCGCGCGAGCTCAGGGAGCGTCAAGTCGCAGGCCGGGCTGGTAAGGCCGTAACCCAGGCGCGCGCCGTCAACGAAGAGCGGCAGGCCGTAGCTGTGCGCGATGCCGGCGATTTCCTCCAGCTCCCGCTTCGTGTAAATCGTGCCATATTCCGTCGGGAACGAGATGTAGACCATCCCCGGGAAAACCATGTGCTCGTAATTCGGATCGGTGGTGGCAGCCACCAGGTAGGCCTTCAGCTCTGCCGGGTCCATCTTGCCCTGGTGGCCCGGAATTGTGAGCACCTTGTGCCCCGTGTACTCCACGGCACCCGCCTCGTGCACACCGATGTGCCCCGTCTCGGCCGACACCACGCCCTCGTAGTCTTGCAGCATCGCCGCAATCACGGTTGAATTGGTCTGCGTGCCGCCCACCAGGAAGAACACCTCCGCCTCCGGCGCCTCGCACGCCGCGCGGATCTTCGCCTTCGCGCTTTCGCAGTAATGGTCCATGCCGTAGCCCGGCAGTTGTTCCAGATTCGTCGCCGCCAGGCGCTCCAGAATCTTCGGATGCGCCCCTTCGCTGTAGTCGCAAGTAAAGGAAATCATGGTCAGTATTTTATTCTCGTTCCAAAGATACGGATTGTTTCCAAAATAGGCAACCCCCAGCTGCGGGCGTACGAAAAAGTCCTAGAATAGGATTTTTTGTAAAAGTTTTCGACTTTTTTAAAAAATAAATTTTGTTTAATTGGAGGATTTTAAGTAAATTTGTTTAAATAGTGATACTAGCACCCAGAATGAACATGAGCCAGTTTCCCTATCCGAAGAAGACAAGATGCCATAAGGCACTGTTAATAGCGATTTTAGGCTTTTTCAGCACAATCGTTCCCCTGAATACTTTTGCGCAAGAGATCCCTGCGCCCGGGATTGAAGAAGTCCTGACGCAGTTCCTCGGCCCTCAGGGCCGCACCGGACGTCCCGCCGGCGTCATTCCCCAGCAGGAACCGACGCTCGTGTACCGCCCGAACAACCCGGCGGCCGTGTTCTCCATCCGCAACAACCTGGCCTACGATGCCACGGGTACCATGAACCTCTCGGTCGAGTTCGCCCTGGGTCGCCACGCGAGCCTCGGCGGCACCTTCGGCCTGAAGCCCTGGGACCGCTTCTTCTTCTGGGACCACGACGAAGCCCTCGTCAAGAAATGGCGCCATCTCTCTGTCGTGCCGGAGTTCCGCTACTATCTCAGTGAGGTGAGCCGGGGCCACTTCTTCGGCGCGAACCTGCTCTGGCTGCACTACAATGCGGCGGGCCTCACCTTCCCGTGGGGGATCTACCCTGATGTGCGTGACCTGCGCCTGCAGGGCGACCTCTTTGGCGGCGGCCTGTTCTACGGCTATGACTTCCCGTTGGGCAACCACTGGCGCATCGAGGGGCTCCTCGGCGTGGCCGGCGGCTGGTACAGCGACCAGTCCTTCCGCTGCGAGTCCTGCGGCCAGTCGGTCGGTGCGCGCACCGGCGCCGCCCTCCTGCCGAACGTGGGCGTGAACGTGGTGTACACCTTTAACAAAAGAGAGAAAAACAATTGAGAAACAAATAATAATAACACATCCATTACACCATGAAAAAGTTACTTTTCATCACACTGGGCCTTGCTGCCATCTTCGGATTGACGGCATGCGTCGAAAGCAATCCCGGATTCGATCCATCCAAGGTAGACGGACACGAATCTGTGGTTACCAAGTTCTTCCTGAACATTTCTCCCGGCAGCCAGCCCAGCACCAAGCAGATGCCTGCCGACGTCCAGGCGAACGGCCAGTTCCGCGGCATCGACAATGCCACGATGTTTGCCTTTTCTTTGAAAAATCCTGACGGAACGCAACGGGATGGCAGCAAGGTCGTCGACAATTCGATTGTGCCCACCCAGATGTACAATCTGTCCACGCTGTTCCCGAAAGGCACTTTCGGACCGACCGACAGCGGCAACGAGACGAACAACCGCATGTTCGAGGTATCGCTCCCTTCCGGCACCAATGCCATCATCTTTTATGCCCAGGCCTATCGGGAGACCAAGACCAGCACGACCGGCAACCTCGACAACGACGAAGTGTACGGAAAGCTGGAATACGTGGTGGAAGGCGATGGGCGGACGACTGATATGACGGCCATCGGCAGCAAGGCAGGATCCCGGCTCAATGAGTCGAACAAGAAGCAATACGTTGTCATGAAAGACATCATTCTGAGTGTCTTCAACCATATCCTCCGCGTCGGCTTCAATGCAACCGGAGCAGATGCAGGCGGCTGGGACAACGCCGTCGTCGATTCCACATTCGGTTCCTATTCTTTGAAGAATTGGGCGATTCACTGGTACGACTACAGGGTGAGCACGGGAGCGACGCCCAAGAGTCCGATTGACAACAATCAACCGGCTTCTGAGATTGAAAGCATTCTGGGTAAGATGTATGTGGCGCTTACGACCATCGAAGTCCCGGAAATCCGTTCAGGTGCCGGCAATGCCATCGAACGGCAGATGGCAGACCTGTATTCCGTTTTGGCGGCCTCTTTGTATTCCGGCGCCAAGAATGACAGGGAGCGGGTCGCCTTGGAAATTATCAAGCAGATTCAAAAGAACATCTTGTATTTCTTCGATCTCAACATCGAAACCGGTTCGCTGACATGGAAATCAACAACGGATGTAATGACGGCTCTGTCAACGAATTATCACATTTCCATCAGTGGCGCGAAAGCAGATCCTGTCGACGTTAGCAATATCAACATTTCCCGTTTCCCCCGCAGCTTCCACATCCCGTTCGGCGGTGCTACGCTGCTTGTCCAGAGACCGGATGGAAAGCCCTATGACGAGTATGTCTACAACGACGCAAAGATCAACATGTCCCAGGTCTACTACAACAAGGACACGTCTACTTTCTTTGTCGGTGTAGAAGATTTCACCTATACGCCGGAGCTCGTCTATTATTGCAATGCGCCGATCCATACGACCGAGGTCGCTCCCACGGTGGCGAATTTCAATGTATCCGTCAACAATTGGCCTCAATTTGACAAGTGGGGAGCTGCCGGAACAGGCTGGACGAAGAATTCCCATGTCGAATCTTCTACGCGTGGTGTCGCCCTGGCCAACAATGTCCATTATGGTGTGTCCCTGCTGAAGTCACAGGTCATCATGGACGTGACGACGCTGAAAGACAACAACTCCGCCATCAATTCCACGCCCGGGAACATCGAACAGGACAAAGATATTCCAGTAGGCAACAACGCGTATCTGACCTGGACGGGCATTCTGGTGTCGGGCCAGCCCGATAAGGTGGGATGGACCTATATCGCTTTCCCGGAAGCTACGGGCAAAGGCAGCAAGTTCACCAAGATGGTGTACGATAAGGTCAACTACGTCAACGATGAAGAAGAAGGTTATAAAGTCCCCACAGACAAAAGCAGGACACCGGAAAACTATACGATCCTGTTCGACAACTACAACCCCAACGTAGCCGATGCGGAGCAGAGTCCCGTGTTCGTCGCCCTGGAGTTCCGCAACGACCTGGGCGTCGACTTCTGGGGCAACGCCAACCTGGTCCGCCAGGGCGGTACCTTCTACATCATCGGCGTCATGCCGCCGGCGACCCTGGATGACAGCTGGTGGAACGACAACAATACGGAATATGACATGCTGCCGCCGTATGACGGTGATGGCAAGACCAGGCACGTCCCTCGTGTATTCATGCAGAACTGCATCACGAACGCCTTGTTCCACATCGGCGAGAACTCCCTGAAGCGCGCCTTTACCACGGTGCCGGACCTGCGGACCGCGCGCCTGTCGCTGGGCTTGTCGGTCGACCTCAACTGGCGTTCGGCCGCTTCTTACGATATCCTTCTTGGCCAATAAGCCTGAAAGGTGAACCGGACGTTCCATCTCCGCTTGTGCTGGATCGCGGCAGGCCTGCTCACGGCCTTCGCGTTGGGGTCGTGTGCCCTGATCGACGAGCGGCAGAAGGACTGCCCGGAGGAAATGAGCCTGACCTGCACGGTGAACCTGGTCAGCAACAAGGAAGAAGAAATGAACGACAAGCTCGGTACGCTGCATGACCTGCCGCTGCGGGCCGCCCTCGAGGACTATCTTTCGGATGTCTTCGTGAGCAGCACGCGCGACGTGGACATGCTGTTCTACGACCAGCGCAAACGGGGCAAGATGACCTTCCGCGAATCAGAAGTAATGGATGCGGAGCAGAGGGTCTTCTCGCTGCAGGTGCCGGCGTCGGACTACCGCGTGGCGGGCGTATCGAACCTGACGGCGGTGCCGGTGCTGTCGTTGCAGGACGAAGAGGACGGCTATGCCCTGGCACTGACGCACAAAACATCCAGGAGCGTCGTCCCGTCCCATCCCTCGGCCGTCTATGCGGCCCGCCAGCGCATGCTGGTGCGGGACCGGGGCGATCAGACGTTCGGCATACAGTTCCATATGGCCAATGCCGCTGCGGCGCTGGCGCTGAACTGCGACTCATGCGAAGTCCGGAACCTCCGGGCGACGTTCACCGGCCTGGCCGATTCGTTCCGGATCCTCGACAGCGCCTATTCCTTCGACCAGCATATCGTCATGGAGGCGGACGTCATCGACGCCCGGCCGTATGTCGACGACAGCGAAGAAGCCGAGCGTTTCATTTACGACACGTTCTGGGAGCGCTGGACGAAACTGCCGCTCATGGTCTGCACGGTGGGTTTCCCCAGCCCGAACGTGGGTTCCGCGGTGATCGGCACCTATCCGATCGTCTGGACGATCGAGTTGTATGTGACCCTGGCCGACGGTTCGACGACGCGCAGCGACATCTACATCGGCCGCCCGCTCGAAGCAGGGAGGCTGATGATCATCAAAGGCTGGCTCACGGAGAATGGCGGTTTCATGGCTACGCCGCCGCACCCGCCGTATGTCCCGCCGCCGCCCGTCGATCCGGACCAGCCGGCCGACTCGACGGTCGTGGGCGTCAGCGTCGTGCTCAACTGGAATAACGCTGGTAACTATAACCCTTATTTATAATTAGTTAGTTTAATATGTCAAGTCGTTTCACCCTCCGCCGCTTCATGCTGGCCACCGTCTTTCTGGCGCTGGTCACGGCGGGGTGTGTGGAACCATTTCATCCGTTCGGCCCCGGAGAAGGCGGCGCGGGCTATCTGCCCATCGAGGTCTACCTGCCCGACATACCGGCCAGGACCAAGGCGTCCGGGGGCTTGGTCACTTCCCGCGAGATGGAGTCGTCCCTGTACGACCTGCAGATATGGGCGTTTACCCACCAGGCGCCGAATGCGACAGCCAACGACTATGAAGGTGCCGTGGCTTACATGTGCCTGCCGGCCATCAGCAGCTCGGAGACCCTTACCGGTATCCTGACGGTCTCCCTGCGTATCCCGGACTACGTGATGTCCCGGCCCGATTCGCTGCTGAAGTTCGATTTCTACGTGCTGGGCAACGGCAGTTCCGTGGGCTTTGACCTGGCCAGCGAGGCGACGGCCCGGCTGACGCGCGGCGACCTCAAGAACAAGGTCTTCGGCGACAGCGACGGCAGCGGCTTCGGCGGCAGCATCGTGACGGCGGTGCCCGACGGCCGGATGGAAGGCCGTGGCAAGGGTCTTCCGATGACCAGTTTCTTCAACAACGGCGGCGAAGGCTTCGATCTGTCGTTCCTGAAGTACGACTTCACGACCGACCAGATGACCTATGTCAAGAATCACCATGGCCATCCGTACGACGCGGACGATCCCGATTTCCTGGCCCTGGGCCTGAGCAGCGGGCAGAAGAGCTACCTGCTGGGCCACTGCGTGGTGGCCGGTGTCTGGAACTGGTTCCGTCTTTCGCCTTCCGTCCAGCTGACCCGCGCGGTGAGCAAGCTGCGCTTCGTCTTCGCCAAGAGCCAGGGCATGACGGAAACCCAGATCACCTCGGTCGAACTCATCGACTATACCGACGAGTCGGGCGTCATTCCGACCCAGAGCTACCTCTTTGCGCGCGAGGCGGAGCCGCTGAACGGCATCGCCCTGCCTGTCAGCAGCTATGAGCCTGTCACCATGGGCTCGGAGCGACTTCCGCTCCTGCTCGACGACGACATCAAGGAGGATCCCAACCCCGTTCGTCTGAGCGGTTCAAGCACCATCGTGGACCCGTATTTCGGGCAGCCTTCCTCGATGAACGCGCAGCAGTACGACGCATTCCTGACCAACTGGATTGGCGACTCCACGAAGACGGAAAAACTGCTCTATTTGCGGGAGACCGACAAGCCCATCAAGGGGCGGATTCACTACAAGCTCGGGGAATCGCGTGGGACCGCCACGTTCAACATGCTCGGCGTGGGGGCGGAAAACCTCTGCCGCAATTGCACCTGGACGGTGTTCGCCTATTATTCAAGCGACCCGCGCCGCCTCGAGGTGGAGACCTTTGTCCTGCCCTGGGACGACAAGGTGGGCGGCAGCACCGGTATCCTGGAATCCGTGAACGTAGATCAGGACGGCAAGCTCCTCGTGGATCCCAACACCGCGACAGTTGACCATTTCGTGGTGCAGGTGCCCTCCCTGCCCGACGCGGCCATCGCCCGCGTCGTCATCTACAGCCCGGAGGGCGGGCAGTTGCTCGTCAATCCCAAGGGCGACGCAGATGCCTTCGACATCCGGATTGTCGACAAGGACGGGAACAGCCCGGCCGGCGTCGACCAGATCAACCGCAACCGGGACGGCGGCAAGATGTATATCCGCGTGGCCCGCTCTTCCGATCCGGGCAAGGCGGTATCCGGCAAATCCATGCAACTGTCCTTCCGCATCAAGCTGCCCGGCGGGCGGATCATCAGCGCGGATTCGGAACTGATTGACGATAACTACACCTTTGTGATACCCTAGTCATGAAGAAAAGGATCTTCCATAGTCTGATCGGTCTGGTCGCCTGCCTGCTGTGCGGCTGTGTCGAGCCTGTGCTGCCCGACACGGGCCGCGGCATCGCGCTGACCGTCGTCTGCGAAGATCCTGTCCGGACGAAGGCGCCGGTGTCGGGTGTGGACAATTACAACGAAAACCTCATCTCCTGGGTGGACTTCTTCTTCTATCCCGGTGAGAACCCCACGGGTCCGGCGGTGCTGCACAGCCGCGTCACGTCGGGCGAGCGCTCCGAGGCGGAATTCAAGATCAAGATCTCCCAGGGAGACGCTTACCGCCTGTTCCCGCTTTCCCCCGATACGCGCAAGGCGACGGTCCTGGCCGTGGTCAACTGCCCCCATACGCTGGTCGTGGACGAGAACGACCTCTCCGGCACGGACCTGGCCACCCTGTATGCCGAAGTGATCGAGAGTGATTTCACCGCTCCCGCCAATCACAAGCAGACGCATTTCATGATGAGCGGCACGACGGTGCTGGACCTCAGTCCGGAAGGCCGTGAGACGGAACTGGTCACTTCGGGACGCCTCGATGTCAGGCGCTACGCCGGCAAACTGACCGTGTCGGTCCATCTGGTCGATACCGTCACCCTCAATACCTACGAGAAGTGGCATCCGATGCTCGAAGAGATGGAGGTCTATCTGGAGAACGGCGTCAAGACGGTGAAACTGTCGGGCAAGGACGACGCCCCGCATTATTTCAGCTTCTCGAACAACCGCAAGCGTTTTGCCTACAGGGATCCGCAGACCGATTCGGTGGATATCTTCTTCCTGCCGACCACGATCGGCGACAAGCTGTACTACAACACCTATCCGATGTACATGTATCCGCAGTCGTGGGAGGAAGGCTCCGACGACCGGGCGGCCGGCCTGTGTGAGCCGGACCTGAAAGTGATCGTTCCGTGGTACTGCGACCCGGACGATGAGCACGGCGTGGTCTCCAACCAGAAGCAATGCTATTACAAAGTGTTGATGCCCGAAAACTTCCAGTCGGAGTTCCGGAGAAACTACTGGTATCACCTCGACATCGATATCGAGATCCTGGGTGCGCTGAGCGGGGAGAATGCCGTCCCCATTTCCTCCGGGTCCTGCTTCATCGTGCCCTGGCAGAACCAGTCACAGGCCATCAGCCACGAGTCCAGCGTCGGCAAGGCCCGCTACCTGTCGGTGAACCGCGACTCGCTCCTGCTGCAGAATGTCAACAGCGTGCGCATCCCGTATCTCACGAGCCATCCGGCCGTCATCAAGCCGGGCTCCATCCGCATGACGCGGCCGTACTATGGCGAGAAGACCTCGGGAAAACTGGGTGACGGCACGATCAGGCAGGTCACGGCCGACGGTGACATCTATCCGAAGGGTTCCTATTACCTCGACTATGACGGCGCGCCTTTCTTCAACAGCAAGGAGGACATCCAGCAGACCTCGACCGTTGTCCTGACGCACCCGCTCAACAATGACTATACGGACCCGGCCTTCGACTACTCGCCGTATACCATTTCCTTCACCCTGGTCCACGAAGACAAGCAGGACGGCGGCAGCATCGAGCGCCCGGTCGTGATCGTGCAGTATCCGGGCATCTATATCGACCGGCATACGAACTCCGACGCCAGCACGGTCGGCGGCACGACGCCGGTCTATACTTCGACGCAGCATTACAACCTGCCCTCCGTCTACTGGGGCTATACCTTTGTGGACGGTGCCTATAAACCCGACGATGCCGAAGGAACGAAGTTCACCTTCTATCCGGGCAAGCAGCAGGCCCGCAAGAGCAACGGGTCCAGCGATCCCTACAATCGCCTGACGGACGATAACGACAAGAAGGACTTTCAATGGCGCACCGTCTGGTATACGGGTGGCAGCCCCGACCTCTACCAGATCCACATCACAGTGCTCGACAACAGCGATTTCAGTATCGGCGACCCGCGCATGAGCACGATCGACAACCTGGACTATTCCTATAATGAGGATCATTCGGTGGCGGACTCCAGGCTCGGCAGCCGCGGCGGCTTTGCCGTCGCCTCGTCCCTCCATCCGGAAGATGACGGTCAACAGACGCGCGAGCTCCGCTATTACCACCCGACGGATGCTTCCCACCGCACGCTCAACATGCTGGCGCCCAGTTACCGGGTCTCGTCGAAGTTCAGCGGCGTGGAATACGGCAAGATCGATCTCGAGCATGCCCGCTACCGCTGTGCGTCCTTCCAGGAAGACGGTTTCCCGGCCGGACGCTGGCGCCTGCCCACCCGCGGCGAAGTCCGCTTCATCGCCCAGCTGTCGGCCAACGGCATCTTCACCGTCCTTTTCAACAACAACGACACCTACTGGTCGGCCAACGGCGCCATCAGGATTTCAGGGCACACCGTCGTGGATTCTTCCGAACCGACAGCCTTGCTGCGCTGCGTGTACGACACCTGGTACTGGGGCGAAGACCAGAAAGAATACGATGACTGGCGCAGGAAGGATCCCGAATGGCTCGCCTTGCCGGACGGCGACGAGCCCTACCAGAAAAACAAGGAATTACGCAATAAATTCGTATGGGGGGACCGACCGCGATGAGACGATGCTTCTATATCTGGCTGGCCTTCGTGGCCCTGTTCTCCGTCCTGGCCTGCATGCGTGAGCTGCAGCCCGTTCCGGAGGTCGTGGACGAGCCGTTCCCGGAAGGGGAGCCTGTGACGCTTTCCTTCTCGCTCCCGGCCGAAGCCCCGACCAAGGCGCTGGAGGAAAACGGGGTGCTGAAGACCCTGCATATCGCCGTTTTCGGCAGTTCCGGCTATCTGAAGGAATATGTGAAGGCAGTGGACCAGGGTCCCGGAACGCCCATCACGTATACGGATCCGTATGGCTATACCCGGGAAAACGTACCGGTCCGCAACTTCTCCGTGACGCTGACCCTTTCCGAGAAGCCGCGTATCCTGCACTTCATCGGCAACGGGCCGAAAACCCTGCCCTTCGACGCCGACACCACCATCCTGTCGACCCTGATGTCCGAATCGGGACAGGAGGGCTTCTGGCAGGTGAAACGGGTGAACAGCATCGACGCGAAGAAGGAGAACGGCCATTATGTCAAGGACGCCGACGGGAACTACATCGCGGACGACGCCATCGTGAACAACCTGACCCATGTGCCGTTGATCCGCAACTGGTCGAAGATTTCCATTGTCGCCGACCCGGAATCCGGCTTCACGCCCAAGAGCTTCGCGGTGGTGAATGTCCCGGACAAGGGTACCATCGCCCCGATGTACCGGATCCAGGGCTCCCTGGGGCAGGACTCCCTGGTGTTTGTCGAGCACTACGACACGCTGTCGTTCGCCAGCCTGGAGCGGAAGGGCTATCCGGCCAGCCTGCCGGGCGACGCTCACTTTGTCCGTACGGTGCCCACGAAGCAGGACTTTGTGAACTGTACCAACGGGGTGGTCGCCTATCAAAACGGCCTGGGTGCCGGCTATCTCTATGAGCGTCCCATCCCGTCCGACGAGATCGAACCGACTTTCATCATCGCGTACGGAACCTTTGCGGAAGACGGAAAAGACTACTTTTATCGCATCGACTTGGCCGACAAGGACGGATACTATGCGGTCTACCGGAATTTCTGGTATCGGATCGATATCCAGAAGATCGAATCGGTCGGCCACCTGACACCCGAGGCGGCGGCCAAGTCGTCGGGCGGCGCCAATGTCTCCTCCGACGTCGTCACCAGCCAGCTGGGCGACATCTCCGACGGCGTGGCGCGCCTGGTGGTGCAGCCCTGGATGACCCAGACTTTCCCCAGCCGGCAGACCGACAACCAGCTCCTGCATGCCAAGTTCTTTGCGGATCTCGCTTCGGCCGAGCCGGTCATGGACCCCGCCGCGGTGACGGTCGAAGTGCTGGAGATGAAAGACGACCCGCTGGATACCGTCATCACGTCGTGCAGCATCGGCCCCGCATCGGACGGAGAAGGAACGGAAAAAGGCTGGCGGACCATCACTTTCTCCACCTCGGATCCCGACGACCAGAAGATACGGACGCAATATCTCCGGGTTACCGCCCATTATAGCCAGGCGGGTGTGCCCAAGACCCTCTATCGGGATGTCGAAATCACCCTCCTGCCGCTTCAGGACATGGAGGTCTCCTGTGCGAAGGGAACCCTGAAGCGCGGCATCGGACAGGAGCAGACGCTGTATATCACCCTCCCTGACGGCCTGCTCGAATCGATGTTCCCGCTGAATTTCACCATCGAGGCGGAAAACCTGTCCCTGATGCCCAAGGTGGGTTCCAACCTCCCCGTCATTGCAGGCATGAGCATTTCCGACGACGGCGAGCGGAAAGGGGAGCAGTCCTTCTATTTCGCCTGGACGCTTTCGTGGGACGATTACCAGGCGGTGGCGCCGGTCCAGTCCCCGATCAATGACGAACAGTTCTTCCGGACTTTCAGCTGCGATTTCGTAACGACCCGGGCCCTGAGCGCCACGACCATCTGGGTGGGCAACGAATTCTTCCACAAGGCCAAGACCTCTTTCACCAACAGCGATCTGTCGAACCTGCCGTACTTCTATGTGGAAGCGGCCGACATCAATGGCTGCACCGTCTCCATCGACCAGAACGGCCTGCAGTACCAGGTCGACAACGACGGCTGGATCAACTATACGGCGAAGGACCTGATTCCGTTGGATGAAGGGCAGAAACTGTACATCAGGGCTGGTTCCGCCGCGGCGCCTGTCACCAACTGGAGCGGTGCCAACAAGTTCAACTGCACGGGTACTTTCAACCTGGGCGGTAATCTCGCCTCGCTGGTGATCGGCGAGGATTATGCGCAGGGAGCCGACCTGAGTTCCCTGGCCCCGGGCTGGACTTTCGCCAACCTGTTCCAGAAGGAGGCGGGCCTGCTGAAAGCTTCCGCCCTGGAGCTTCCCATGACAACGATGAGTGCGAACGGATTCCAGAGCCTGTTCGAGGGCTGTGTGAACATGAAGGAGCCGCCGGCCCTGCCGGCTGCCACGCTGGCGTCGTACTGCTACCGCTATATGTTCAAGGGCTGTACTTCGCTGCGGACTGCGCCCGTCCTGCCCGCCCGTACGCTCGCGCAGAACTGCTACGAACAGATGTTCCACAGCTGTATCAGCCTGACCGTTGCTCCTACCCTGCCAGCAGAGAAACTGGTGAATAACTGCTACATCAACATGTTCAACAGTTGCACGAATCTTGGCGAGATCTCCATGATGGCCACCGATGTCTCTGCAAGCAACTGTCTGTCCAACTGGGTGACGGGTGTGCCGGCGAGCGGCACGTTCTACCGGAACCCGAAGATGCTTGAAAGCGGCTACAAGCGTGGCAACAGCGGTGTCCCCGCCAGCTGGGAACTCCTGCCCTGGGACGAGTTCCGCCTTGAAGTCGCGTCGCCCGGCTCCGTGTCCTATTCCGCTTCGGACTTGCTTTATTCCCTGAACTGGGGCGAATGGGAGGAGTACACGGCCAATGTAGCGATCAGCCTGGCCGTCGGCGACAACGTCCGCTTCATGAGTTCGGCGCCGGTGACGCGGGCTTGCGAAGGCAGCTTCGCCTCGACGACCCATTTTACCGCGGCCGGCAACATCATGAGCCTGGTGGCGGGGGAACATTACCGGACGGAGACCAGCGTGCCGGATGAGGGCTTCAGGGCCTTGTTCTCCGGCAATACCCACCTGACGTCCGTCGCCGCACTGGACCTCCCCGCCCGGAACCTGGGCGTTGCCTGCTATGCGGAAATGTTCAAGAACTGCACCGGCCTGACCGCTGCACCGGCCCTGCCCGCCACGACCCTGTCCCGGGAGAGCTACAAGGAAATGTTCGCGGGCTGTTCGAACCTGTCCATGGTCCTGTGCGACGCGGTCGACATCTCCGCGGCCAACTGCACGCAGGACTGGCTGCAGGGCGTGAAGGGCACGGGCCTGCTGGCCGGCAACCATTACGAAACAGCCTGGACAAAAGGCAGCGCTTCCGGCGTGCCCGTGGGATGGGAAGCCAGCAACTATTTCTTCGTGAAAGCGATGGAGGAAGGCGCCAGCGTGAAGCTGGCCCGGAATTGCAGCATCTCGTACAACGGCCTCGACTGGGTGTCGTATACGTCCAATACGAACGTGAGCCTCGAAGTGGGCAAGCCCGTGTATTTCAAGTCTGGTTCTGCGGCCTCGAAGACTCCGAACTGGAACTCGTCTCAAGGCGCTCGCGCTCTGACCGTGGCGGGCGCGTATGTGGAAGTGGGCGGCAACCTCGCTTCGCTGGTCGCCGGCGATGACTTTGTCGTGGAGGGCCCGGGATTGCGGGGATATATATTTGTCAATTTCTGCTTGAACAACGGTTTCCTCCGCGAGGCGACCCACCTGGAATTCCCGATGCTGACCTGTGAGGAGGGCTGCTACAAATCCTTCTTCGACGGTTGCAAGAATCTGCTGCACGGACCGGAAATCCTGCAGGCCACGACACTGGCCAAGACCTGCTACCGGAATTTCTTCTATAACTGCTCCTCCTTGGAGCGAGGTCCAGTCTTGCCTGCCACAACCATCGTCGCAGAGTGTTATCAGCGTATGTTCTGGGGCTGCACCTCGCTGACCTGGGTCAAGATGATGGGTACCAATTACATCCAGAGTGCCTTCAAGTCCAACAACGACGGCTGGATGCAGAACGTCCCGAGCGGGGACGACGCTGTCAGCAAGGGCTGCGTCTTCGTCATGAACGCCCATGCGCCGGCCAATCTGCTTCCTCGCGATAAGTTCGGTATTCCGGAAGGCTGGACCATTCAAACCGCTACCCCTTGATTCCTCGCGGTGAAGAATCATTGTAAATAGCTGTGAAACAGGCCGTCTAGTGATAGATGGCCTGTTTTTTCCGGGGGGGGGGTGGGTAATTTGTGATATTTTTCGGGCCAATTGTAGGGGTTTTTCTGTAACTTTGCGGGTTAGTAATACTAGTACTCATAAGTGAGGAATGAGCAGATTGCCCCTCAGATCGACGACGAGTGTTCGTAAAGTATTGAAAGTGGCGATTTTAGGATTCTTCTTCTTAGGAATCGCTACGACGTATTCGTTCGCCCAGGATGCCCCCGCGCCCCGGGCGGACGACGTGTTGGCCCAGGTCCTCGACACACTGACCCGGAGCGGACAGGCTACGGGCGTCATCCGTCACCAGGAACCGGCCATCGTCTATCGTCCGCACAATCCGGCAGCGGTCTTCTCGATCCGCAACAACCTGGCCTACGACGCCACGGGGACCATGAACCTCAGCGTTGAATTCGCGCTGGGCCGTCATGCAAGCCTCGGCGGCACTTTCGGCTTGAAGCCCTGGGACCGCTTCTTCTTCTGGGACCATGATGAGGCCCTGGTCAAAAAGTGGAGGCACCTGTCCGTCGTGCCGGAATTCCGCTACTACCTCAGCGAAGTGAGCCGCGGCCATTTCTTCGGTGCGAACCTGCTCTGGCTGCACTACAATGCGGCGGGCCTCAATTTCCCCTGGGGCATTTATCCGGCGGTCCGGGACCAGCGCCTGCAGGGCGACCTGCTGGGCGGCGGCCTCTTCTATGGCTATGCCTTCCCGCTGGGCCGTCACTGGCGCATCGAAGGCCTGCTGGGCGTGGCGGGCGGCCGCTACGCCGACGACACGTTCCGCTGCGAGCACTGCGGCCAGTCGACCGGCTCCCGCCGCGGAGGCGCCCTCCTGCCGAACCTGGGGGTGAACATCGTGTATACCTTCCATAAAAAGAATCAATAACAAGAAATCAATATCAATCAACACATCCATTACACCATGAAAAAATCATTTTTCATCACCCTGGGCCTTGCGGCCCTCTTCGGCCTGACGGCCTGCGTGGAACCGCAGAACGTCAGCCCGACCTACAATCCGGTGGACAACACCATCAACACCCAGTTTGTTTTCAACATCTCCGCGGCTGCGGGCGAGTCCGATCCCAGTACCAAACAGGCCGACACCAGCGTGCAGGCAAATGGCAATTTCCGCGGTATCGACAATGCCTCGCTGTTCGGCCTGATCGATTCGACGGTTACGACGAGTACGGCTTCTGCGAAAAGAAAAATGGTGCAGGCTTTTACGGCCACGACCTATCGTGATTTTTCCTCCATTTTGTCTCAAAGTGCCGTCCCTGCCAATCAGAAGGGAGGAACGCGAATCGTTGAGGTCAACCTGCCCGTCGGTACGAACGAGCTGGTTTTCTATGCCAAGGCTGCAAAACAACATATTTCCGGTTTGGACGACAAGGAGTTGTATGGTAGTCTGAGTTACACGACGACGTCAGATAAGTATATGGATCTTTCCGAGGCCATCGGCTCCTTTGCCGAAAGACGCCTGGCCGACGAAGACACCACCGCCTTCCGGATTATGAAGCAACTCATCTCAGGTGTGCTGAATGGCCTTTTCAGAACCTGCATCACGTCAGAGACATCGACCAATTGGTTCGACTCAACGCTGGCGAACCCTACCATTACCTATACCAATGCGAGTCATGAGGTTTCATCATATACAGTAAACGGCAGGCTGTATTTGGCCGACTACCAAAAGGCAGGGAGTGACGATAATCCCCTGTCGCCCCTCGGCACCAACATGCCTGCTTCCGAGTTGGAAAAAATCTTGGGAAAATTGTTTGTATCCCTTTCTTCGAACCGATACGCCGTCTCTGCCGGATCCGGTTCGGCTTGTGCGCGCGTGCTGTCCGATATCTATAATATCGCAAAATCCGGCGCCGATGCGACCCCGACAAGTATTCAGGAGGCGGTTGCGCAAGTCATGTTCAAAAAAATAGCTTCCAGTGTCGAGAAGTTTTCGGACGCGACCACTTCCCTGACGGGTGAAAGAACGTGGAAACCCGTCAGCACCGTGCGTACGTATTTTGGCATCAATACAAATGCGTATGACAGTTATGACCTGAATGAGTTCCCTGTGAACATGCATCTGCCGCTGGGCGCCGTAACCCTGGGCGCCGGGAGCCCGATCTTGATAGGCACTCCTCCTACTATTATTATTCCGCAGATTAAGTATACAACGGCGCTCGACACCTTGTTGCATGGCTCCGGGCAAGGGATTTATACCTATATGCCGGAATTGTGCTACTATGGCAACAGCTCCATCCGTACCAACAATTCGAATACACTGAGCAATAGTAGCTATCCGACCGATTACACGGATTGGTATGGGAGCGACATGTGGAATGGCGCCGGCTGGGAAGCAGACGGTTCTGCCATTACGAACAGCACCCGTGGCATTGCGTTGACTAATACCATCCAATACGGCGTTTCCCTGCTTTGTTCGAAACTCGTTTTTACGACGACAATGGGTTTGACCGATAACGGCTTGAATATGGCAGGCCAGACGAAATCCTTCACGCTCGACGATGCGCATTATCTGGAATGGACCGGTATCCTGATCGGCGGCCAGCCCGAGCAGGTGGGATGGGACTATTTGTTGAAGAAAACGAATGGCGCTGCTGCCGGAATGAATGCCATCGTCTACGATAAGGTCAATTATCGCCTTTCAGAAAAGAATACGGGGAAGGATACCTGTGGAATTGCCATCAACACCAAGTCCAGTGGAGAAGTCTGGGTCGGAGGTACGTCAAAAGCGAACAGTTTTACGAACTATACACTGGTATATGACAATGTAGATCCGTATGCGAATACGGACGATACGCAAGGAGATGTGTATGTCGCGTTGGAATTTGTGAATCGTTTGGGACAGGATTTCTGGGGCCAGGAAGGTCTGATCCGAGACGGTGCTACTTTCTACCTGTTCGCCAAGTTGACGCCGACACCGAATCTGGGTGGTGATGAAGAAACCTTCTGGACAAACGTTTTCAAGGAGGGTGGTTACAACAATCACTATCTGTTGCCGCCGTACAATCCGAACTCGGGAGTATCGCGGCCTATCCGCCGGGTCTTTGTTCAGGACATCAAGACGGGTGTAGATTTCCGCTTCGGACCCACATCCTTGAGCAATGCGTATCTTTCGATTCCGGACCTTCGGTCGGCCAAGATATCCCTGGGTATGGCCGTCGACCTGAAATGGGAGACCGGGCTTAACTATGAGGCAGCGCTGGGAGAACGCTAAAGCTGTTTTGGGGTGAGACGTTTCTTCCGGACATCGGTTCTGCTCTGTGTGTTGCTGGCCAGCCTGGCGACGTCGGGGTCTTGCGCCCTGATCGACGAACAGCAGAAGAACTGTCCGGAGGAGATGGAGATGACGTGCACGGTAAACCTGGTCAACAACAAGGAAGAGGAATTGAACGACAAACTCGGTACGCTGCATGACCTGCCGCTGCGGGCCGCCCTCGAAGACTATCTGTCGGATGTCTTCGTGGACGACGCGCACGACGTGGACATGCTGTTCTACGACCAGCGCCGCCGGGGCAAGATGACCTTCCGCGAATCAGAAGTAATGGATGCGGAGCAGAGGGTCTTCTCGCTGCAGGTGCCGGCGTCGGACTACCGGGTGGCGGCCGTGGCGAACCTGTCGGCGGTGCCGATGCTCTCGTTGCAGGGCGAGGAGGACGGCTATGCGCTTTCCCTGGTGCAGAAGGCGTCGAAAGACCCTGTCCCGTCACACCCCTCGGCCATTTATGCGGCCCGCCGGCGCATGCTGGTCCGGGATGAGGGCGACCAGTCGTTCGACCTGAATTTCCACATGGCCAATACGGTGGCGGCCGTGGCCTTGAACTGCGACTCCTGCGAGGTCCGCAGCATCCGGGCTACTTTTTCAGGCCTGGCCGACACGTTCAGGATCTTGGACAGTGCCTATTCTTTCGACCAGCATATCGTGCTGGAAGCAAAGGTGGTCGATGCTTCGCCTTATGTCAGCAGCACGGTAGGCAACGATGAAGAGGCCGAGCGCTTCCTCTACGACATCTTCTGGGAGCGCTGGACGAAATTGCCGCTGATGGTTTGTGGCGTGGGTTTCCCGAGTCCGAGCGTGGGTTCCGCGGTGGTCGGCACCTATCCGATCATCTGGACCGTCAACCTGTATGTGACCCTGGCCGACGGTTCGACGACGCGCAACGACATCTATATCGGCAAGCCGCTCGAACCCTCCCGCTTGATGATTGTCAAGGGTTGGCTTACCGCCAACGGCAGTTTTATGAACACGCCGCCGCACCAGCCGTATCTTCCGGGGCCGGAGTTCCCGGACAATCCGGACCAGCCTGCCGACTCGACGGTCGTGGGCGTCACCGTGATGCTCAATTGGACGGAAGGCATGAACCAGTCCCCTGATTTGTAACCCTTTGTTTGTATCCATGACGAGAAGTTCCCATATCCTGCCTGTTTTGCTGGCGATGCTGCTGATGGCACTTGCCGGGGCGGGGTGTGTGGAACCGCTTTGGACCGAGGACAAGCACAATAGAAAAGGGGTTGAACTCCCGCTGCAGATTTATCTGCCGACCCGTGTCAACACGGCCACGAAAGCCATTTCCGACGGACCGGTGGATGGCCTGGCCGCGGAATCAGCACTCTATTCCCTGCAAGTATGGGCCTTTTCCCATCCGGACAAGTCGGAGCAGGCGATGTCCGAAGCAGAATTAGCGCTGTTCCAGCAAGAGAGTTCCATCGCCTATCTGAACGTGCCCGATGTCAACGTGCTGTCCTCGTCGGGTGCAGGTTCGAGCATTCAGGTGGGCCTGCTCATCCCGGATTATGTCCTTTCGCGGTCGGATGATGCCTTGAAACTGGATTTCTATGTGTTGGGGAACGGCGCATCCATCGGATTGGGGGATGTCGGCGTCAAGAAAAGGAGCGAGATGCGCGATTTGGTATTTGAGGGCAACTATTTTGGGGTCAATGCCACCCGTTCTTCCGAGATTCCGGCCACCGGCCTTCCCCTGGCCTGTTTCTTCGACAACCGCGGAAATGGCTATGACATCGCTTTCTTGAAGACCGATCCGAATCCGACGGAAGCGCGCATGGAAGAAATGGGCCGCGTCTGGCCGGAGATGGAACTGACGCGCTCGGTCGCGCGCATGCGTTTTCTCTTCGCCCAGGCCACGGGCATGACGGGCAATGCCATCGACAGCGTTGTGCTGTTCAATTTCGATGACCTCGACGAACCGGGCCTGATTCCTACGGGAACCTACGTCTTTCCCCGGGAAGACGCCAGTGCCATCAAGCTGCCGGAGGGCAGTGCTTACGAAACGCTGAGCTGGGGTTCGTATTACTCCGGACTGGAAGAGAACATCGGACAGATGGACGATCCCACGATCCTGTGCAGCAACAGCGAAGTGATGCGGAATATGTCGGCACAATTCTTTGAAGACTATCTCCAGCAGTTATTTGCGCAAGCAGGCAACCAGAACAAGCCGACATCGAAAGTCCTCTATCTGCGGGAAAGCGACAAGCCGATCAAAGGCAGGATCTATTACAATGGCCAGCGGGATAACGAAGACCAGATTGTCAAGCCCTCCCAGAGCGTGGAATTCACCATGGCCGGCCTGGGCTTTCCCGACAGGACCAATTTCTACCGCAATCACTCCTGGACGGTCTATGCCTATATGATCGGGCAGCACATGGAGGTCGACGTGCGGCTGGACGATTGGGTGGTTCCCTGGACCCGGCAGGAGGTCAACCTCATGGATACGGTCATGGTCAATGTGGACCAGGACGGCAAGTTTATCACGGACGCCACGATGCAGGCCGACAGCTTGCGCTATTACAATGGAAATGTCATTCCGAAAAGCAATGGCAAGCCCAGGAAGAAATGGTTCAACGTGCCGATTCCGGAAGGGGATGAGGGCGTTACGGGGCGCGTGGTTATCTATGCGCCGCAAAACGGAAAGTTGATCGTTACGCCCGTAGCGGTCGATACGGCCGAGTTCTGGCCCAAGCTGTCAGCGTCAGAAAAGGGTGTTTATGAAGCAGATCCATCGGATCCTTCGTATGTAACGAAGTGGTTCGACATTTCCATGACCACGAATGTGATCGACCGCCGTGTCGATGAAGGCAGCGGCATCCCGGGTTTGATCGGCATTACGGTCAAGCGAAAGAATCCGGCGCCCGGAACACAGAGCGGGAGAAAGGCGATCAAACTCTCGTTTGAAATTGAAGTGATGGAAAACGGTCAGCCCCGGAGAATCAGTGCTGATTCTGAGTTGATCGACGATGAATACCATTTTATCATCCCATGATGCCATGAGAAGCGTGCGTATCCTTATCCTCTGCCTGGCAGCGGTCCTGCTGACCGCCTGCGTCGAGGTGCTGTCGCCCCCGGTGCAGCCAGCGGGTACGGGCATCGCCCTGACGCTGGTTTGCGAGGATGCCGTCAGGACGAAGGCGGAGAGTACGGAGCCGGGCGTGCGCAGCTACCATGAGAACCTCATCTCCTGGGTTGATTTCTACTTTTTCTCCGGTAAGATACCGTCGGAAAATCCGGCTGCGTGGAAAGATACCTCGGCTGCCAGGCTGCACTACCGCCTGTCTTCCGGCGAACAGAACGAAGCTTCTTTCCAGATGAACCTTTCGGCGACGTCCATCGGGCAGTTGTTCCCGACCAGCGGGGAAGGGAAAGACAAGATGACGGTGCTGGCCATTGCCAATTATCCGGGAAGCTCGATTCCCGCCTCTTCAAGCACGCCGACCTTCGCCCAGTTGGAGGCATTGGCGGTCAGCGCAGATTTCGTCGCTCCGGCAGATCATCGGCAAACCCATTTTATGATGCGGGGCGTCAAGGTGCTGGACCTGATCGGACGGAGTGCCGATCTGGTTTGCCAGGACACCGTCCGGCTCGAGCGCTATGCCAGCAAGATGACCGTCGCGGTGAGGGTGCAGGACACCGTCCAACTAGCCGAACATGAAGTATGGCGGCCCATGCTCGACGGCATGGTCGTCTATCTGGAAGACGGCGTGAACACCGTCCGCCTGGGCGGCCGGGACAGTGTTGCCGCTGACATGGAGTATTTCTCCTATTACGACAACTGGCTCCGCTTCGTGTCCAAAGACCGTCAGGGCAACTATTCTCCCATCATCGGCAAGAGCCAGGACGGATATTACGAGACTTACCCCATGTATATGTATCCCCAGCGCTGGGAACCCGGTTCCGGTGTGGCGCCGACGAAGGAGCCTGACCTGAAGCTGATTATTCCCTGGTATCGCGAGGAATACCATGATGAGGTGAACCACATCGACATTTCTTCCACCCAGAAGCAATGCTACTATAAGGTCATGATGCCGGCGGATTTCGGGAAGCAGTTCCTGTCCAACCGCTGGTATCATCTGGGCCTGGATGTCAAAATCCTGGGCGCCCTGACCGAAGAGACGCCGGTGACGATCACGGGCTCCAGCCATATCGTGTACTGGCAGGACCGCGATGTGGTGGTCCGGCAGGCTGAGGTGGGCAGTGCCCGCTACCTGTCCGTCGACAAGGAGACCTGGGAAATATACAACCAGAATGAACTGGATATCGCTTATTTGTCCAGCCATCCGCTGGTGCTCGACAGCATTACCGTGACGCGGCCCTACTACGGCAGCGCAGCGGCCGGTACGCCGACCCTGGGCGGTGTCGTGATCGATTCGACGGCAGGTACCAAGTATCTGAAGTACGATGCATCTTACTACGGCAGTTGGCTGCATGACAGCGGCACGGAGATCGAGTTCCGTCATACGCTCAACAACAACTACCAGGATGCCTTGTTCGACTATTCGCCCTACACGATTACTTTCCGCATCCGGCATGTCGACAACGACGAGTACCAGCAGACCGTGAAGATCATCCAGTATCCGGCCATCTACATCAGCCGGATCCGGAACTCCGACCCGGACACGGCGGCGAACCATACAACGAAAGACAATGATCCGGCCGCCTGGTCAAAGTACAACGGTTTCGTCATCGTTGACGGTGCATGGAAGTATGACGCCGCCCTTGACTCGGTTACCTTTATTCCGGGCAAGCAGCAGAAGCGAGACAATGTACAGGATTCTGTACAAAAAAAGCTGAGCACCGCTGAACAGAACGACTACCAATGGCGCGCGGTGCATTATACGGGCGGCAGCATCGACATGTATAACATCCATATTTCCGTGCTTCCGGCCGATTTCAAGTTCGTCATCGGCGATCCGCGCGTCTCGGAAATTGACAATCTGGGCTATCATTTCTATCCGGGGACGAACGACAAGCATCTGACCCAGCGGCTCGACGATTTCTCCTATGCGCCTGCCATGTACGGCGCTGGAAGAAGGACACTCGCATACTATTACCCGACGGAAGCGTCCGAACGGACCCGGAATATGCTGGCGCCCAGTTACCGCGTCTGTTCCAAGTTCGGCGGCGTCGAGTTTGGCAAGGTTACCCTCGAATATGCCCGCTATCGCTGTGCCGCGTACCAGGAAGACGGTTTCCCGGCCGGCCGCTGGCGGGTCCCGACCCAGGCCGAAGTGAGCTTTATCGCCCAGCTGTCGGCCAATGGCACTTTCGATGTTCTCTTCAATCTTAACCAGATCTATTGGTCGGCCAATAGTGCCGTTCAGGTTAAAGAGAATGGAGTCGTTACAGCGGTACCAGACGGAAAGGCCTTGCTCCGCTGTGTCTACGACACCTGGTATTGGGGTGAAGATCAGAGTGAGTATGAAGCTTGGCGCAAGAGGTACGATCCGGTTGTTCCTGGAGAGTTCCCGCATGATGTTTTTGTTTGGGGAGATCGTCCGCGATGATGAAGATGATGAAAAAGATAGGATATTGGCTGTTGCTGCTCTTGCTTGTGTTGAGCTGTGTTCCGGAGCTTCCGGTACAGCCGGTTCCGGTCGATGAGGGCTATCCGGAAGGGGCCAAGGCGACGGTTCACTTCTCCGTAACAGGCGGCGGCTCGATGCCGGGCACCAAAGCACTGGGAGAGAATCCGGAGCTGGATTCGCTATACCTGGCCGTGTTCGGCAGTTCGGGCTACCTGAAAGAATATGTGAAGGCGACGATTGACCACAAGCCGACCTATCTGGACGCCGATACGATGTTGCGTTTCCATGCCACGCTGACGCTTTCCGACAAGGAGCGCAGTGTCCATTTCATCGGGAACGGCCCTTCGACCCTGGATTTCGGTTATGACACGGATATTCTTCCCCAGTTGCTTTCCGCCGGCGGTGGACAGTCTTTCTGGCAGATGAAGAAAAATGTGCTCATCGAGGGTGTCAAGCAGCAGGACGGTTCTTACCTGCCGACAGACGCGACCAATGCGCAATTCACCGGTATTCCCCTGATCCGGAATTTTTCGAAGATTGTTCTGGTGAACGAAGAGGATTCCAATTTCACGCCCGACTCTTTTGCCGTCTTCAGCGTGCCGGCCAAAGGCTCCGTGGTGCCATTCCATGACGGCAAGTTCGTTGAGAATTACCAGGATTTCGGATTCACGGAGCTGGCTCAGCAATACCCGGGGAACCTGCCCGATTCTACGGATTTCATGTGGGATGCCGGGGGTTGGGATACCCTCCGGGTGGAGAAAGGCCAGGCTGTGTATCTGTATGAGCGGCCCGTGCCGACCGATCAGATCCCCCCTACGTACGTGATTATCCATGGTATCTACAACAATCCTGAGGATCAGAATAGTGAGCATAACAACAAGCCATATTACTACAAGATAGACCTGATGCAGGATGGCGAGTACTATCCGATTCTCCGGAATTTCAAGTATCAGATCAAGATCAACAAGATTCTGTCCATCGGGCACACTTCGCCGCAGGCCGCTGCGGCTTCCGCCGGCAGCGCCGACGTTTCAGCCGACATCACGACGAGTCATTTGAGCGATATCTCCGACGGAGAGGCGCGCCTGGTGGTCCAGCCCTGGATGTCCCAGACCTTCAACAAGCGGCAGGTCAACAACAATCTGCTGCATGTCAAGTTCTTCAGCCGTGCCTTGAGTGGCGATCCGGAGATGTCGTTCGATGCCGTCCAATGTGAGATACAGCATGTCGACGGGCAGGAGGATATCATTGAGAGCGCCAGCATCGGTTATCCCGTGCAGGCTTCCGGCACGGAGAAGGGCTGGCGTACGGTGACGTTTACGACCGTAGAGCCCGGCGCCCCGGGCACGGCGCCCCGGACTCAGGCGCTCCGCATCAAAGGTACCTACAAGACCGCCAATAATGAAACACGGACGCTGTACCGCGACGTACTCATCACCCTGCAGCCGCTGCAGCAGTTCCAGTTGATTGTGGAGAGTCCTGACGACACGGGTACGGGCGTTCCCCGCGATACGGCACAGGCCGTTCAGTTGAAAATCGGGATTCCGACCGGTCTGGCGCAGTCGATGTTCCCGCTCAATCTCACCATCGAGCCGGAAGACATGTCCCTTACCCCCGATAACCAGGTCTCCAACAACAATCTTCCGGTGTCGGCCGGCACCTCGATCTCCGATCATGCCGATTATGCCGGCAAGCGGGCCTTCCAGTTTATCCGGACGCTGACCTACGATGAATACCTGGCGCTGCCGCAGTCGCTGGACCTGGACGGAGAGCCTATCCGCACGGTGACGTGCCATTTCAAGACGACCCGCAAAGACAATGCGACGACCATCTGGGTGGCCAACGATTACTTCAGCAAGGCCCGGGTCGCTTACGCGAACGAACCCGCAGCCCAGCGCCGTTTCTTCTATGTGGAGGCACGGGAAGACAACATCAACAAGGCTGTCGTCAAGTTGTCTTACAGTACGGGCAAACTTGAATACCAAAAGAACAGTGACGGTTGGTCAAGCTATACCTCGAATTCCGAGCTCCGGCTGAAGCCTGGCGACCGGGTATACTTCCGGGGCAATATCAAGGATTGGAGCGGTGCCGGCAAGTTTTTGGTTGAGGACGGCTATGTCAATGTGGGCGGCAACATCGCGTCGTTGTTCCGGGACAATTTTACCGAGGATGATCTGCCCGCGGAGGATTGGGGGGCTGACCAGACGGGCTGGAAATTCCAATCCTTCTTCGAGGAAGAGCCCTACCTGGTGGATGCGTCCCAGTTGATCCTTCCGATGAGCACCATGGTGAGTTCAGGCTATCTGTCGATGTTCAAGGGCTGCACAGGGTTGACTGCCGCACCCGCCCTTCCTGCGACTTCGTTGGCTAGCAATTGCTACCAGTCGATGTTCGAGAACTGCATCGCGTTGACCGAGGCGCCGGCCCTTCCCGCCACCACTCTGTCGGCCAACTGCTACCAGTCCATGTTCCAGGGCTGCAGACAGCTTACTGCTTCGCCTGTTTTGCGGGCAGATGTCCTGGTTGGCAGTTGCTATTATCAGATGTTTTCCGGCTGCAGCAGCCTGGATACGCTCACGATGACCGCAACCAGTATTTCGGCATCTAATTGCTTGAAAGAATGGGTTTCAGGAGTTGCTGCGACGGGTGATTTCTACGGCCATGTGAAAGCGACGATTCCCGTAGGGGTCAACGGTATCCCTACCGGCTGGCTGAAGCGCAATGAGTTCTATGTTGAGGCTGTAGAAGACGGAACGGTATCGTTTAGTGGTACCGGTTTGCAGTACTCCAAGAACTGGGAGGAATGGACGAGCGACGGCATCTCTTCGATAACCGTGGCTGCCGGCGACATTGTCCGCTTCAGAGGCGTCCGTAGCGACGGTACGATTTCTTCTACCGGAAACTTCAACGTGGCCGGAAACATCTTAAGCCTGGCCGCAGAGAATTACCCTTCCGTAACGACCGGTTCCTTTACGGGTATCTTCAAGGACGCCACGAAACTGGTTTCCGCCGGCGACCTGGTTCTCCCGACCACTTTGCAGGCCAACTGCTTCAAGGAGATGTTCTCCGGCTGCTCTTCTTTGACGACGCCTCCGGCCCTTAAGGCCACGACGCTAGCCGAAAGTTGCTACGAGTCGATGTTCTCCAGCTGTTCCTCCTTGAGATCTTCTCCGAACCTTCCGGCCGAAACCCTGGTGGACAATTGCTATAAGCAGATGTTTTCGGGTTGTACTCAGCTGAATTTTGTGATCTTGTCCGCTACAGGCGATATTACAGAAAATAATTACACATACAACTGGCTTGAGAATGTGGCTGGCAGCGGTTTCATGCTTAAATCCAGAGATCTGGTCCTGAATATAAGCGACAACAGCGGTGTTCCTCCCGGCTGGAGTCCGGAGGCTCCGTTCTTCGTCGAGGCCAGGGCGGCGACATGTAAAGTAAAGATTAACAAGGCTGATGTGCGATACAACATAGATGGCTCCGGCTGGTATGATTACACCCAAAATGCTGAGGTTTCTCTATCTCAGGGCCAGAAGATGTTTATACAGGCAACTATCAACGACTGGTCCGGCAAACCCGTGACCATCACCGGTAATTTCGCCATTGGCGGCAGCCTCGCTTCCCTGGTCAAGGGTAATTATACCACTACCGCCGAGGCAACTGGTGCGACGGGATGGAAATTCACGGAGTTTATGTCTGGTAAGACGAACCTGGTGGACGCCTCTTTGCTTGATTTGCCGATGGCAACAGTTGGAGACAGTGGATATAAGAGCTTCTTTAACGGTTGTACAAAACTTGTTGACGGCCCTGTCATGATAGCTGCCACGAATTATAACAAAGAAGCCTGCTATCAGATGTTTTACGGTTGTATTTCTCTTAAGGCCATTCCTTCTTTCCCTTCAACGGTGACTTTAAGCGGTACAAGTATCTTTTATCAGATGTTCCAGTCGTGTACATCCCTCTCCTCGTTGACGGAGCCGCTTTTCAACAAAGATGTTCCTTTGGCGAAAGGTTGTTTCCAGGATATGTTTGCTCACTGCACGTCAATTTCGACAATCTGCGATGGTTTTCTGCCGGCAACCACGCTGGTGGAGGACTGTTACCGTGGCATGTTCCAGCATAATACCAGCCTTGAGCGTGCTCCCTTCCTGCTCGCCCCAACACTGGTTACCAACTGCTATCGATATATGTTTTATGGCTGCACGAGCCTTAGCTATATTAAGTGCCTTGGCGCCAACCTTAATAATAACGATAGTTACACCCAGAATTTCACGACGGGAGTGTCTTCCAGCGGAACCTTTGTCAAGAAGGCGGGTGTAACCAAATGGTTAACCGGTAATAACGGCATTCCTTCCGGCTGGACAGTTACAGAAGAATAGCCCTCTGACATTGCGAGGTTTTATTCCATTTTCCTTCCGCGACACAGACAGTTTAACCTTCTCGTCTGTGTCGCGGCTGGTTTTCGGCCCGAAACGGCCCAAACCGCTGACTGACACAGATGAAACGGCGTCCTCTTCAGTGTCGCGGAGGGTTCGGCAGAGCACTGACGAAAATTGCTTTTTTGCAGGCGGGTTTTTGGAAAATGTGTTTATATTTGTCGTGTAAATGTAGGTCAATTGAATTATGACCAATCGGTGGGAAAAGAGCACCGGAACCGGTGGGTTCAGGTGCTCTTAATTTGATTAAGTCGGGCTGGTACTTGAGGCGTAGTTTTCTCCCGTCCAGAATGGGCGCGGGATAGAGAGGGCCCCGCGCCATTTCCGGCCGGGGAAAACTACTCGCACCTTTCGGAAATGTGGGGTAGGTGTCGGCCAATCCATTCGACCTACCCCAAAACAGGAAGGGACCTGTCTCAAGATGACGGAAAAATACGTATATTTGCCAAAATATACCTGTTTCTGCGCTTTATGAACACCGACAAGATCATCATGGAGGGACTGACGTACGACGACGTGCTGCTCATTCCTGCCCGTAGCGAAGTCCTTCCCCGCGAAGTGGACATCCAGACCCGCTTTACCCGCGACATCGCCATCCAGGTGCCGATTGTCTCGGCCGCCATGGATACCGTGACCGACGCGAACCTGGCCATCGCCATCGCCCGCGAAGGCGGCATCGGCGTGATCCACAAGAACATGCCGATTGAGATGCAGATGGAGCACGTGCGCAAGGTCAAGCGCGCCGAAAACGGCATGATCTACGACCCGGTGACCATCGACGTCAACGCGACCGTGGGCGACGCCCTGCGGCTGATGGCGCAGAACCACATCGGCGGCATTCCGGTGGTCGACGCCGGCCGTCGCCTGATCGGCATCGTCACCAACCGCGACCTCCGTTTCCAGGACAACCCCGACACCCCGATCAAGACTGTAATGACCTGGGAAAGGCTGATCACCGTAGGCCCCTCGACCACGATCCCCGAGGCCACCGAAGTGCTGCGGAAGCACCGCATCGAGAAGCTTCCCGTGGTCGACGCCGACGGACGCCTGGCCGGCTTGATCACCTACCGCGACATCACCAAGATCAAGGACAACCCGAAAGCCTCGAAAGACGCGCTCGGCCGTCTCCGCGTGGCCGCTGCCGTGGGCGTGAACGCCCACAGCCTCGAAGACGTGGAGCGCCTGGTGAGCGTCCATACCGACGCCGTGGTCGTCGATACTGCACACGGCCACTCCTTAGGCGTGCTCAAGACTATCAAGCGCATCCGCGAAGCCTTCCCCGACCTGCAGATCGTAGCCGGCAACATCGCCACCGGCGAAGCCGCCCTCGCCCTGAAAGAGTGCGGTGTGGATGCCGTGAAAGTGGGCATCGGCCCGGGCTCCATCTGCACCACGCGCATCATCGCCGGCATTGGCGTGCCGCAGCTGACCGCCGTGCTCAACACCACCGCCGCCCTCAAGGGCAGCGGCATCCCCGTGATCGCCGACGGCGGCATCCGCTATTCGGGCGACATCGTCAAGGCCCTGGCGGCGGGCGCCAGCACCATCATGGCCGGCTCGCTCTTCGCCGGCGTGGAGGAGGCCCCCGGCGAAGCCATCATCCTCAACGGCCGCAAGTTCAAGTCGTACCGCGGCATGGGCTCGCTCGAAGCCATGCAGAAGGGCTCGAAGGACCGCTACTTCCAGGACATGGAAGAAGACATCAAGAAACTCGTGCCCGAGGGCATCGTGGCACAGGTACCGTACAAAGGCACGCTGGGCGAGGTCATCTACCAGCTGGTGGGCGGCCTGCGCGCCGGTATGGGCTATTGCGGTGCGAAGGACCTGGCGGCGCTGCGCGAGGCCAAGTTCGTGAAAATCACGGCCGCGGGCATGGTGGAAAGCCACCCGCACGACGTGACCATCACCCGTGAGGCCCCGAACTACTCCACGCGCTAGCTTTTGGCGCGAGAGTTGCTCTACCTTAGACCCGTGAAAAAAAAGTCTATGATGAAAAAGATAGTTTGGGCCGTGACGGCCCTGATCCTGGCCCTGTCGCCGGCGGCCGCCCAGAAATACGAAGGCGTGATCGACAGGTCGGTGGCCTTGGTCGGCAACGACATCGTCATGCTTTCGGAGATCGAGGCCGAGGCCCAGATGATGCGTGCCCGCGGCCTGACGGTCGACAAGACCGCCCGCTGCGAAATCCTCGAGAACATGCTCGTGTCGAAGCTCTTCCTGACCCAGGCCAAGCTCGACTCGCTGACGGTCAACGACGCGCAAGTGTCGGCCAGCCTCGACCAGCGCGTCAACGAGATCATGTCGACCCTGGGCGGCGAGCAGAAGATGGAAGAATATTTCGGCAAGCCCGTGTATAAGCTGCGCCAGGAGTGGCGGCAGACGCTCAACGACCAGTCGCTGATCCAGGAGATGCAGCGCAACGTGGCTTCGAATACGCCGAAGCTCACCCCGCGCGACATCAAGAAATACTGCGAGGAAACCCCGGCGGAAGACCTGCCGATGGTCAGCACGAAGTACCGCATCCGCCAGATCGGCATCTATCCCGACCGCGAAGCAGCGGAACTGGCTGTGAAAGAGCGCCTTGTGAATCTGCGTGAGCGCATCGTGAACGGTGAGAAGTTCTCCACGCTGGCCCGCCTCTATTCCCAGGACCCGGGCAGCCTGAGCAAGGGCGGCGAACTGGGCATGGCTTCGCGCGCCATCTTCTGGCCCGCATTCTCCGACGCCGCCATGTCGCTGAAGGTGGGGCAGGTGTCGCAGGTGGTCGAGACCCCCGACGGCTTCCACATCATCCAGCTCATCGAGCGCGAAGGCGACATGTTCAACGCACGCCACATCCTCATCAAGCCGCAGTACACCTCGGAAGACCGCGAACGCGCGTTCCATAAGCTCGACAGCATCCGCAACCTCGTGCTCGCCGACACCCTGAGCTTCTTCGACGCGGCCCGCGCCTACTCGGAAGAGAAGCACAGCGCCACCAACGGCGGCCTGATGGCCGACGAGTACACCGGTTCCTCGTATTTCGAGAAGGACCAGCTCAAGCCCAACGACTACAACGTGCTCCGCAACATGCAGGAGGGCGACATTTCCGAGCCCTTCGAGTCGCTCGACAACGAAGGCCGCAACGGCAATACCATCTACAAGATCCTCTATCTGGAAAAGATCCTGCCCGCCCACGTGGCCAACTACCAGGACGACTACAGCATCCTGATCGACGAGGTCAACAACAAGAATGCGATGAAGGCCATCGAAGATTTCATCGTCGAGAAACAGAAATCGACCTACATCGTGATCGATCCTTTGTTCCAGGGCTGCGAGTTCCAACGGAAAGGCTGGATCAAATAAGCCATGAAGGCGGGACGGACAGGACTGCTGGCGGTGCTGCTGCTCATACTGGGCTGCAGCGCGCCGCTTTTGGGCCAGTCGTCCGCGCCTCAGGACAGCCTGTTCCGCATGCTCGAGGCCGAGCGGGCCGAACAGTATGAGCAGTACGGCATGCAATACCGCCTGGTGAAGGGGCATGCCCGCTTCCTGCACAACGACACCTATCTGCTGTGCGACTCCGCCTCCTGGAATGTCAACACCCGCTTCATCGAGGCCTACGGCAACGTCCAGCTCATCCAGGACAAGACCATGCTCAAGAGCGAGGAGATGCTCTACTGGATCGACGAGAACAAGGCCCTCTTCCGGGGCCCGCTGGTGGAGCTCTTCGACAAGGACGGCAACACCCTCCGCACCGAGCGCCTGACCTACAACACCAAGGACAGCGTGGCGGTGTTCGAATACGGCGGTTCGATGAAAGACAAGGACGGAAACGTAATCGAGAGCCGCACGGGCACCTATGACGCGAAAGAGGGGCTGTTTACCTTCGACGACCAGGTGGAACTCTACATGGATTCCATCGAGATCAAGACACACCAGCTGCGCTATTTCAACGAGACGGAGCGCGCGCATTTCGGGCGCAATACCTATGTGTGGCGCGACCAGGGCTTCCTGCGGGCCGACGCCGGCTGGTATGACCGCCCCTCGCAGCTGATCTATTTCTCCGACCATGTGTTCATGTTCGACCCCAGCTACGACGCCTGGGCCGATGAGGTGTACTACCGCCAGCAGGACGGTGCGGTGGATCTGCTGCGCAACGCCCAGGTGCTCGATTCGACCAACAAGAGCGTCTATCTGGGCGACCACATGCAATACCTGCCGGCTACGGATTCGCTCTCGCAGCGGGGCTATCTGACCGGCGACCCGTCCATCATCTACTACGGTGAGAACGAGAACCATGAGATCGACACGCTCTACACGCGGGCCGATACTTTCTATGTGTATTCGGTGCCGCGCAACGAGATTCCCGCCGCGGAGGTGAAAGAAGCGGAGAAGCGGCTCGAAGACATGCTTTTCGACGCGCTGAGCAAGAAGCGCACCGAAGAAGGGGAGACGCGCGAGAAGGAGCGCATCCAGAAGCTGCGCCAGGTGGGCAAGCTGCCGCCGGAATGGGTGGAGAAGCAGCAGCAGGCGGAGCGCGATTCGCTGGCCAGGCTGGACTCGCTGGCGAAGCTGCCGCCGGCCGATTCTCTCGCTGAGATTCCGGATTCCCTTTCCGTCACCCCGGACTCGATCCAGGGTCCCGACACGATTGCTGTCGCGGCGCGCGATACCATCGTGGCGCCGCCGGACACCACCCCCATCCGCTACGTACTCGGCTGGCACAACGTGAAAATGTACCGCAGCGACCTGCAAGGCGTCTGCGACTCCGTCGTCTTCTGTGAACTCGACTCCATCGCCCGGCTCTACGGGCGTCCCGTGCTCTGGAACGAGGTCCGCAACCAGCTCAGCGCCGATGAGATGCAGTTGCTCATGAAGGGCGGCACCTTCGAGCGCGGCAGCATGGTGACCAACGCCTGGATCATCTCCCAGCAGGACAGCATCCACTTCAACCAGATCAGGAGCACCGAGATGCAGGGCTGGTTCCGCGACAACAAACTCTACCGCTTCGACGCCCTGGGCGGCGTGGCGGCCGTTTTCTATCTGGTGGAGGAAGAGGAGGTGACGACCATCAACGTCAAGGAGGCCAAGTCGCTGACCGCCGCCCTGAAGGACGGTTCCGCCCAACGGCTGCTCTATATGGAGGCCATCAAGAGTGACGCCTATCCGGTAGGTGACCTGGAGCTGTCGAAGCAGCGGCTCAAGGGCTTCGAGTGGCGGGGCGAAGAGCGTCCGGTCTCGCGCGAGGTCATCACGCAGCGGCAGGTGCGCAAGTCGGAGCGCAAGCAGTACGAGAACCTCAGCAAGCCGCTCTACCGCGAGACGAACAAGTTCTTCGACGGCTACATGTACGATCTCTTCGAGCAGATCAACGCCCGCAAGCGCGCCGAACTGGAGCGTCGTGAGCGCGAACGCGACTCGATTGCGCGTGTTCAGGACTCGCTGGAACGTGCTTTCGCCATGCTTACGCCGGAGCTCGAGATGACACCGAAAGTATCGGAGATTATATCAGATACGACGGCCGTCATCGCTCCTGCCGTTCCCGACAGTGCCACCGCACCCGTCAAGCCTGTCGCAGACACTACAGTGGTCGAGGCACCGAAGCCCGTGGTCCAGGAGCAGGAACCCGTCATCAAGCGAGAAACGCCGGTCAAGGTCGTCGAAGAAGCCCCCGCCGTCGCGTCGCCCGAAACCGTCGTGCGTACCGAAGAACTTACGCGCGCCGAGAAACGCGCCCTCCGCAAAGCGGAACGCCAGGCCCGCCGGGAAGCCCGCCGTGCAGCCCGTGCGGCACGCCGCGCACAGCGCGCCGCCGCCCGCGAAGCCGCCCGCGCCGCCCGTCGCGCGAAATAATCCTCTTTGTGGCAGTATCCCACCTGATTTCCAGCACTTTAGAATAATCCGCCTGCGTAAAAAAGCGCAAGCGGATTTCTTTATCTCGCTGATTATCAGCGGGGGTTTTGCCACGCCCGTTCGCAAAGGGTATAAGCTGATGATATTTTAGATTATACTATCATTATTCGTGTAAAAAATTGATACAGATAGAGATTCTTCAGATTGTCCGCTGGTTTTTGCAAATTTTTTTGTATAAATTTGTAAAAGTATCGCGTGTAATCTTCACATCATACACTTTTAATCTAAAAAACTGCTTATGAAGAAAGTATTGATCATTGCGCTGATGGTGCTGTCCTGCAGCTCCCTTTTTGCGCAGACAAGGGTCACCGGACGGGTGACTTCTTCACAGGATGGCACGCCCATTCCCTTTGCCAGTGTCGTGGTGAAGGGCACCATGACGGGTGTCGCCTCCAATGAGAACGGTGCGTACGTCCTCGACAACGTGCCGTCGAATGCAGTCCTTGTTTTCTCCTCCATCGGCTTCAACGACCTGGAGGTCGTGGTGAACGGACGGGCCGTAATCGACGCCGTCCTGTCTCCGAACGCCGAGTCCCTGGATGAAACCATTGTAGTCGCCTATGGTACGGCGAAAAAAGGTACCTTCACCGGCGCGGCTTCCGTCGTGAAGCAGGAAGCCATCAAAGACGTCCCGACCGTATCGTTCGAGCAGGCGCTGAACGGTAAGGTGGCCGGCATGCAGATTACCAGCGCATCCGGACAGGCCGGTTCCGCCGCGCAGATCCGAATCCGCGGTATCGGCTCCATGAATGCATCCAACGAACCGCTCTATGTCATTGACGGCGTACCGGCACAGTCCGGTGACGCCGGTCAGATGAGCGATTACATCTATTCGACCAACAACGTGATGAACTCCCTGAACCCGAGTGATATCGAATCCATCACGGTGTTGAAGGACGCTGCGGCTTCCGCCCTGTACGGTTCGCGTGCCGCAAACGGCGTCATCCTGATCACCACGAAGCGCGGCCGGGAAGGCCGTCCGACGGTCAGCTTCAAGGCATCGGTGGGTATCACCCCTGACTGGGCCGTGAAGAACTTCGAGCCCGCTTCCGTGCAGGACAACGTCAACGCCCTGTATACCATCTTCCACGATGCGGACACCCGCGTGGAAGGCTACAACGACGCCGATGCATCGGCCGACGCCATCAGCATGCTGAACAGCCGCTGGCGCCGTTTCGGTTATGAACTCTCCGCTACGGGCACCGGCGCCTATGACCCGGTCCACATCGACACCCGCACCGACGGTATCATCACCCGCCGCGACGCGAACGGCAACATCCTGTTCTTCGACTGGAACAAAGCCTACTTCCGCACGGCCGTGTACCAGACCTACGACCTGAGCGTGAGTGGCGGTACGCAGAACAGCAACTACTACACCTCTTTCGCGTATACCAAGGACCAGGGCCGCGTCTATATCAACGGCTTCGACCGTCTCTCCGGCCGCGTGAACCTCAACCAGAAGGTGGGCAAGCACTTCGAACTGACCACCAACGTGGCGATCGCCAGCACCAACCGCACCGGCTTCAACGATACCATCAACAACTCCGACAACTACTTCATGCAGTCGGTCAACCTGTTGTGGCCGCTTTACTGGCCGGATGACTACAAGACGGGCGATCCCTGGACCTCGCGCTACCAGAGCTACGGCTACAACCTGCTCTACTACAATAACCTGTGGGAGAACAACTCGAAGAGCCTGAAGCTCTCCGTCAACGAGACGGCTACGATCAAGTTCACCGACTGGCTGAACTTCCGCACCGTCTTCTCCTACGACGACACCCGCTATCGCGACCACCTGTATTTCAGCCCCGAGCACTACAGCGGCGCCGCCGACAACGGCCGCGTGAACGAGATGACGACGATCTACAAGAAACTTGTCTCGTCCTCGACCCTCAACTTCAACAAGACCTTCGGCGACCACAACGTATCCGCGCTGGTGGGCTTCGAGGCAGAGAAGAACATCACGGATTTCCACCGTTCCACCGGTAAGGATCTTCCGGTCAGTGCGCTCCATACCGTGTCGACCGCCGGTTCGCTCGATGCGAGCGGCTACAGCTGGGGCAATTCCATGATGTCCATCCTCTCCCGCCTGGAATACAACTATGCCGGCAAGTACTACGCTTCGGCTTCGTTCCGCCGCGACGGTTCCTCCCGCCTGGGTGCCAAGACCCGCTGGGGTAACTTCTGGTCGGTGGCGGCTTCCTGGCGCATCAGCGAGGAAGGCTTCATGCAGAGCCAGGATGTCATCAACAACCTGCGTCTCCGCGCTTCCTACGGTGTCAACGGTACGCTGCCGAGCAGCAACTACGGCTGGCGCTCGCTGGCCGGCTACAGCTACCAGTACATGGGTTCCCCGGGCGGCGCGCTGATCAACGCCGCTGACGACAACCTCTCCTGGGAGACCAGCTACACCTACAACCTCGCCCTCGAGTTCGGCCTGTTCGACAGCCGCCTGACCGGTAGCGTCGAATACTTCAACCGCGACTCCAAGAACCTGCTGCAGGACGTGCCCATCTCCACGACCACGGGCTTCAGCTCCACGCTCCAGAACATCGGTGAGATCAACAACCACGGCTTCGAGGTCGAACTGGCCGGCGACATCATCCGCACCAGCAAGTTCCGCTGGAGCGCCGGCATCAACGCCTCGTTCATCCGTTCGAAGGTGACCAAGCTGTACGACGATGCCGACATCATCTGGTACGACCCGACGGGCGGCGACGACAACACGCAGTTCCTCTACCGGGTGGGAGAATCGACCCTGGCCGTCTTCGGCCGCGAATGGGCCGGCACCAATCCCGAGAATGGTGACAACCTCTGGTATTCCAACAACGAAAACTGCGACATGAAGCTCAACGGCCGCAACGTGGTGCTCGACTTCAACGACTCCGAAGAGGTGATCCTGGCCGACGCCAACCCGTTCGCATTCGGCGGCATCAACACCGACCTCGAATGGAACGGCCTGACCTTCGGCCTGAACTTCGTCTACAAGCTGGGCGGCACGATCTACGACGGCGCCGTGTACCGCATCGCTGATGACGGTTACTTCTGGAACCGTATCCGCGGCAAGGAGTACCTGGCCAATGTCTGGACCCCGAGCAACCATGCCGGTATCTACCCGCAGCTCCGCGGCTGCGACCTTGAGGACGCCATGGAATACAGCTCCCGCTGGCTGCACTCCGGCACCTTCCTCCGCCTGAAGACCCTCTCCCTGGGCTACAGCCTCCCGACCAACGTAATCAAGAAGATCGGCCTGACCAAAGCCCGCGTCTACTTCAACGGCAACAACCTGCTGACCTTCTCCAAGTACAAATGGGCCGATCCGGAAGTCAACGCCTATGGATCGAGAGCCTTTGAGACTCCTATTGGAAAGACCTACACCTTCGGTATTGAACTCAGCTTCTAGGACCCTCAAAAACAAAGAGATATGAAAAAGATTACCCACATATTGCTTTCACTGGCCTGCGTCCTGACGTTCGCTTCCTGCCAGGGTTTCCTCGACATGGCTCCGACCAACCAGGCTGACTCTTCGACCTGCCTGACCAGCGTGCACGATGCACAGGTCATGCTGAACGGACTGATCTACAAGATGAGCTCCTCCAGCTACTATGGCCGCAACTTCATGCTTTACGGCGATGCGAAGGGCGGTGACATGACCATCTATACCGGCGGCAACCCGGGCGATGCGCTCTACTACTTCAACCACTCGGCGTCCAGCAGCTCGTACTGGAGCTTCTGGTCCACGGGCTACAACTGCCTGCTGCAGGCCAACAACATCATCAATAACATCAAGAAGATGCAGAATGAGGCCACGACCGAGAACTTCGACGACATCCTGGGCCAGGCCCTGACCATCCGCGCCCTGATCCACTTCGACCTGGTGCGCCTCTATGGCAAGCCGTACAACATGGACAAGAACAGCGACGGCATCACGGTGGTCACCGAGCAGGTCGACGCTTCCGCCAAGCTGCTCCGCGACCCGGTGGAGAAAGCCTACACCCAGATCCTCGCCGACCTGAACGAGGCGGCGCCGCTGCTGTCGAAGAGCGTGGCGCGCGGCTACTTCAACTACTACGCGAACCAGATGCTGCTCGGCAAGGTCTACCAGTACATGGACAACCAGAGCGCCGCGCTCACCTGCTTCGAGAATGTCATCAACAGTGGCAAGTACGCGCTCTACACGCCGGCCAACTGGGTGGCTTCCTGGAGCCGCGAGTTCGGCAGCGAGTCCATCCTCGAGATTGCCATCTATCCGAGCGAGGGTGACCTCGGCACGGGCTCCCTGGGCTGCTACTACATGCGCAAGGGCCACATCAACGCCGCCAACGGCAACTTCAACGCCAGCAAGTACTGGATGGACCTCATGGGCGAGAACGACGTCCGCTGGGGCATCATGGCCTATGGCCACTACTACGGTGACACGAGCCAGGATCCGCGCATCCAGGCCCGCGCCGCCTACGGCAAGGACTGGTGCTACAAGTATGCCGGCAGCACGACGCTCGCCGGCGACAAAGGTTCCTCCAACTTTACGGCCGTCAACATCAAGGTCTTCCGTCTCTCCGAAGCTTATCTGCTTGCTGCGGAGGCTGCCCTGGGGAGCAACAAGGCCAAGGCTGCCGAGTACTTGAACGCCATTGCCCAGCGCAACCCGGACTACACGCCGTGGACTTCCGCGACTGTGAATGCCGACGCCGTGTACAACGAGTACCGCCGCGAGTTCCTCTGCGAGGGCAAACTGTTCTTCGAGGCCTGCCGCCTGAACAAGACCATCACCTTCGAGGACAACGCGTACTACGGTTCGACCGTCTCGTCCCGCCGTGGCCTGACCATCGACCGCAGCAACAACCTGTGCCGTCTCCCGGTTTCGATCGACGAGATCCACACGAATCCCGGCATCCAGCAGAACCCGGGCTACTCCGGAACGGAATAGCCGCTTCTGCCAGTCCGACGACGGCCGCCTTTTCCGGGCGGCCGTCTTTTTTATGCGTCGCTTTTTTACTATCTTTGTCAGTATGAAAACATTCAGCACCCCGATGGGCGAGCTCCGGGTCGAGGTATTCGGACACGCCTCCGTACGCTTCAGCATCAACGGCAAGACCATCTATGTCGACCCCTACAGCGAGGTCCACGACTACAAGGGCGACAAGCCCGCCGACCTGATCCTGGTCACCCACAACCACTATGACCACTACGACCCCAAGGCGTACAAGGAGATCGAGACGCCGCTGACCACCTACATCGTGAGCCAGAACGTCGGTCGGGTGGACAGCCGCTACACCGTGCTGGCCAACGACGAGATCTGCTCGTGGCAGGGCATCAGCATCTGCGCCGTCGAGGCCTACAATGTGAACCGCCGCAATCCGCAGGGCGATCTTTTCCATCCGCGCGGGGTGGGGAACGGCTACGTGCTCGACTTCGAGGGTTTCAAGGTCTACCTGGCGGGCGACACCGAGCCCATTCCCGAGATGCAGGACCTGCCGAAGATCGACCTGGCCTTCCTGCCGAAGAACCTGCCCTACACGATGACCGACGAGGAATTCGTCAAGGCCGCCAATCTCATCAAGCCGAAGTATCTCTACTGCTACCACTATTTCGAGATTGACATCCCGAAACTGAAAAAGGAGCTCGATCCTGCGATCGAACTCCTCAATTAAACCATGAGAAAAGGGCCGTGAGGCCCTTTTCTCATTTTGGGGTTCAGCGCCCCAGTTATTCAATGAAACCAATAATCTGGCCCTTGACGACCTTCTCGCCCTGCTTGGCGTTGATCGAGACGATGCGGCCGCTCTTGAGCGCCTTGCATTCCTCCACGCCGTAGTAGGCCTGGACCCAGCAGGCGGGCTTGCCTTCCTCGATCTTCGTGCCGATGGCCGGGGGTACCGACTCGCCGGCGGGATCGACGGTCCAGGTGAGGACGCCGGCCGCGGGGGTCTGGATCGGCTGGGCATTCGGATGCTCCTCGGTGTATTTCTCGATGTCGAAGGCGGGACGTTCCACCACCGGACGCTCGACCACGATCGGGGCGCCGGCCTTGGCACGGGCGGCCTCCAGGTCGGTCTTGAAGCGTTTCTCGGCGGCGCCGCTCTTGTAGTCGCGGTACTGCGTCGGGTGCATAGCCAGCTCGAAGAGTTCTTCGTCGTCGGGACCGAACTCCCAGCCATTCTCCTTCATCTCCTTGCGGTATTCGTCCATATCGTCCGGATAGAGCGCCTGGACGTCGCCTTCGAAGAATTCGAAGCCCTGCTTTTCGGCGAGTTCCTTGATCTCCGGAGCCACGGGGCCCGGCAGCTTGCCGCTCTTGCCGAGAATCATGCCCCAGATGCTCTTGTCGGTCAGGAGGCTGTAGCGCGGCTTGCCCTGCGCCTCGGCCATGATGTTCATCAGGGCGATGTTCTTCACATACTGGCTGAACGGGGTCACCAACGGCGGATAACCCACCTTCGGCCACACGAATTCGACTTCTTCGAACAGCTTGACCACGAGATCGTCGAGCGAGACTTCGGGCTTGCCGTTGTTGCGGAGGTACATGTTCACGGCGGGATGGACGCCCTTGAGGTCGGCCATCATGGAACCCATCATGCCGCCCGGGAGGCCGCAGCCCACCAGCAGGGAGGTGAGGTGATGGTTGGTCGGCTCGATGAAGTAGCCCAGGAAGTCGTCAATGAACTTCTGCGTGAGGGCGCGGGCTTCCATGTAGGCTTTCATGTTGATGTCCTTCACCTGGAATCCGGCATCCTTGAGCATGGCGCGGATGGTGATCACGTCGGGATGGATCTTACCCCAGGACAGCGGCTCCATGGCCACGTCGAGCACGTCGACGCCGGCCTTGGCGGCTTCCAGCATCGAAGCCACGGAGAAACCGGGGCCGGAGTGGCCGTGGTACTGGATCACGATATTGGGGTGATTCTTCTTGATACCCGCGATGATCTGGCCGATCGACCAGGGACGGCCGATACCGGCCATGTCCTTGAGGCAGATCTCCTGCGCGCCGGCTTCGATGAGCTTCTCGGCCAGCTTGGTGTAGTACTCCACGGTATGGATCGGGGAGTAGGTGATGCAGAGGGATGCCTGCGGAATCATGCCGCCTTCGATCGCATACTTGATGGAGGGGATGATGTTGTTGGCATCGTTCAGACCGTCGAAGATACGGGTGATGTCGACACCCTGGGCGTGCTTGACCTTGTACATAAGCTTGCGCACGTCAACCGGGCAGGGATACATGCGGAGGGCGTTCAGGCCGCGGTCGAGCATGTGGGTCTGGATGCCGGCCTTGTGGAGGGGTTCCGTAAAGGCGCGGACGGCCTTGTTCGGATTCTGGCCATAGAGGAGCTGGACCTGTTCGAACGCACCACCGTTCGTTTCCACACGGTCGAAGCAACCCATGTCGATGATTACCGGAGCTATTTCCTGGAGCTGGTCGACGCGGGCGGTGTATTTGCCGGACGACTGCCACATGTCTCGATAAACGAGCGAAAATTTTATTTCACGAGCCATTTGTTGGGATATGTAAGTTTAGTTTGTGTTTTTCGTCAAAACATTTGGCAAATATAACGAAAATCTCAAAGAAAAACAATATCTTTGCAGGCACATACGGGCCTCCGTAGTTTAATGGATAGAATTTCAGATTCCGGTTCTGACGGTTGCGGTTCGATTCCGCACGGGGGTACTTGATTTACTTCGCTAGCGCCCGATGGCGCATGATAGCAACAGACGATGGACATCTTTCGAGATGTCCATTTTTGGGATCACCGCCAAAGTGGGTGGAGAAGTATCGACCTTGATACTGTCTCTCGCGGCGCTCCTGTGCAGGTCTGAAAGCGTTTCTCCTCATGGTTCGCGGCAGGCGCAGCCTGCGCGTCCGTCCCTTGACGGCGAACTTCTCCCTTTTAGCTGTCGCTACGCTCCGCTAACGGTCGAAGAACCTGCGCCGTCACGAGACGG
>JAFSOA010000002.1 GCA_017447265.1 Bacteroidales bacterium
ACCATCTGTGTCGCGCAAAAGAAATGGAATTATTACGGATCTGCGAAAAGCAGCGTGATGACCAGACCTATCTCACCCATTCTGTTGATCTCATCTTTATCTCATTGGATTGGCGCGAAAGGGACCGTTCATCTATCTCATTCCTTTCGCGGCAGGGAATCCAGCAAATTTCCCCAAAAAGCAGTCACGAAAGGGAAAAAGCGGCGCCCAGATGCCTTTCGTGACAAGGTCGACGACGCAATGACGGGGGTTATCGAAATGAATCCTTCATCCAGGCGCTTCCAGCGCAGGGCTGGCAGCATGGAAACCGTTTTCGTGTACATCGCCCACCCGTTTTTTCCGCTGAGCCCAGAAAGCCGTTAACGACGAAGTGATGTCGCTCAGCTTCTACCTGAAAATCTGGGACATCTGTCGCTGCTGAGAACGGTCGACCATTCGCACCCGGATTACTGCGGAGGTTTAACCGAAGAGCGTTCCCGGCTGATTCGTCGAAGAACTGAGGCCCCAGCCAGCCGCGCTGGCGGATGGCGCTTGGAAGCCGCTACCAAGCGACAACCGCTCACGATAAACTAATGAAGTGTCTGGCTCCGGTGGTCTTGGCTGCAATCCAGAAAGCAGGCGCACTAGAATCCCTGGAATTACGGCTCATTCGCTCCGCCCATGAGCAGGCACCAGTCAAAAAGAACGTGATAGACAGCATTGTCCAGTTCCTGCAGATGGGAACCTGAACCGTCATCGGCGACTTCGAACGGGTCTACCGCATCCTCGACTCAATTCGAACCGTCCATTTCCGTCAAAGTGTGCCCGCTTCATCGCGCCAAAGTGCATCCTGAAGGCAATCATCTGGGCGCAACCTACTTATCGTAGCGGGTGTGCACACTTCACTCCGACCATACGGATACCCAAATAGACCCACTCCGGGCACACTTTGGCGGAAAGAACCGCAGAGCCACATGTATTTGGGTGCACTATCAATAGCTGAAATTGATGGATTGTTGTTCCAGTCGCTCAATCTCTTTTTTCAGTTTGAAGAATCTGACAGTATTTATTATCAGTAGAATCGGGGCTGCAACGGCACCGAATGCGACAACAAGAACAACTCTGATTATTCCGCGAATGAGCATATTAAACAGTCCTCCATCATCGGATAAACGGTCATCAATATCATCCAATGCTTTCTCCCGATCACTTCTTTTGGTTAATTTCCACGCAGTAGGAATACCTCCGATACCGCAAATTACAATTGCAGTAAAAGCGTCTTGAGTACTCAGGTAGATAGTAAGGCCAATTATGAGGCATACTAAGATGATCGCACTCTTGATTATCAATTTGTTTTTTTCTTTCTTGTCATCCTCCAGCAAAAAATCGATGGTCTGTCTATTGCAATCGCGACACATCGCTTTTTCATCAAAAGTATACTCTGTTTTGTCGATACACTCTTGACATAAACCTTTTCCGCATTTTCCACATTGGGCAACAGCGGCCCTTTCTTGGTGATAATAACAATTCATAGAATTATTGTTTTGGTATTTGCCTACTCTATTATGGTTTTTCAGCTACCACCCTTTTGTTATTGTTCAGACTATGGAATAATCCAGCCTTGGTTTACGATTAATATAAAGTTCTGTCTCTTCAAGTGACATTGATTTATTGTCATTGTTCAAAAACCGGACGCCATGAATACTCGCTCCACGGCGTCCGGAGCCAGATTATTTTTGTTTTGACTGGATGGTTTTATCCATAGCGAGCCGTGCCACCTCAAAGGCCGTAGATAAAGATTCCGATTGGGGATTCCATGTAGTATTACCACTTAGGCTGTCTGAATCCTTGAAAACACGAAAAACGCCTTCTTCCATTAAGACTCCATCAGGGTCAGCACCTTTCTCAACCATGCCAAATGCGTAATACAGGTTGCGGATTCCATCAGAAGATTTAATTCCCGAGATTATTAGGACAGTTCTGTATGGAATCCCCCAAGACGTTCCTTCTGTTGAAAAGTATGCTGAAAAACAATCATAAGAGCCGCAAATAAACGCCCCTTCACCTTTACTGCTTGCATTCTTCTGATATTCTTCGTAGTTCAAGGTGTTGTTTTTGAAATCTTGATCGCTGAAACGAATAGTAATCGGATTTACCTCCGTCCCGGGGGCATATCCGCCTCCCGACCCATCAGTATAATCTTCACAATAAACAGCTGTAAAAGGCGACACATAGTATGTACCTCGAACATCCGGTGGAAGTATTCCATTGTATATGGGCATGTACACCTCTAATTCTTCTTGTAACTCTTTGGGCAAGATGGAGGCCATGCGTGGATCAGGCTGTTGATTCAAGTCAATTCCAAGTGTCGTTCCATCCAACAAGACAAGTGTGAGCACTCCACCTGAGAATATCACATTTTGGAAAAAACTGTCACCACCCTTCCCTGTCGCTTGTACAAGATTCCCACGAAAATCAGTCACATAAGAGTAATTGATTCCTTGATCATAACTGACCATCCAGTAACCGTCTCCGCTAATCTTCAATATAGGAGTTGCTCCGTCTGAGCCCGATGCAGGGATCTTATTGCCATAGCTATCTGTTATCCAAGAGGTTGCCCCATCTATGGTTTGCGTCCAATAGTACTGGTTACCAAATTGCTTGACACCAATTACCGGTGTCAATCCATCTGATCCTTTCGAGCCGTTCTTGATGGTGTATGAGTTTCCATCAGAGAATGAGATACGGATTCCGTCGTTGATAGTAGTTACATTAGTAATGGCCAAGTTGTTGGAAAGGACATTTACCATGGAACTCATGGTGCTCAGGTCAGTATTCAATTTGCTGAGCGTAGATTCAATCGAATTGACACGCTGCTCCAGGCTATTCAGTTTTTGCCAGATTGCAGTATCGTCAAATGTCTCGCAGCCGCTCACAGACAAAAGCACTAACCACAGAGGTAATAATCTCTTTTTCATCGCATTAAGATTCGATTCTATAACTACTCAAGGCTTTCTGTGATCTTATGGACTTGCTCGTTGAGGGTCTCGACAATTTTTGATAATGTCTCACCCAAGTCTTTTTCTTCATTGATCGCCTCTTTTTTCTCTTTCTTATTGAGAGAACCATCATTCAATCGCTCTTTGGCCCGATCGTATTTCTTCAGCACCTGCCGTAAGGGATCGTTGTTGTCATAATTGGCGAATCCTTTGGCAGTTGAGTGAACCCGTAGGTTGGACAAAGTGTATGTAAACTCTTTTGTCCCATTCCCCGGCCAAGTTATCGTAAGGTCAAAAATTATGTTGTCAGAAAATTCTCCTGCGAAAGGATTATATGAAAACTTCGCATTGATCTCGGCTCCCTTGATGGAAATTGTCCGGGCTGCATCGTCAATGGATACTTTCTCAAAAGTAGAATTAATATAAGAGGTGATGCGTTTTACGGCCGTTTCCGCGCCACAGTCATAAGCGATCGTCCCTGTGATAAATGGTTCTCCTTCATCGTCTTTTGGGAAATCGTAGTTGAAGGTCTGCGCATAAAGAGAAAGCACCGTGATGCATGCTAAAACGAGGGAAAACAGAATCCGTTTCATAAGTTTATGCTTTTAATGGGTTGATAATTAGAAAAGGAAAGTCACGCCTAGGCGCAAATAGGACAAGTGGGTATAGCCCGCTTCAGCTGTAACTGCGAAATGTGGCGTGAAGAAATAGGAAGCGCCAGCCAGGAAAAGTGCTCCCACACCGGACAAATCATAGTATCTTCGGTATCCCAGACCTGCTTTTGCGTGTACTTCAAAGGCTTCATTGATGAAGAAATGGTATCCGGCAAATGCCGATGCCTGGATCCAATGGCTATGGTAGTTCGCGTACTCAAACAATCCGCCAGCACCCAAAGTGCCGGCTCTGCCGAAGTCAACAATACCATATTCTCCGGATAAACCAACAGGCGGTACCAATAGGTCTGACCACACGTAGGGGAGACCGACGGTTGCCTGGATCAGGAAATTCCCCGAAGAATAGGGATTGTCCTGTGCATAGGTTTTGCTCGCGACTGCGCACAACGCGAGAAGCGCAACAACAAGAATCGTTTTTTTCATAAGTAAATATGGGTTGTTAAGTATTCTGGACAACTACTATTTCTCAATGGACTCAATTTGCCAGCCTCTATCTGCATAGTAAATGAAAGTGACTGGAACAACGATGTGCTCATTGTTATACACATTGTTGATGATTCTTCCGAATGGCGTTACCTCATAGCTTTCCAACACAGCTTGCGCAGTTGCCCTGTTACCGTCAATCAATATATTACGAACATCCGTAACCCTGATTTTGAAAGCGTTGAGAACGATTCGAGAAATGTTTTCCTTTGATTTGAGTTTCTCGTAATCCGACAACTCCTTTTGTGTACTGTCTACTACTGCCGGGGCCGTTTCGACAGCTTCATCGTAGACTTCGCAGCCTGGGTCTTCATCGTTTTCTCCAAACTCATCAAGCTGCACCTGATCTTCAGGCCAAGTGCCGCGTTCACCGTTAATAAGGAACCTGTCTTTCGGCCTCTCTTTTTTTGTATTGCCCTCCTGAATGAGTTTTTTTCCGGTTTTGGTCAGCTCCACAGTGACGAAACATTTCATTACGTCAACTGTTCTGTAGGCCGTCTGATACGTGTCGTAAGAGCCAAAATATCCGGTTTGCCTTACCTTTTTTTGGAATGACCGCCTCTCGGGTTTGGGAACCCTTTCGACATTGTACGTTATTACTCCGTTGGCAGCCAACTTACGAAGCTGGAACCGCGTCTGGTCGCTGTTTTCTTCATAATAGCCTGCTTTCAGGTCAGTTGTGGATAAGGTGGCGCCCATATACCCCAATTCCTCTTGAACAAGTTTCCTGGCCTGTCCTTTACTCAACTCTTTTTGCGATTGGCATCCGGTCAGCAGCATCCCGATGCAGCATGCAAATAAAGCGCTCTTGATTATTGTTTTCATAATCTCCTCTTTTCCAGGGCGACTCTACTGGACCTTGATAATAATAGAAAGTGTGAGCCACCTTAGACTAATCTCCTCGGTTGGCTCTGGACTGCCTCGACAGTAAGAATAGTACAAGGATAACCCACACTGCTATAATGATGGCAGAAAGCCATAATTATAACCGGATGAGCGCCTTCGCACTTCCAAACTGCCTTAGAATTGTCCAGATTCACCGAGTCGGAAAAGCTAAACGCTTTCTGTATGTTCTGTCTCGAAAGACTTTACAAAAATACGATTATGAATCGGATTTTGCAATTATTTTTCGTACTATGAGCCCAGATAGCCTCCATCATGAACACTTTGGCGGAAATCCTTTATGCTTGCTTTTCATAAGAATTATTCGCATCTTTGCAAAGAAATGCGACATCGTAAAGTCATCAAGTCGGTGACGTGTGATTGTGGAGCGAGATAAGATTATGATGACAATGCATTACCCTTACTCTGGCCAATCTGGCTATTTTCACCTTTGCTCTGACGGAGAACTGACGCCGCAATTCATCTCCTGCGACGAGGATTATCGTGTGGTATTCAACCTGATCGGTGTCAGTGCCACCCATGCCGACGTGTCTGTCCTGTCCTTTTCCATCGAAGATACCCATCTGCATGCCCTGCTCTTTGGATCCAGAGAAGGCTGCTTCCGCTTCAAGTCCGCTTTTGAAGGATCAGCGGAAAAAGTGTACCCTGTGACCCCTCGCGCTTTCAGCGCGGATATAATCGGGTTTCAATTTTTTTTCATACCTTTACGATTTATGAGTGATTCGAATCCATTCTCTAACGATAGCCGGCAGCAAAACCTCCAGTCGCCCGAGGAGATCGGGAGCGTGCTGAAGGTGACGGCGCTGCCAACCTATCTGCTGGCCCTGACGGCGCTGCTGCTGATCGGTGCCGTTTTCGTATGGGGCTTCCTGGGCACCGTTTCTGACAAGGTGTACTACAGCGGCGTGGTCTTTCCGTCGCAGGGAACCGCCGATGTCTCGCTGCCCAACAAGGGAATGGTGCGTACCGTCTTCGTACACAATGGAGACCACGTGATTCCGGGACAGTCGGTGGCGCTCATCTCAATGGATGAAAGCTACAGCATCCTGACGAGCACCGTCGACGGCACCGTCATCTATACAAAGGTGGACAATGAGCCATTCGAGGCATTCGAGCCCATCATCAGCGTCATCGACGGCAACGGGCCGCAGACGCAGCGCGCGATGCTCATCGCTTATATCGACAATGCCGGCCAGCGCGACTTGCGTGTCGGAATGAGTGCTCAGATCTGGCCGGAAAATGAGAAGCGCGATGAGATCGGCTATGTCAGGGGCCGCGTCACGCGCATCGACCGCTATCCCGTAGCTGCGGAAGAGGTGCGCCAGACGCTCAAAAGCGATGAACTGACCCGCCGCCTGCTCGAATCGGGAGAGATGATGTACCGTGTCAATGTGGAGATGCTTCCCAATCCGGAAGACGATTCGAAATACGACTGGTCGTTCGGCGAGCCCGAAGACATCAGCATGGACGTCGGCACCTACTGCTCGGTGCTGACCGAGACGAGGCGCCGCAGCATGTTCCAATATCTGTTTGAATCGGCCAGGACAGTGTTCCGGTCCGCAAAACTCCGCACTGAATGAAAACGGGGCGAAATGATTCCCGTCCGGACTCGATGTCGACGCTGACGCTCATCCGCCGCTTCAACCGCGGCTGCCAGGGCTTGTTCGTCGTGACCGTCCTGCTCCTGGTCGGGGATATGGCTTCCTATCTTCTTCCGCCTTTCTTCCAGCAGATATTTACCGACAATATCATCACACACAAGAATCCGGAGTGGTTCGGGCCGTTGATGGCCGTCTATATCCTGCTTTTCGTCCTGGAGGTGATGATCTGGCTGCTGCTGAATCCCCTTCGCAGGAGGGAGCTCGCCAAACTGGGCGTCAGCGCTTCTTCCCGCTATATCCTGAGCCTGCTGCAGTTACCCATGAGCGCCATTGACCGTTTTTCTTCCGGAGAACTGGTCGCGCGCTACTCCAGCATCAAGAACGTGGTGACGACGATGGACCGTTTCTCCTACGCGCTCGTCCTGGTTATTCGTCCGGTCATCTGTGCCTGGCTGCTGATGCTCTACAGCTGGAAACTGGGACTCGTGGTGATCTTCTCGATGGTGCTGCTGGTGATCGTGATGCGGACGACGTCGCGCAGCATCAAGAAGAAAGCCCGGAGTTCGGAGGTGACAGATGCCCGTCTGCAGGGCATGACGATGACGGGCCTCAAGAATATCGAGACGATCAAGTCGATGGGAGGAGAACATATCTTCTATGCCGAATGGGAGAAGACCTATGTGACCGCGCTCAACGCGCGCGTGCGCACGGCGATTACGACGATGGGCATCGGCTCCCTTCCCCTGCTGGTCCTGAACCTGTGCAACGCCTTGATCCTCTGCCTCGGCGCCTGGTATATCCTGCAGGGTGAGCTGACGCCCGGTATGCTGCTAGCTTCACAGGCCCTGGCAACCAGCATCACCTTCCCCATCAATTCGGCGGTGAATGCAACCCAGGAAGTCTACCGCTCCCAGGCCGCCATGGAGCGACTGGAAGAGGTGGAGGCGGCCTGCGGGGACCATCGCCTGAAAATCCCTGCCATCAACGATCTGCCGGAACGCCCCAAACTCCGGGGAGAAGTGGAACTGCGCAATGTCACCTTCGGTTATGACCGCAGCCTGCCTCCGATTCTCAAGAACTTTTCGATGAAAATCCGTCCGAGCGAAAAAGTCGCTTTCGTCGGTTTTTCCGGTTGCGGCAAGAGTACCATCGCCAAACTCATCTCCGGTCTCTATGAACCCTGGGAAGGAGAGGTTCTCCTCGACGGAATCCCCGTACAGCAGCTCAACCGGGCTGTCAAAAACAATTCCCTTTCGGTCGTCAACCAGGACATCACCCTTTTTGAAGGCACCATCGCCGATAATATCAAGATGTGGGACGATTCCATCGAAGATTTTTCGATGGTGCTGGCCGCCAACGATGCCCAGATCCATCAGGACATCGCCAACCGTCCCGGTGCCTATCAGACCCTGCTGACCGAAAACGGCAAGAACTTCAGCGGCGGACAGCGGCAGCGCATCGAAATCGCCACCGCCCTGGCCAAGGATCCCACCATCCTGATCATGGATGAAGGAACCTCCGCCCTCGACTCCAAGACCGAACAGCTGGTCATGCAGCATATCGGAAGCCTGGGCATCACCACCATCCTGATCGCCCACCGCCTGAGTACCATCCGTGACTGCGACTGCATCTATGTGATGGAACACGGACATGTCTTGCAACAGGGCACGCACGAGGAACTGTTGCACCAGGAAGGACTCTACCACGAACTGATGAAATACGCCTGAGCTATGGACAATCTGTTTTTCGAGCAATTGGTCCAGCGTATTGAAGGCGACCAGAAGGCCCTGAACGAGGCCTCCGACCTCTTCCGGGGAATGATCGACCGGAAGATATGGAAGCAGCTGACCCGGAAGAAAGAGATTCCGAAAGACCTCCACCAGCTGGAAGAGGTGTTCTACCGGAACCAGATCTTCTTCCGGCAGGTCCGGCTCGAGGGGGACTGGTGGTCGCGCTGCTCGGGAAAGATGCTGGCTTTTACGGAAGAAGAAGACGCCCCGGTCATCCTTACGCCGCGTTTCGCGGACTATACCTTTGTCCATCCCGTCACGGGCCGGCACTGTTCTGTCCGGAAAGACAGCGGTTGCCTCAAGAAGGACGCTTTCACGCTCTGTTATCCGCTGCCCGGCGGCGAACTGTCCGTCATGGCTTTCCTGAAATCTGCATTGCGGCAACTGTCTTTCCTCGATTACCTCTATGCTTTCCTGGCCTGCCTGGGCGTCGTGCTGCTGACGATGGTGACGCCGTATATCTGCAAGATGCTCTTTGGCGAAGTCATCCCTTCGGGTGACGCCGCCCAGCTCACCCCGATCGCAGTGCTGCTCTTCAGTGCTGCCGTCGGGCTGGTCATGGTGCAGCTGTCGCGCAATTTCCTGGTGGTACGGATGAAAGACAAGATCGAATATGCCATGCAGACGCCGTTGATGACCCGGCTGCTGATGCTACCTTCCTCGTTTTTCAAGCAATATGCTCCCGGCGACCTTTCGAGCCGTGTCCTGTCGGTGGTGCGCCTGTTTACGAAACTGACCGAGGACATGCTCTCCACCATCCTTTCGCTGCTGTTTACAGCCGTGATGTTCATCCAGTTCTTTACCTACGGCGGTCCCTTGCTGTGGACGGGCATTCTCGTGATGATCGTTTACCTGCTGGCCATCTACTGCGTCTACTATTTCAGGAAGCAGGTACAGGACAGTGCCAATGCCAGTGCCGCCAAACTGACCGGTGTCATCTACAACCTGGTGTCCGGCGCACAGAAGATACGGACCAACGGGGCGGAAATCCGCGCCTTCCGGCACTGGGCGGTGGCTTACGAACCTTCCGAGCCTTTCGGCAGCCGGTATCCGGCCATGTTCAATGTCGGCAGTTCCCTGAGTTACAATGCCCGCCTGCTGCCGCTGCTCGTGACGATGCTGGCTGCCTGGCACTATGGCCTGGGGCTCTCCGACTATATCGCCTACTGCAGCGTCCTGGCTCTCGCGACGGAGGCCATTGCCAAGTTTGAGCTGATTACCAAGGATGTGGCCTTGCTGGGCCCTGAGCTCAAGCTTTGCGAACCCATCCTGAAGGCTGAGTCCGAGGCACAATCCGGCAACATCCTCCTCAGGAACGTGAGCGGCAAGATCGACATCAGCGGTCTCAAGTTCCGTTATGCTGAAGACATGCCCTATATTTTTGACGGTCTCGATCTGCACATCAACCCCGGTGATTATGTCGCCCTCGTAGGCCCTTCCGGCTGCGGAAAGTCGACGCTCATACGCCTGATGCTGGGTTTTGAGCAGGCCGAGAGCGGTTCCATCTTCTACGATGAGTACAATCTGGAAGATATCTCCAAGCCGAGCCTGCGCCAGTATTGTGTCAGCATCTGCCTGCAGGACGGCCAGCTTGTGGAAGGCACCATCCGCGACAACATCCTTTTCGGCAATGTCTGGCAAAATGACGATGCCGTCTGGGAAGCGGTCCGGGGTGCATCGCTCGAAAAAGACATCCGGGACATGCCTCTGGGGCTGGATACGCCCATTTCCGCCGACGGGCAGGGCGTCTCCGGCGGCCAGCGGCAACGCATCCTGATTGCACGTGCGCTCATCCGCAAGCCGCGGATCATGTTCCTGGACGAGGCTACGTCGGCGCTCGACAACATCAGCCAGCACAATATTGCCGAGAGCCTGGTCCGAATGCACTGCACGCGTATCACCATTGCACACCGGATGAGCACCATCCGGGAATGCAACCGCATCATCGTTCTCAACGGAGGCCGCGTCGTCGAGGACGGCAGCTACGACGAACTGCTGGCCAAAGGCGGCCTTTTCAGTGAAATCATCAAACGGCAGATCGTATGAAAAAGTGGCTTGTCTTGATTCTTCTCTGCGGATGGCCGCTTCTCTGTCCGGCACAGAGCCTGGAAGAGGTGATCCGGCTGGCGCAGGACAGCGCGATCACCGCGTTCCAGAGCCGCTACGAATACGAATACGCACAGGCAAAGCACGCGCGCTTCGAGGCGCTGCGCAAGCCGCAGCTGCAGCTGGACATCACGCCGAACTACCTGCACTTCGTCAACGACCTGTCGCGCTACTACGTGTATACCCGCGACTTCGACCGCTTCTCCACCGCCGCGCAGCTCAAGCTGACGCAGAAGGTCCTGGGCCTGGGCGGCGAGGCCTATGTGGGCAGCCAGGCCATCTGGAGCGAATATTTCGCCCGGGACAACATCGAGCGCCCGCGGGACTTCGTGGCGGCGCCCCTGGTGGTCGGCTACCAGCAGTCCCTCATGGGCTACAACCCCTATCGCTGGGAGAAGACCGCTGAAGACCAGCGGCTGGAAGCCGCCCGTAAGCAGCACGCCTACGAGCTGCACCGCATCGCCGAAGAGGCCACGCGCCGCTTCTTCCGGCTGGCCTGTGCACAAGGCAAGGTCGACATGTACGAACGCAACAAGCAGAATGCCGACACGCTCTACGCCATCGCCCGGGAAAAAGCCAGCATCGCCATGGTCACGCTGGCCGAGCTGCGTTCCCTGGAACTCCAGCGGCTCAACGCCACCAATGCGCTGATCAGCGCGCGCAACGAAGAGCAACTGGCCCGCGAATCGCTGCTGGCCTACCTGCGCATCGACGACAGCGAGCGTTTCAGCCAGCGGCTGATCGTCCCGCACGATACCGGCGAGCTGCTCATGAGCGACGAAGAAGCGCTGCAGCTGGCTTTGAGCAACAGCCCCGCGCTGGAGCATCGGCAGCTTGCGCTGACGGAAGCGCGCCAGCAGCAGGAGAAGGCCCGCCGCGAAGCGGGCGTCAAGCTGGGCGTCGACCTCAACGTCGGCATGCAGCAGATGAGCAGCCGCTTCGTGGAAGCCTACGCCAAGCCGCAGTTCTACATGCTCGGCGCCGTCACGGTCAGCGTGCCGATCCTCGACCACGGCGCAGCCAAGAAGGGCTATGCGGCAGCCAGTTCCTGGAAAGCCCGGGAAGAAAAGGCGCTGCAGGAGGAAGAGCGCGCGCTCGGCGAGGACGTGCGCACGACGCTCGAGAATCTCCGGTCCCACCGGCAACTGCTGGCCCAAACGGCCGAGGCCGTCACCATGGCCGACGACGTGTTCCAGCTCATGGCCGACGACTACGCCAACGGCCTCTGCGACATCAATACCTACTCACTGGCGCAGAACCGGCGCGACAACGCCTACAACCAGTACCTGACGGCGCTGGCGGCGTACTGGACCACCTATTACCACCTCTTAACATTGACACAGCATGAATAGGCCTCTCATCTTTTTTGCCTTGCTGGCCACCCTGGCCGCCTGCCAGTCCCGTCCGGCCAAGGTGCAGGAAACCCCGCTGGAAGCGGCCGTCACGGCCGAAGAGCCCGTCGCCGCCGAGCCCCGGAACCAGAACCTGCAGCGGACCATCGAAGCCGAAGGCTTCTCGAGCAAGGGAACCATCGAGGCCGTCACGGAAGTACCCGTCTACAGCCGCATCAACGAGCAGATCGTCGAATTCAACATCGAGCTGGGCCAGCGCATTCGGAAGGGCCAGGTGGTCGCACGACTCAGCCAGGCTGCCCTGAACGACCGCATCGCACGCGGCCAGGCCGAACTCGAGCGCGCCGAATACCAGTACCAGGCCGTTCTGATGGGCCAGGGCTACAAGCGCAACGAACTCGAGCAGGCGCCCGAGGACATCCGCAAGCAGGCCCGCATCAACAGCGGCTACAACCTGGCGGCGGCTTCGCTGCAGCAGTTGGAGCACGAGCGCAGCTACTGCACCATCACCGCGCCGCTGACGGGCGCCGTGAGTCGCATCGACGCCACGCTCTACAGCGCCGCCCTACCCGGCGTCGCGCTCTTCTACATCGTGGACACCGAACACCTGAAGGTCTGCTTCGACGTGCTGGAAAACGAACTGCACAAGTTCCAGCCCGGCACGAAGATCCAGGTGATTTCCGTGGCCTGGCCGGACGAAGTGCATCCGGCTGTCATCTCGGCCATCAGCCCGGTCGTCGAAAAGAACGGCATGGTCCATCTCGAAGCGACCCTCTCCCCGCACCCGCACCTGATGCCGGGCATGACGGCCATCGTGACAATGGGGAATGCCGGATAAGGCCCCAAGTATGTCCCTTTTTTTGTGCCTTTGCTTTAATTGTCTATCTTTGCGGCCGTAATTAATTTAGGTATAAAAGGCAATAATATGAAAACAGCATATGTGTTTCCGGGACAAGGTTCCCAGTTCGCCGGCATGGGGCAGGAGCTCTATGTGCGCGACCCGCAGGCCCGCGACCTGTTCGACGCCGCCGACAGCATCCTGGGCTTCGGCCTGCGCGAGATCATGTTCAGCGGCAGCGATGAAGACCTCAAGGCCACGAAAGTGACCCAGCCCGCCGTCTTCCTCCACTCCGTGGCGCTCGCCCTGACCTCCGATATCCATCCCGACATGGTCGCCGGCCACTCGCTCGGCGAATTCTCCGCCCTCGTGGCCGCCGGCGCCCTCTCATTCGAAGAGGGCATCCGCCTGGTCTCCGTGCGCGCCCACGCCATGCAGCGCTGCTGCGAGGCCGTCCCCGGCACGATGGCCGCCATCGTCGGCGGCACGACCGATGCCGCGCTGGTCGAAGAAGTGTGCCGCGAAACCCCCGGCACCGTGATCGCCGCCAACTACAACAGCGCGGCGCAGATCGTGATTTCGGGCGAAGCCGAAGCGGTGGCGGCTGCCTGCGCGGCGCTCAAGGAACGCGGCGTGAAGCGCGCCCTGCCGCTCCAGGTGGGCGGTGCCTTCCATTCGCCGCTCATGGAGCCGGCCCGCCAGGAACTCGCCGAAGCCATCGAAAAGGCCGATTTCCAGACGCCCCGCTGCCCCGTTTATCAGAACGTGGACGCCCGTCCGCACACCGATCCCGCCGAGATCCGCCGCAACCTGCTGATGCAGCTCACCTCGCCGGTGCGCTGGACCCAGACCATGGAGAACATGCTGGCCGACGGCGCCGGCGCCTTCATCGAAGTGGGCCCCGGAACCGTCCTGCAGGGCCTGGCCAGAAAAATCGCCCCCGAGGGAACTGAAATCGGAGGAATGGCATAATTTTTTGTATATTTGTAAGTTAGAAACATTTTTAATCCGAAATATAGTCGTATGGCAAGAGAAAAGAAGTTCATCACTTGTGATGGCAATTTTGCCGCGGCTCACGTGGCGTATCTGTTCAGTGAGCACGCGGCCATCTATCCTATCACCCCGTCTTCCACCATGGCCGAACTCGTTGACGAGTGGGCCGCTTTCGGCAAGAAGAACATGTTCGGGGAAGTTGTCAAAGTCACGGAAATGCAGAGCGAGGGTGGTGCCGCCGGCGCCGTCCACGGTTCCCTGCAGGCAGGCAGCCTGACCACCACCTTCACGGCGTCGCAGGGCCTCCTCCTGATGATTCCCAACATGTACAAGATTGCCGGCGAACTGCTTCCGACCGTGTTCCACGTGTCGGCCCGTACCCTCGCCGCCCAGGCGCTCTCCATCTTCGGCGACCACCAGGATGTGATGAGCGTGCGCCAGACCGGTTTCGCCATGCTGGCCTCCGCCAGCGTGCAGGAAGCCATGGACCTGGCCGCCGTGGCCCATCTGGCCACCATCAAGTCGAGCGTGCCTTTCGTCCACTTCTTCGACGGATTCCGCACCTCGCACGAGATCCAGAAGATTGAAATGCTGGAAGCCGAGGACCTGCGTCCGCTCGTGAGCGACAAGGCCCTGGCCCAGTTCCGTGCCAAAGCCCTCAATCCGAACAAGCCCGTCACCCGCGGTACCAACCAGAACCCCGACGTGTTCTTCCAGGCCCGCGAGGCATCGAACCCGTACTACGAAGCCGTCCCCGACATCGTGGCCCGCTACATGGGCGAGATCAGCGAACTGACCGGTCGCCACTACCTGCCATTCGACTACTATGGCGCACCGGATGCTGAAAACGTGATCGTGGCCATGGGCTCCGTCTGCGAGACCATCAAGGAGACCATCGACTACCTGGCCGAGACCCGCGGCGAGAAGCTCGGTCTGATCACCGTCCGCCTCTATCGTCCGTTCTCCGCCAAATATTTCCTCCGCGTCCTGCCCAAGTCGGTCCGCCGCATCGCCGTGCTCGACCGCACCAAGGAACCCGGCGCGCTGGGAGAACCGCTTTACCTCGACATCAAGAGCGTGATCGCCGACATGGGCGAGAACGCCCCGATGCTCGTCGGCGGCCGCTACGGCCTGTCCTCCAAGGACACCAGCCCGGCCCAGATCATCGCCGTGTTCGACAACTTCAAGCTCCGCGAACCCAAGAACGGCTTCACCATCGGCATCGTCGACGACGTGACCTTCAAGTCGCTGCCGCTCAAGGAGGAAGTTTCCATCGTGAAGAAAGGCACCTATGAGTGCAAGTTCTTCGGCCTCGGTTCCGACGGTACGGTGGGTGCCAACAAGAACACCATCAAGATCATCGGCGACCACACCCCGAAATACTGCCAGGGCTACTTCGACTACGATTCCAAGAAGTCCGGCGGTTATACCTGCTCGCACCTGCGCTTTGGCGACCAGCCCATCCACGCCCCGTATCTCGTGTCGACGCCCGACTTCGTGGCTTGCCACGTGCCTTCGTACCTCTACAAGTACGATGTGCTCAAGGGCATCAAGGAAGGCGGCTCGCTGCTGCTCAACAGCCTCTGGGACACCGAAGAGACCTTCGCCCGCATCCCCGACTTCGTGAAGAAGACCATCGTGGACAAGCACATCCGCCTCTATCTGATCAACGCCACCAAGATTGCAGCCGAGATCGGCCTGGGCGGCCGTACCAACACCATCCTCCAGAGCGCCTTCTTCAAGATCACGGGCATCATCCCGTACGAAGAGGCCGTGGCCTACATGAAGAAAGCCATCGACAAGTCCTACGGCAAGAAGGGCGAGAACGTGGTGAAGATGAACTACGCGGCCGTGGACCGCGGCGGCGACTACGTGGAAGTCGAGATTCCGGAATCCTGGAAGAACGCCACGGGCCGCTTCGTCAACGCCAACTACAAGCGCCTGGCGCCGGAATTCATCCGCAACGTGGCCGACGTGGTGGCTGCCCAGAACGGCAACGACCTGCCCGTGAGCACCTTCGCCGGCGACATGGTCGACGGTACGATTCCCGCCGGCACCGCCGCCTACGAGAAGCGCGGCACCGCCGTGGAGGTCCCCGAGTGGAATCCCGCCAACTGCATCCAGTGCAACCAATGCGCCTTCGTCTGCCCGCACGCTGCCATCCGTCCGTTCCTGATGACGGCCGCTGAAGGCGAAAAGGCTCCGAAGGAGATCAAGCGCAAACAGGGCATCGCCCAGTTCAAGGAATATACCTTCACGATGCAGGTCTCTCCGTTCGACTGCACGGGCTGCGGCAACTGCGCCGACGTGTGCCCCGCCAAGGAGAAGGCCCTCGTGATGAAGAGCTTCGACAGCCAGAACGCCGAGCAGGCCAACTTCGATTACCTGCACGCCAACGTGGGCTACAAGGACAACGTGGCTCCGAAGGAGCAGAACGTGAAGAACTCGCAGTTCGCCCAGCCGCTCTTCGAGTTCTCGGGTGCCTGCGCCGGTTGCGGCGAGACGCCGTACATCAAGGCCATCACCCAGCTCTTCGGCGACCGCATGATGATCGCCAACGCGACGGGCTGCTCGTCGATCTACAGCGCCGCCTTCCCGTCCTCGCCGTTCTGCAAGAACGCAGCGGGACACGGTCCGGCCTGGCAGAACTCCCTCTTCGAAGACAACGCCGAGTTCGGTCTGGGTATGCACCTGGGTTCCGACCGCGTCCGCGAGACGGTGGCCGGCCTGATGCGTCAGGGCCTGGAGTGCAGCTGCTGCACTTCCGAGATGAAAGCGCTCTTCGACCAGTGGCTCGCCAAGCGCAACGACGCCGCGGCGACCCGCGAGATCTGCGACAAGCTCGTTCCGCTGATGAAGGAATGTGGCTGCGACACCTGCAAGAAGCTCCTCGAGCTCCAGAACTTCATCCCGGCCCGCAGCCAGTGGGTCTTCGGCGGTGACGGCTGGGCTTACGACATCGGTTACGGCGGACTCGACCACGTGCTCGCATCCGGCGAGAACGTCAACGTGCTCGTGCTCGACACGGAGGTGTACTCCAACACGGGCGGCCAGTCGTCGAAGTCGACACCGGCCGGTGCCGTGGCGAAGTTCGCCACTTCGGGCAAGAAGATCCGCAAGAAGGATCTCGGCATGATGGCCATCAGCTATGGCTACGTGTATGTGGCGCAGGTCGCCATGGGTGCTTCCCAGGCGCAGTTCCTCAATGCCATCAAGGAAGCCGAGGCCTACGACGGACCGTCGCTGATCATCGCCTACGCGCCTTGTATCAACCACGGACTGAAGGCCGGCATGGGCCACAGCCAGATGGAGGAGAAGCGTGCCGTCGAGTGCGGCTACTGGCACCTCTACCGCTACAACCCGGCCCTCGAAGCCGAAGGCAAGAACCCGTTCACGCTCGACAGCAAGGCCGATCCCGATTGGAGCAAGTTCCAGGATTTCCTCAAGGGTGAGGTCCGCTACGCTTCGCTGATGAAGTCGTTCCCGGAGAACGCTGCCGAACTCTTCGCCAAGACCGAGGAATTCGCCAAGTGGCGTCTCTCGACCTACAAGCGTCTCGCGGGTGAATAATTGACGGGGCGCTGCCCCGAGCCCTCATCGTTCCATCCTCACCAGGGGCTTCCTGTGAGGATGGAACGTTTTTTTGGGGCATCCCATCCTCGTTTGAGGCCGTTTTTGAGGACGGATTACTTTTTTATTTGGAGATTTCATTGAAAAAACACTACCTTTGCAGTCCCATTGATGGTGGATGTAGTTCAGCTGGTAGAGCATCGGATTGTGGTTCCGAGTGTCGTGGGTTCGAGTCCCATCATCCACCCGCTAATCGCCGAGCCTTTTAGGCCCGGCGATTTTTTTGCGGGTGGATGATGGGACTTGGCGCTTGCAGCGCCCTTTTCTACCGGGGCACATCCCCGGGCCCCTCGCGCGTTCGCGCGGCGCTTCGCTTTTATTTTCTTATTTATTTGCGGACCGTATCCTTTTCTTTTCGCAGAAGATTCTGTACATTTGTTCTGTGAAACAAGGTTTCATTATTGCCTGCACGGCCTGCGTGCTGCTTAGTTTGTGGCTCTCGCAGTACATTCCTGCCGATATTTTCGACAAGATTGTTTCCCCGCTTCTGTTCGCAGGTACTGTAGCCGTCGCCTTTTTTGGCGCGTTCCTGGTTTTTAAACACGCGGAGGGGATGCGCATGCGCAAGGCATGGGGCTGGGCTCTTCTGGTGTGGGGAATTGCGGACAGCTTCTACCTCCTGGGCTGGGCCCTGGCTCCCTCGCAGGTGATGGACATCGGGGCGCATAATCTCACCACGTATGAACTTCTCATAGGAAACGTGCTGGGCTGGGTGCTGCTGCTGTATCCCACGGAGGCGCTCAGGCCCGGATGGATTTCTTTCAGGCATGTCCTGTGGCATCTGTTGCCCATGTTCTTGCTGGTGGCCCTGGACTACGTTTTCCCGTTCAGCCTGCGCTTTCTCATCACGCTCTATCCTATTGTCCTCATCGCGTTCCTGATTTCCCACGTCAGGGCCTACAGAACCTGGTGCGAGGAAAATTTCTCCACGCTGGATGACATTGATGTCCAGTGGCTTGTTCGCTATTTGTGGATGGTTGTCATGGTGGGGGGACTCTACCTGTACATTTGCCTGGCCCATCACCCCAGCCGCGGCTTTACCCAGCTGTGGTTCACCATCTTCATGTTTGCCTACAGCACGGAGCAAATCCTTTATCGCAAGGACCCGTGGGCGATGGTGCGTCGGCAGGAAAAGTCCCAGGAAGCAGCGCCGGAGGCCGGCTCCTCGCCCGAGCACAGTGAACTCCGCCAGAAACTGGACCGCTGGATGGAGCAGGAAAAGCCCTATGCCAATCCGGCTTTCCAGCTGGCAGACCTGAGGGCGGTCCTGCCCCTGAACCGGACCTATCTTTCCCAATTTGTCAAGGCGGAATACGGTTGCTCTTTCTACCAGTGGGTAAACCAATATCGCATTGCGGAGGCCAAGCGCCTGAAACTGGCGCATCCGGGGCTGAAAACGGACGAGATTGCAGCGCGCTGCGGCTTCTCTTCCCGCACGGTTTTCTCCAACGTATTCACCCGCGAGGAGGGCCTTTCGCCCCGCGAATGGTTTAAACAATGTAATCCTGCGTAAAAAAATACGCCTGAAAAGACATTCTGCGTCAAAAAACCGCTTCCGCCTATTGCACGGGGGGGGGGTAATATTCTATCTTTACTACGATATTGCCAGGCGCGCTCTGGCTTCTCGTAAAGAGATACAACAACACACATATCGAAATGAAAAAAACAATCAAAACAACTTATGCTCCTCCGGCTTCAGAAGTCCTGGAGCTGAAGACGCAGGGCATCATCTGCGCCAGCGGTCTGGGTGACCCCACCGATTATCCCGGTGTTCCTGATCCGTTTGGTTTTTAATGTAAGGAGGACATGATTATGAAGAAAGTATTTGGATTCATTGGATTGGCCCTTGCATTGGCCGCCTGCAACAATTTAGAATCAGTAAACAAGTTCGATCAAACTGCCGATGGTATTACCATTACCGCTACATTGGCGCCGAAGTCGGCATTCACAAAAGCCATAAGCGATCAGTCCACCTATCTTAAGGTGGATTGGGCCGTGGACGAGCATCTCGCCATCCTCTACACGAAGGACGGTAACCAAATGGCTGATGCCACCATCACAGCCGTAGACGGTACCGGTGCCGCCACTATCACCTTCTCCGTTGTAGATGGCACGCCCGACAACACCGCTTGTACGATTATATATCCGAAGTCTGCTGCGAAGGACGACCATTCTGGCGTGAAACCTGCCGGTGTATTGTTGGCGTCTCAAGACGGCACCCTCAATGCCAATTTGGACGTTCGCGTGGGCGCGGGTACCATTCAAACGGCTACGCCCAGCCTGACTGTTACCACGCAGCCTGAGCCCCAGTTTGCAATCTTCAAGTTCACCACGAAGAATGAAGCAGGTTCAGCCACCATCAGCGTGAAACCGTTAGCTATTTCTATTGGTACGCTGGACTATACTGTCACGCCTTCGACGGCTACGAGCGAACTATATGTAGCCTTGCCGGCTGTTTCAAGCAAGACTGTTAGTTTCTCGGCCATAAACAGCAGCGATAGCAAGATGTACACTTGCTCCAAGAGTGTGACCTTCAGTGCAGGCAACTATTATCAGTCCACCTTGAAGATGGCTCAGTCAACCAAAACATTCCTTATCGTATCAAAGGGAACGACTAATTTGAGTGGAGACAAACTCTTCTACTATACTCCAGGTGAAACCTATCAGGAGGCGGTGGATAACAATCCGGAGAACAAGGTTGACAGCTATGGATGGGGCACTTGGTCTAATGAATATAATCAGGCCACGATATTTTTTAAAGAGAATGAGGGGTCGGGAACAATTCAGAAAGACATGAGCAGAAATGGAGTTAGAAATGCCTATTCTGGAGAGTTCGCATTGGGCAGCACTGTAAAGGCTGACGGTACCTACGTGTTTTTGGATACTTATTAGTCTCCGCGCTTAATGCCCGAAGCCCTATTGGGCATAAAACCAACCCGCCATCTCTTCAAACCGCGAAGAGGTGGCGGCTTTCATTATGCATCACAGACAAATTAATCACTCGAATAACACCGCAACCCCATATTGGAATCACGGTGTAAATCTAAAAGATGCTTACGCAATGGGAGATCTGTCCTGTTCATCAGGACGGAGATTAATTTTACCATTTCAGGCAGCCTAAGGGGATGATTTTCACGCCGTCCTGGCGGGTGTATGCCATTGTGCCGCCTGTAAGGACGATGAGCTGGTCGGGTTCGCGGATGGGAACTTGCTTTTCGGTAAGGTTGTGTTCGCGGATGAGCTGGACAATTTCCTTCAGATGGGTGGCGCCTTCTTCTATCTCCTGGCTGCCGAGTTTGCATTCTATGAGGGCGTAGCGGCCGTCGCCAAGGTGGAGGACCAGGTCGGCTTCCAGGCCGTAGCGGTCGTGGTAGTAGGACAGTTCGCCGCCGAGGTTCTGGGAGTAGGCCCGAAGGTCCCTCGCACACATATTTTCGAAGATGAAGCCGAAGGTCTTCAGCTGGGTCTGCAGGGACTCGGGCGTGGCTCCGAGGGCTGCAACGGCGATGGACGGATCTGTGAATTCCCGCTTGAAGCCGCTGCGGATAGCACTCTTGTTGCGGATGGGCGGGCACCAGGCTTCCAGGTCATTGATGACAAAGAGTTTGTTGAACGCGCCCACGTAGTTGTCGAAGGTGTCCATGGAGAGGTTATATTCCTCCGAGGCCACGAGATCTGCGCGCATGGTGGATTTCTTTGCGAGAGTGGAAATATTCCTGGACCAGGCTCGGAGAATCATCCGGGCGGTGCGCTCGTCACGCTGGACGCCGTCCACGCGGGAGATATCATCGGCGCAAAGGGTGCCTACGTATTCTGCGGCGGTGAGGAGTTTTGCTTTGGGCGTTCTGGCATACAAGGATGCTGGCCATCCGCCGCGGCAGGCCAGAAAGATAAGGTCTTCCACGGATAGCGTAGATTGGGCACCGTCTATGGAGTAGTCCGGATTGTAGAAGATCTCCCGCAGGGAAATCTCTCCGCTGGATTCCTTGGATTCCCAGAGGCTCATGGGAAACATCTTCATCCGAGCGATACGTCCGGTACCGCTGTGCTTGATCTTCTTCTTGTCCACGACGGTGGAACCGGTGAGGATGTAGAGGCCTACGTCTGAACGGCTGTCCACGGTGTCGCGGACAGCATCCCACAGGTTGGGGGCATCCTGCCATTCGTCGATGAGCCGGGGATTCTCTCCACGCAGCAGCAGCGAAGGTTTGGTGGCGGCTGTGGCCAGATATTCGGCCGCATTGTCCGCGTCCTGCATCTTGATGATGCTCTTGGCCTGCTGGGAGGCGGTTGTTGTCTTGCCACACCATTTGGGCCCTTCCACGAGTACGGCTCCGAAGGCATCCAGGCGGTCCGACAGCATTACGTCGGCGGCTCTCTCAAGATATTTCATTTCAAATCAAGGTTTTCCGATCGTAAAGATACGTCTCTTTTCCCGGATTATCAAACATAATCGGCGTTTTTGTGGCAAATCGATCGGTGTTTTTGTGGCGAATCAATCGGTGTTTTTGTGGTTAATCAATCGCGCGAGAAGTATAGGGTTCACATAATAAATGTAATCCTGCGTAAATAAAAAAGCCTGAAAAGACATTCTGCGTCAAAATCTGCCCGGGCCGCCCGCCTGGACAGATTATTTTTAATAAGTTTGTTAGATTTGTCACATACGCAATCCCATACATACTATAATGAAAGCAAAAAACAGAATCTTTTATGAAGCTCCTGCGACGGCAGTCGTGGAGCTGAAATTTGAGGGCATTATCTGCCAAAGCAATGTTAATGCTACGATGGATGGTGTCTTTAGCGTGGAGACGATCTGAGGCCTCTTCCGTGAATCGCGTTTAACAAGAAAAAGAAGAACGAATGAAAACTAAGAATATATGCAAGGCACTGGCATTGGCCATCCTGTTGCCGACCATGCTGCTGTCCACCGCTTGCAGCAGCGAGATCATCAACAATGAGAATACCGACGGGAAAGGCTTCGCCCTTCCCGTAACCGTCAACGTAAGCCGTCAGTGCGACGACCCCGCTACCAAAGCCACGTATAACGCCAGCACCAAGAAGCTCGAATTCAGCACGGGCGACAAGCTGTTTGTGAATGGTACGCACACAACCGCAGGCCAATTTGCCGGCACGCTGACGTGGACCTCGGGCGGAACCTTCAGCGGTACCATTACTACTCAGCATGAGTGGACCGATACTGCCGATGCTCTTTTTACAGCGGCTACTAAAATCAATGCCTACCTGCTGCCTGATGGCTACGAGAGCACTGGCTTTTTAACGATTATTCCTTGGAATTCAGCAGAATATGACGATGATATAAGCACTGTTAACAGCAATGCTTTTGCCCTCACGTTGGCGGCTGGCATTGAGCAGCTCAGCCTGGAGAGCGCAAATGCATATTCCAGTGGCTTCGCTCTGACGCCCGTCAATGCCATCCTCAACTTCACCATCAGCGGCTTGACAGCCAGCACAGAGGTCGCTGTGGTTTTTTCAGACAGTCATGACACTGTTGACAAAAAAGTAACCACCGACGCTTCGGGCAATGCTAAGTTTGTTGTAGGTGTACTAGGAACAGGAGCTTATACAAATATCCAAAATTGCACGCTGACCGTGGGCGGCAAAAGCATAGCCCTTGCCAGCGGCAGCAAGACGCTCGAAAAAGGCAAGATTTACAACATCAGCAGAACTATACTAAGCATTACCAACCCCGTTGTGGGACAGGTTATCGGTAACGACGGCAAGAACTATGCTTATGCCCACCTGCCAGGTGGTGTGACCGCCGTGGCCATGATCGCCTATGTAAATGGCAACAACGGCCTGGCCATCGCCATGGCCGACGAAAATAACGGCAATTATATAATGTGGGATCCGGCCATGGCTGCCGCAGCCGCCCATGCGCCCAAATTCAGTAGCGGTACATGGAAGATACCCAGTCGGACCGACTGGAAGAACATGTTCAAAAAAGGATCTGGTTACGAGCAATATCTGTACAATCAACTAAACTCCGCTATTGAGAGCGCAGGAGGTACACCCTTTCCGCAGAAATCCTATTGGACGTCTACGGATGGAGGGGACAACACCAAATACATCATGGTATTCAATGATGGTACCTATGTCCATGACGGCAGCAGACAAGGCAAGGAACTTAAAACAATCTGTGCCCGTTCCTGCCTCGCTTTCTAAATAATCTGGGCTCACAAACCTGGCCGGAGGCTCACCGGCCGGGGAAAACCCTGCCGCCAAGCAGGCGCGAACAGCCGCAGGGGCTGACAGCGGGGCGACGATTTGTGAGCGGCAGGAAATACGCGGCCAAGCGGGAGTCCCGTCTCGTGACGGCGCTGGTTCTTCGACCGTTAGCGGAGCGTAGCGACAGCTAAAAGGGAGAAGTTCGCCGTCAAGGGACGGACGCGCAGGCGGCGCCTGCCGCGAACCATGAGGAGAAACGCTGTCAGCCCCTGCGCAGGGAGCGCCGGGAGACAGGATCAAAGTCACTCCTTCTCTACTTCTACCGGAAGTCGGCGTCGAACTGGATGGTCTGGGTGGGGAGGATGTAGTCGGATTCGATGGTGACGTCGTGGCCGTTGGTGACTTTGTTGACGTAGACCAGCAGCGTGTCGCCGGGAAGGAGCCCTTTGAGGGAGGTGTCGCTGCGGACACCGTCGACCGCCAGGAAGGCGTCGCGGTAGATGGGCGCGATGCCCGCGTTGGTGACGCAGGCGGCGGTTTGGCTGCCGTTGGCATACAAGCCGGTCAGGGCGAAATGGTAGCCGCAAGCCATGCTGGCTTCCTTGAATCGCTCAGCCGTGCCGTATTGACCGCCCGGCGCGTCGTTGGCGATCATGAAGGAGATGTGATACTTGGCCGAAGCCTGCTCCCAGGTCACGCCATACATGCCCGCCGGGTTCAGGAAGTTCTTCTGGTCGGCGGACGTATAGTAGCTGATCTCGCCGCCGCAGGCCCCCGTCTGCCAGCGGGTCCCTTTCCCGATCGCCTTCCAGCAGTTTTCATTGTAGTCGCCCTCGTGCTCCTTGTGCATGAAACTGTCGTCGAACAGGCCGAAGGTCAGCGCCATCAGGGAAGCGTCGCCGACCACCGGCGAACTGTCGGCCGCGTCGATCGAAATGAGCCAGGGAATCTCCAGCACGCCCGCCAGGTAGCTCAGAAACTCTTTCTGGTAGGCCGCGGAGGGGAAATTGACACCCGGCCGGAGCGGCATGCCGTAGATATGATACTCGCTCCAGTGCCCGAAACCGACCTCGACGAAAGCGATGCGCGGGTCGTTCTTGTACATGGCGTTGAAATCGGCGTAGAACTGCTTGGTGAACCACTGCAGCTCGGCATTCGTCCAGTCGGCATACCAGGTGGGACCGTCTTCATTCTCGTAGAAAGTCTCCTGGTATCCCGGCAGCGCCTTGATGTAGGCCGGTACCGCCGTGGTGCCGGGGTTTCCGTCCACGCTCCGTTCGCCCGGATATTCGTAGCGGAAACGGACCACTGCCTGGTGGCCGCGCGAAGCCACCTCCTTGAGCCAGCTGTTGAAGCTGCTCCAGTCATAGCGGAGCACATCCTTGTCTTTCCCGGTGACGACCTTGCAGGGAAGGCAGTACGCATATTCCAGCGAAATGGTCTTGCCGTAGGCGGCATGACGGTTGCTGGCGTTTTCGCTCCAGAGCACGAGGCCGGTGGAAGGCTGCACGGCATTGACCTTGCCCTGGATGGCGACGGGCGCGAACGAATCGTCCAGTCCGGACGGGAGATTCTTGTCGGCCGGCACGCAGGCAGCGGCGGCCAGTGTCAGCAGAAGAAGGGAGAAGTATCGCATGGTCTTGTATCTTACTGTCAGAATTTCCAGCTGAAACCGAGGAGGACGAGGCGGCGGTTGTGGAGGGTCTTTTCGACCCAGGACTCCGTCTGGTCCTCGGAATCAAATACCGCCTCGACCGGCATGTCGAGAAGGTCGCGCGCCTCCAGCGACACGATGAAGTGCTTGAACTCCTTCTGGGCCCGGGTGTTCAGCACGCAGTACTGCTTGAACAGGGCGAAGAAGGTGGCGACGGCGCTCTGGTATTTCATGTCGGCCGACAGGGTCCAGCCTTTGGAAAGGTGGGCGGCGATGTCGGCCTTCAGGCACCAGTCGGTCGATTTCTTGACCTTGTCCATGTCGCGCCAGGTACGGACGGTGTAGTTGTATTCCAAGCTCAAATTGGCGGTTATCAGCTTTCCGCGCCAGCCCAACTTCGGCGAGACGTTCAGGATGCGGCTGTCCGCGCCGTTCAGCCAGGTGAAGACCTTATAGCTGCGGTTGTCGATCTCCTCCCTGAACCAGGTCTGCTCGACCTCGTCGAGGCGCCAGGAAAAGGCGACGGAACTGGTCGCGATGAAACGCTTGTAGTTGAAATCGTAGGCCAGTTTGTACTCATCCGTCCGGGTGGAGCGGAGCGACTCGGAGCCGCGGTACAGCTGCTCGATGTAGCCGCCGCTGCGATCGAACCAGCAGACTTGCAGATAGGTCGGATGCTTGAGCGTCAGCTTGTTGGACAGCGTCAGTTTATGGCGCGGATGGATCCGCCAGTCGATGTTTCCGTTTCCCACCAGATTGGGATGCTGCCATTTGACATTCTGGTTATGGATCGAATCGGTCAGTCTGCGTCCGTAGAGCGACAGTGCGTAGTCCAGGTGAACCCGGATCTTCTTCCAGTCGAGGTCCGCCACCAGATAGGGCTGGAAATCCAGGGATGCGAAATGGAACCACTCCCGGATCGCGGTGGAATCACGCCACACGGGATTCTCTACCGACGCGTCCGGATCGAGGGTATATCCGCTGTTGTCATGCAGGGATCTGGTGGCGGTGAAGCGGAGGCCGGGATTGACCATCAGCCGTACCGGACGGCCGTTGAGCAGGGAATCGCGGTAATGGAGGATGGCCTTGAAAGTGGAGCTGTTGGAGTGTGGCGTGAGCTTGTAGCAAGTGAGCCAGGCATCATCTTCTCCCGGTTCATCTCCGGGCTGGACGCCGATCGTGGTATATATCGTCTGCTGCTGCTTGTCATTCAAGTCGAACGAAAGTTCACTGAACAGGACGCGACGCGAAAGACCGTTCAGTTCGTGGGAAGTGCGCATGCCGACGCTCGCCGTATGCTCCCAGGTGAAGGGAGCCTCCTGCGACATGCTCTCTTTCTTCGATTTCCAGCCGGCCCGGTAGGTCAGGTTGCTGTTCGCTTTGTAGTCCAGTTTGTAACGGGCCCAAAAAGCGAAGCGCTGCCCTTGCGCCGGCCGCCAGGTGATGTCCGAGCGATAATGTGCGTTGACGGGGATTTCCTCGCCCATCTTGACAATGGCGTTCATGTCGAGGCTTTCCCAATCGTCCTTCTTGTCGGTCTTGAAAGCAAGGTGGAAATTGTCGGTCGATTTATTCTCGATCTTTCCCTCCAGCAGCTGGGACCATTGCAGGCGGGGGCTGTTGTAATTGAGTTTCAGGGTAGTCTGCCCCAGTTCGTGAAAAATCACCTTCGGAACCTGATCATCGTCCTCGAAGAGTTCTCCCCGCAGGCTCTTCACGGCCCCGAAACCACCTGTCGCATTGACCGAGCCCGACCACTGCGCCCGCAGGACGGGTGCAGCCAGCAGTATCAGCAGCAAGAGGAGCGACAGGCGGAGACATCTCATATCCTACAAAGTTAAGAAAAAAGTGACGAATTGCGCATCCCGTATGCGGGGATTACATGGCGCTGAAGCTGACGGCGGCGGAATGCCCGTTGGCGTCGACGACGGTCAGGACGTGGGGACCCGGGGTGGGGACGACCTTGATCTTGTGCTCGCCGTGGGCCGTTTCACCCAGGTAGTCGCCGTCGAGATGCCAGTAGAGCGTCGCTTGCGGATCGCTGTGGGCGGCGGAGAACACGACCCCCTGGCTTCGTGCGTCCAGCGCCACGGGCGCTGCGACCGTCATGCCGTTCTGCGGATAAATGATCTCGACCGCACCCGAAGCGCGGAAACCCGCGTAGTCGGGATGATAGGGCGGCAGCGGGCGGTAATCGCTGTGCGAGCGCATGTAATACCACTCCTGGGCGGGCGGCAGGACGAAGCGCGACACATGCCGGATGTCGGCCACCGGCCAGCAGTCGCTGTTGACCTGCCAGCGTTCGTCGGGACTCAGGTGGACCAGCCGGTGGTAGGGACAGGGATCGGGGCGTTGCGGGGCGCGGGGCACCCATTCCGACACGACCCCGTCGGCTTCGCAGAGCGCGGTGGCGGGATGCCCGCTCAGGCGACAGCAGACCACCTCCTCCAGCTCGTCGCCGGGCCGTTCGAACCAGCGGGTGGGCGGCAGCAGGCTGAACAGGTCGAACATGACCGGTGCGGCATAGCCCACGCCGGTGAGCAGCGGCCTCCCTTCTCCGTTGCAGTTGCCGACCCAGACCGCCACCACATAGTCGGGCGTGGCGCCCACTGCCCAGGCGTCGCGGTTGCCGTAGCTCGTGCCCGTCTTCCAGGCCACGGTGCGGCTCGAGTGGAAGGTATGCCAGTCGCCTTCTTCTTCCGGCCGGCTCAGTTCCGTGAGCACGTCGAAGGTGCACCAGACGGCGCCCCGCGAGAGCGGCGTCCGTCCGTCTTCGCCGTTGAGCCGCTGCGCCATGCGCGCATAGGCCGCGGCCAGGTCGCCGAGCTTGATCTCAGCGCCGCCCAGGATGAGCGAGAGGCCGTAGGTGTCGGCTCCGCGGGTGATGGTCGTGAAGCCCGCCTTCTGCAGCAGGTCGATGAATTTCTCCACGCCGTAGTCGTAGAGCATGCGCACCGAGGGTACGTTGAGGGAGCGCCGGATGACGTCGCGTGCGGGCACGGCGCCGTCGAAACTGTGGTTGAAGTTGTTGGGTGTGAAGTCTTTGTAATGGAACGGGATGTCGGAGACCAGCATCCCGGGCAGGAGCTGGCCCTCGTCGAGCATCGCGCCGTAGAGCAGGGGCTTGAGCGTGCTGCCGCTGCTGCGGGGCGCCTGCACCACATCGACATGGTCGCCGTGGGCGCGGGAGCCGTGCCCGGCGTTACCGATATACACAACGGGCTCTCCCGTGTGGACGTCGAGGATCACGGCGGCCAGGTTGTGCACTTCGTTGGTGGCGAAGACCTCGTGGTGGCGCTGCACGATGGCTTCGGCGCGCTGCTGCAGGCTGAAGTCGAGCTGGCTCCGGTACAGGCGGTCACCCTGCTGCCTGCGCAGGGTCTCGAGATAGTGGAAGGCGATCTCGGGCAGGGGATGCGGCTTGTCGGGAAGGGGCTCGTCCTTGGCCAGTTCGCAGGCGAGTTCGTCGATTTCACCGGCCTGGCAGAGCTTGTCGAGCAGGAAGTTGCGCTTGGCCAGCAGGGCGTCGCGGCGGCTGCCCGGGTGGATGAGAGCCGGAGCGTTGGGCAGTACGGCCAGGGTGGCGCTTTCGGCCCAGGAGAGTTCGTCGGCCGGCCGGCCGAAATAGCGCCAGGCGGCGGCTTCGATGCCGACCACGTTGCCGCCGAACGGAGCGTTGGCGGCGTAGAGGGCGAGGATCTCGTCTTTGTCCAGATAGATTTCGAGCCGCAGCGCCAGCAGGGCTTCCAGCACTTTCTCGCCCACGGTGCGGGGCTTGTCGCCCCGGCTCAGGCGGATGGTCTGCATGGTGAGGGTGCTGGCACCGCTGCGGATTTCCCCGCTGCGGGCGTTGAGGCGCAGGGCGCGGGCCACGGCCAGCGGGTCGATGCCGGGATGCCGCCAGAAACGCTTGTCTTCGAAGGTGACGATGGCCTTGGCGAATTTCTCCGGCACGCTGCCGGCGGCGGGAAAGCGCCACTGCCCGTCGGCGGCGATGCGGGCGCCCAGCAGGTGCCCGTCGCTGCTCTCGAGCACCGCACAGACCGGATCGTCGAAAAGCCGTCCCGGACGCAGTGCAATGGCGATGCCCGAGAGCAAAGTCACCAGTGCGGCGAAAAGCAGCAGATTCTTTTTGTTATTCCGAAGCCAATTCAAGCAATTATTCCCTATCTTTGCAATATATAGCAAAATTAGGCAAAAATTAACTTGAACGATATGAAAAAAATCACCTTTGCCATGATCATGGCGCTCGCATTCTTCGGCCTCTGCGCCTGCGGCGGCGGAAGCGAGGCCCCTGAAAGTGTAGCCGACTTCTCCCGGGAAATCCGGGTGGACGACCCGCTGACTGTACGTCTTTTCGACACTTTCAACCTGAAAGAGGACGACCAGACGGTGGCTGCGGCCCTGAAGGCCATCAGCGTGTCCCCGAAAATCGATTTCGATGTCCAGGTCGTCGATCCGCAGACCCTCTGCATCGTTCCGAAACAGCCGCTCGAATACAACACCGACTACAAGGTGACGGCTGACTTCGGCGCCCTGGCCGGCAAGTCGGGCGGCAAAAAAACTTATACGGTCAAGACCCTCGCTCCGGTGCTGTTGTTCGACTACAGCAAGCTGACCGGCTATCCCGGCGTCGACGACCGCTTTCATATCGACGTGGAGATCACCTCGCCCGAGGTGCTCGACGACAAATACCTGGAGAGCGGCTTCTCCGTGAAGGGGGCCGACGCCCAGGTGTCCTGGGTCCATGGCGAGGACGGCCGTGCCCACAGCGTGACGGTGGGCAACATCGCGGCCACCGACAAGAAGGTCATGCTGGAACTGGTCCACAACTGGCCCCGCTATGCCGCAGAAGGCTCCCGCCGCTTCGAAGTGCCCGTCAAGGGGCAGTTCAGCGTGGTGGACAGCGAGGTCAAGTCCGATCCCTACGGCTTCGAGATCGCCTTCTCCTCCGCCCTCGACCCCAAGCAGGATTTCAAGAGCCTGGTGTCGATGCCGGGTGCCGGACGCCTCTCCTTCATCGTCAATGAGAACGTGCTGAAGATCTCCCCGGCCGTCAAGGCGGAAGACAAGCAGTTCGTCTCCGTCAGCAAGGCCATCCGCAGCACCAAGGGCCAGAAGCTCGAAGAGGACTTCGACCGCTGGTTCGCGGTCCCTTCCGGCGAACCGATGGTCAAGTTCCTGTCGCGCGGCGCCGTGCTGCCTTCCTCGGGCGGCATGAACCTGCCCTTCCAGGCCATCAATTATGCGAAGGTGCGCGTGCGCGTGAAACGCATCTATGAAAACAACGTGCTGCAGTTCCTGCAGGAGAACCGCCTCGGCGAGACCTATTGCTACACGGGCAACGTGGCGCGCGTGGTGCTCGACACCACCCTCACCCTCGGCGAGACCAACTCCGCGAAACTGCGCAACCTCAATACCTACGGCCTGAATGTGGCCGACCTGGTGAACGTGCAGCGCGGCGCCATCTACCGCCTCGAGATCCGGGGCGTCGAGCCGCTGGCCGAGTTCCAGGAAGACTACTATGAGAGCGACTACTACTTCGGCAGCTACAGCGACTATGAGAACCGCGTGCGCAACCTGCTGGTCTCCGACCTGTCGGTCATCGCCAAGGGCTCCGAGAAAGGCGAGTACACGGTGTTCGTGACCGACATCCTCTCGGCACAGCCCGTCAGCGGCGCCAAGGTGACGCTCTACAACTCCGTCAACCAGGTGATCGCCGAAGGCAGCACCGGTTTCGGCGGCCGTTTCTCCTGCACGGTGAAAGACGACGAAGCCCGCACGGCCGTCATCAGCAAGGGCGAAGACAAGAGCTACCTCTCCATGGGCAGCGGCGCGGCCATCTCGATGAGCAGCTTCGAGGTGGACGGCAACGCTTCGCGCCAGGGCCAGAAAGGCTTCATCTTCGGTGAGCGCGGCGTCTGGCGTCCGGGCGACGATATCCACCTGACCTTCATCTCCATGCTCGACGAGGGCGTCCTGCCCGCCGGGCACCCGGTGACGGCCACCCTGAGCAACCCCCAGGGCCAGGTCATCGCCACGCAGGTCAACAACAGCGGCTTCGACGGCATGTACAGCTTCACCTTCACCACTTCTCCCGACGCCCCGACCGGCAACTGGGAGGCGGCCGTGACGGCCGGCGGCCAGACCTGGTACAAGACGGTGAAGATCGAGACGGTCAAGCCCAACAATATCGTCATCGACCTGAATCTCAACGATAAGCCCGTGGTTCCGGGCAACGACATCCGCGGCGATATAACCGCCCGCTGGCTGGTGGGCAACCCGGCCAAAGACCTGGAGACCCGTGTCGACGTGAGCTTCACGCGCGGCAAGACCAGTTTCAACAATTACAAGAACTACGTGTTCGAAGACCGCTCGCGCAGCTTTACCGCCCAGGAAATGGATCTGTTCAAGGGGCGGACCGACGCCAACGGCAAGGTCTCGTTCCGCACCAATGTCTCCGCTACGGGCAACGACGTGCCCGGCATGCTGACGGCCCTTTTCACGACCCGTGTCTTCGAGAAGAGCGGTGATTTCAGCGTGGACCGCTATACCACGACCCTCTCGCCCTACGACACCTACATCGGCCTCCAGGTTCCGACGCAGGAGAGCGAATGGGGCGAGGATTATCTCGACAAGGCCCGCAGCCACAGCTTCAAGCTGGCCGCCGTGGACTACCAGGGCAACCCGGTGAAGCAGAACGTGAAGGTGAATGTCGAGGTTTACAAGATGGGCTGGAGCTGGTGGTGGAGTTCTTCCGACGGCCTGGCTTCCTATGCGAAGGATTCGTACAATGCTCCGTTCAAGGAGCTGAGCGTGACCCTGACGGGCGGTGCCGGCGAGTTCAAGATGGACTTCTCGAAAGAGGAGAGCGGCTTCTGGTTCTTCCGCGTGGTCGATCCGAAGGGTGGACACGCCACCTCTTCCGTGGTCATGGTCCGCGATTCCTATGAACAGGCCGGCGAGGGCAGCTCCGATGCTGCCATCCGCCTGCCGATGAGCCTCAACAAAGACAAATTCAACGTGGGTGAGATGGCCCGGCTGGTCATTCCTTCGACCAGCGGTGCCCAGGCCCTGGTTTCGATTGAAAAGGGCGAACGCGTGCTCCGGTCGTTCTGGGTGGAATGCAAGGGCGACAAGACCGAAATCGAGATTCCGATCGAAGCCGGCATGGCTCCGAACGTCTATGCGAGCGTGACCCTCATCCAGCCTTACAACAATGCAGAAAACGATGCGCCGATCCGTCTCTTCGGCGTGCAGCGCATCCTCGTGGAAGAAGCATCCACGCACCTGCACCCGGTGATCGACATCGCAGCAGAGGTGCAGCCCGAGAAGGAAGTTTCCTTCACGGTGAAGGAACAGAACGGCCGTCCGATGAGCTATGTGGTGGCCCTGGTCGACGAAGGCCTGCTGAGCCTGACGCGCTACAAGACGCCCGACCCGTGGAAGTCGTTCTATGCCACCGAAGCCCTGGGTGTCCGCACCTGGGATCTCTTCGACCTGGTGATCGGTGCCTACGGCGCCCGCATGGAGCAGCTCTTCGCCATCGGTGGTGACGCCGAAGGCGACGTGGCCGTGACGCCCAACAACAAGGCCGACCGCTTCAAGCCCGTTTCGATGTTCCTCGGCCCCTTCACCTTGAAGGCCAAGGGCTCCGACAAGCATACAGTGAAACTTCCGCAGTACATCGGCCAGCTCCGGGCCATGGTCATCGCCACGGACGGCGCGAACATGGGCGCTTCGGAGAAGAGCGTGATGGTCACCAAGCCGGTGATGGTCAAAGCCACGCTGCCGCGCGTGCTCGGCACGGAAGAGCAGGTGGGCCTGCCGGTGACGGTGTTTGCCAACAAGGACGGCGTAGGCCAGGTGACGGTGGAGGTGAAAGCCGAAGGCGCGCTTTCCGTGGCCGGCAGCAACACCGCGACGGTCAGCCTGCCCAGCGCCGGCGAGAAGCTGGTTTACTTTACGCTGAAGGCCTCCGATGCCACGGGTATCGGCAAGATCCGCACCGTGGCCAAGGCTTCGGGCGACAGTTCGACCGAAGAACTGGAGATCGATGTGCGCGACCCGAACCCGCGCAGCACCAATTCCGTCGTGAAGCTGGTGGAAGGCGGCAAGTCCGTCTCGCTGCCCTTCGCCCTGGCGGGCCGTCCCGGCACCAATGAGGTCGACGTGGAGGCATCCACCATTCCGCCGATCGACCTGGACTACCGCCTCGGCTATCTGACCGGCTATCCGCACGGCTGCCTCGAGCAGACGACCTCCGCCGCGTTCCCGCAGCTCTATCTGGGCGACCTCATCGAGCTCGACCGCGACCAGCAGACCCGTACGGGCGAGAATGTGAAGGCGGCCATCAACCGCCTGAGCTCCTTCGCCATCCCTTCGGGCGGCATGACGACCTGGCCGGGCACTTCGTCCTACCTGGGCGCCAATGTGTGGGCGACGATCTATGCCACCCACTTCCTGCTGGAGGCCCAGAAGGCGGGCTACTCGGTGCCGGCTTCGCTGAAGAAATCGAACCTTTCCTATATGAAGACCGTGGCTTCGGGCAAGAGCTACGATGCCGACAGCCGCGCCTATGCGCTCTATGTGCTGTCGCTGGCGGGCTCGCCCGACCGCAGCGACATGAACCGCCTGCGCGAAGATGTCGTGAAGCTGCCTGAATCGGCCAAGCTGCTGCTGGCGGGCGCCTATGCCATCGACGGCAAGAAAGACGTGGCCCGTTCCATCCTGCAGAGCAGCACGACCGGCTCGGAGCGCTACAACCGCTTCTCCGACAACTACGACAGCGAAGAGCGCCTGCAGGCCATCGCCGCAATGATCTACAATGTGGTGGGCGACAAGACGGCGGCCTTCCAGTGTGTGGAACGCCTGTCGAACTGGCTCAACAAACGCGACCATTACATGAGTACGCAGAGCACGGCCTGGGCTCTCAACGCCGTGGCCGACTACATGAAGGTCAATGTGGTGGACGGTCTGGACGTGACGGTGAAAGCGGGCGGCAGCAGTTCCAAACTTCATGGCAAGAAGGCCATCGCCCAGGGCTCGCTCGATCCGGGCAGCGGCACTTCGCTCAACCTGGAGGTGACGAACAACTCCAAAGCCCCGGTCTACCTGGTGGTCAGTTCCACCGGCATTCCGGAGAAGGGTGAGGAAGTGGCCCGTGCCGACGGCCTGCGCCTCGTGGTAACCTACACGCTGCCCGACGGTACGCCGGTCGATCCGTCGAACGTCGAGCAGGGGACCGACTTCGTGGTCAACACCTATGTGACCAACACCAGTGCGACGACCGACTACACCAATCTGGCCCTGACCCAGATCTTCCCGTCCGGCTGGGAGATTCACGTCGACCGCATCGACGGCTTCTACCAGGACTTCCGCGACGACCGCGTGTACTCCTACCTCTATCTGGGCCGGAACGCCACGTCGGTGGTCAAGACCCGGGTGACGGCCACCTACAAGGGCCGCTTCTACCGTCCTGCCACGATCTGCGAGGCCATGTACGACAATACTGTCGGTGCCTCCGTCCCCGGCGGATGGTGTACGGTGTTTTAGGGGCTCTGCCCCTGACCCCGCCGCTACGACCTGCCATTACACAGGCTCTCGCAACGGCCTCCGCTAGCGCTTTTTAGGGTCTTGTCAAAAATATTTTTGAAAATAATTTTGCGGATTAAAAAAATTCGCATACCTTTGCAGCCCGTTTCGGAAAGAACGGTAGTTCATTGAAAGAATAGGAAGAACAAGTACAAGCAAGTACCGATTTTAACACGATTAAAATCAGAAGAGCAAAGCGTTGATTTCTTTAAGGAATTGAAAGTTGCAGGGTCCGACTTGAGTTATATGAGAAATTATACAATGAAGAGTTTGATCCTGGCTCAGGATGAACGC
>JAFSOA010000011.1 GCA_017447265.1 Bacteroidales bacterium
AATGTTGACCTTGAAAAAGGCCAGTATCGTTATCAGGGCGGTCATCGCCGCAAAGCCGATGGCCAGGAGCATACAGGTGTTCTCACTGATGAACTCCTTGATATCCGGCGTCATAAAGACCGAGCCCTTGAGTCCGTTGATAAGCAGGAACCAAACGATGGCCGTGGCGCAGACACCGCCGAACAGGATGGTTTTCAGGGATCCGTTCCGGGGTTTGACGAAGGTGAATACAAACCTGGATATCCACATCACCAGCATGCCCGTAATGAAGGCCACGGCGACGGACAGGAAGATGGCGGCGATGACGCTCAGGGCCTTATCCGTATTCAGAAGCTCTCCCAGGCCGGGACCGTCTTCCCGGACCATCTTTACCAGTGATAGGGCGAGTGCGCCTCCCAGCATCTCGAACACCAGGGAAACGGTGGTGGACGTCGGCATCCCGAGGGAATTGAAAATGTCGAGCAGAATCACGTCTGTGACCATCACGGCCAGGAAAATGCAGATAACCTCGTAGAAACTGAAATACTGCGGGGCGAATATGCCGTGGCGGGCTACGTCCATCATTCCGTTGGACAGGGCGGCACCGGCGAAGACGCCGGTGGCCGCGACCGCGATGATCGTTTTGAAACGTGCGGCTTTCGCTCCGATGGCCGAGTTGATGAAGTTGACGGCGTCGTTGCTGACACCAACGACGAGATCGAATATGGCGAGTACGCAGAGGAATACGATGATCCCGCCAAAAATAAGCTGTGTCATTTTGTTTCGATTGAAATTAAACTAAGACGCCCTGTTCAATCCGATGGCCAAGAGCAGGATGATGATGATGAACAAGATTAATCTTGTCCAGTTATAGATTCGCCAGATTCTCTCCGCTTTGGTCTCCCTGTTTTCAGTCTTTTTCATTTCCATTGTTTCTGTATTTAACCGCTGCAAAGAAAACAAGACGCTGTTAAGCGTTTATTAAACGGCGGTTAAGTTTCTGTTAAGCCGTTGGTAACGGACTCATAAAAATGTAACTTTGCCATGATGGAAGAAATTTTGATTATCGAAGATGACGCCGACCTTCGGGAAATCCTGAAGTTCAGTCTCGAACGGGCCGGCTACAAGACCTATGAAGCGGAGAGTGCCGAGAATGGGTTGGAAATGATGAACGACAGGATCCGGCTTATCCTGCTGGACGTAATGCTCCCGGGGATGTCCGGATATGAACTGGCCGGGGTCCTCCGGGAAAAAGGATGTAAGATGCCCATTATCTTCTTGACCGCCCGGTCTTCGGAGGAAGACCTCCTTTCCGGCTTCGCTTCCGGGGGTGACGATTACGTTGCGAAACCGTTCTCGACGGCGGAACTGTTAGCGCGCATCGGAGCGGTCCTGAAACGCTCCGCGTCAAGTTGCACTGGATTGGTCCATTGCGGCCTCCTGTCGGTCGACCTGGATGCGGAGAAAGTCTTCCTCGAAGGCAATGAGGTCCTGTTTTCAAGAAAGGAATATGAGATCCTGGCGTTCCTGATCCAGAATCAGGGGATATTTTTCACTCGCAGCCAGATCATCAAGGCGCTTTGGCTGGATGCGCCATTTGTTATTGACCGGACCGTAGATGTCCACATCGCGCATATCCGATCGAAACTGGCCGACCACAAAGGCTTGCTGGTCAGCCGCGTAGGTTTTGGATATAGTTTGAAATATGAGCAGTAACAAATCTTACCTGCAGCAGCTGCTGCTGTATATGGCGGTCGTAGTCGGCGTTTTCTCATTGGCCGCCTCCGTCTATACAATGCACAGCGAGCGGAATTACAAGAAACTGGTCCTTCAATCGCGTCTGGAAGGATACGCGGACCGGATTGCCATCTTCGGTCCCGAAGTCTCGTTCAACGAAGAGGTCCGCGTCACGCTCCTGTCAAAAGAGGGGGGTGTCCTGTATGATTCCGATGAACCCGATCTGTCGACCGACCACAGCAAACGGCCTGAATTCCTCGAGTGCCGGGAAGACCGTCCGGGCTGGGCCATCCGGCATTCTGAGACGGAAGGTCGCGACTATTGCTATCTGACCAAGATGGATGGAGACCGGATCATCCGCGTGGCGGTCCCGTATGAGGTTGACCTGAAGCATTTTTTGAGGTCGGATACCATATTCGTCGTTGTAGGGGTTATTCTGCTTCTGATATTCCTGGCCCTGATCGGACATTCGATGCTGCGGGGCTACAAATCTCTGGAGGACGCGCTGAATGCCGTTGAAAGCGAACGCCGCAACAATCAGCGCCTGAAACGGGAAATGACGCACAACATTGCCCACGAACTGCGGACCCCCGTCAGCAGCCTGCGCGGTTATCTGGAAGCGCTCACCGACTTCCAAGATATGGATGATGAGCGGCGCGAGCTGTTTACCCAGCGGGCTTATCTGCAGACGCTCCGTCTGTCGGATCTGCTGCGGGACATCGGACTGGTCACCAAGATCGAGGAATCCCCGGAGATGATCAAGGTCGAACGGTTCGCCCTGAAGGAAATCATCGACAGCGTCCTGGATGAATTCGCCGAAAAGATCTCTTCGCGCGGGATGACGGTTGAGAATAGCGTCCCGGAGAATTTGCATATGAACGGCAGTCCGAGTCTAATGTATGCCGTATTCAGGAATCTGGTGGAGAACAGTTACAAATACGCGGGCGAGGGAACGGAGATCCACGTCGAAGCGAAGCCTGGCAGATGCTTCTACTACGATACCGGCGTGGGCGTTCCTCCGGAAATGCTGGACAAGATATTCGAGCGTTTTTTCCGGATTCCGGGGATGACCGGCACGGATTGGAATGTGGATACCGGCAGCGGACTCGGCCTTTCCGTCGTCAGGAATGCAGTCGGTTTCCACGGTGGGGAGATCAAGGCCAGCCTACGCCCGGAAGGGGGACTCTCATTTGAAATGACCTTGCCGCTTTCTTATCGTTAGGCCTGTCCGGGCTGTTATTTCCAGTTCTTTTGCTAATGACGGGACAAGCCGAGGAAAATCTTCTAGAAACTGCGCTTGCCTACGAGCATCTTTTTTCGCAGGATTCTTTGAAAAAATGGGACATTATTTGGGCCACTATATACGAAAAATCCCCCTCAGGCTACTCTGAGAGGGATTTTTGTGGAGCATAGGAAACTATATCAGGTGAATTCAATTTAGAAGTGCAACACACTTCAAAAGTCAAAGTTAAATAATTGTTTACAATATTCCAACGGTGTCCTGTAACCCAGTGACTTACGGGGCCTGTGGTTAAGTTTCCATTCGATCTCTGCAAGCATCTCATCTGTCAGTTCGTTGAAATCCGTGCCTTTCGGAATGTACTGGCGTATCAGCCCGTTCGTGTTGCTCGATACCGAGACCGGCTACCGGTCCCAGTACCTGCAGCAATCGTTCCTGATTCAGTTATAAAACTCAGATAATCTCCCCTGCCCAAAGGGCTTTGAAGAAGTCGGTCACGTAATACAGGTCAATGTCTCCCGACCGTCTGGTCAAGAAGTCTCTGGAGACAATGATCTGCTTGGCATCCGGGTGCTCTTCCACGAATTTCTTCAAGCCTTTCTTGTGCTCGGTTTCCACGTGGTCCGTCGATTTGATCTCAATGGCAACGCGGGCATCGCCGATCACGGCGTCAACTTCATCGTTGGTGTAGGTGTGCCAGTAGGTCAGTTCCTCCTCACTGCCGGAGTATCCCAAGTAAGCACGGATTTCCTGCATCACGATGCTTTCAAAGGCGTGCCCATATTCAGGTGTTCCTGGCATCAGGTGAAAACGGTGCAGCAAGTAGTTGGGAATGCCGACATCGAAGAAATAGAACTTGGAAGTCTGGTACAGTTTGCGTTTGATCACCTTCCGGTATGGTTTGACCTCGAATCCCAGAAGGGTATCGTAGAGAATCTTGAAATAGGCCTTGGCCGTATTGACAGACACGCCGCAATCGGAGGCGACATTGTCGTAATTCAAGATCTCCGTGTTGGTGACAGCTGCCCCTTCGAGGAAGCGCTCAAAGGTATCAATATTCTGGACCAGGGCTTCCTCTTCGATTTCCTCTTTGAGGTACAAGTTCACATAGTTCTTGAGACGCACCCTTGCATCCTTCACATCATAATGGCGCGGAATCATGCCGTTCTGGATGGCCCGCCCAAAGTCGTAATGAGGAATCTCAGCATAGACAAGCGGATACAGATGTTCCTCGTTTGCACGCCCACCCAGTTGGTTGACACCGGCCTTCTTGATCTTCCTGGCACTGGAGCCGCTAAGGATGAAATGAAGGTCATTCTCGACCATCAACTTGTGAACGACATCCAGCAGCTCCGGAAGTTTCTGGATCTCATCTACAATGACCAGGGTCTCGGGCGGATATTTCACCAGCATCTCGTAGAACTCCATGGTACGACGCCTGAATCGTTTTCTCGTATCAGGATCAAGAAGGTCAACGTATATGGCCTGTGGGAATCGCTCCCTCAGAAGCGTCGATTTCCCAACCTGACGGCCGCCAAACAAGAACATGCCCTCATCCAGGCGGTTCTCTATGTCGAATACTCTATGATACATAATCACCGTGAAATTTTGCAACACCTCTGACGATATTTGCGAAAAATCGTCAACGGCAATGCAAATATAATGAAGTTTATCTGAATACCAAAACCTTCCTTTATTTTATCTCAGTTTACTCAAAAACCGCCACAAGGCAACGGTCGCCGGTACAGCAATCCTTTTCTTGGCATCGTGGACCAGGAGCCCGCGGTCATGCCAGTTGTAGACCGTCTGGCGGCTGACTTCGCTTCTGTTTGCCCGGACACCCTGAGCGGCAATAATTATCAAAATTCTGATTATTAACATGTTTCATTATTGCAACATCTTCTTTCGATATTGCACCCGTCTTGAGTATCCGTATGTTGCGGATTTTTGGTAACTTTCGGGCATGAAAAAGAAAACCCTTATCATCCTTGCCTCCGTCGCAGCGGTATGCGTATTGGGGCTGCTCTCCTCCATCTATTTCAATTGGCCCGTCGAACGTAATAACAGGGACGGGGATATTGCCAAATCTTCGCACTTCTTGCGCAAGAGCGCCGAAGAGAGAATCGACAATATGAGAGAATTGCTCCAGACCGACGAAGCCTTCAGGAACAACTTGCTGGCCGCCAATCTGGTGATGCATACACGGGCGACACAGTTCTCTGCCCTCGTAGACATGTCTAACAAAGTGGCGGGCGGCATTCCGGAATACGCCGATGTACTGAAGGATATGAATGCCGCGCGTCCGATGATCGACAATGTCCGCACTATCCTGGGCGATCTGCTCAACGCGCTGGATGGCGACCTGTCCGGTGAGAATCCGCAAGATTTGACACAGGGAACGATCCATGCTTCGCTGGCCTATGTCAAGCTCCAGCAGCAGAATTCCCTGGCCGACCGGTTCATCGCCACGACCGACGACTACCTGAAGCATGCGAAGGGCAGCGACCGGCTCCTGTTTGTCCGCGACGAGTGGGTGGACTACCAGCGAATGACCGCCGCCTTGAATGGTGACGAGAAGAGTACGAAGGAGTTGCAAGAAAAAGGAACCCAGCTCCCTTCTGAAAATACGCTGGCTGCACTGAAGTCATTCGATGCGTCCTGTCAGGAAGCGGTGGTCAACAGCGCGCTCATCAGCAACGAATTGACGGTCAAGAATCATCTGTCCGACGTGATTCCGGCAACGGACCTGCTGGGCACCCCCTATCTGCTACCCGTAGCTGTATTTGGCGTTTTTCGCTATTCTGAGGATTGTTGCTCCAATGTAGGCAACCTCATCAACGAAACAGCCAACCTTGGGGAGCAACTGAACTACCCTGTGTTCAGGTAGACAAAGAGGCTGACCCGCATTTGACAAGGAACCGATAAAATCGTACCTTTGCGATGGGAGAACGGTTCCTTGCATGAATACCAGTTTGGCCATCATTATTTCAAGCATTTTGCTGGCGGTATGCCTGGTTTGTGGCACGCTGCTGTGGATCCGGCGCAAAGAAGTAGCAGACTATTCACGCTATTTCTTGTCTGCCATCTGTTTCCTCGGGGCTGCCTGCATCATAGCCTATCTGGTTACAGCGGCCAAAGGCCCGCAGGTTTCACGAGACCCCCTGCTGGATCCGATGCTGACTTTCGGAGGATTGTAAGCCATTTCCTTCCACAGCCAGGCTGACATTCCCATAGTCACATTCCGGCGTCAAGCCGTCAATGATGAGGTCCACGACACTACCCATAGGCTCTACCTCCGCTTGGACGGTGGCAGCCTCGCTTCCGATGGTGACGGTCGTGGTGTACAGGCCGATGGCCCGAAAGGAGCTGATTGTAGACGGATAGAGTTGTACGATATGGGCTGCAGCAAGCTGCTCCGCCTCCAACAATAGCCAGAACGGTTCAGGCCCAGTGGTGGTCGTCTGCCATGCCACAAGGGTATAGGTTCCCTGGGGAATGTCGCTCAGATGGATGGTTACGGTTTGCAGGCTGCTGGATTCCGCCCCCTGCCTGGCCACGAGCTGTCCCTGCCGGTCGTACACAAGTACGGAATCGGTTATTTTGAAGGAAGCCTTTTCGGCCAGCATCCCGGCAACGAGATCGGCAATCCCCAACTTTTCGCAGAGTGAGGCCGTGTTGATACACACGATGGCGCTGCCGCTGTCCGGCGTGTCGTCCGGGATGCACGAGGTGATACACATCGGCAGGCACATCATGAAAGCGGCTGCTACCGCCCATTGATACAATCTTTTCGTTCCCATTGTTACTACGACCGTATTTTTCAACAAGGTACGAAAAGCCGCCGGAACGTGCACACAGGCGTATGTAGCAATTTTGAGGAACGATGTTGCAAATCTGCAAAATCCTTCATTCATACCCGGCTTTTTCCTGAGGCGCTTGATCCATTGTTATAAAATTTGTCATAACGCCAAAAAAAATGTATCTTTGGTAGATGAACCCTCTTTCAACTATGAAAACAACCCTTCTTGTCCTTGCGGCGTTAGCATTGATGCTGGTGCTGACGGCCGGCTGCGGTGTGATAGGGAAAACCGGTCTCAACCTTGGCGGTAATCCCAGCCACACCTACACCTACAACAAGCTTCCCAAGAATCTGGACGACCTGCTGGAACTGCCCGGCGCGGCAGAAATGACCGATCCTTACGCCGTGGCGGCCCTGACCGTAGCTGCACTGACCCGCTACGGCGAGAGCACCAGCGACTGCATCCAGATGCTCAACTATCTCAAAGGTCCAGGATCCGTATCCGGCTACGATGCCCAGTTCCTCCGCGACCGCCTGCAGGGGAAATCCTATATCCCCTATTCCTATTTCCACGGTGCCACGCCCCAAAACAACTACACCCCCAGCAAACCGTACAAGATCACGGTGACTAGCAACCAGTATTCCTTCACGACCGACGGTTCGGGTCACGAATGGTGTTCGCTGATGGTCACTTCAGGCGGCGCCGACAACCCGCGTCACATCAAGTTGCGCAAGAAAGGCAGCACCGGACAATGGTTCCTCAATGACATCCTCTGCCTGAGCGATATCCGGACACCCGCCAATCAGGATCCCTGGTATTAGGATTCCGCTTCCGCCGACGGCGAGAAATAGCTGAAATGCACGTTGCCGTACTTCTTCTCCTTCACGAAGGAGGGATGTGCGGCAAAGTTGTATTCGGCAGGATGCTCGAGGATGAGATAGCCGCCTGCATGGACAAGGCCCCGCGACAGTACCCGTTCCGGGATCGTATCAAGCCCTTCGATGGCGTAGGGCGGATCGGCAAAGACGATGTCGAAACGCTTGGCGCAGATGCCCAGGAAATCGAAAACATTCTGGTGTACGACCCGTACGGTCCGGTCGACGCCCAGCGCCGCGGCGGTCTTCCTGATGAAGGCCACGTTGGCAGGGTTCATCTCGACGCCGATTACCTCACCTGCTCCGCGGGACGCGAACTCGAAAGCAATGCTGCCTGTCCCGCAGAACAAGTCGAGTACGTCCAGGTCGTCGAAGTAAAATTCGTTATCGAGGGTATTGAAAAGGCCCTCTTTGGCAAAATCGGTCGTCGGCCGGGCCTTGAAGCCGGCCGGCGGAAGGATGGCCTTCCCGCGCAGGGAGCCGCCGATGATTCTCATAAGACCTCCACGCTGGCAAAGTGGCGGAAGAGGTCGCTCTTGATGCCTTCGCCCGCCTCGCCGAAAAAGTGGACCCGGGTCAGTTCGGGATTGATCTGGAACTGCTTGAGGGCGGCAAACAGAAAGTATTGCGCCGTCACTTCGTCCCGGGCCGGAAACGAATTGCAGAGCAGCAGCCGGTCGCCGGCCGCCACCACGATGTCGACGGCGTCTTCGCCCAGATGCACGACCACCTTGTTGTAGCGGTTGAGCTCCGACGCAGCGGACACCATGCCGGCAAGGCAGCGGGCCGCGGCATCATCACCGGCATAAACAAGAACTGCCTTGTAACAAGGCAGTTCCAAACTTTTCACCGGTTCGGACTTCTCGAGAATGACGACCTGGGCAAGCAGGCTGGCAGCCGTTTCTTCCGAGAAGTACCCTTCGGGTATGAGGGTGTACTTCAGCACTATTCCCAGTTACCTGCGTTGTTGTTGGCGTTCTCGACAGAACCGACCATCAGGCCCGCGTAACGGCCCGTGTCTTCGCGCTCGGCCACGAGGTTGACGATCTGCTGGCGATCCATGCCCTTGAGGATGGACCAGAACGGCATCTGCGCCTCGAACAGCGGCACGTCCACGCCGGACACCTGCTTGACGATGCTCTTCATGATGACGGTGTCGCGCTTGCCGTTCTCATCTTCGGAGAAGGGGATGTAGCGGAGCTCGGCGACCTTGAAATCTGGACGGCTGCGGAAGAGGGTGTCTTTCACGTTGGTCTCCTGCGGGATACGGATGATGAGGTGCTCGTCGCCATTCTGGTAGAGTTCATAGAGCTTCTGCATCATCTGGTCGCCCTTGAGGTTACGGAAGGTCTTCTTCACGGCTTCGGTGTGCAGCACGGCCACGGAGTCGTCTTCCGAACCGATCTGCTGCATGATCGTGATCTTGCCGTTGTTGTAGAAGTCGATCAGGGAATCCATCACCGGCGCATAGTGGCCGTAGGTATCCTTGAAAGTAACCTGCAGGGTACGGATGTCTTTCAGGCGTTCGATGCACGCTTTCTCGCGGATATCACGCTCCTTGTTGAATTTCACAGGCTCGTTGATGCTGCGGTAAAGCAGGAAAGCCAGTCCGATGATGCAGAGAGGGAAAATGAAATAGGTCAAAAGTTTTCTCATATCGGTTAATTTTTAATATTGTCTGCCTAGTACGCCAAAATCGATTGGACTTACAAAAGTAAAAAATTTATTTCAAGACTACAATATCTTTTTAAATTTGCAGAAAGAAACTTGCGCGATTCCCATGCAGATCGACATCTCTTCCCTGGAGACCCTGCTCCAACAAGCCGACAAACTGGTGCTGGTCGGGCACTTCAACCCCGACGGTGACGCGCTGGGCAGCGTCACGGCCGCGTACCACTACCTGAAAGGCCGTGGCAAGCATCCCCGCATCATCCTGCCCAGCCCCTACCCCGACAACATGGCATTCCTGGAGCCGGAAGACCCCCGGGACCGGATGATGATCTGCGAAAACGAGCTGGACGACACCCGGCGCGCCGTGGCGGAGGCCGACGCCATCATCTGCCTCGACCTCAACCGCCTCGCCCGCACGGAATACCTGGAAGACGACATCCTGGCCGCACCGGGCAAGAAGGTCCTGATCGACCACCATATCCCCGCTGAACTGGACCGCTTCGACGTGGCCATTTCCACTACCGGGGTCTCTTCCACCTGTGAACTGCTGTTCTGGATCCTGATGGCCCTGCCCGACGTCGCCGGCGATCCGCAGCGTATCAGCGCGCGCTGTGCAGAATCGCTCTATGTAGGCATGATGACCGACACCAACAACTTCTCCAACTCGGTATTGCCCGGCACGTTCGAGATGGCTTCGAAACTCATCGCCCGGGGCGTGGATAAGAACGGCCTGCAGGAAAAGGTGCTCAGCTGCTACAGCGTGTCCCGCACGCGGCTGATGGGCCACATGATCAAAGACAAAATGAAGGTGCTGCCCGCCTACAAGACAGCCTATATGCTCCTGAGCAACAAGGAGAAAGCGCGTTACAACTTCAAGCCGGGCGACAGCGAGGGCTTCGTCAACCTCCCGCTGGCCATCAGCAGCGTGCAGGTCAGCGCCCTCTTCACCGAAAACTTCGACAGCAAGTACATCCGCGTGTCGCTGCGCTCCAAGGGACAGATCGACGTGAACCGTTTCGCCACGCAGTTCTTCAACGGCGGCGGCCACCACAACGCTGCGGGCGGACGCCTCTACATGCCTCTCGAAGCCGTTCCCGCCTACTTCGAACAGTCGCTGGCGACCTGGGCGAAGGAAGAAAAATTTTTATAAGGCACATCTTTTGTATAATTTTGCGGATTATCCGCATCCACCCGATGAAACTGATGTTCCGTCTCTGTCTGTGCCTGGCCGCCGCCCTGCTGTTCGCTCTCTCATGCGAAAGCGAGGTGCGCGAAGCCAACATCAACCAGAACAAGTACATCGACGACTACATCCAGAAGCAATTTGCCGACAAGGAGGTCATCCGCTATGAAGGCGTGGCCCGCGTCGTGATCGCCAACAACCTGCCCGTTTCGACCGCCATCGATCCCGGCGACTCGGCCTATCTCCACCTGGTCGGCTATACCTTCGGGCAGAACGGCCCGGAGAGCCAGTTCACCCACGACAGCTGCATGGTGCGCGTCGGCAAGGGCGACCTGATCACCGGCCTGGACCGCGGACTGATCGGCGCCCGCCTGGGCCAGGAGTCGCTGATCCTGTTTCCCGCGCAGCTTGGCTACGGAAGGCAGTCTGTCGGGATGGTGCCCGAAAACACGGCACTGCTGTTCGACGTACTGGTGGCTGCAATCAAAAAGAATGACTGACGAATGAAACGTACCCGAATCTTGTTTCTCCCCTTGCTGCTGGCAGCCGTCATGGCGATCTCATGCGCCGTCAATCCCTCTGAGGACAGCGACATCTCCTACGACCACATGATGGAGGCCTGGTTGCGCATCAACTATCCCGACGTAAAGCCGTACGGCAAGTACGGCGCCTATATCCTGCAAATGCACAAGGGCGACGGTCCGGCCATTGCCGACAGCTCCTACATCCGTGTCCATTATACCAAGTACTTCCTCGACGGCACGATCGTGGAGACCAATGTCCGGCAGCTGGCGGAACAGATGGGCACCTACACCCCTTCCTCGAACTACGACGGCAACACCTGGCGGATGACCCAGGGTTACCTCCCCGATGCACTGGAGGAAGTGTTCCGGACCATGCACGGCGGCGGCTACACGGCCATCGCCCTGCCGAAATCGGCTTCTGACCACCTCTATTCCATGTACGACGCCTTCACTTCCACGGAGGAAGTCAACAACTACCTCTACGAGTTCGACATCGACACCGTCATCAACGACATCATCAGCTACCAGGACAAGGAGATGCGCACCTGGTTCCGCACGCACTACGACAGTGAAGCCACGATCGCCGAGCATCAGTATTTCAAAAAACTGGAAGAACATACGGCCGACACCGACACCATCCCCGAAGGCACCTCCATCAGCGTCCGTTACATCGGCCGCCTGATGAACGGCCAGGTATTCGACACCAACATCGAAGACACGGCCAAGTTCTACCGCATCTGGTCGAAAGACAAGACCTACAGCGGGATGGATATTACCTACTACAAATACGACGAGAGCAAATTCAAAAGCGACAACAGCGTCGTGGCCGGTTTCGGGAACGCCATCCTGAAGATGAACAAAGGAGAAAAAGCCGTCACCCTCTTCAATTCCGAGCTGGGATACGGTGCGAAAGGCAGCAGTCCTGCCATCCCGGAGTATTCCCCCCTCATCTTCTGGCTCTACATCGAGACGAAGAATCAATAATTCGAAACAACCTGTATTCCATTCGGTATCACCGAGATATGCACAGGCGTAATCCCGACGGCTTCACCGTCCACTTCCATATAGGAATAGGGAGCGGCCGAGATGTCGATACGCTTGCCACGGGTATGAATGACTTCCTTGTTCCGGAAGATGGTTCCATGGAGCAGTGACGGGACCTTGGCCAGGAACTTCCATTTTTTGAGCTTCCGGACCACGGTCAGGTCGATCAGCCCATCGTCAGGAATGGCTTCGGGCGTCTGCATCATGCCTCCGCCGCAGTAGCGGCCCAGGCCCAGCGCCACGGAAAAAGCCGGTCCCCGGAAGAAATCCTCCCCGTCGACTGTCACGCGGAACTGCAGGCAGCGATAAGAGAGGAAGCCCGCCAGCAGCGACTTGAGATACTGCTTGTCGCCGGCATGCCCCCGCTCCTTGGAGAGATCGAAACGCCGGCATACTTCCGAATCGAAACCCAGCCCGCCGATGTTGACCATGTAGCGGCAATAGGCCTGGCCGTCCATGCGGGTGTCCACGCGCGCGAGATCCTGGACCCGGATGTGCGCCGCCGCATCTGCGACCAGGGAGACTGCGGCGGCATAATCGGAAGGAATGCGGTGAAAACGGGCCCAGTCGTTGCCCGAACCCACAGGAATCAGCGCCACCGTCACTTCGGAAGGCGAAACCTCATGCTGGGAATACAGGCCGTTGATCACTTCGTGCACGGCGCCGTCTCCGCCGACCACCAGCAGTTTCCGCCAGCCTTCCAGCACGGATTCCCGCGCCAGTTCAATGGCATGATAAGCATGATTCGTGAGAAGGGGAGAAAACTCTATCTTACTGGTTTTGAGAAGCTTCTCAATTTGAGGCCAGTCCTTGCGCGCCTTTCCGCCACCAGAGCGGCTGCTTACAATCACGCGCCAGACAGAAGGATCAGACATGATTACGGTTTTAGTACTGCGAAGTTACTATTTTTTTCTTAAATTTGCAGTTTATGGGAAAGATCATCGCAATCGCCAACCAAAAGGGTGGTGTCGGCAAGACCACCACGGCCATCAACCTGGCCGCATCGCTGGCTGTCCTGGAATACAAGACCCTCATCATCGACGCCGACCCGCAGGCGAACACCACCTCCGGCCTCAACTTCAATCCCGACTCGAAGGAGCACGACACGCTTTACGAACTGCTCATCGGTGAACGGAAGATCGAGGAAATCGTCAAGGCCAGCGCGCTCGAGCGGCTGGACATCATCACCTCGCACATCAACCTGGTGGGCGCGGAGATCGAGATGCTCGACGTGCCCGGACGCGAGAACGTGCTCCGCAACGCCCTCGCCGGCATCCGCGACAACTACGACTACATCGTGGTCGACTGCGCTCCTTCCCTGGGCCTGATCACCATCAATGCCCTGACCGCCTCCGACAGCGTGATCATCCCCGTCCAGCCGGAATATTTCCCGCTGGAGGGTCTCGGCAAACTGCTGAATACCATCAACATCGTCCGGACGCGGCTCAACCCCGCCCTGACCATCGAAGGCTTCCTCTTCACCATGTATGACAGCCGCCTCCGGCTGCACAACCAGGTGGTCGAAGAAGTCAAGACCTACTACCCCGAAATGGTCTTCAAGACCATGATCACCAAGAACGTACGGCTGAGCGAGGCGCCTTCCTACGGCAAGCCGGCCATCCTGTACGACGCCCGTTCGTCCGGTTCCGACAATTACCTGAACCTGGCGCGCGAGATCATCCAAAAGAACGAAGCATGGCAAAAAGAGACGCACTAGGAAGGGGTCTCGGCGCCCTTCTGGGTGACGTCGACCCGCTGCAGGGTACCCGGGAGATCCACCGGATCGTCAGCGGCAATCCCGCCACCGTCAACGACGTTCCCGTTGACCAGATCGTTCCCAACCCCTACCAGCCCCGCAGCGAATTCGATGCGGAAGCCCTGGAGGAACTCACGGATTCGATTCGCACCCTCGGCATCATCCAGCCCGTCACCCTGCGCCAGACAGGCCCGCAAAGCTATCAGATCATCAGCGGCGAGCGCCGCTACCGCGCCGCCTGCGCCGCCGGGCTTACCCGCATTCCCGCCTATATCCGCCAGGCCGACGACGCCGCCATGCTCGAGATGGCCATCGTGGAAAACATCCAGCGAGAAGACCTCGACCCCATCGAGACCGCCCTCAGTTTCCAGCGCCTGATCGACGAATGCCAGCTTACCCAGGAAGCCATGGCTCTGCGCGTGGGCAAGAAGCGCACCACCATCGCCAACAGCCTCAGGCTGCTGAAATTGCCCGAAGAAATGCAGAAAGCGCTCATACTTGGCAAGATTTCTGTTGGACATGCCAAGGTGCTGCTGGGCGTCGAAGACCCCGCCCGCCAGCACAGGTTGTTTGAACAGACGGTCCGAAACGACTGGTCGGTGCGCCGGCTCGAAGAAAGTGCACAAGTCAAGCCGCGGGAAGCCGCGGAAGCACCGGCGACAGCGCCTGCCCTCCCCCCTGTATTCCAAACGCTTGCCGAGCGTGTGGGACGCCATTTCGACGGTCAGGTGGCCGTCCGCCCGAACGGCAAGGGCGGCGGAACCCTCACCCTCCGCTTCGACAACCCCGAACAAGTAGAAACATTTATCAGCCACCTCAACCCTGAAGACTAAGTCCGTGCGCCGCATCCTTGTCACCCTCCTGCTGCTGATCCTTGTCTGTCTCAGCGCCAGTGCCCAGTTCCGGAGCACGCGCAACGACGTTTCCGGCAGGTCTTCCGTCGGCACCGTCACAGGTCCTCCGGGCTCCGAGGAAGCCAATGCCCAATCCGGCCGCGACACCACCGTGGCGGTCGACACCACCCAGGGCTTCTCCCTGCGCAAACTGTTCCGCGGCTATTTTGGACGCGACACCCTGACTCCGGGTTACATGTTGCTGGGCACGGCCGTCGTGCCGGGTGCGGCCCAGCTTTACAACCACGACTGGTGGAAGGTACCCGTCATCTATGCCGGCATCGGCGCCGGCATCTACGGCGGCATCTGGAGCAACCGGCAGTACCAGCACACGGGCGAAGAGAAATACCGGTACATGCGCCTGGCCAGCTATGCGGTGGCCGGTGCGTTCTACTGGGGGCAGATGCTCGACGGCACTGTCTGTTTCAAGACCGGTCTCAAGACACCGGTTCCGGCAAAATCCACCATCTACTCCCTGCTGCTGCCCGGTCTGGGACAGGCCTACAACGGCGACTGGTGGAAGATTCCCATCTGGACCGGCGGTCTGATGGCCTGCGGCTATTTTTATCATTTCAACGACATGCAGTACAGGCGGTTCCGCTGGATCGCCCAGATGGACCGCCACAAGGACGAGACCGGCTACATCGGCCAGATTACGGCCACCCAGGCCGAGACCTACCGCGACATGTACCGTCGCTGGCGCGATTACTCCATCCTGGCCACCGTCCTGGTCTACGCCCTCAACGTCATCGACGCCCACGTCTTCGCCTTCATGGCGGATTTTGACGTGAACGACAATATCGCCTGGCTGGAAGTCCAACCGACTGTCATCCAGCCCATCTCCCCGCAATACGCTTCCTTCAGTTCCGGAAGCTCCGGTTCCGGTTTCACCAACACGGCGCTGGGGCTCAACCTGCAATTAACATTCTGACATAATGAAACGCTTTTCCCTGCTCCTCCTGCTCGCCTCGCTGCTGGTCGCTGTTCCCGGACAGGCCCAGAGTCTCAAGGAGAAAAAGAAACAGAACCAGCTCATCGAAGAGCTGACCCACAGGCTCGACTCGCTGCAGCAGGCCTACGACTCGCTTTACAACGAGTACCAGCTGCTCAGCGCCCCTGCCAACGACAACGACGGTGACATCCTCGTGGATGACGACATCGAAAATCTCATCGAATACAACTCCGACAACATCGACTCGCTGCTCAACATCTACTACATCCAGAAGCAGATCGATGTCAACGACTTCGACGTGGCCACCCTCGAGCTCGACTCGCTGACCAGCAACATCCCCGACGAGGTGTACATCGAGCGGCTCAAGAAGATGAATTCCTTCATCCCGGTGCAGTTCAACAAGGTCGTCAAGAACGCCATCATCCGCTACACCGAGCGCATGCCCATGGTGACCTCCCGCATCATCGGGCTCTCGACCTACTACCTGCCGCTTTTCGAGGAGATCTTCGACGAGTACGGGCTTCCCAAGGAGCTGAAGGCCATGGCAGTCATCGAATCGGCCCTCAATCCCCGCGCCGTCTCGCGCGCCCGGGCCAAGGGCATGTGGCAGTTCATGTACAACACCGGCAAGATGTACGGCCTGGAAATGACCTCCTACGTGGACGAGCGCCTCGACCCGCTGACTTCCTGCCGGGCCGCGGCACGCCTGCTCAAGGACAACTACATGATTTTCGGCGACTGGTCGCTGGCCATCGCATCGTATAACTGCGGTGCCGGCAACGTGAGCAAAGCCATCCGCCGCAGCGGCGGCAAGACCGACTTCTGGGAGATCTACGACTACCTGCCGCGTGAGACCCGCGGTTATATCCCCGCCTTCATCGCCGCCCTCTATACCCTGAACTACTATCCGGAGCACGGCATCGTGCCGGCCCAGATCAGTCTCCCGGCCCACGTGGACACCTTCCAGATCAACAAGAACCTGCACTTCGGACAGATCTCCGAAAACATCGGCATCCCGATGGAGACCCTGCGCGACCTCAATCCGCAGTACCTCCACGACATCATTCCGGGCACCGAGCACATGTACATCCTCAACCTGCCCCACCAGTATACGCTGGCCTATGTAGACCTGCAAGACAGCATCTACAACTACAAGGACTCCGTGTTTTTCAACCCGGTGGCTGTCAAGAAGATCAAGGAGACAGGCGGCAGCGGCGAGCAGCGCGTGATCCACAAGGTGAAGAGCGGCGAGTCGCTCGGCAGCATCGCCAGGAAGCACCGCACCACCGTGGCCAACCTCAAGCGCTGGAACGGTCTCAAGAGCGACAATATCCGTGTGGGCCAGCGGCTCTACATCTACGGCAGCGCGCCCAAGGCCAGCGGCTCCAGCGCCCAGAAGAGCTCCGGCAGCAAGAACTCGACTTCCGGCAGCACGGCCGGCGCTTCGTACTACACCGTCAAGTCGGGCGACACGCTGGGCGGCATCGCCAAGAAGACCGGCGTCTCGCTCAACACCATCTACCGGCTCAACAACCTCAACAGCAGGAGCAAGATCTATCCGGGTATGAAGATCCGCACAAAATAGGACACATATCCCTGCTGGACCTTCAAATAAAGGTCTACATAGCGTATCGGGGCATACTTCACCAGGAGGTAGGCCCCGATTCCTTTTCCATAGTACGACTCCACGGCAAAGCTCTGCGGCACGTTCTGCTCGTAGAAGCAGATGCGCGAGGCCCAGTCTTCCGTGCGCCAGACCGTCAGGCGGGCCGCCAGGCTCCAGCGTTTCGAAGGCTGCCAGCGCAGCCCGGCATAAGCGGCGAAACCGTGCAGGTTGGCATCGGCACGGGCGGCGAGCTGCCAGGCCTTCCCCAACGGAAGATCGGCCTGCAGGCGCGCTTTCCAGGTGCTGCCGTATGACAGCTGGCTCAGCAGCATGGCTCCGTTGTGGAAGACATACGAGAGCAGCAGGCGGCCCTTGACCTGCTGCGTCCCTGCCTCGGCCCGGTAGCGTTTCCATGGATAATAGACATACTCCAGGTCGCCCTGCAGCGTCCACGGGCCGTGGATCCAGCGAACCGAACCCGTGCCGCCGATCTGGTTGGAAACCGAGCTGAGGGTGGAATGCGCCCCGGCATGCGTGGCTATGTAAGCGGGGGCATAGCAGCGTGCCGTGAAGCTGGTTTCGAAGTTGTACGACGGGCTCCAGAGCAAACCCGCGATGGCGGCTGGCGCCAGGTGCGCGTCGACCGCCACTTCCCCGAACAGCCGCAGGCTGCCCAGCGTACCGTACCAGTCCGCACCCAGATTGCCCCACCAGCCGTCGTACTGCTGGTAGCGGTTGTAGTCCTGCACGCGGCGCCCGTTGTGCTTGTCGTAGCGGTAGGCCGCACCGGTCACGCCGATATGCCAGCGCCCCCGCTCACAGGCGACATTCGCCCCCAGCACATATTCGTGCAGGCTGTGCCGCCGGGCCCGCTCCGTTTCAGTGACATGCAGTCCGCCGGTGGTGATGGAGGTGTAGCTGCTGTCCACGATGCGGGCGTCCAGCGCGTTGCGCGATGCAAAAGCCGTCACGCTCCAGTGCCCGAAACGGCCCGTCCAGCCAGCACCGCGGAAGAAATTCGACTCGTCGGTGGAGCGATACGGCTGGAGGCCGTTGCCGCGGCGGGCCACCGTGGCCGGTGACCCGAAAGCCGAAAGGCTGAACGACTTCCAGACGACGAGTCCCTGCCCGAAGCGTGCCGTGAAGTCGCCGGCAAAGAAACCCTTCCATTGCCCCGACAGGGAGATAAAATCCGGGAAATGCTCCCGCGGATCGTTGTCGAGTACGGCATGAAGTGACAGCTGCGGCGCTTCAAAACTGTGCTTGGCCGTAACAGACAGGCCTTTCTCCCGCCACTTGTTCCTGCCTTTGAAGCTTGTGGTGTTGGAAAAGCGCTGCGCCGGGGCTGTCTCCCCGAATTGCACGAAAGGGCGGAGTTCCGCCACGACTTCGGGCGGAAAGCCTTCCACCAGCGCCAGCTCGGCCGCCGAGCGGATCGCCCCGTAGCGCTCCCGCCACGCCAGCAGGCTTTCCTGCTGGAACAGGGTCAGCAGTCCGCTCGCCACCAGTTCGCGCCGCGTGGCGGCATTGAGATTCAAGGGCCGCGCGAGCAGGCCTTCATAGTGAAGAATCAGCGCCTCGGCGTCACAGCCCTCTTCGGCCAGCTGCTCGATGAGCGTCGTAATCATCGCCGGCAGTTCCTGCGCCCGGGCCGCTCCCGCTGCGCCTGCCAGCATTATTCCAGAAAAAAGCGTGAACATGAGGGTCCCGTAAACCGACCCTCCGGATCTCCTGCACATATCGTTCGGTTTTAAGATTTGACAAAGTCAAAGATAGGTCTTTTCTTCGGAAAAACCTACACCTGCCGGCATCCATTTTATTATTGCCAAAAACGAAGATATTGCGTAATTTCGCGTGTTGTAAAAAATCTTTCTGATGGACAGAATCCTGCTTAAAGACAAGTATTTCGTTCCCTACATTCCCTACGAGCGCCTCGAAAAGGCCATCGACGAGGTTGCGGAACGTATCAATCATGATTTCAAGGACTTCGACGGCGTGCCGATCGTACTCTGCGTGCTCAATGGTTCCATCCTCTTCACCGCCGAGCTGATGAAGCGGCTCAATTTCCCCTGCGAGTTTTCAAGCGTTCGCCTCTCTTCCTACGAGGGGACGCTTTCCATGGGCATCACCCGCAAGGTGCTGGGCCTGACTTCTTCCATCAAGGGCCGCACAATCATCGTGGTGGAGGACATCGTCGACACGGGCAAGACCATCACCGACCTCTATGCCCTGCTGCGCGACGCGGGCGCCAAAGAGGTGAAGATATGCACGATGCTGCTCAAGCCCGAAGTTTACAAAAAAGACCTCAAGCTCGACTACGTGGCCATGGAGATCGAAAACCGCTTCATCGTGGGCTTCGGACTCGACTACGACCAACTGGGCCGGAATTCCAAAGACATTTACATCCTCGACACCCAAACACCCATGAAGCACTATCTGATCTTTGGCCCTCCGGGCGCCGGCAAGGGCACCCAGGCCGCACGGCTGGTCGAGCGTTTCGGCCTGCGCCATGTCTCCACCGGCGACCTGCTGCGCCGTGAAATCGCCAACGGCACGGCCCTCGGCCTGCAGGCGAAGTCCCTCATCGACAAGGGCGAACTCGTTCCCGACTCGGTCGTGGAAGGCATGATCGCCTCCGAACTGGAAGCCCATCCGGACGTGAAGGGTTTCATCTTCGACGGTTTCCCGCGCACCACGGCCCAGGCGGAACACCTGGACGCGATGCTCGCCGCCCGCGGCGCCAGGGTCGACGCCGTGCTCTCGCTTGCCATTCCCGACGAGACGGTCTACGAGCGCATCCGCAAGCGTGCTGAAGTGGAAAACCGTGTGGACGACACTACGCCCGAGATTATCCGCAACCGCATCGACACCTATCACGCCAAGACCGAGCCGGTCATTGCCTATTACAAGGGCAAAGGCGTCTACAAGGAAATCGACGGTCTGGGGACCATCGACGAGGTCTTCGACAAGCTCTGCGCACTGATGTAGCGCTTGTCCGCGACCATCATACAACGGCTCCCCACCGGAAGGTGAGGAGCCGTTTCCCATAATACCTATAAAGAAATGCTTATTGAAGCCGAATGATTAGAAGGCAAGGAAAGGACGAACCAGCAACAACTTGTTCAACTGAGAACAATCGCTCCGAAAATCCGCTATCTTTGTGAACTTTATGGTAACGGACGCACTTTACTTCTCCGGGCTGGCAACAGCCTTTTACATCGCGACGAACCTCGTGTTCGCGGCGGTGCGCTGGTTCCACATCTGCCGTCCCTACGACAAGAATCCGGACTACTATTTCCCCGGGCGGAAGAACGCGTCCCTGACCACACTCGCGTCGCTGGTGCTCCTGCCATACGCCATCCACCCGTACAGTCCCTCCGCCTGGCTGATTACCAAGGCCTACTTCCTGCCGGCGGAGCTCTATTTCCTCACTGTCCTGCTGTTTTCCTATTTTGGAAACGTGATGCATTGGGAGAAATGGCAGCGCCCCGCCCTGTGGACGGGCATTCCGGGCCTGGCAGGCCTGGTACTGGCCCCGTTCTTTGCCGGCTTGTTCCAGAAATGGCATTTCGGCAGTTTCGCACTGGCCAACGGAGTAATCTTCGGACTGGGCGTCATCATGACGGGCATTGCCTTGTGGTCCGCCCGGCGAGTGCTGCGCTGGGCCCGAAGCGTGAACGACGAGGAGTATTCGAACCCGGACGATTTTCCGGTGGTCTTTGCGCGAAAGACCGTATATATGGTACTGGTGATCATTGCCCTGCTCTGGGCGGCGGCCCTGGCCGACAACCGTATCGTAACGGCGGTTCTCGAACTCCTGCTGAGCGGCTTCACGGTCATCCTGCTCATCGGCGTCCTGCAGCCGCACCGCCACCAGGCTGTCGAGTCCGAGGAAATGCAGGAGACCCCGGCAGCGCCGGCTGAAGAGACATCCGCGGCAGCCGCCACGGAAGTCTACAGGCGCACGCTGTCCGAATCCAAGGCACTGACCATCCTTTCGGCCATCAGCGAGGTAGTCGTGGAGCAGCAGGCCTTTCTCGACCCGCACCTCACCATTCAGGACGTGGCCGACCGGGCCGGATACAACCGCACCTACATCGCCGGACTGTTCAAGACAGAGCTCGGCGGTTTCTTCAACTTCATCAACAACCTGCGCCTGGACTATGCCGAGCAGTACAAGAAGGAGCATCCCGACGCCACCCTCAGCGAGGTGATTTCAGAATCGGGTTTCGCCTCCCGCACCACCTACTACGCCGTCAGGGCGCGGATGCAACGAGAAGAATAAGTCCATGTATCTGATTCTCGACAGCGCCACCGATCCTGCCTGGAACCTGGCTGCGGAAGAATACCTGCTTACCCGGCGCCACGAGCCCTTCTTCCGGCTCTGGCAAAATGCCGACAGCGTCATCATCGGCCGGCACCAGAACGCCTGGTCGGAGATGGATGTCGACTATGTGACCCGCGAGCACATCCCTGTGATCAGGCGTCTGACCGGCGGCGGAGCGGTCTTTCACGACAGGGGCAACGTCAACTACTCGTTTTTCGACCTGAAGGACAGGAAGTTCACCGATGTGATCCTGACCGCCTTGCGCGCGATGGGCATCGAAGGGCAGTGCTCCGGCCGCAACGACCTGACCCTCGCGGACGGCCGGAAGTTTTCCGGCACGGCTATCTGCCGGCACAAGGGCCGCGTGCTGGAACACGGCACGCTGCTTTTCAACGCCTCGTTCGAACGGCTCTCCGCAACGCTGCGCCCCAGGCCCGAAAAGTTCGCCGGCAAGGCCGTCCAGTCGGTTCGCAGCCGCGTCACCAACCTGTCCGGGCTGCTGCCCGCCATGACGGTCCGTGACTTTATCGCGGCGCTGAACCACCATATCAGCGCGTCGCTGGCCTGCGAGCCGTACACCTATACGGAGGCGGATCTGGCTGCCATCGCGCAGTTGCGCGCGGAGCGCTACGCCAATCCGGACTGGAACTTCGGCGCCTCACCCGCCTGCTCCGTGACGAATGTGCGAAAGTTCCCGGCGGGCCTGCTGGAGGCGCATTTCAATGTGAACGGCGGCCGCATCCGCGACCTGCACATCTTCGGCGACTACTTTTTCACGCGGCCGACGGAAGATTTCTGCGCATTGTTGGAAGGATGCCCGTACGATGATAAAACCATCGCCGACTGCCTCCGTACGGTGGCAATCGGCGAATACTTTTCAGGCATCGAAGCAGCAGAGATACGCTCCCTGCTGATGTAAATCTTATTTGTACCTTCTCTCCTTTTCTGACACGAGGAGATCTTTCAGTGTGGCGACGCAATCGTTGACGGCCGTTTCGAAGGTGTCGCCGTTGCGCTCCACGACAAGCTCGTTTCCGGGAATGAAGACGTGTACCTTCACGTTCTTGTTCTGCGGATCGGGGAGCAGGGAGAGGTCGACTTCCGTGCGCACGATGTCTTCATAGAATTTCTCGATCTTGCTGACCTTCTTGTCGATGTAGTCAAGCAGTTTCTGGTCTGCGTCGAACTTGATGGATTGTACTTTAATTTCCATGGTTACCTCCGTTTTTTGCTCTTGGATGAGCGGTTAAATATGTCTTCTTCAATTGTTCAAACGAGTTGTGCGTATACACTTGCGTCGCAGCCAGCGAGGAGTGTCCCAGGATCTCCTTGATGCTGTTGAGGTCCGCGCCCCGGTTGAGCAGGTGGGTCGCCAGCGAATGCCGCAGCACGTGGGGCGATTTCTTGCCGGTAAAACCCTCCAGTCCGGCCAGCTCGCGCTTGACGACATGGTCGGCAAAGGCCAGGTAGAGCGGCGCGCCGCTGTCGGTGAGAAAGAACTTTCCTTCCGGGTTTTCGGGATACGCTTCACCCAATTTTTTCAAATATAGTGAAAATTCCTGACATAACAAAGCCGGGACGGGGATTTCTCGCGGTTTGTCGCCCTTGCCGACCACCCGGAAAAGCCGGCGCGAAGGGTCGAAGTCGGTCACTTTCAGGGCACAGAGTTCAGCGCGGCGCATGCCCGTCGCGTAGAGCACGACCATGATCATCCGGTCGCGCAGCAAGGCGAAGTTGTCCGGGTCCTCCTCCACCCGCCGGCGGCTCTCGTCGAAATAGTTGTCGATGGCTTTTTCCGTATAGAAGACGGGCAGTTTCTTCTCCTGCTTCGGGCGGGGGACCTTGCTCACCGGATTGCTATCCAGCAGACCCTGGCGCAGCAGCCAGTTGGCCCAGGTGCTGAGGGCGGAGAGTTTGAGATTCATCGTGCGGGCGGAAAGCCCGTTGTCGAGACCATGCGCAATGAAACTCCGCACATGCAGGGCAGTCAGGCCTTCCGGCGACGGCTCTTCTTCCAGGAAGGCGTAGAAATTCGCTACCGCCTCGTCATAGAGACGGACCGTCCGCGGCGAGTAGCGCCGCTCGACTTGCAGGTAGCGGATAAAATTTTCTTGCAACACTTGACAAATTTACAAATTATTTCTCTATCTTTGCGGTCCCTAAGAAAAAGGAGGTGTAAGCAAATGATTATCGTACAGGTCAAAGAAGGTGAGAACATCGAGCGCGCGCTGAAGAAATTCAAACGCAAATTCGAAAAGACGGGTGTCATCCGTGAGCTCCGCTCCCGCAAGACGTTCGAGAAGCCGTCCGTGAAAAAACGTGAGATGTTGAATAAGGCCATCTACGTGCAGAAGCTTCAGCTCCAGGACGAATAATACGGGTTCCTGAAGCGGCCTCCGCCAGCGCCTGATGGCGCACATAGAAGATTACCTCAGCCTATTGGGTTGAGGTTTTTTTTATTATCTTTGCTTCAAACCCATCATACATGGAAAAAGTCAAAGTTTTTTACACCGACTTCCGTACAACGGCTTTCGGTGAGAGCATGCCTGCCAAATTGAAAAGGCTGGCCCGCAAAGCCGGCATCGCCGACATCGACATGAACGGCAAGTTCGTGGCCATCAAAATGCATTTCGGAGAACTGGGCAACGTCAGTTATCTTCGTCCCAATTACGCCAAGGCCGTCGTCGACCTGGTCAAGGAACTCGGAGGAAAGCCCTTCCTCACGGACTGCAACACCATGTACCCGGGCTTCCGCAAAAATGCCCTGGAGCATCTGGAGTGCGCCTGGGAGAATGGATTCACACCGCTCTCGGCCGGCTGTCCGGTGATCATCGCCGACGGCCTGAAAGGGACTGACGACATCGCCGTGCCGGTGGAAGGCGGGGAATACACGAAAGAGGCGCTCATCGGCCGCGCCGTCATGGACGCCGACGTGTTCATCAGCCTCACCCACTTCAAGGGGCATGAGATGACTGGGTTCGGCGGTGCCATCAAGAACATCGGCATGGGCTGCGGCTCACGCGCCGGAAAGAAGGACCAGCATTCCGCCGGAAAGGCCATGATCTACGAGGACAAGTGCCGCGGGTGCCGCCGCTGCCAGCGGGAATGCGCCAACGGAGGTTTGGTGTTTGACGAGTCTGCCCGGAAGATGCACGTGGATGAGAACCACTGCGTAGGCTGCGGACGCTGTCTCGGCGCCTGTAATTTCGATGCGATCGACTTCGCCCAGAACCAGGCCATTTCCGTCCTCAACGCCAAGATGGCGGAATACACCCAAGCGGTCGTCAGCGGCCGGGATTGTTTTCACATTTCACTCGTGCTGGACGTTTCGCCGTACTGCGACTGCCATGCCGAGAACGACGCGCCCATCCTGCCGGATATCGGCATGTTCGCGTCGAAAGATCCCGTGGCCCTCGACCAGGCCTGTGCGGACGCTTGCCTGAAAGCAGAGCCCCTGCGAAACTCGGTGCTTGATGACCACATGCACGCGCAGGGCTTCCACGATCACCACGACCATTTCAAGAACACCACCCCCGAATCAGAGTGGGAAACCCAACTGATCCACGGGGAGAAAATCGGCCTCGGCAGCCGCCAGTACGAACTGGTCTTTATGAATTAAGCCTACTCAGCAGCGTCGGCGTTGAGGGTGTTCCAGAGCAGATCTTTCAGCTCCGGGATGCCCTCGCCCGTCAGGGAGGAGATCAGGACGGAGGGGACTTTGCGCGGAAGATGCCGGCGAAGTTCGCGGCGGAGTTCCTCGTCAAGCATGTCGCACTTGGTAATAGCCACAACACGCTGCTTGTCAAGAAGTTCCGGATTGTAAAGCTTGAGCTCGCGCTGCAGGATGCGGTATTCGCCGGTGATATCCTTCGAATCGGCCGGGATCATGAATAGCAGCATCGCATTGCGTTCGATGTGGCGCAGGAAGCGCAGGCCGAGGCCCTTTCCTTCGTGTGCGCCCTCAATGATGCCGGGGATGTCGGCCATCACGAACGAACGGTCGTCGTAGTAGTTTACGATGCCCAGTTGCGGCTCCAGCGTCGTGAAGGCGTAGTCTGCGATTTTCGGCTTGGCTGCCGACACGACCGAAAGGAGCGTCGATTTGCCCGCATTGGGGAAGCCCACCAGGCCCACGTCAGCCAACACCTTGAGTTCCAGAACGAACCAGCCCTCGACACCGGGTTCGCCCGGTTGCGCATAGCGGGGCGTCTGGTTGGTCGCGCTCTTGAAGTAATTGTTGCCCAGACCACCGCGGCCACCGCGCGCGAGAATCTTCTCTTCGCCGTCTTCCAATACTTCGAACAGCACTTCGCCCGTCTCGCCGTCGCGCGCCACGGTACCCAGCGGAACTTGCAGGATGATATCCGCTCCCTGTTTGCCGTGCTTGAGCTGGCCGCTGCCCGCGCCGCCATCCTCCGCCTTGATGTGCTTCTTGTACTTGAGGTGGATGAGCGTCCACATCTGCTTATTGCCGCGCAGGATGATGTGTCCGCCCCGGCCGCCGTCGCCGCCGTCCGGACCGCCTTTGGGCACATACTTGGCCCGGTGCAGATGCATCGACCCGTTGCCGCCGTCTCCGCTCTTGCAGAAGATGCGGACGTAGTCGATGAAATTGGTACCTGTTTCGAAACTCATAATCGTCAGTCTTTGAGTTTTTTGTATTTGAAGCGCCTGGGTTCTGCGGAGCCAAGGCGCATTTTTCTGTTGGCTTCGTACTCGGAGTAGGTACCTTCGAAGAAATAGACCTGCGAGTCTCCCTCGAAAGCGAGAATGTGGGTGGCGATACGGTCGAGGAACCAGCGGTCGTGCGACACGACCACGGCGCAGCCGGCGAAGTTCTCAAGGCCTTCCTCCAGGGCACGGATCGTATTGACGTCCACGTCGTTGGTCGGTTCGTCGAGCAGCAGGACATTGGCGTTTTCTTTCAGCGTAAGGGCCAGGTGCAGGCGGTTGCGCTCACCGCCGGACAGCACGCCGCAGCGTTTCTCCTGGTCGGCGCCGGCGAAGTTGAAGCGCGAAATATAGGCGCGGGCATTTACCTCCCGGTTGCCCAGCTTCACATACTCGCTGTTTTCGGAAATCGTCTCATAGACCGTCAGGTCGGGGTCGATCTGCTTGTGCTGCTGGTCCACGTAGGCAATTTTCACGGTCTCCCCCACCTCGAAGGTTCCGGCATCCGGCTTCTCGTAACCCATGATCAGGCGGAAGAGCGTGGTCTTGCCGGCGCCGTTCGGGCCGATGACGCCCACGATGCCGGCCGGCGGCAGCGAGAACGTGAGGTTCTCGAAGAGTACCTTGTCGCCATAGGCCTTGGTAATGCCCTTGCATTCAATGACTTTATTGCCGAGGCGCGGTCCGTTGGGAATATAGATTTCAAGGCGTTCTTCCTTCTGTTTCGTATCTTCGTTGAGCATCTTCTCGTAGGCGTTGAGTCGCGCCTTACCCTTGGCCTGGCGGGCTTTGGGGGCCATGCGAACCCACTCCAGCTCGCGCTCCAGGGTCTTGCGGCGCTTGCTCTCCTGCTTTTCTTCCATGGCCAGGCGTGCGCTCTTCTGCTCCAGCCAGGACGAGTAATTACCTTTCCAGGGAATGCCTTCGCCGCGGTCCAGCTCCAGGATCCAACCTGCCACGTTGTCGAGGAAATAGCGGTCGTGCGTCACGGCGATCACCGTGCCTTTGTATTGCTGCAGATGGGCTTCCAGCCACTGGATCGATTCCGTGTCAAGGTGGTTCGTGGGCTCGTCGAGGAGCAGAACGTCCGGCTCGCGAAGCAGCAAGCGGCACAAGGCCACACGGCGCCGCTCACCCCCGCTGAGCGTTGCCACGGAGGCATCCGGATCGGGGCACTGCAGCGCGTCCATCGCGCGTTCCAGTTTGGCGTCGATGTCCCAGCCGCCGGCGTGGTCGATGGCTTCGGTCAGCTCGCCCTGGCGCTCGATCAGCGCATTCATCTGTGCATCGTCCATGGGCTCCATGAACTTCTGGTTGACTTCCTCGTATTCGCGCAGCAGGTCCATGACTTCCTGCACGCCCTCCTGCACCACTTCCAGCACGGTTTTGGACGGATCGAGCTTCGGTTCCTGCTCCAGGTAGCCCACGGTATAACCCGGCGCGAAGACCACTTCACCGTGCGTCGGCGTCTCGATGCCCGCGATGATTTTCATCACGGTCGATTTGCCGGCGCCGTTCAGGCCGATGATGCCGATCTTGGCTCCGTAGAAAAAGGAGAGATAGATGTCTTTGAGGATTACTTTGTTGTTGTGCGGCAGGATCTTGCTCACACCGTTCATCGAGAAGATGATCTTTTCGTCAGCCATAATGAATAGTCGGTTTTTAACGCGATGGGGGCACTATATCAAATTGCGTTGTTTCATGAAATATCTGATCAGGTCGACGACCTTTTCTTCGTCGTCGCCGAGGCGGGAGGCATTGACGCACAGGTCGTAGCTGGCCGAATCGCCCCATTTCTTGAAAGTGTAGTAATTATAGTACTCAGCTCGTTTCCGGTCGCCGGTTTCGATGAAACGGCGCGCTTCTTCCTCGGTCTTGCCGCCTATCCGCATCAGGTTCCGCACCCGGCTTTTCAGGTCCGCCGCGATAAAGACCGTCACCAGCCGGGGCTCGTCGCGCAGGATGTAGTCGGCGCAGCGTCCCACGAAGATACAGTCTTCCTTGGCGGCGATCTTCTGCATCACTTCGCTCTGGATCTTGAAGAGCTGCTCCTCCGTCATCACGGTGTTCGTTCCGGCCCGGTTATACGCGCCGAACAGGGAGCGGAAACCCTGGAGCGCCGTGCGCATGCCCCGCGACGAATGCTCGTCGCGCTGGGCGAAGCAAGCCTCGTCCAGGCCGCTTTCGCGCGCCACTTCGGCCAGCAGTTCCTTGTCATAGACCTTCAGGCCGAATTCCTGCGACAGGCGCCGGGCCACGCCCAGTCCGCCTGCGCCGATCTGCCGTCCGATGGAAATAATCAGATGTGGTTCCATATCGCGTCATTAGATTGTATCGGTTACTTCAATGGGTTCAGGAATCTCCCGGGATTCAGCCACCGGCATGGCCGCCTGCTCCCGGCGGAAGTCCTTTTTAAGGCGGGCCAGCATGATTTCAGAGACAATCAGCGCAGCCAGGTCGGAGGCCGGCATGCTGAACCACACGCCGTCCGCGCCAAACCAGACCGGCAGGATGGCCAGGAAGGGCAGCAGGAAAATCAGCTGGCGAGAGAGCGACAGGAAGATGGCCTTGTTGGCCATGCCGATGCTCTGGAAGAAGTTCGTGATGACCATCTGCCGTCCGATGATGAAGAAAATCAGCACCGTAATGCGGAAACCATGCGCCGCCAGGCCGATGAGTTCCTCGTCGTGGGTGAAGAGCGACACCGCGGCCTGCGGGAAGAACATCCCCACGACAAAGCAGGTAAAGGTCACCAGCAGCGCCCATTTGACGGTCAGGCGCAACACTTCCAGCACGCGGTCGTACAGCCGCGCGCCATAATTGTAGCCGGCGATCGGCTGCATGCCCTGACATAAGCCCATCACAATCATCAGGAACAGGAATACGAGCCGGTTCACAATGCCGTAGGCGCCAATGGCCAGGTCGCCGCCGTAGCGCTTGAACTGGTTGTTGATGAAGATCACCACGAAACAGGAAGCCACGTTCATCAGGAAAGGTGCCATGCCGATGGCCAGGGAGCGCTTCGCAATGCCCCAGTCCAATCCGAAAGTTTCGCGGGAGAGGTGCAGGAATTCACGTTTGTCGCAGATGATACGCATGATCCAGACCAGCGACACGCTCTGCGAGATGACCGTCGCAATGGCGGCGCCCTGGATGCCCATCTTGAACACGAAGATAAAAACCGGGTCCAGCAACATATTGAGCATCACCGTCAGGATGGTGGCGTACATCGCTTTCTGCGGATGGCCCGATACGCGCACGATGGAATTCAAGCCAAAGTACAGGTGCGTGATGATGTTGCCGGCCAGGATGGGAATCATGTAGCTCCGGGCGTACGGGAGCGTGGCGTCGCTGGCGCCGAAGAAGCGCAGGATGGGATTGAGGAAGACCAAAGCGACCACCGAAAAGATGACACCGACCAGGACGTTCAGGATGAAGACGTTGCTGAGCACCTTCTTCGCCACGGGATAGTTCTTCTGGCCCAGCAGGACGGAGATCAGGGTGGCGCCGCCGACGCCGACGAGGGTGCCGAAAGCGGCCGACAGGTTCATCAGCGGAAAGGTCAGCGCGAGGCCGGAGATGGCCATCGGTCCGCAGCCCTGCCCGATGAAGATGCTGTCCACCATATTGTAGAGCGAGGAGGCGGTCATCGCGATGATGGCCGGCATGGCATACTGCTTCAGCAGTTTGCTGATCTTCTCGGTACCAAGTTCAAGGGGAATGTTTTCTGCCATAGTCAGCAAAGATACGAATAAAATCGGATTTACGCGCGTGGAAACTATCATCCTGACAATCAGGCACAACCCGGAAACCGTATGCGCGCTTTTACGCAGACGTTTTTGAGTAATTCGCTGAAAAACAGTTTGTTGTTTTCCACAAGTTTTGTATCTTTAGGCTCGTTATGACCGGCCTGTCCCTCATCATCGCCTTTGTCGTGGCCATTGTGGCCATGATCCTGCTCATCTCGAAGCTGAAGGTGCATCCCTTCCTGGCCATCCTGCTCATTTCGCTGGTGCTGGCCTTGCTGGCCGGGATTCCGCTCCGGCAGGTGCCGGGCGTCATCGGCGCCGGGTTCGCCGGGACATTTACTTCCATCGGTATCGTCATCATTTTGGGCGCTTTCATCGGGGCTGTGCTGGAAAAGACGGGGGCGGCGCTCAAACTGGCCGACCTGGTCATCCGGCTGGTCGGGCAGAAGCGGCCGGCGCTGGCCATCGAACTGATGGGCTGGATCGTGTCGATCCCCGTGTTCTGCGACAGCGGCTTCGTAATCCTCGATCCGATCCGCCGGGCGATGGCCCGCCGGACCGGCGCTTCGAGCGTCACCATGACGGTCTGCCTGTCCTGCGGCCTCTATGTAGCCCATGTCTTCATCCCGCCCACGCCCGGTCCGCTGGCCGCAGCCCAGGCGCTCGGGCTGGAGAACAACCTGCTGCTGGTCATCGGCATCGGCATCCTCTGCTCGATTCTCCCGCTCACCGCGGGCTACCTCTTCGCCCGACATATCGGCCGGAAAGTCAAAAGCGAAGATGAATCCGACAGCGCCCGGACCGTCCAGACTTATGAAGAACTCAAGGCCGGGTTCGGGAAACTGCCTTCGGCGGTCTCCGCCCTTGCGCCACTGGTGGTCCCAATTCTCCTGATGGCGCTCTCTTCGGTCGTTTCCATGATGCATGCGACGGGCTGGGGTGCCGATCTCTGCCTCTTCCTCGGAACACCGATCATGGCACTGGCCGTAGGCGCCGTGCTGGCCATCTGCCAGCTTTTCGGCGCCGGCAAAGGCAGTGATTTCTATCCGTTGACCAACGACACGCTGAAGACGGTCGGCCCCATCCTCTTCGTTACCGCTGCCGGCGGCGTGCTGGGCAAGGTCATCGCATCGTCCGATATGGTGAATTACATCACGGCACACACGGATACTTTCCGGAGCATCGGCATCTTCTTCCCTTTCCTGCTGGCTGCCATTCTCAAGACGGCGCAGGGATCGTCCACGGTCGCCATTACCACGACGGCAGGGATCGTCGCACCGCTGCTGGGTGCCCTCGGTCTTGCCGCCCCGGTCGATGCTGCCCTGGTCGTGGTGGCCATCGGCGCCGGCGCCATGACGGTATCCCACGCCAACGATTCCTATTTCTGGGTCGTCACCAGTTTCGGCAAACTGCTGGTCAACGACGGTTACCGGACCCAAACCCTGATGACCCTGGTCATCGGCCTGGCCTCGATGGTCGAAGTCTTCCTGCTCAAACTCATTCTCTAAACGCGCTTTGTGATGGCTTCCTTCAAAGAGTTGATGAAAGATAAAAATGAAAGACAGGCCATTCTGATTCTGGTCTCCGTCTGCCTGGCGCTTGTCGGGATTGCCGTCATCGCCATCATCCCCCAAGTCCAGTCTTTCTTCCTCCGGCTCCTGACCGGCGGAAAGGGACTCCTCTATCTGCTGGCCGCCGGCATACTGCTCACCGGCTGGTTCCTGATCCTCGGCGTTCGAGGAAAGGCCTTTCGCTACGCATTGCTGATTCTGGTATTTACCCTTCTATGCCTCTGGCTGGCCATCAACATAGACCTGGTCTGGAACTCGATGGTGCACACCATCGGTCTCTGGTCCACCATCATCATCGTCCTGTTGGGCGCCATCGGCGTCTGGCTCATCATCTGGATGTTCCTCTAGTCCACAGTCTACGGTAGAAATCCGCTTTCCGCTCGAGGGCGAGCGGATAGGCGCGGGATGTGGAAGGCATCCGCCAGAATGTCAGGGTGCGGCCGGCCGCCTCGGCCGCCGTCAGAGGCTCGCCGATTTCGATTTCGACGGATCCGCCGACAGGCGGTTCGGCGCAGCCGAAGGTTTCGACGATGACGTCGGTAGCTTTCTGGCAGGTAGTAACCAGCGTCCGACAGGCAGGGATGCGGGCCAGCAGGGCCGGAATATCGGTCGGCGTCACCACTTCGAGGAATTTGTCGGAAGCGTTGTCCTTGAGGCGCCGGACTTCACAGGCCGTATCGTAGAGCGCCAGCCCCTTCTCACGGCAGAAAGCCTCCACCTGTGCCTGGTCAAATCGCTTTTGGCCAGGGACGGCGAAATGATCCTTGTCTCCGAAAAACAACAAACCCATCACCCGCCAGAAATCGTTGTTCCAGTTCGGATAATAAAACGGCATCGACCACCGCTTCGGCTGCGGCGGAAAACTGCCCAGGAAAAGAATGCGGGCATTCTCCGGCAGGAAGGGTTCGAAAGGATGTCGTTCAGTTTCCATCATCTGTTGTATCTGGCTGCGGCGGCAGCGGCTGCGACCGCCGCTCCCGCCACCATCGAATGAGAAAACGGATGCCGGCCGAAAGCAGGCCCGGCCCCAGGCCGCAGTAGAACCAGGCGAAAAAAGACGTCGGAATCCCAGGGATATGCTTCAGCGTGATGCCCAGTCCGATCATGAAGGCGATAATCAGATACCCTTTCAGACTGAAGGTCTTGAACACCGAGGTTCTCGCTTCCGGCATGGCCAGGATCCGCGCCGAGTATTTGCCGACAACTCCGGTAAACATCCAGTAGAATCCCGCAAACACCAGCAGCGACAGCGGCACCATCCAACCCCAAGCCGCCGTTCCATTCGACGCAACCGCTTCGCCCACCGCTCCCAGCCGCATATAGCTGGCGACGCCCGTCACCAGAATCTTCGTCCCGATGGCCGTCCACAACACCCCGTTCACTGCCAGCAGTCCTTTTGTCGGTATCTTGCACATAATACGTAAAGATACTCATAATTACGCACCCCGCCAAATTTTCCGCTGCAACGGACGCAATTGACTGACAGCCGATTACGCAAGTTGATCCCCCTCAAAAACAAGGGGATCAACCCGTGCAATTCACTGATTTACTGATGCGTACATTGCAGCGGTTTTTTTCGTATTTTTGTCATTATGAAACGGAGAGTCTTTATCAAGACCTCGGCGCTGCTGGCAGCGGCGGCCGGGTCGGGCGAGCTGATGAAGGCGGCTGCCATGCCAGCGGCAGATTCAGAATTGGCAGATGCCGATCAGAACCCGGCGGAGCCGGAGGAGCCGGGCGAAGGCCCGCTCCTCGTGTCGGCGCCGATGCTACAGAATTTTGCCGACACGTCTGTCGGCGTCGCTTTCGCCGTGAGCGCCCTGGCCAACGGTTATGTCCTGATCGGCCAAAAGCCGGACCTGTCGGACGCCAGGAAGTTCCTCTGCGGGGGCTACCGCGTCACGGACATCGACGACCGGGTCATCCGGGTCCGGATTACCGGCCTGAAACCTGCCACACGCTACTACTACCGGATCGGTGCCGACCGGATCCGGTACGACGGCGGCTACCGGATGAAAATCCTCGGCAACGAAGAAGATTCCCATATCTATCGTTTCACCACGGCTGGCGCGAAGGCGAAAGCCCACTTCTGCGTCATCAACGACACCCACGCCCGCTGGGAGCCGTTCGGTCGGATCATCGAAAAAGTCGCAGAGCTGGCGCCGGCCTGTGTGATCTGGAACGGCGATGCCAGCAATGTGGAAGAGACCGTCGAAGACCAGATCCGCATCTTCCTGAAGCCGGAGATCGAACGGAATGACTATGCCAGCCAGATCCCCTATCTCTTCTCCCCCGGCAACCACGATAGCCGGGGAATGGCCAACCGGCATCTCGAACGGGTCTGGATGTTCCGCCAGCCGGAAGAGCGGCTGCCCCGCGACTGGGATCTCGGCCGCAATTTCGCTGTCCGTCTCGGCGACATGGCCTTGATCGGCCTTGACACCGCGGAAGACAAACTCGACACCAATCCGATCTTTGCAGGCCTGTTCACGAGCGGGCCGTACCGCGAAGCGCAGACGGAATGGCTGCGCGACGCCCTCGCCCGGGAGGAGATCCGCACGGCCCCCTATCTGGTGGCCTTCTGCCACATCCCGCTGTTCGACGACAATCCCCGGCACAATCCGGGAGACGTGGCGCCGGCCGACAAAGACCCGCAATATAGCGCGGACTTTGCCTATTGGCAGCGCACCTGCGCCCGGCTGTGGACCCCGCTATTGGAAGAAGCCGGCTGTCAGCTGATCATCACCGCCCACCAGCACCGCTACCGCTACGACGCCCCGACGGCCGACCGCCCCTGGGCCCAGATCGTCGGCGGCGGGCCCGATCTGGGATTCACCGGTTCCGGAGACAACCGCAAGGAAGACCCCGGCAAGTTCCCCACCGTCGTCGAAGGCCTCGTCCACCGCGGCCACCTGGAAATCCGCGTCCACAACCTCGTCACCGGCACCATCCAGGACCGCTTCACCTTCCCGCCCCGCCGCTAATGCGGCTGTCCGGCCGGCCCTTCCTCTTTTTTGCGCTGCAACGGACACATTTGGCTGTCAGGTAATTACACAAGTTGATCCCCCCGAAAGCCGAGGGGATCAACTTATGTAAGAGCCTGATTTACTAATGCGTACATTGCAGCGCAGGAAGGACTGGCCGGGCGGATGGCGGAAGATGATTTGCAATATTGGCAAACCCTTGCGATCTTTGTCATATAAGGGGCTGCACGACGCGGTCCTGACAAACAATAAAAGCTGCGAGCGATATGAGGGGAAGGAATAAACCGATTGTCAGGGCGAACGCCATCCACCACGTCTATCAGAATACCCGAAACGGATATCTCATTTTCTATTCCGTCAAAGATTACCTGATTCTTTTTTCTGTCATTTCCGTATTCGCCCGCCGATATGGCGTTCAAATCCTGGGCATCAGCCTGATGCCCGATCATATCCATCTTCTGGTGTACGTCAGAGACGTTGATAGTTTCCGGGCCTTCATGCGGGAGTACACAAAAGTATTCACCTACATATGGAACCGCCATTATCGCCGGACCGGACCTATGTTCAACACACCGTTCGGCTGTGCGCCGAAATTGGCGCACAAAAGAATCCGGTCGGCCATTGCCTATGTCTACAACAATCCCGTAGAAGGACGCCTTGCATCCCAGGTAGAAGAAGAACGTTGGAACTTTCTGGCGTATGCCAACAAAAAGTCTCCGTTTTCGGAAAAACTCCGCATCGATAGGGCCCGATGGGAACTCCGGAAAGCGTTCAATACCGTAAAGGCTTGCAGAAAGGAGGGAAGATGGCTCGATTATACAGAAATCGACAAGGCCACGAAAAACTTGTCACTCCGGGAAATCCAGCAGTTCATCGACTACGTGATCCGGAAATACAACTGTATCGATTATCCCGCCACGACGTCCTACTACGAATCATACGGAAAGATGGTGATCGCCCTCAACGCCTATACCGGCAGTGAGTATGACATTGAGGAGGACACTTTCGGCAAAGACTACCGTTGCTACAAAACGATGATCCGGGAATTGTGCTTCGCCAAAGGCTACGGCTCGATGGAACGGGTACTGAATCTGCCCGAAGCCGACCGGCGGCGCTTGGGGCAAATGCTGATGCGGGAAACGGGGGCAAACGAGAAGGAAGTCGCCAAACTTCTCAGACTATGAGGGCGGCTATGAATAGTGCGGCAGCGCTTTCAACAGGGCGCGGCAGCCGAGAAGGATGTCGTTATAGGCCGTCACGAAATCACGCGTGTACCAGGGATCGGCCACGTTGCGGTGCTCACCGGCATAGTCAAGCAGCAGGTGAATCTTGTCTTCCGGATCGCCGCCGGCGATACGGCGGATACCGCGGATGTTGTCTTCATCCATGGCAAGGATCAGATCATATTTCTCATAATCAGACGCTTTCATCTGACGGGCGATCCTTTGTCCGTCAAAGACAACCTTGTTCCTCCGAAGCATGGCGGCGGCCTGCGGATAGATCGGATTGCCCCATTCTTCCTCGCTGACGGCGGCCGAGGCAATCTCGAATTCATCGGAACATCCGGCCTCGGCGACCAGCTGTTTCATGATGGCTTCGGCCATCGGGCTCCTGCAAATATTGCCGTGGCAAATGAATAAAACTTTCTTCATGGCAGCAAAGATAACGGAAATCCACTTATTGTTCCAAAGAATTCTTAGGCTGCTATTCCGCTATTTTGTGAATAAAACCCGAAAATTCTTCTGACCGTGATTCGAGCAGCCCATGCGTGGCGTTTTTCATAACGAACAGTCGCTTGTCAGGTGCATTCACCCGTTGGAAATAATCACTGGCAAGCTCAAAATTGGTCTGGTAATCCATGTCGCCATCGATATTGTAGAAAGGCATCGCATAATCATATCTGCCGAAAAGGGTCATATTCCTGAAGCCCTCTGAATCCAGGAAGACCAAATAAGGTTCAAAACTATCATCTGCATGGCCCAGAACTGTCACGAAATCCTTCAATGAATAGTTTGGGTTAAAGAGTGCCGTGAAGAAAACGTTGAAGTCGGTCCCGTCTTTCATCATGTCATAACCATAGCGCTCCAGCATCTCCTGCCGATGCTTCAGGGCCTCGAATCCCGCATCCCGGCTGGAATACCACTGCTCGACGATCGCCCTGCCTTCCGGGTCGCCTTCCGACCACGCCAGCGCGGCTTCGTGAAGACGTTTTTCATTTTCATCATAATCGATAAACTGCCCCGTTCCGATAAAGGCCTCGTAATAGCCGGGGTACGCAAGCGACAGGTTGGCACCGAAATAGGAACCCCAGGAATGTCCAAGCAAGGTGATCTTGTCCACCTTCAAATGATCACGCAGGAACTCGGTCATCGCCACTCCGTCCGCCATCATCTTGTCGGCAGTGATGGTCTCCCGTCGTGACTTGTCATAACTCTTGCCACATCCGCGCTGATCCCAGGTAACCACTGTGTAAACATCACTCCATTTTCTTGTGTAGGCATAGTCAAGCGTGCTGGTCGAACTTCCGGGCCCACCATGAAGATACAGGAGAACGGGGTTGTCAAGGCTCTTCCCGTAGATATTGATCCACTGTTTTGAACCATTGATATCCACGAAGAGGGATTCATTGATGCCCCCGTCCGGCGTCCGCCGATTGATGTTCCTTCCGATCCATCTCGAAATAAAGAATGTCACCATCAGAACAGCAAGGATGACACCGACCCATTTCAATATCCGTAAGAATGTTTTCATTTCTTTGATGTGAACAAGGCTGCTATCGTACAAAGATAACAAAAAGCACGCACAAGGGATGGAATAATCAGAGGGAGGCGATGAGGCGGATGAGGGTGTTGAGCAGATGGAGGAGCCAGCGGAGGGCCTCGATGATCCAGGAAGAGATGGGGACGAACTTGGGCGACAGGGCGGAGAGGCCGGCAGCGGCGAAGGTGGCGGCAGCGGTGTAGAGGATCAGGGTGGTCAGGGGGATGGCCAGCAGCGTTGTCAACAGGAAGTAACGCGGAAACGATCCGAAATAGAGCCAGGCAAGGACGCCGCAGGTGGCCTGGCAGCAGAGGCTGACGCAGAGCAGCTCCCACACGCGGCGCAAAAGACGCGAACGCGTCTGCAGGAGGCCGGAGAGCCGGGGATGCAGCAGCAGGATGGACAAAACGGCCGTGTAGGAGAGTTGGAAACCGATGTCCCGGGGCGAATCGGGACGGAAGAGCATGAGGAGCAAGGCGCTGCCGGCCAGCGCAGAAAGCGCGTCACGGTCGCCCGACAAAAGACCCGATACTTCATAGAACGTGATCATCAGCACGGCGCGGGAGATCGACGCGCTCAGACCCGTGATGACAGCATAGGTCCATAGAAAGCCGAGGATGCACAGACTGCGCAGCACCCGGGCCGGCCGGCCACCGCCCAACGGCCGCAACAGCCAGCCCAACAAGGCATAGACCAGTCCGACATGCAGCCCGCTCAACGCCAGCAGATGCATGGCTCCGCTCTCGCGATAAGCGGCACGAAGATCACGGTCCAGCCCGCTCTTGTCGCCGATCGACAGCGCCTGCAGCACGGACAATTCGTCGCCGGCCGGCAGGAGGCGGCCCAGCCAGCGCGAAAAGGACGCTTTGCAACCGGATGCCCAGACCGCGAGCGAAGAAGGCCCGGGCACGGGCGGCATCCGCCCCAGTTGCACCGCCGCCGCACCCAGCATCAGCAGGCAAACCAGCAGCCAGCCCTTGCGGGGCCGCCAGGCCGTAACGAGGGCAAACAGCAGCGACAGAGAAAGATAGACGATGGGCGGAAGCGCCAGCAGATCTCCCGACACATTGCCGGCCAGAACGGCCAGCGCGCACAGCACAATTTCCCTACCTTGCCGCATCCTTTCAAATTTTCAGCAAGGTACGATATTTTTTCATAACTTTGTATGATTGACAAATTCAAAAAACAAATAATATGATTATCCTTGTCCTGAACTGCGGAAGCTCCTCGCTGAAATATCAGCTGCTCGACATGCGGAGCGCCGAAGATTTCACCCTCATGAAAAAGGGCCTTGTCGAACGCATCGGTGAAGCCGAAGTCCCCGACCATGCCGCCGGTATCAAACTTGTGCTCGACGCACTGGTCAGCCCGGAAGAAGGCGTCATCGAATCGCTCGACCGCATTGATGCCGTCGGCCACCGCGTGGCCCACGGCGGCGAATTCTTCGACCGGAGCGTCCGCGTGACCCCCGACGTGATGGACAAGATCGGCCGCTGCTGCGAGCTGGCACCGCTCCACAATCCCGCCAACCTGATGGGTATCCAGGCCGTCGAGAAACTGATGCCCGGAAAGCCGCAGGTCGCCGTGTTCGACACCTCGTTCCATCAGACCATGCCGGACTACGCCTACATGTACGCCCTTCCCTACCGCTTCTATGAGCAATACCGCCTGCGCCGCTACGGCTTCCATGGCACCAGCCACAAGTTCGTGGCCCAGAAGGCCTGCAAATTCGTAGACATGGACATCAGGAAGAGCCGCATCATCACCTGCCACCTGGGCAACGGCAGCTCCATCACCGCCATCAAGAACGGCGAGAGCATCGACACCTCGATGGGCTTCACCCCGGTCGAAGGCGTGGTGATGGGTACCCGCGTGGGCAACCTCGACGTCGGCGCCGTCACCTTCATCCAGGAGAAAGAAAACCTCGATTTCGCCCAGGTCAACGCTCTGCTCAACAAGAAGAGCGGCCTGCTGGGCATTTCCGGCGTATCGGCCGACAATCGCGACATCGAAGCCGCCGCCAAGACCGGAAACGAACGCGCTATCCTCGCCCGCAAAATGCTGGCATACAGCATCAAGAAATACGTAGGCGCCTATGCCGCCGTCCTCGGCGGCGTCGACCTGATCGTCTTCACGGGCGGTATCGGCGAGAACGCCTGGCCGGTCCGCGAGCAGGTGTGCGAAGGCCTCGAATTCCTCGGCGTGGACTTTGACGCCCAGGCCAACGCCGTCCGCGGAAAGGACGTCGTCATCACCCGTCCCGGTTCGAAAGTCAAGGTCGTGGCCGTCACCACCAACGAAGAGCTGGTGATCGCCACCGATACCATGAATATTGTGAATAATGTATAATTTGATACAACAATGATTACCAACTTCAACGAACTCTTTGAAACACTCCGTTCGCGGAGCAGGAAACGCATGGTAGCCGCCTGGGGCGTGGACGAACACACCATCACCGCCGCCTCCATGGCCATCGAGAAAGGCATTGTCGATGTCACCCTCGTGGGCGACAAGGACAAGATTGTCGAGGTCTGTAAGAACGAGCACATCGACCCGTCCATCTTCACCATCATCGACAACAAGGACGAACTCAAATCGATCGCCCAGGCCGTGGGCATGGTCCGCGACGGCGAAGGCGACATCCTGATGAAGGGTCTCTGCAGCACCGACAAATACATGCGCGGCATCCTCAACAAGGAGCGTGGCCTCCTGCCTCCGAAGGCCGTCCTGAGCCATGTGGCCGTGATTGAAAACCCGAACTATCACAAGCTCCTGATCGTGAGCGATATGGCCGTCATTCCGCTGCCGGACTTCAAACAGAAGATCGCCATCTGCAAGTACCTGGCTTCCACCGCCCGCGCGCTGGGCATCGAACGTCCGAAAGTGGCCGCCATCGCCGCCACCGAGCAGATGCTCGACGGCATGCCCGCCTGCGTGGAAGCAGCCCTGCTCGCCAAGATGTCCGACCGCGGCCAGATTGCCGGCTGCGTCGTCGACGGCCCGCTTGCCGTAGACGTGGCCATCGATCCCGAATCGGTCGCCATCAAGAAAGTCAAGAGCGAAGTGGCCGGTGACGCCGACTGCCTCCTCTTCCCGAACATCGAGAGTGCCAACGTGTTCTACAAGGTCAACTCCAAGCTCTGCAAGGACGTGCGCCAGGCCGCCATCATGGCCGGTGGCATGGCCCCCTGCGTGCTTTCGAGCCGCGCCGACAGCATCGACACCAAACTGAATTCCATCGCCCTGGCCGCCTTGTCTGCCAAATAAGCTGAGACCATGAAAATCCTAGCCATCAATCCCGGCTCCACTTCGACCAAGATCGCGGTGTTCGAAGACTACGAGCAGGTATTCACCAAGACCCTCCGCCACTCCGCCGAGGAAATCGGGAAATACCCCAACGTCGTCTCGCAGTTCGAGTTCCGGAAGAGAATGATCGTCGACGCGCTGAACGAGAATGACGTCGTGCTGAACGAGATCTCAGCCATCGTAGGCCGCGGCGGCCTGCTGCGCCCCATTCCTTCCGGCGTATACGAGGTCAATGACCGCATGCTGGCCGACCTGCGTTCCGGCGATTACGGAGAGCACGCCAGCAACCTGGGCGGCATCCTGGCCCACGCCATCGCCAAGGAGATCGGCTGCCGTGCCTTCATCACCGATCCGGTGGTGGTCGACGAGCTCTGCGACCTGGCCCGCGTGGCCGGCCATCCGCTCTTCAAGCGCATCTCCATCTTCCACGCGCTCAACCAGAAAGCCATCGCCAAGACGTATGCGGCCCAGCAGGGCGTGAAGTACGAAGATCTGAACCTCATCGTGGTCCATCTGGGCGGCGGCACCTCGGTCAGCGCGCACTGCAAGGGCAGCGTGATCGACACCAACAACGCCCTCAACGGCGACGGTCCGTTCAGTCCCGAGCGCTCCGGCGGCCTGCCGGCCCAGCAGTTGGCCGACATCTGCTTCAGCGGCAAATATACCCCGCAGGAAGTCAAGAAGATGATCAACGGCCGAGGTGGCACGGTGGCCCATCTGGGTACCAACGACTTCATGGAAATCGAGCGCAAGATGGTCGACGATCCGCACTTCAAGCTCATCGCCGACGCCTACCTCTATAACATTGCCAAGGAAATCGGCGCCATGGCCTGCGTCCTCAAGGGCAAGGTCGACGCCATCCTCGTGACCGGCGGCATCGCCTACGGCAAGGGCATGATGGCCGACCTGGCCGGCTATGTGGAGTGGATCGCCCCGATGAAAGTCTATCCGGGCGAAGATGAGATGGGCGCTCTTGCGCACAACGGCCTCAGCGTCATGCAGGGCCGCGAAGTCGCAAAAGTATACTGACAATGAAACACTGGCAGATAGCAACGGCCGTACTCGCCTTCACGATGGCGTGTACGGCCGCTTTCGCACAGACCGCCGCACAGAAAGCCGGCGACAAAGGCTACTACAAAGACCTCTTCATGGACGGAGGCTGCTCGCTCAACGCCTACCCCGACCTGCCTGCCGCGGACTGGCTGGGACTCAGCATGGAACAGCTCAGCACCGCACCGCGCCTGGAGATGACCTCCCTCGACACGCTGATGCAGAACTACCTGCTGGTGGGGAACCGGCTTGACGAGAACGGCGCCCTGCTCTACCCCGACGGCGCACCCCGCTTCCGCGTGGTGTATGTCAACGGCGGCAAGGCGCTGGGGCACACCCGCTCCCTGACCGCGGAGGGCCGCGAGCGTTTCCGCACATACCTGAAGAACGGCGGCAGCTACGTCGGTACATGCGCCGGAGCCTTCATGGTCGCCCTGGGCTCGAAGCGCGACACGGGCTACGTGGCCCGTCCGGACTATCTCTGCCTCTATCCGGGCTGGGTGGTCGGCACCGGGCTGGAGAAATCCGCCACGGGCATGACCGTGGAGCCTGGCTCTCCCCTGCTGCAATACTATGACTTCGGCGGCGACATGCGCATCGACTCGGTCCGCCACAACGGCGGCTGCTATGCCTACATGGACGAGAACGTCCCGGCCGGCACGGAAATCCTGCTGCGCTACATCGGCGACACGCTGAAACTCAAAAAATCCATCCATCAGAAGGTCAGCGCCTGGGCCTGGAAGGAAAACGCACAGACGGGCCGCATCGTGGCCATCGGCTCGCACCCCGAACGCATGGTGGAAGGCGACCGCCTGGAACTGATGGCGGCCCTGATCCGCTACGCGATGGACGGCAACGGCACGCCCCGGCTCAAGGGCATGCTGGCCAATGGAGAGACCCGCGCCATGACGCGCGCCACGGATGAAAACGACCCCGACTTCACCCGCATCGGCGACCGTCAGTACCATCATTTCGCCGTGGATGTGCCCAAAGGCGTAAAAGAGATCCAGGTCGAGCTCCGTGCACCGGACCGCTGGGCCAACCGCTTCGACCTCTGGCTCTTCGCAGATGGGGAGGACTACGCATTCCGAGACAACGCCCGCTGGAAGGACCTGCGCCACGGCAGCGAAAAGAGCGTCACGATCCCGGTCGAAAAGCCCGGCCGCTACTACATCTCCGTGTTCTGCGCCACGACGGTCGACACGGTCGACACTTTTTACGGCGTCCAGTACACCGGCCGCACCGATGTCCTGAACGGCGTTCCCTACTTACTGAAAGTCAGCTGGTAAGCGCTTTATTTCCGCTTGGATATCTTGCTGTTGATTTCGACCTGGACCGCTTTGTCCTCGTCGGACTTCTCCTTGGCGCGGTCAGCCTTGGCCTTGGAGGTGACGATGATGACGCCACCGTTGCCCCGCATGCCATAGATCGACGCCGTGCCGTCTTTGATCACTTCAATCGTGGCAATGTCATAGGGATTGATCGTGCTGGTGTCATAGGTTTCTACCCCGTCGTAAACGATCAGCGGCTTGGAATAGCCGTTCTTGGTCGAGCGGCCGCGGATGACGAGGTTTCCGAAATTGTCAAGGTCTACACCAGCCGTGTGCGAAGCGACATATTCCTCAAAAGTGGTGTAGCCGGCCCGGTCCACATCAGTCACTTCGATGCGGCCGATGGCGCCCGTTTCGCGGGGAACCATGGCATCGGTCGGGTCCACGGTGCTATCGGCAGAGGAAGACGACTGAGCGGCGCCGCAGCCGCCTGCCAGCAACATCACGAGGGCCATGCCGGCCCAGCATGCGTATTTGTAGATCTGTTTCATTCCTCAAAGTTAATTTTTTTTTCTCTATCTTTGTAATCATGCGTTTTTTCCTCTTCTCCCTGACTTTCATGCTGATGGCCGCGACAATCACGGCCCAGGAGCGTCCCATGCCCGAAAAGGTGTACGCTCACCTTGACCGGAACTGCTATGCAGCAGGCGAGACTATATGGCTGAAAGGCTATGTTGAAGATGCGAAGGCTTCAGGGGGAACAAGCCGCTTCCTGTACGCGGAATTGCTCGACGCGGAGGGAAAGACCGTCCTTCGTTCGAAGATACGTCAGGGCCGCGACGGCTTTGCGGGATATCTTGAACTGCCGGATTCCCTGAAGACAGGGAACTATCTGTTCAGGGCCTATACGCGCTGGCAGCTAAACTGGCCGGAGCACACTTTGTTCCATACGCCCATTCGCCTCGTGGGCATGGACGGCCTCATGCCGGACTCCCCGCACACAGATGATGCCCTGGACATCAGCTTCTATCCCGAAGGAGGGCGCTACTTTGCCGGCGAGCCAGCTTCGATTGGCTTCAAGGCCATGGATGCCGGAGGCAAGGGCGTGACGCTCTCGGGTCGCGTGGTCGAGGACAACGGGGCGGAAGTCACGCAGGGTCGCACGCTGCACGATGGCATGGGCCTGCTGACCTTCACACCCGCACAAGGCCATCACTACCGCTTCCTCCCGAATGACGGCTCGGCGGCCTGGAATCTCCCCGAACCAAGCACAGACGGTGCGACATTGCAGATCCGTCGCATAGGCCAGCAGTTGATTGTCAAAGTCATCAACCACAGCGGGAATCCCTGCACCTTATGGATTTGTGCAGGAGGGCATAATGAGAAGGCAGGCGAAGTGGCAGGTACTTCACAGAGCTTCCGTATCCAAATGCAGGACCTGGCCGAGGGCCTGCAGAAATTCCTGCTTACCGACCCGGCCGGCAATATCCTTTCTGAGCGGGCCGTATTCCGGGAGAGCGAGCGGACCGATGCCGTAGCCCTGACCGTGCAAAGCGAAGGCGACAGCTACGCACCGCGGACGCTGCGCCGTGTACGACTCAAACTGCCGGCCGGCATTGACTCCGGCGACGTGTCGGTTTCGGTGGTCCGGTCGGCGTTCCGGCCCTATCAGCAAGAAGGCGGTCTGGCAGCCTATATGCAGCTGGGAAGCGAACTCCGCGGCCATATTGAGAATCCCGACTACTATTTCAATCCAACCGTACCGGAGAAGGAACGGCACAACGCACTCGATCTGCTACTCATGATCCAAGGTTGGAGCTATTACGACTTCGTACCGAAAGCCCCGATGGCCCGCGAGTTGACCCAAACCCTGACAGGCGAAGTACGGGGCTTCACCCAGCGGACACCGCGCAGCTATCTTCTCTCAATCATGGCACCGGCCCTCAATTACTCGGAAGTGGCCGAAGTATCCCGTGGCGGCCGCTTCGTAATTGATTCCCTGGATTTCCGCGACAGTACCGTTTTTGTGCTCAATGTCACGCGCGACGGCACCCTACAGCACTATACGCCTCGCATCCTTCCCGATCCCGTGGCACAGGAAACCGGCCCCTGGGCTGGCAGTTGGCCATTCGGCGGCCTACGTCTCGACCCGACCCAGGCCGAAACCCCCGTCTTCACCGACGTCTTTTTCCAGCGCGACTCCATCCAGGCCCTGGTGATCCAGGCCGACTACGTGCGCATCAAGTCGCCATTCGGCAGCACACCGCGCCTGGGCGCCAAAACCCGCGACCAGCTCGGTCCTTACGACAACATGAACCTGCTCGACTATGTCCTGCTGATGAAGCCCAACTTCGAACGCGTCGACCAAGATGGAGAAACCATCGTCCGCGCTAAAACTTCTTACGAATACTTCGGAGACATCGCCTTATGTGTCAACGGAATCCGTTACACCTGGGACCTTGGACAGACCATCATGGTAGGTGATATCGAGAAGCTCAGCATTACCACACGCAACAGCGACGCTTTCCTGCTGAAGGCCGACGGGGTGGTACTTGTGGAGTTGAGCGGGCCGGGACAGCGTTCGCTGGAAGATCAAGGCAATACACGCGTGTTCACGCCGCTTGGCTGGCAGACGCCGCGCGATTTCTACAACCCCCGCTACGACCGGACTCACCCCTGGGTGCCCGACCGGCGCAATACCATTTACTGGAACCCCTCGCTGGGGCTCTGGGGCCGGCATACCAACAGTTTTTCCTTCTACACGGACGACCAGCCGGACGGACCGTATTTTCTGCGCGTCGAAGGACGTGCCGCTGACGGCCGCTGGATCTCCACATCGCAGGTGTTGGAGTGACAAACCACTTGAACATATAATACCTTGAAAGATATGAAAAAAACAATTTTCCTGACAGTTACGTTCCTGCTGCTCTGCAGCTGCGGCGGCGGCAGATTGATCAGCGACGGCGCAAACGCCGACCAGCCCTGGCTCAATTACCGGACGATGGACGAGTATATCGAAGCCATCAGCCCCCACTTTTTTGAAGGCATCGCCGCCCGCGGTGTCAGCACCATCAACGGCAGTACCACGCCCCTGCTGATGGTCGACGGCTTCGAAGTCCAGAGCTTCGACAGCCTGGACCTGCACGACGTCGTCGCCGTCGAGATCATCACCGATTCCCGCGTCGCCAGCTATGGCGTCCGTGGCGCCAACGGCGTCGCCCTCGTCACCACCAAGCATTCGTGGAACGCCAACAAAAAGTACAAGGACCTGAACTAAGATACAGGATTTAGTCCTTAACATAACGAAAAAAGCGGATGGCCATATGGTCCATCCGCTTCATTTATTCGTTCAGCAGAAGCTTATTCGAGCGAGATCAGCTTGTTGTAGTCGGTCTCGTTCTTAGGAACTTTCCACGTCCACTTGTTGCCGTCGCCCACGTTGATGGTCACGGCGTAAGCATCCTGGAAGCTGCCGCCCTGCGCCTTGGTCTTACGGATAATCGGCTCGTTCCAGCGTTTGTAATCATACCAGTCGAAACCTTCACCCCAAAGGTCGATGCGGCGGTACAGCTTGACTTCCTTCAGGAGGTCGGCGCCCGTCTTCGTGCACTTGTATGCCGGGTCGAGGTTCTTGTTGAGTTCGTTCAACAGGCTCTGGACCTTGGCCTCCTGGCCACCCATGTGGCAGAGCGCTTCCGCCTCGGCGAGATACATCTCGGCGCTGCGGTAGATATTGAAGCTACCACCACCCGGCAGGAAGGTACACAGGAACTTGAACTGCATATAAGCGAAAATGGTACTGGTGGAATACAGCTTGGAAGCAAATTCTGCTTTCGCGCGCTTGGAGAAAGCGGAACCGGCTTTGTTGACATTGTTGCAGGCAGCCCATTCTGCTTCAGTAGGCTCCAGCCACATCTTGCGACGGACGTCCGTGGCAGGGATCTGGTCGTAGAGTTCCTTGCTGATGGCCAGCGGCCGGCTGCGCTGCATGGAGCTGGACGCATTGGAAGCCTGATATGCGAAGAAGGAATAGTAGTAGATGGTCTGGTCCTGAGCCTCATAAACACCCCAGATCCACTCGTTGTTCTCATCGGAGAAACCACCGTCCATATATTCGCTCGTACTCATCAGCGGGTGGCCCTTGCGAGCCTCGGGAGCGCAAGCGGCAACCGTCGCCCAGTCTTCCCTGACCAGAGCGGCGCGGGTCTTCACAGCGTAGGCGACGCCCAGGTTCGGCTTGTAGAACTCGTCAGCATCGCGATCCAGGCCGCTGGACTTGAAGAGGCTGATGGCCTCGTCGCAGTCGGCATAGATCTGGGCATAGCATTCAGCCTGGGAGGAGAGCGGAAGGTCATAGGTGCCATCCTCGTTTGCACTGGTGCTCAGGCGGAGGGCCACACCGTGGGAAGAACCGTTTCCGCTGTCGGCCCAACGATAGGCGTACAGCTGCATCAGCATCGTGTAAGCGTGGGCGCGGAAGACCAGGGCCTGAGCCTTGTAGAACTTGCGCTCAGCCTCAGGACCTTCGGCACCGTCGATATTCTCGATCACCTGGTTGGCGTTGCCGATGATCTTGTAGTAATAGTACCAGGGATAGACCAGATATGTGGAGTTCACGCTCTCGTGCATCGTGTGGTTCCAAAGGGATGCCCAACCAGCCTGGTCACTGCGCTGGCAGTCATTACCAAAGTTGCCGTACCAAGTCTTGATGGTCCCTTCGCCGTTGAGGCCTTGGGTACTCAGGTACTGCGTGGTCATCATCTTGCACATGCCGTTGATGGCCAGCTTCACGTTATCGGTCGTGGAGAAGATCGTAGCAGGAGAGACGGAACTCTCCGGAGTCGTTTCCATATAATCCTTGGCGCAAGCGGCAGCAAGGACAAGGGTTATGGCGCAAAGAGAGATTTTGATGATATTTTTCATATGATTCGTCTCCTAATGGTTAAAACTTGACATTGATACCTGCGGTAAACACGCGGGCGGTGACAAAGGTGTTGGTGCTCGTCACGCCACCGAAGCTGTACTGCGGGTTCAGACCCTTGCGGGCTGCGCATGTGAAGAGGTTTTCGCCGGAAGCCGTGATGGACAGACCCTGAATCTGGAGCGGGGTGAGCCAGCGTTTAGGCAGCGAATACGAAAGGGCGATGTTCTTCACCACCAGATAGTTGCCAGAAACCAGCCAACGGTTGGAAGTACCGGCGTTGTTCGAGATGGAAACATCTTTTCCATTCATGTTGTAGGTCGAGAACGTGTAGTTCATCGGCGTGCCGTTGGGATCGATGCGGTCCGGAGACGTTTCCGTCATGCCGGCGGGAGCACCGGTCCAGGCATTCAAGTTATCCTCATGCACGCTGCTGGGGCTGGCGCTCACGCCCATCTTGCCAGCATAGATACCGTCATAGACTTTGGAGCCGAGGCCATAGGTAAAGATGGATGACAGGGTGAAACCTTTCCAGCTCAGATTGAGGCCGAAACTACCGTACACCGTGGGCGTAGCCGTACCAGACCAGTCTTTCTTGCCATAAGAGCCCGGATTCCATACGTAAGGCTCGCCATTGATAATGGTGTAATTATGGGCTTCCATCAGGGAGTTGGCGTTGCCGTCCGCATCTTTGGCCGAACCATAGATGACTTTACCGTCCTTGGTATTGTCGTCCGTGATGTAGAAGCGCTCGTCGTCGAACTTATAGAGAGACAGACCGGTCATCTGGTCGACACCGGCGAACTGATACAGCCAGTAAGCATAACGGTCACCGCCTTCCACATAACGCTTGGTACCATCGATGATACCTTCTTTGCGGTTCTGCTCCGGCAAAGACAGGATCTTGCTCTTCAGGAAGGTTGCATTGGCGAAGAAGTTGATCCGCAAGTCCCTGTTCCGGACAATATCGATATCGGTTTCGATCTCAACACCGCGATTGGACATCGTACCGATATTCTGCGTAATGGACGGGTTTGTGCCGCCTGTCGAAGTCGGACCGGCGGTAATCGGAAGGATCACGTCGAAGAGCAGGTCCTTATTGCGACGGTCAAAGTATTCCACGTTCAGGTTCCATCGGTTGAACAGGCGGGACTCGATACCGACGCCCCAGCTCTGGCCGGTTTCCCATTTGAGGTCATAGTTCGGCAGCTGGGAGATCCAGTAAGCACCCTTGTTGGCGTTCTGGCCGGAGGTGTAGAGGGCCTGGTAGCCGTAGAGGCCGGAACCGGAGTCGTTACCCACCTGGCCGAAGTCGGCGCGGAGCTTGAGGGTGTTGACCCAGCCCACGTTCTGCATGAAGTCCTCGCGGGAGATCATCCAGTTGGCACCGATGGACCAGAAGTTACCCCAGCGGGCCTTGGTCGCAAAACGGGAAGAACCGTCACGACGGAAAGAAGCTTCCACGTTGTACTTGTCCAGATAGTTGTAACGAACGCGGGACAGATAACTCTCCGTGCGATAATTATTGCCGTAGTTGTAGAGGCTGGTGATTTCCGTGAAGTTACGAAGGTTGTTGACATTGGGGAACACCTCTGAGGTCTTGTAACCGTAGAGGTAGTCGTAGTGATTGGAGTAGTTCTCGTGACCGATGAGGATATTCACACTATGGTCACCGAACTGGTGGGCCCAGCGCAGCTGCTGCTGGAACGTGTAGTTCTTGTAGTTGTATTCGTTGCGGCTGCCACGGCCGTTGTTGCCCTTACCGTCACCGATCACGGCGCTGTCGTAGCTCTGCTCGATATCGCTGCGGAGGTTGAGGTTGCCGTTGAAGGTGAGGGTGAAGTCTTTCAGGAAGTAGAACTCGATCGTCGCGATGGCGTTCATCGTGTTGCGGGTGCTCTTGTCCTGGTTGAGCTCGTTCTCCCAGATGACGTGGCGGTCCACGTACTGGTTACGGGTATCGACCTGAATGCCGTTCTCGTCGTAATAGTAACCCGGGTCATACTGCTTTTTGCCGTCCGCGTCAAGGATGTATTCACCCGTGTTGACGTCGTGGAGGTGCACCGGATAGATCGGCGCGATGTTACGGCAGTACATGAACGGGTTCACGTAGGCGTTGGAACTCGTGGAAGTATTGAGGTAGCTCTGGTGCGTGGCGTTGACGTTGAAGCCCAGTTTCATGTAAGAGGTGGGTTTCACGTTGACGGCGGCACGACCGGAGAGGCGGTTGAAGCCGGAGGTCCTCAGGTAACCGTTCTCATCCAGATAACCCAGGGAGAAGTAGTAGTCTGCCTTGTCGGTGGCACCGGCTGCGGTAGCGTTGTATTCCTGGCGGAAACCGGGCTTGATGGTCTGACCGAACCAGTCAAGGTCGTCCTGATAACCCTTGAGGATGGTGGCATCGGCAGCCAGCTCGCCATTCTGGAAGAGGGCGTCCGTCGATTTGTTCCAGATGTTGAGTTTGAGGCGGTCGCTGATCAGGTTCGCGTTCGCATAAGCGGCAGCATCGGAAGCAGAGTCGCCATAATAGTACTGACGGTCGTTCTTGAGGGCCATCCAGTTGATATTCATAAACTCACGGGCGTCAGCCAGGTCGTATTCAGGAATACCTCTCTGGTACACACCGGCCGTAGCGCTGAACGAGACGTTCAGGCGTCCCGACTTGCCTTTCTTGGTGGTGATCAGGATCACACCGTTGGAAGCGCGGTTACCGTACAGGGCTGCGGAAGCGGCGTCCTTCAGGACGGTCATGGACTCGATATCAGCAGGGTTCAAGTCAGACAGGTTACCACCGTAGGGTACGCCGTCGATGACATACATAGGGCTGGAGCTACCATTCACGGTACCGTTACCACGGATCATGATGGAAGGGTCGGAACCCGGGTTACCGAAGGTGCTGTTGACCTGCACGCCGGTCACCGTACCTTCCAGGGCCGATGTGACCGTCGAGACCGGACGGGTCTCGATCTTGTCGGCGTTGACGTTCGAAATAGCACCCGTCAGGGTCGATTTCTTCGCGGCACCGTAGGCGATGGTGATCACCGCTTCTTCCAGGTTCTCGGTGTCCGTGGCCAGGATCACGTTGATGACACTGCGGCCGTCAACGGCGACTTCCTGGTTCAGGTAGCCGATGGAGCTGAAAATCAGCGTCGCTTTCTTGGGAACATCGATGGAGTAGTTACCGTCTCCATCCGTGGCCGTTCCGGTCATGGTGCCTTTCACCTGGATCGAGGCAAAAGGGACTCCTTCGCCGGAGGCGTCGGTTACCGAACCTTTGACCGTAATGTTCTGCGCAAGGGCGGTTCCCAGTGCTAAAACAGTCAAAAGGCAGGTAAACAATAATCTAAGTTTCCTCATAAATGATGTTTTTAGGTTATAATTACATTTATGAAAAAAAGCTTTGAAATTTGGATATTTCCATCTATTTTTAGGACAAATTAGTATGAATGGCATAAAAAAGAAATCAATAAGGTTGCTGGAATATTTCGACCGGCACAACCTGGCTTTCGCGGAAAAGGTGGGAAACAGCCGTGCCCAGTCGTCGTACGCACGCTACCAGACGGTCTACCATCACCTGCAGCACTACGTTCGCGATCGCTGCCGCAAAGAGGATCTCCCGCTGCGATCGGCCACTGCCGCTTTTGTCAACCGCTTCGACCGCTACCTGCGTGTGGAATGCCGGCTCTCGCCCAACACGGTCTGGGGCTACATGATCACGATGAAGCATGTGCTGGGACTGGCGTTGCGCGAACGCCTGCTGCCGGCCGATCCGTTCGCCGACTATATCAACTGCTACACCCCCGTGGACCGGGGTTATCTTTCTGAA
>JAFSOA010000012.1 GCA_017447265.1 Bacteroidales bacterium
TATAGTGATTATTCTATTAATTATATCATTTATTTAATAGTAAAATTTCTATTTTTTGATGGCTTCGGCGGGGGGAAGGAGGGAAGCGCGGCGGGCGGGGGAGACGCCGAAGAGAAGACCGATGATGAGAGCGGCGGCGAGGCCGGAGAGGACGGCATGCAGGGGCAGGAACAGGGGCAGGAGGTCAGCTGCCCCCGTGCCAGCAGACCGCGCGTTCAGAAGCAGCCGCATGATCCAGAGGAGAGCCTGGACCAGCGCCGTGCCGGCCAGGCCGCCCAGAAGCGAGAGCGCAGCCGCTTCACCCAGGAACTGGCGGACGATGACCCGGCGGCGGGCGCCCAGCGCGCGGCAGATGCCGATTTGCGGGCGCCGCTCCTCGACGGACACATACAGCATGTTGGCGATGCCGAAGCCGCCGACCAGCAGCGAAAAGAGGCCGATCATCCAGCCCAGCCTGGCCAACAGTTTGAAAATGCTTGTCATTTCATCGAGCAGGTACGACAGGCGGTTGAGCGAAAAGTCGTCGCGCTGCCCCGGGCCCAGCCTGCGGCAGGCCTGCATCAGCGCCCGCACGGCCGCCTCGTCGGCATCCGCCAGCAGGATGCTGCAACGCTCCGCCCCCTCCTTCATCGTACGCTCCGGTACCAGCCGGACCTGATCTACATCGACCGTGCTGACCGTATTCATGCCGACCCTGGCGAAGATGCCGATCACTTCGTAGCGGACACCCTCGATCCAGAGCGCATCGCCGGGGTGCAGCGGGACGCCCTTGCGGGCCTCCACACCGCTGCCCGCCAGCATCACCGGCGCCCCGTCGCGGAGTTCCCGCTCCGTGAAACCGCGCCCCTCGGCCAGCGCGCCCGGAACCAGCAGCCGCCAGGCACCGGCGACACCCACTCGCTCCGCGCCATAGCGCGCAAACGCCAGTTCCGAAAAGGCCCCGCCGCCCTGCTCTTCCAGATAGCGGAACTCGCGCCACGAAACCTCGGGCCGCAGCGCATAGTCCCACCAGCGGAAATGCCCCGCCTCGTCCAGATCGGGCTCCAGCGGCATGCGGTCGATGAAAAGCAGGTCGCCGCCATAGACCGAGAAACCCTCGCGAATACTCTTCTGCAAGGCATCGACCAGCGTCAACGCGGCCACGATCGAGAAAATGCCCACCGCCACACCCAGCAAAGAAAGCCGTGTACGGAAGCGGTCGGCCTTCAGTTCCCTGAAGGCTTGCGCCCAAAAATCGCCCATCACAAATCCTCCTGCCTCTGAACCTTTTTTATAAACCTATTTTTTTCTTGAGTCCCCGCAGGGTATCGAACGCATCGAGCGGAGACATCTTGTTGATATCGATGCGCGTCAATTCGTCTTTGATGTCGAGCAGCAGCGGATCGTCGAGCTGATAGAGCGAGAGCTGGACGCCCTGGGGCTCCGCCAGCCGCCGCTCGCCCGACAGGTCGGGTGCCGACGCCTCCAGTTCGCGGAGCTTCTTCTCGGCGCGGTAAACCACGTCGGAAGGCATGCCGGCCAGCCGCGCCACATGGATGCCGAAGCTGTGCGCCACGCCGCCCGGACAGAGTTTGCGCAGAAAAATGACCTGCCCGTCCATCTCTTTCACGGCGATGTGGAAATTGTGGACGCGCGGATAAAGCTTCTCCAGCTCGTTGAGCTCATGGTAATGGGTCGCGAAGAGCGTCTTGGCGCGGGAATGGGTGTGGATGTGCTCCACGATGGCCCAGGCGATCGACATGCCGTCGAAAGTGCTGGTGCCGCGGCCGATCTCGTCGAGCAGCACGAGCGAGCGGTCGGAGAGGTTGTTCAGGATGGTCGCCGTCTCGAGCATCTCGACCATGAAGGTCGATTCGCCGCGGGAAATATTGTCGGACGCTCCCACCCGGGTGAAGATTTTGTCCACAATGCCCATTTTCAGGCTTTTTGCGGGCACGAAACAGCCCGCCTGGGCCAGGAGACAGATCAGGGCCGTCTGTCGCAGGAAGGCCGATTTACCGGCCATATTGGGGCCCGTGAGGATGATGATCTGTTGCTGCTGTGTATCGAGGTGCAGGTCGTTGGCCACATACTCTTCGCCTTCGGGCATGAGCTGCTCGATGACGGGGTGGCGCCCCTGCCGGATATCGATGGAAAGGGAATCGTCGAGCACCGGGCGGCAGTAGTGCTGGTCGTAGGCCAGCACGGCGAAACCGGCGAGCACGTCGAGCTGGGCGAGCGTGCGGGCGTTCTGCTGGATGGCGGGCACCTGCGCCTGGATGGCGGCCACGAGTTCGCCGTACAGCCGGGTTTCCAGCGCGAGGATGCGCTCCTCCGCGCCCAGGATGGTCTCTTCGTAGTGCTTGAGTTCGGCGGTGATGTAGCGCTCGGCCCCCACAAGGGTCTGCTTGCGGATCCATTCGGCCGGAACCTTGTCCTTGAGACTGTTGCGCACTTCCAGATAGTAGCCGAACACGTTGTTGTAGCCGATCTTGAGCGAGCCGATGCCGGTGGCTTCGCGTTCGCGCTGCTGGATGTCGAGCAGGATTTGCTTGCCGCCGTGCAGCGTTGCGCGGAGTTCGTCGAGCTCGGGCGAGATGCCGGCGGCGATGATGTCACCTTTGCCCAGGGCCGCCGCGGCTTCAGGCAGCAGTGTACGGGCGATCTGCTCCGCCAGCGCGGCACAGTCGCTCAGGGCCTCGCACCAGTGCGCAAGGCCGGGCTGCGCAATCGTGGCGCGGATCGCGCCGCTGCTGCGCAGGGCGCGCGCCAGCTGCAGCGCTTCGCGCGGCAGCAGCCGTCCCGCCGCCGCTTTGGCAACGATACGCTCCAGGTCGCCGACACTTGTCAGTTCGTCGCGCACGATGTTGCGCATGTCGCCGTCGGCCAGGAAGGCGTCGACGGTATCGTAGCGGGCGTTGAGCCGCTCTATGCTCTTGAGCGGCATCGACAGCCACTCGCGGAGCAGGCGTCCGCCCATGGGCGTGCAGCAGCGGCCCACCGCCTCGATGAGCGAGCGGCCTTCCGCCCCGGCCAGCGACTGGAACACCTCGAGGTTGCGGAAGGTGAAGCGGTCCATCCACACGAATTCCCCCTCGTCGATGCGGGAGATCGAGCGGATGTGCCCCAGCGCCGTGTGCTGCGTCATTTCCAGGTAATAGAGGATGGCCCCGGCGGCAGCGACGCCCTGCAGCATGCGGTCGATGCCGAAGCCCTTGAGCGAACCCACGCCCAGTTGCGAGCAGAGTTTCTGCAGGCACGATTCGGGTACGAACACCCACGGATCCAGGGGCGTGATGCAGGCCTGCGTGTTGAAGCGCTGCCGGAAGCCTTCCAGGTACGAGCGCTCCACCAGCACTTCGTGCGGCGCCATGGTGCCCAGCAGCACCTGGATATAGTCGAGGGAGCCCTGGGCTACTTTAAATTCGCCCGTCGACACGTCGAGCAGGGCCAGTCCGGCGTCTTTGCCGCTGAAAGAGACGGCGGCGAGCCAGTTGTTCTCGCCGGCCTTGAGCAGGTTGTCGTTGTAGGCCACACCGGGGGTGATGAGTTCCGTGACACCGCGCTTCACCAGCTTTTTCGCGAATTTCGGATCTTCGAGCTGGTCGCAGATGGCCACCTTGTAGCCCGCCTGCACGAGCCGGGGCAGGTAGTTGTCGAGGGCGTGGTGCGGAATGCCGGCCATTTCGATGAACTGGCCGCCGCCGGCGGACTTGCGGGTCAGCACGATGCCGAGCACGCGGCTGGCCTTCAGCGAATCTTCGCCGTAGGTCTCGTAGAAATCGCCCACCCGGTAGAGCAGCAGGGCTTCGGGATACTGTGCCTTGATCTCGAAATACTGCTTGAGCATCGGGGTGCCTGCTGTGTTTTTCTCTTTCATTGAGAGCAAAAATACCGAAAAAATCGACGCAGAATACTATCTTTGTAAGACAAATTTCGGAACCGGTCCCGAAAAAACCCCGAAGAAACGCCTGACAAATCTGTAAATCTCCCATAAAAATGAAAAAACGCTTGCTTGCCATCGGCCTGATCGCCGCGCTGCTGCTTCCGGGCTGCCAGAACCCGGAAAAGGAATTTGAAAAAGATATGGAAGCATATCTTGCTGAAATCGAGGCTGTCGGCGTCACTTGCGCCGTGGTCCGGGACAACCAGCTGATCTACCACCACAATTTCGGCGTGAAGAACCTCGACACCCGGGAGCCGGTCGACGACCAGACGCTCTGGCGCATCGCCTCCATCTCCAAGTCCTTTACGGCCACCAGCCTCCTGCAGCAGGTGGAGCAAGGCAGACTGTCCCTCTCCGACGATGTGAGCGACCTGCTCGGCTTCCAGGTACGCAACCCCAAATATCCGGATATCCCCATCACCCTCGAAATGCTGCTCTCGCACACCTCCAGCATCAACGACAGCCAGGGCTACTGGACCACCATCGACATCATCAATCCCGATATCAACACGTCGGCCGGCAACTGCTACAACGACTATGCGCCCGGCAGCGGGGAATACGAATACTGCAACCTGAACCTCAACCTGGCCGGCACCATCCTGGAGCGCGTGTCGGGCGAGCGCTTCGACCAGTATGTGGTCAACCACGTGCTGCGTCCGCTGGGCCTCTACGGCGGCTACTGCGTGGATTCGCTCGACAAGGCCCGCTTCGCGCACCTCTACGACTGGGATGCGGAGAAAGGCGTCTATGTGGACAATTACGACGAGTCTTACGCACCCCGCAGCGAGAAAGTGGCCAACTACACGATGGGCCACGACGCGCTCATCTTCTCGCCCACCGGCGGCATGAAGATCTCCGGCCTTGACCTGGCCCGCTACATGACCATGCACATGAACTACGGCACCACGCCCGACGGCGTGCGCATCCTCTCGGAAGAAAGTTCCCGCAACATGCAGGTGCCGCGTTCCAAAGCGGAGAACTACGGCCTGAATCTCTGGCTGGCCGACGACTATGTGCCCGGCGTCACGCTCGTGGGCCATACGGGCGGTGCCTATGGCCTGCGCAGCGCCATGTTCTTCAACCCCGAAGAGAAATACGGCTTCGTGATCATCTGCAACGGCCACCACTGCCCCGAGGGCGTACCCAACGTGCTTTACGGCGGCATTCAACGGATGTACAACCATTTCATTGCGAAGTGATGCAGTCCGTCCGGCCCAAGAAGGCCCTCGGCCAGCATTTCCTCACCGACCAGTCCGTCGCGCAGGCCATCGTGGCCTCGCTCCAAAGCCGCGGGCCCGTGCTGGAGGTGGGGCCGGGAACCGGCGTGCTTACGCAATACCTGCTCCGCGACCCGGACATCGCGCTGAAGGTGGTGGAACTGGACGGCGAGTCGGTGCGCTACCTGCTGGAACACTATCCCAAGCTGGCGCCATCCCTCTATGAGGCGGATTTCCTGAAACTCGACCTGCACAAGCTCTTCCCGGAGCATTTTGCCGTGATCGGCAATTTCCCCTACAACATCTCGTCGCAGATTTTTTTCAAGGTCCTCGACTATCGTGAACAGGTGCCCGAAGTGGTGTGCATGATCCAGAAAGAGGTGGCTGAGCGCATGGCCGCGGGCCCGGGCTCGAAGACCTATGGCATCCTCTCCGTGCTCATGCAGGCCTGGTATGACATCGAATACCTGTTTACCGTGGGGGAAGGGGCTTTCCTGCCGCCACCCAAGGTCAAGAGCGCGGTCATCCGCCTCACGCGCAACGAGCGCGGCACGCTTGACTGCGACGAGGCGCTGTTCAAGCGCGTCGTGAAGACGACCTTCAACCAGCGGCGCAAGACCATCCGCAACTCGCTGAAGCCCATCCTCTCCACGCTCCCGAAACTCCCGGACTACATCCCCTACCTGGATGCCCGTCCCGAACAGTTGTCGGTGGAGGAGTTTGTGGAATTGACAAAATCGCTATCTTTGTCGTAACAAAACGACAAAGATATGTGGCGGGAGATCGGTGTGACCCTGGGGGTCATCATAGTGATGTTCTGGAATGTCGAGAACCTGTTCGACAGTTTTGACGATCCGTTGAAAAACGACAACGAGTTCATGCCGGCGGCGGAGCGGCACTGGACCTGGCAGCGCTTTGAGCGAAAGCGCGACGGGATTGCGCAGACCGTCGTGTCCGTGGCGGACGCGTATGGCGACCTGCCGGCACTGGTGGGGCTGGCCGAAGTGGAGAACCGGATGGTGGTCTCGCAGCTGGTCCGCAAGACCATGCTCGCAGACCTGGATTACGATTTCGTGCACCGCGAAAGCCCTGACGAGCGCGGCATCGACGTGGCGCTGCTCTACCGGAAGGATGTTTTCCGGGTCGTGGCGGTGGATTCGCTGCGGGTGCCGGATTTTCCGACGCGGGATATCCTGTATGTGAAAATGAGATGCCGGGTCAAGCCCGGCATGACGATGAGCGTGTTCGTGGTGCACTTTCCGTCGAAACGGGGCGGGGCGAAGGCGTCGCAGGACCGGCGGGAGCTGGCGCTAGGGGTGCTCGAGCGGGCGGTCGACTCGCTGCTGCGGGCGGAGCCCGACAGTCCCGTCGTCGTGATGGGCGACTTCAACGACAGCAAAGCGCGCGTTGCGGGCCTTTCCGTGCCGCCGTTCGACGGTCCGCCAGCCGCCCCCGGAACGCTCAGGTACCATGGGCGCTGGGAGCAGATAGATTGGTTCTGCGTCTCCCCGGCCCTTGACTCGGCCGCCCGCATGCAAATCTATGCGCCGCCCTTCCTTCTCGAGCCCGATCCCGCCTGGCTGGGCGTCAAGCCGCGCCGCACCTACGTCGGCCCGCGCTACAACGGTGGTCTGTCCGACCATCTGCCCATCTGCCTCGAGCTATGGGATATACCACCTGTGCAAGATAAATAGTTATCAATCAAACACATACAAAAAGTAACCTGCCTTTCATCAATCAGGTATAATCTTGTTACAACCTGATTGACAAACGATTACTGTGCACAGTCGATAGGAAGGGCACAATAAGGGAGGATTACTATTTTTTCACTACCTTTGTCGCTATGAAGCAGTATCTCGATCTCCTGCGGCATATCGAAGCCAACGGCACCTTCAAGGGCGACCGCACCGGCACCGGCACCACCAGCGTGTTCGGCTACCAGATGCGCTTCAACCTGGCAGACGGCTTCCCGCTGCTGACCACCAAGAAAGTCCACCTGAAGAGCATCATCTACGAACTGCTCTGGTTCATCGCCGGTGACACCAACATCAAATACCTGAAGGACCATGGCGTTTCGATCTGGGATGAATGGGCCGATGAGAACGGCGAACTGGGGCCGGTCTACGGGCACCAGTGGCGCTCCTGGCCCACGCCCGACGGCGGTACCATCGACCAGCTCGCGCAGGTCGTGGAGCAGATCCGCCGCAATCCGGACAGCCGCCGGCTCATCGTCTCGGCCTGGAACCCGGCCGAGGTCGACAAGATGGCCCTGCCGCCGTGCCACACACTTTTCCAGTTCTACGTGGCAGACGGACGGCTCAGCTGCCAGCTCTATCAGCGCAGCGCCGACGTGTTCCTCGGCGTGCCGTTCAACATTGCTTCCTATGCCCTGCTCACCCTGATGGTGGCGCAGGTGTGCGGGTTGCAGCCCGGCGATTTCGTACACAGCTTCGGCGACGCGCACATCTATTCCAACCACCACGAGCAGGTGGCCCTGCAGCTGTCCCGCGAGCCGCGTCCGCTGCCGAAGATGCAGCTCAATCCCGAGCGAAAAAGCATCTTCGACTTTGTCTATGAAGATTTCACCCTGACCGGTTACGACCCGTGGCCGGCCATCAAAGCCCCCGTTGCAGTATGAAAGACACGATCAGCCTCATCGGCGCAGCCGCCGAAAACAACGCCATCGGTTACCGCGGCCTGATTCCCTGGCACATCCGCTCCGATTTCCAATATTTCAAACGCATCACGATGGGTCATCCCGTGATCATGGGCCTGGGCACCTGGCGCTCGTTCAGTGAACGCTGCCTGCCGGGCCGCCGCAACCTGGTGGTCACCGACCAGCCGCTCACCGACGCAGACCGCGCTTCCGGCGCCGAGTTCTACGCCACGCCCGACGAAGCCCTGGCGGCGGCCGCCGGCGCCCTGGAGATCTTCATCATCGGCGGCGGCATGATGTACCGGCAGATGATCGAACGGGCCGACCGCGTCTATGTGACGCGCATCCACACCGTTGTGGAGCCGGCTGACGCGTTCTTCCCTGAAATTGACCCGGAAAAGTGGGTCGAAACCCTGCGGAGCATCCGCTATCACGATGAAGCCTCCGGCATGGACTATACCTTCCTGATGTATGAAAAAAGAAAATAAAAGCGGCCGGGAATCTTTCAGCAGCTCCTTCGGCATCCTGGTCGCCCTGGCGGGTTCCGCTGTGGGCCTGGGCAACCTCTGGCGTTTTCCCTACCTGGTGGGCGAGAACGGCGGTGCCGCCTTTATCCTGATCTACCTGGCTTTCGTGCTCCTGCTGGGCATCCCCATCCTCCTGTCAGAGTTCATCATCGGGCGCCGCAGCCAGGCCAGTGCACGCAAGGCCTTCAAGATTCTGTCGCCGGACGGGCACTGGGACTTCGTCGGTTTGCTGGCGGTCATTTGCTGCACGCTGATCCTGTCGTTCTACTCCGTGGTCGGCGGCTGGGGCATCGAATACCTGGTCAAGTCTTTCAAGTTTGAATTTACGAGCGCCAGCGACGAGCGCCTGGCCTCCATGTTCTCGACTTTCTCCACCTCGACCTGGACACCGCTGATCTGCCACACGGTCTTCCTGGCAGTGACGGCCGGCATCGTGGTGTCGGGCGTCAAGAAAGGCATCGAGAGCTTTTCGAAGGTCATGATGCCGATGCTCTTCGTCATCATGATCGGCATCGCCATCCGCTCGCTGACCCTTCCGGGCGGCGAAGCCGGCGTGGCATACCTGTTCAAGCCCGACTGGTCGGCAGTGGACGGCCATACCTTCCTGGCAGCGCTGGGACAGGCGTTTTTCTCGCTGTCGCTGGGCAGTGGCATGGTGATTACCTATGGCTCCTATGTGAAAAAGCACGAGCATATCATGAAGCTGTCTGTTGAGACAGCGATGGCCGATACCATTTTCGCCCTGATTGCTGGCTGCGCCATCATGCCGGCCGTGTTCGCCTTCGGCATCAGCCCGGGCGAAGGTCCTGGCCTGGTGTTCATCACCCTCCCGTACATCTTCGGTAAACTGCCGATGGGCGGTTACATCGCCATCCTTTTCTTCTTTGCACTGCTTTTGGCGGCCTTGACGTCGTCCATCTCCGTCATGGAGGTCATCATCGCCTCGGCTATGGAAGAGTTCAAGCTGAAGCGCAAGACAGCTGTGACTTCGGTTTTCATCGGTATCTGGGTGCTAGGCTGCCTTTGCTCCCTCTCGCTGGGCCCGCTCAGTGGATGGAAAGTTGTGGGCAAGACAATCTTCGACCTGTTCGACTATCTGTCGGCCAATGTGCTGATGCTCATCGGCGGCTTGCTGGTGGTCTTCTTCGTGGCTTGGAAGTTGGGCAAGAAGGCCATGCACGACGAGCTCACCAACGGCGGTACCCTCCGGATTCCCAACTGGGTCATCGACACTTTCTACTTCCTCATCCGCTTCATCGCCCCCACCGCGATCGTGATCATCATGATCTTCCAGTACGTTTCCTAACGTTCTCCTACGTAATGGCCGCCAGGCGGGCAGCTATGGAGTGAATACCGTCAAGGATCCGCTTTCTCATCGCAGGTCGAGGAATGCGATAGCCCGAAGCGTAATGTGTAAGTTGTTGCTGATTGATGCCCGTTTCTTTGGAAATGGCCGATTTGGGAATCAGGCCTTCTGTATAATGGAGAAGAGCCCGCGCAGTTAGCTGCCAGTCATATTCCCAAACAGACTGTTGAAATTCCAGAGGAATCGGCAGCCCCTCCTCACGAAGCCCATCGATATGGAAATGGAGGGCTTCGTCCATGTTTCGCTGTAACTCGTCCAAGGTTCTGCCAGTAGAAACACAAGCGATATCCTCATTGACGGGAGTCGCCGAATAATTATCCGTATAATCGACAACAATTCCAATTTTAACTGATTCGTTCATTTCCAACCAGCTTGTTTCCATATATTGTTTAATATTTCTTGCTCGAGGGTCGCTGATTTCTTATTACTGATCGTGACCAAACCCCGTTTGTTCGGATTCTTGAACTGACGATGGTCTCCTCTCTGCCGGACCATGATCCATCCATCTGCTTCAAGCATTCTGATGACTTCGATTACTTTATACCGCTTCACACCAAGAACACACCACAAAGTTATAACAAATTATATCATTTACAAGCGAAATTCTCGCTTTTTGAAGCAAAATAACAACAACACGGGCGTAAGAAAAAAGTATCGATATAATCTTGCGTATTATTGTAGAATTGAAGAAACTACAAAAAAATCAAGGGCGATCCTATTGGGGTCGCCCTTGGTTTTATCAGTACTGCTTTGTCAGCAGGTTAGAATCGGAATCCGAGTGTGAGTTGCGGGAATGCGAAGGCGCGGAGGTTGTGGTTCGTGGCATAGTACGGATCCTGGCCGCCCACCTGGAGGTGGAGGAGGGTGTACTGGTAGCACACGGGGGCAACCTCGACACCGACGAACAGTCCTTCCATCAGGGCGTACTCGACGCCGATGTTGATGCCGCCGCCGAAGCCGAGGGCCTGGCCGCCGCGGGAGGCACGGTACATGTCGACCTCTTCGTTCGCCATGTCGGGATAGCCCTCACCGGCGGGATAGTCGGTGGGGATATACTGACCGGTATACGGGTAGAGGCTTTCGATGCGCGCCATCTTGAACTGTCCGAACACGCCGATGTACGGGAAGATACGCTCGTTGCGCGTGTTGAAGTAATATTCCGTTCCGAGCTGCACCATCAGCTTGTTCGTCACGGCACCCAGGATCGCCTTCGAGGCGTAGATGTCGCCGACGCCGACGGTTGCATCAGTGATGCTCACATCATAATCCTTGATGTTCAGGTCGTCGATCTGATACGATTCGCCCTCGATGAAGTCTTTCTTGGGCTGCATGTTCAGCATATAGGCGCCGCTGAGGTTGATGTTGATGTGGTCACTGACGAACACCTTCATGCCGACGGTGTAGTTCCGCGTCATGAAGTTCATGCTGCCGGAGTTCGTCAGCAGGGTCGACAGGTCGCCGCTGATATACGCGTTGCCGAAAGTTCCCGGCTCCAGCGTATTCTTGTCGCTGCCGATGCCCATCGCCGTGCCGTCCTCGTCGGGAAGCATGTAGTACAGGCCCGTCATGTCGTTGAAGAACTGGCCCGTGCCCACGTTCAGCTGGAACTGGACCTGGCCCGCCTTCGGTGCAAACACACACTCACAACCCTCCTTCGGTTGTGCCA
>JAFSOA010000013.1 GCA_017447265.1 Bacteroidales bacterium
GCGATATACGATAGATGCGTTGCTGCAGACACCGATGAGCCTGAGGGAGATAGGAGAAGTGATCGGGGTCAGTACAGGTACGGTAAGCCGTGAGATCCGTAGAAACTGCGATATGAGAGGATACCACCGGTACCGATGGCGGCTGGCGCAGAAGAAGTACGAAAGGAGGATGAAGGGGGAAGAGATGGTAAGCGCAGAGACCATCTATCGTTGGATTTGGCAGGAGAAGCGCAGGGGCAATGACGAGATGGCTCGTAACCTCAGGCCCCGTAAGTCACTGGGTTACAGGACACCGTTGGAATACTGCAAACAATTATTTAACTTTGACTTTTGAAGTGTGTTGCACTTCTAAATTGAATTCACCATTCAATATGGACAACGATTTTCGTTTTAATGTAACCGCTCCACTTTTTCCGCTGATCCGCAATAACCACCGGAATGTCGCGCCGAAGGCGCGAGGGGTCTGGGGATGTGCCATTGTGTTTACTGGGGCGCTGCCCCAAGCCCCGCCGCTGCGATCGGCTATTACACGAGGCTAGCCCGCTCGATCTCCGCTAGCGCCTGTTGGCGCTTTCCTGAAATAGAAACGAGCGAAGCTCGAGGGGTCTGGGGATGTGCCCCAGTAGACAGAGGAGGCCGCTTAGCGGCCGACTCTCCACAAGAAAAGCTGGCATTTGCCAGCTTTTCTTGTGGAGATGGGCGGAGTCGAACCGCCGTCCGAATAAAGCGCCAAGGGGCTTTCTACATGCTTATCCTGCCTTTGCTTGTCGGAGACCGGCTGCCGGTAGGCGGGCCATCGGTCCCTTAGCTTCTGAAACTTGAGGCGCTGTAGAAGCGTCGGCGCCCGCATCCTTCCTGGATGATACCCCATATGCCGGAGAGGGAAGGCCAGGAACTCCGGCGGGATACTCGTCGCTACGGACCTGGTCCGCGCGATTAAGCTAATTTGCTTGGCAAATTAGGCAGCGAGTGCATAGTTGTAGTTGCCAGTTATGGCTTGCAGTCTGAGATTTACGAGCGGGGCTACGACGCTCGGCATGCTTACCGCCCGACATCATTTACCGTCAAAACCAGTACATCCCCAGTGTCGGCACAGCCTGTCACGGCGGCTTTCCTCCGCAAAGATGCAAATAATGTGCGAGATGTTGCGTTTTTCCCGTCAAAAAGTTGTAATTTTATGAGTTGAACCGTGTAAAACCATGAAACGTCGCACCTTTCTTAAAAGCGCCGCGGCGGCAGGAGCCGCTGCCATGCTTCCTTCCAGCGTCCTTTCCCTGGCCTCCGGCTGCACGTCCGAAAACATGCCGGGCTGGAATTTCGATGAGGTCCTCGACCGGACAGGCACCTGGAGCATCAAGTACCGCCGGGCGGAAGGTGGCAAGCTGGCGATGTGGATCGCCGACATGGATTTCAAGACCGATCCGGTGGTAAGCCAGGCGCTGCGGGAGCGCTTGGAAAAGGATGTTTTCGGCTACACCTACGGACCCGATGCGTTTTTTGAGGCCATTGCCGGCTGGGAAAAGGCGCAACATGGTTTCGACGTCCCCATCGAATGGGTGGAATATGCGCCCGGTGTCATCGCCTCGCTCTGCCAGATCTATCTAGCCTTTACGGAACCCGGCGACAAGGTCGTTGTCCAGACGCCGGTGTATGATCCCTTTTTCAACTATGCCAGGCGGCTCGGAAGGATCGCAGTGGAAAACCCGCTCCTCTGGAAGGACGGACACTATGAAATGGACTTCGAGGGCCTTGAACGCCTCTATGACAAGCGGGTGAAGGTGCTGGTACTCTGCAATCCGCACAATCCCGTGGGAATCATCTGGCCGGAAGAGACCCTCTCCAGACTAGCGCAGTGGTGTGCGGAGCACGACGTACTGGTGGTCTCCGACGAGATTCACGCCGACCTGTCGCTTTACGGGAGACACCATACTCCCTTCTGCCGTGTCAATGAAACGGCAGCCCAGATAGGAATCCAGCTCTGCAGCCCGACCAAAGCCTTCAATTTTCCTGGAATCACGGGCTCGGCATACGCCATCATCCCCGATCCGGTGAAAAGGCAGCGTTTCCACGAAACCCTGGAAAACGCCAAGCTCCGGGAAGCATCCATTCCCACCCTGGTCGCGACCATCGCCGCTTATACGCATGAGCCTGTGTGGCTGGAGGCCGTCAAGCGATACATTGAAGGGAATATCGACTGTGTCGAGGATTTCTTTTCACGGCACGCATGCGGCATCCGTCCTGTGCGTCCGGAAGCCTCGTTCCTGATCTGGCTGGACTGCCGTGCACTGGGGCTTCCGCAGGCTGAGCTGATGGATCTTTTCAATGAAAAGGCAGGCGTCGTGATGAACAATGGGGCCGGATACGGCACGGGCGGGGAAGGATTCGTCCGCCTGAACGTCGGGTGCCCGCGCAGCGTCGTGGAGGAAGCGCTCCGCCGCATCGAGTCGGCTTTGCAGCAGTAAGCGGGAAGGCGCAGCGAGATTTGTATCATTGACAGCAACAAAGGAGAATACGATATGATCGATAAACAGACCCGAGAGCGCATCCTGGCGCTGATCCACAAAGAAGTGGTACCGGCCATCGGCTGTACCGAACCCATGGCCGTGGCCCTCTGCACGGCCCGTGCCACCGAACAGCTGGGCTGCAAGCCGGAAAGAGTCGAGGCGCTGCTGAGTGCGAACATCCTGAAAAACGCCATGGGCGTGGGTATCCCCGGTACGGGGATGACGGGCCTGCCGATTGCCATCGCGCTGGGCGCGCTCATCGGCAAAAGCGATTATCAACTGGAGGTGCTGCGCGACCTGACGCCTGAAGCGCTGGAAAAAGGGAAACGTTTCGTAGCGGAAGATCGCATCGGCATCCAGCTCAAGAAAGGGATTTCCGAGAAACTGTATATCGAAATCATCGTGACGGCAGGGGAGAAGCAGGCCACCGCCGTGATTGCGGGCTGCCACACCCGTTTCGTGCACGTGGCTGATGGCCGGATGGATGATGCCACCCTGGCCGGCGTGCTGCCGACGGCGGCTGGAATGTGCGCCGATGACGAAGATATCGCGCTGAATCTCAGGCTGGTTTATGATTTTGCCACCTCCGCGCCGCTCGATGAGATCCGTTTTATCCTTGAAACGAAAGAATACAATATGAAGGCTGCCCGGGAAGCGCTCAAGGGCAACTACGGCCATAATCTGGGCAAGAGCATCGACCGTCCGCTGGCGAAAGGCATCCTGGGCGACAGCATCTATTCCCATATTATCGCGCGGACGGCCGCGGCCTGCGACGCCCGGATGGGCGGGGCGATGATTCCTGTGATGAGCAACTCGGGCAGCGGCAATCAGGGCATCTGCGCCACCAACCCGGTGTGCGTCTATGCCGAGATGAACGAGAATACGGAGGAGGAACTGATCCGGGGCCTGACGCTCAGCCATTTGACGGCCATCTACATCAAACAGTCGCTCGGAAAGCTCTCCGCCCTTTGCGGATGTGTGGTGGCCAGTACGGGCAGCAGCGTGGGCATCGTCTACCTGATGGGCGGCGATTACGACCGCTGCTGCGCGGCCGTAAAGAATATGGTGGCCAACCTGACCGGCATGATCTGCGACGGCGCCAAGCCGTCCTGCTCCCTGAAACTTACCTCCGGCGTTTCGACCGCCATCCTTTCGGCGCTGCTGGCCATGGAAGGCAAGTGCGTCACCTCGCAGGAAGGCATTGTCGACGACGATATCGACCGTTCGATCCATAACCTGACCGCCATCGGTGCCGATGCCATGTGCAACACCGACGAAATGGTCTTGAACATCATGACTACGAAAGGCTGCTGATTCTCTTATGCGTTCCGTCCGATTCCCGCTGCTTTTGCCGCTCATGCTGGTCCTGGCGCTCCTGAGTGCCTGCCAGCGTCCGGTCAGGTTGGACCGTTCCACGCGGCGTCTGCTCGGTGAACTGGACGGCTATGTGGCTGCCCGGGAAGTTTACGTGGCCCGAAAGCTTGACCAGATGGATGCGCTGCGGAAACTCGTTGCGGCCACGCCCGGCTCTTTCATGCTCTATGAGACCGAGATGAAAGTGGCTTCGGAGTACTTTTCTTTCAGTTTCGATTCGACGCAGCACTATCTCAAGCATTGCCAGGAGCTGGCCATGAACGAGTTGCACGACCGTGACCGCTACAACCTGGCTTCCATCCGGCTGGGCCATCTCTACGCCAAGGCGGGCAGTTACATGGAAGCGTACAACCTGTTGTACCAGCAGATCGATACGACCCAGTTGTCCGAAACCCTGATGACGGAATACCTGCAGGTCCTGTATGATTTCAGCATGGACCTGGCCGGGAATTCCGGCATGGTCGAACGCTTGAATATTGCGAACGCAGCTTCCTTCCGCCCGGCCCTATATGAAAGGCTCACCCGGGATTCGGATGCGTGGCGTGGTATTTTGCGTGACGATCTGATGGCGCAAGGCCGCTATGCCCAGGCCGACAGCGTCGGACGCCTGCTGCTGGCCGGCACCCGCCCAGAAGAACATGCCTATGCCATCTATGCTTTTTACTTGTCGGAGATCGCTGAACGGCAGGGCCGCCAGGCCGAGCGCATGGCCTGGCTGATCCGCTCGGCCGGGAGCGACATGATCAATGCCGTCAAGGACTATGCTTCGTTGACGATGGTGGCACAGAACATCCTGCCGGCCGATGTGGACCGTTCCTTCCGCTATCTGCGCATCGCCCAGGAAGATGCCTTGTTCTATAACGCCAAACTCCGCCCCTGGCAGATCTCCCGTTTCCTGATCGAAGTGCAGGATGCGTACGCGGCGCGCCAGTTGCGCATGAAAAAATGGGCGGATGCAGCCTCCATTCTGATGGCGGTGCTGGTATTGGCACTTTCGGTGTTCAGCTGGTTTTTTGTGTCACGGTCCCGGAAACTGGCGGCGATGCAGAAGCAGCTGGAGCTGAGCAATGCGCGCCTGACCGCTGCCAATTCGGCGCTCAATGGCTTGAACGCGCAGATATCCGATGCGGACAGGGTGAAAGAACAGTTCATCGTTTCTTTTTTGGAGAGTTTCTCCAATCAGATTCATTTGTTCCGGAGCGAGGACAACCGCCTGCGCAACCTGGTGAAGCGGGGCAGGGCGGACCTGCTGCTCAAGGATGCTGCTTTTTCCAAGCGCTCGGAGAAGGCCCGCGATGAATTTTATCGAACCTTCGATACGACTTTCCTGGCCATGCACCCTTCGTTTGTGGAGCAGTTCAATGCGCTACTGCAGGAGGACGCCCGGGTGTATCCGCCGCGTGGACAACTGAATACCGAGCTCCGGGTGTTCGCATTGATCCGGCTGGGCGTGGAGGATTCCAAGCAGATTGCGTCAATGCTGGACTACTCCCTGAGCACCATCTATAATTATAAGGTCGCCGTCAAGAACAAGGCCCTCGGTGATCGTGACAGCTTTGAAGAACGCGTGAAACAGATTGGAAAGTAGTACTCTTTTGCTCCTTAAACACTACTTTTCCAACTATATCGAATAAGACGAATCGGCTGAATATCAGTCGATTCGTTTTCTTGTTTCACTACTTTTTTATTCTTGCCCGCGCCGGGGCTTACATTTCTGCTTAATTTTGTATTGGCCAAGAGCCAAAAAGTATGATTTCAAACAGATTCATTTAACATTTTTAATCAAAAACGCCCATTTAAACCTAAAAGCGTATGAAAAAACTAGCTGCAATGATCCTTGTATTAGGATTGAGCGTGGCCGCTTTTGCGCAGAACATCACTGTTTCCGGTGTCGTTCTTGACGCTGCGCGCCAGCCGATTATCGGCGCTTTCGTGGTCGAACAGGGTACCAGCAACGGTACGTCCGCCAGCCTGGACGGAGAATTCTCCCTCAAGGTAGCGCCGGGCTCCGTTCTGGAGGTTTCCTGCATCGGCTATGTGACCCGTACGGTAACGGTCTCGAATGAACAGCGGCTGGAAATCATCCTGGAAGATGATACCCAGATGCTGGAAGAGACAGTCGTGGTCGGTTACGGTGTCCAGAAAAAAAGCGTCGTGACCGCTTCGATTTCCAAAGTCGACGGCGATGCATTGAATAAAGTGCGCGCTTCGACTGTCAACGACGCCATCAAAGGCAAAGTCTCCGGTGTGCAGATCACCCAGGCATCCGGCCAGCCCGGTTCCGGTTCCCAGATCAAGATCCGCGGTATCGGTTCTGTCAACAACTCCGATCCGCTTTATATCGTGGACGGAATGGCAGTGGACGGTGGCATCGACTACCTGAACCCCAACGACATCCAGTCGGTGGAGATTCTGAAGGATGCGGCTTCCGCGGCGATCTACGGTGCGCGTGCCGCCAACGGCGTTGTCCTGGTGACCACCCGCAATGGCGAGAAAGGCAAAGCATCCCTCACCTACAACGGCAGCTACGGCTGGCAGAATCCCTGGCGCAAAAAAGAAGTCCTCAATGCCACGGAATACATGGTGATCATGAACGAGGCCCGCATCAACGACGGCGGCGCCCCGCTCTATTCCGCCGCGGAGATCGCAGCGGCCGGCAAAGGCACCGACTGGCAGGATGAGACCTTCAATTATAACGCGCCCATCACGCAGCACCAGCTGTCCGTGAGCGGCGGTACCGACAAAGCGATGTATTTCGTTTCGCTCGGTTACTTCAAGCAGGACGGTATCGTCGGCGGCAACTATGGCAAGTCCAATTATGACCGCCTCTCCGTCCGCGCCAACAATACCTATATTCCTTTCGAGTCGAAAGAACGCAATTTCCTCAACAAACTGACGCTGACGGCCAACATTGCGTATTCCAACATCAATTCGACGGGTATTACGACGAACTCCGAGTTCGGCTCCGTGCTGGGCTCCGCCGTCGGCTTCAACCCCTCGATTCCGGTGTTCGCCTCCGACGCTGAAGCGGCCCGTATCCTGGCCGAGCATCCGACGGCCATTGTTGCCGCCGACGGCCGCGTGTACTCGCTTCCTCCGACGGGTTACCAGGAACTCACCAACCCGGTGGCCAACCTAGACACCCCGTCGAACACCTATTACAAGACCCATAAGATCGTGGCCAACTTCGCCGCGGAACTCGACATCCTCCCCGGCCTCAAGTTCAAGACCAGTTTCGGCACCGACCTGGCCTTCTGGCGCAACCGCGGCTATGGCTTCGAGCAGTACAAGAGCTCGATGAACCAGACGCTGACCAGCTGGGTGAACATGGGCATGAACGAAGGACTCCGCTGGCAGGTGGAGAATTACTTCTCGTACAACCGGCAGTTCGGCAAACACGCCATCGCCGCCGTGCTCGGCCAGTCTGCGATGAGCTACTCCTATATTTATGTGTCGGGCACCGACTACAACCTCAAGGAGACCAATCCGGCCATGGCCTATATCGATTCGGCCATCGGCAGCACGGATGACGAACGTACGAGCGGCGGTACCGGCGGCTACGACCACCAGCGCCTGGCTTCGTACTTCTTCCGTTTCGACTACAACTTCGACGAGCGCTACATGCTCGAGTTCACGCTTCGCCGCGACGGTTCCTCGCGCTTCGGCCCGGGCCACAAGTGGGCTACTTTCCCCGCTGTCTCCGCCGGTTGGAACATGACCAATGAACCCTGGTTCCGCGAAGGTCGTCCCGACTGGATCAACCAGCTCAAGCTCCGCGCCAGCTGGGGCCGCAACGGTAACGAGAACATCGGTAACTTCCGTTACGCTTCGTTGATGGACACCGGCCAGGAGTATTACTTCGGTATCGGCGCCACCCCCTATGGCAACATGTATTCGGGTGCTTCTCCGGCTGCGCTGGCGAACCCGACCATCCGCTGGGAGGAATCCGAACAGGTCGACGTCGGTTTTGACGCGCGTCTCTTCGGCGACCGCCTGAGCTTCGGCTACGACTTCTACAACAAGCGTACGAAAGGCATGCTCATGGACAAGCCGATTCCGGCTTATGTGGGCCAGGGCGCACCGATGTCCAACCTCGGCGACATGCGCAACTGGGGTCACGAATTTGAGATCAGCTGGCAGCACCAGGTAGGGGATTTCCACTACTCGGTCAGCGCCAATGCCTCCCTGCTCCGCAACCGCCTGATCAATCTCGGCAACGAGTCGGGAGAGGCCGTGTACCAGAGCAACGGCGCTTCTGGTATCGGTGACTACGTGAAAGGTTCCAACGGTATGGTCTGGCCGTATTTCTACGGTATGAAGACCAACGGCATCTTCCAGAACTGGGCGGAGGTCGAAAGCTACAGGGATCGCGACGGTAATCTGATGCAGCCCAGCGCTCAGCCGGGTGACGTGCGTTTCGTCGACGTCAACGGCGACGGCTATGTGAACGACAACGACCGTACGATGATCGGAAAGGGCATGCCCGACTGGACCGCCGGCCTGACGATGAGCGCCGACTGGAAGGGAATCGACTTGACTTTGTTCTTCCAGGGCTCCTTCGGCAACGATGTCTTCGACTACTGCATGCGTGGTGATATTCCGGCACAGAACCGTCCGGGCTGGGTGCTCGACCGCTGGATCGGCGAAGGCACCTCCAACAGAATTCCGCGCATGACCAACGCGAACCCGAACCAGAACTGGCGCTCTTCCGACCTGTGGGTCAAGGACGGCTCCTATGTCCGCCTGAAGACCGCCCAGCTTGGCTACACCTTCCCCGCCAAATGGATGAAGGTCGTCTTCATCAAGAACTTCCGCGTGTATGTGGCCGGTGAAAACCTCCTGACCTTCACGAAGTACGAAGGTTTCGACCCGGAGATGGCATCCGACGGCTATACGACCATCGGCGTGGACCGTGGCATCTATCCGCAGTCCCGTACCATCACCCTCGGCGCTTCCATCACCTTCTAATCAATATTGCAGACGATTATGAAACTCTATAAATTTTATGCAGTTGTCGCTTTCGCAGGCCTGGTGCTGACCAGCTGCGGCGAGGAATTCCTCACGGCCCACACGACCCATCAGGGCGCGGCCGGTGCGGAAGCTACCGAAAATGCGATTCTGTCCTACCTGACGGCGACCTACCAGCCGCTGCTGATGGACTCTTACGCAAACTACAACTACAACCATATCCTGCTGCTCTCCGACCTTCGCTCCGATGACATCTACAAAGGTGGCGGCGACGCCGGCGACCAGTCCTGGATGTATCATATGTCCCTCTTCCAGATTCCCGCCTCGGAGAGTCCGACCGGCATCTGGAGCCTGTACTACACGGCGATTGCACGTGCCAACAACACGCTGATGGCCATCGACAACGCTGTCGGTTTCGACAGTGACGCCGCCAAACGCAAGCTGGCCGGTTACAAGGCCGAGGCCCTGTTCCTGCGTGCCTACTACCTGCACCACCTCTGGAAACTCTACGGCAACATTCCTTTCTTCACCGAACCGCTCGAAGATCCTTTCATGTCTCCGCAGAAGACTGCCGACCAGATTTACAACGACATCATGGCGGACATCGCCGAAGCCGAGCGGGCTGCTGCCGAGGCTGGCGATGAGTTCCCGATGTACACCAACGGCACCATGAAGCAGGCGCGGGCCAACCTGGCCGCCCTCTACATGCTGAAGGCCCGCGTGGTGATGTACCAGAACGACCAGTCCAAATACGGTGAAGTGGCTTCCAACATGGCTGCCATCATCTCCAGCGGCCGCTACGGCCTCATCGCTTTCGACGCCCTCTGGACGGGTGCCGACGAGAACGATTTCACGCCGGAATCCATCTTCGAAAGCAACCAGATCTCCGACGGCAAGCGTGACTGGGGAAGCGCCTGGACAGGCTGCGGCACCAACCTGCCGGCCTATATCTCGCCGAACGAACTTTCCGACCCCGTGTTCTGCGGTGGCTGGGGCTTCGGCCCGGTGCGTCAGGCTACCTGGGACATGTATGAACCGGGTGACGTGCGTCGCGAAGCCTCCATCAACAAATTTGCTGACGGTACCTACGGTCCGCGTTTCCAGAACACCGGCCTCTTCCAGAAGAAGTATGCCGCCCGTACGGCGCTCCGTTCGCCGATCGGCACCGTGGACCTCAACTACCCGAACAACCTGATCCTCTTCCGCTACGCGGAGACCCTGCTCAACTATGCCGAACTCGTGGGCCTGCAGGGCAACGCACCGGCCGGCGGTGTATCCGCCCAGGACTGCTTCGACCAGATCCGCGCCCGTGCCGGCCTGGGTTCCATCCCCTTGACCTGGGAGAATCTCAAGTCGGAGCGTCGCAAGGAGTTTGTGGGTGAAGGCATGCGCTTCTGGGACCTCATCCGCTGGGGTGACGCGGCAAGCGTGCTGACTGAAAACGATGTCACGTTCCAGAGTGTCCGCACTTTCAACCCGAGCAAGGACAAATACCTCCCGATCCCGCAGAGCGAAATAAGCCGTACTGCCGGCACGGGTGAGTTCGAACTTCACCAGAATACGGGTTATTAATGGTTAATCCTCAATGACAATCAAGATGAAAAGCATATTCAAAGTCAGTTTGCTCCTGTCCGTCTCGGTCGCGCTTCTTTTCTCCTGCGCACCGCTGGACAAGGATGACTACAAGCTCGGCGAACCCGTCAGCGAGAGTGATCTCTCCTTTGTGTCTTCGCCTTCCGCTGTTACGCCGAACATCATTGTTCTGAAGAACACGTCCTCCGCTGCCGGTGTCGCTTTGTGGGACCTGGGCAACGGCTCGACCGCCAAAGGCGATGAGGTCACCGTGGCTTACCCCTTCAAGGGTGAATACACGGTAGCGATGTCGCTCTATACGACGGGTGGCAGCGCCACGATCTCGAAGGTGATCAATATCGAAAACGATGATTACGGCTTGCTCGACACCCCGGGCTTCAATGCCCTGACCGGTGGCGCAGATGCCACTGAAGGCAAGACCTGGGTCTTCGCCCGCTACACCCGCGGCCACTTCGGCGTCGGTGACATCAATGCGGCTCCCGAGGTGAACGGCCCGGCCTGGTGGCAGTGCGATCCCAACGGAAAAGAAGGCTGCTCGCTCTATGACAACGAGTACACCTTCATCCAGCGGGGTACGAAGCTCATCTGGAAGAACCAGGGCTACATCTACACCAACGAGAACGGCATGAACCACCTCGGCATCCCCGGTACGCCCAATCCGCTTGTCGGCGACTTCGACGTGCCTTATACGCCTGCCGATAATCTGACCTTCTCGCTCGACGAGGAAAACATGACGCTGACGCTCGGCGGCAACGCCTTCCTGGGCTTCTATACCGGTGTGAGCGTGTATCATATCATCCGCCTGACCGAGCATGAGCTGTATGTCTGGTGCGGCAGTGAAGCCGAACCCGGCAACGCCTGGTATTTCATCTTCGTCCCGAAAGACGAGTTGAAGGAACCCGATCCGGAGCCGGTCATCCCGCCGGATCCGAAACCCGAACCGGAAGCGGCCTGGTTCCGTCCGAACGCCGAGACCAACCTGCTCCGTACGACTTTCGACTACGAGCAATGGTTCAGCGGTGCTGACTGGGGCGGTGGCCTGGAGCCGGGCATTTCCATCAAGAACAACATTACCATCGTCGTGCCCGAGGGCATCGGTGGCAGTGAGTGGATGGGCCAGTTCAAGATCCGCACCCATATTCCGGCTGCGGCCCGCGAACGCTTCGACTTCAGCTGCAACATTGCCGCTACGAATCCGGGTACTGCGACGGTCAAGATGACGGCGGATGACGATCCGCAAGACGATGAGTTCTTCTACAACGGCAATGTGGCCGTCGATGGCTCCACGCTCTTCGAATCGGCCGACCACATGCTCAACAAGGATACGGAAAGCATCCTGCTGGTCTTCGACTTCGGCCGTTTCCCGGCCGGAACGGTGATCACCCTGTCCGACCTCTGCCTCCAGAAACACATTCCGCTCAGCGATAAGCCCGAGGTGGTGAACCTGTGGCCTGCCGCTGCCGTGACTACGTCCCAGTGGTTCAGCGGTCCTGACTGGGCGGGCGGCCTGACAGCCGATGTCAAGATGCTCGAAGGCAACGGCTTCGAACTGACGGTTCCCGACGGTATCGGCGGCAGCGAGTGGATGGGGCAGTTTGCCATTCATACCGATATCCCGTTGCTGGCGTCCCACGAATATGAGCTCATCTGCACGGTGACGGCTACCAATGCCTCGCAGTTCACGATGAAGCTGACGAACGATCCGGAAGATGACAGCAAGGTCTGCTTCTACGACAACGCACTCAATATGAAGGAGGGTGCGGTGACGATCCGCAAAGTCGCGGTCAAGCCTGCGTCTGCAGATGCTGAAGCGGCCATGCTGATCTTCGACTTCGGCCGTACGCCGGCAGGCACGAAGATTGTCGTGACGGACATCGTCCTTCAGGAGTACATTCAGTAATGGACAGGATGCTGCACATACTGACACTTCTTTTTCTGCTGGTTTCCTGCAATCCGGTTCCGACCCCGGAACCGGAGCGGGAACCGGAGATCACTTTTTCGTCGAATGAGCTGGTGCTGAGTCCCGATGGGGGCGAGGCTTCGCTCAAGGTGGGCGCATCCACGAACTGGAGTATTGCTACGGACGGGCAAAACTGGTACTCTCTGCTTTCCGCACCGCAGGTCTATGCGGGAGAAAGCATCCTGAAAGTATCTGCGGAGCCCAATTATACGACGGCGGCCCGTATGGCGAACCTTCGCTTCACGAGCGGCAACAAAACCGTCAGTCTCAAGTTGTCGCAGGCTTTCTTTGTACCGGAACTGACTTTCTCGCAAAGTACGGTGACGGGCGAGGGTGCGGGCGGCACGGTGACCGTGGCGACGCATGCCAACGCCGGCTGGACGGTGGATGAAACGGATTTGGATTATTGGTTCTCGATCAGTCCGAGAACCGTCGGCCGGGGCGATGGTGAACTGAAAGTGACGTTCAACAAGAGTTATTCGGCGCAGCCGCGTTCGAAACAGGTCCGTTTCCGCAGTGGGGAGCATGAGAAGATTCTGACTGTCACGCAGAAAGAAGGAACGCCCGTTCCTTCCGGCGCCTATGTGCCTGAAGGCTACGAGCTGGTGTGGCAGGATGACTTCTCGGAGGCTTCGTCTGCCCTGATCGACAAATGGCGTTACGAAGACTGGGCGCCCGGCCGTGTGAATCACGAGCTCCAGCGCTATGTGCCGGATGACCGGCGTACATCCTACACACAGGACGGCGCCTTGCACATCGTGGCCCGAAAAGACGGGAACCAGGTGATTTCCGCGCGGATGAACAGCCGGGAATCCTGGCTGTACGGCTATTTCGAAGCCGCCATCTGGCTGCCGAAAGGCAAGGGCACCTGGCCGGCGTTCTGGATGATGCCGGACGATTTTTCGAAGGGCTGGCCTGCCTGTGGCGAGATTGACATCATGGAAGAGGTCGGCGTGGATGCGAACATCGCTTCTTCTTCCATCCACTGCGAGGCGTACAACCATGTGAAGAACACCCAGAAGACGGCTTCCCGCACGATTCCGGGGGCTGAAAACGAGTACCACGTATATGCGCTCGAATGGACGAAAGACTATATCAGGACCTATGTGGACGGTGTGCAGCTGCTGGAATTCCGCAATGACAAGGCGGGCCGGGACAGCACATGGCCGTTCAACAAGAAATTCTACCTCATCCTGAACCTGGCATGGGGCGGTGACTGGGGCGGCTACGCCGGTGTGGATGAAAGTGCGCTCCCGTGTACGATGAAGGTGGATTATGTACGTGTTTACAAAAAGTAAGGAATGATGAAATATACTAGAACCCTGCTGTTGGCTGTCCTGCTGGTGCTGCTGGCTGCCTGCACGCAGCCAAAGCCATCAACGGTGGGTTCCGATGCCGGCATTGAAAAACGCATCGAACAATTGTTGTCGCGGATGACCCTGGCCGAGAAGATCGGACAGATGAACCAGGTGTCGGCCGGCGGCGAAGTGTCCAACTATGCCGAAGCGTTGCGCAACGGTCAGATCGGTTCCATCCTGAACGAAGTGGATCCGGTCAAAATCAATGAATTTCAACGCATCTGCGTGGAAGAATCCCGCCTCGGCATTCCGCTGCTGGTTGGTCGCGACGTGATCCACGGTTTCCATACGATCTTCCCGATTCCGCTGGGCCTGGCGGCGACGTTCGATCCGGCTTTGGTGGAGCAGGGCGCCCGTATCGCCGCGGTGGAGGCTACCGGGCAAGGCGTCCGCTGGACGTTCTCGCCCATGCTCGACATTGCCCGCGACCCTCGTTGGGGCCGCATGGCAGAGGGTAGCGGGGAGGATGTCTATCTGGATGCCCGCATGGCGGAGGCCATGGTACGCGGCTATCAGGGAGAGGCCCTGGATGCAAATGCGTTGGCAGCCTGCATCAAGCATTTTGTGGGCTATGGTGCGGCGGAGGGTGGCCGTGACTACAACAGCACCTTCCTGACGGAGCGCCAGCTGCGCAACGTCTACCTGCCGCCTTTTGAAGCGGCCGTCAAGGCCGGCGCCCTGACACTGATGACTTCGTTCAACGACAACGACGGCGTGCCGTCCACAGGCAATACTTTTATCCTGAAGGATGTGCTCCGGGACGAATGGGGTTTCGACGGGCTGGTGGTAACCGACTGGAACTCGATGGGCGAGATGATTCCCCACGGCTTCGGTACCGACCGCAAGGACGTGGCCTGCAAGGCCGTGAATGCCGGTGTCGACATGGATATGATGACCTTCGGTTTCATCTCCCATCTGGAAGAACTGGTGGCCAGCGGCCAGGTGAAGGAATCGGCCATCGACGAGGCAGTCCGCCGCATCCTCCGCGTCAAACTGCTGCTGGGCCTGTTTGAGCATCCTTATGTGGATGTGGATGCCGGACAGGCTGTGCAATATGCGGAAAGCCATCTGGATGCGGCACGCCGTACGGCCGAAGAATCGGCGATCCTGTTGAAAAACGACGGGATCCTTCCGCTCAAGGCCGGACAGGTCGGCACCATTCTGGTTACCGGCCCGATGGCCGATGCTCCGCATGACCAGCTGGGTACCTGGAGTTTTGATGGCGAGAAGGCCCATACGGTGACGCCGCTCCAGGCGCTGAAGGAGCGTTTCCCCGGCCAAGTGAACTATGTGCCATATGGCTACAGCCGGGAAAGGCGCACGCGTTTCGACGATATCGTGGCAGCGGCCCGCCGCGCCGATGTGGTGCTGGTGTTCCTGGGAGAAGAAGCTATCCTTTCCGGCGAGGCGCACTGCCTGGCCGACCTGAACCTGATCGGTACGCAGAGCGAACTGCTCGTCGCCCTGAAGGCGGCTGGCAAGCCCGTGGTTGCCACGGTGATGGCCGGTCGTCCGCTGACCATCGAACGTGACCTGCCCAATTGCCGGGCGATGCTCTATGCCTTCCATCCGGGAACGATGGGCGGTCCCGCGCTGGTCAATCTCCTTTTCGGTGATGTGAATCCCTCCGGAAAGACGCCGGTCACCTTCCTCCGCACGGTAGGACAGGTACCGATGTATTATTCGCATACCATGACGGGACGTCCCTACAACAACGAGACCCTGCTTGCCGACATCGAACCCGAGGCGGGACAGACCTCGCTGGGCAACACTTCCTATTACCTGGACTATGGCGCCCGGCCGCTTTTCCCGTTCGGCTATGGCCTGAGCTATACGACGTTCGACTATTCGGACATTGCCCTGGATAAAGAGGCTTATCCGCAGGACGGAACGATACGGCTGACGTTCAGCCTGGCCAATACCGGAGCGTATGATGGCACCGAAGTGGTGCAGGTGTATATCCGCGACCTGGTAGGCTCCATCACCCGTCCGGTGAAAGAGCTCAAGTATTTCGAACGGGTGCCCCTGAAAGCAGGGGAGAAGCGCACGCTGGAAGTGCAGATCCCGGTTTCGGAACTGGCCTTCTTCGGCTTGGACGGCGTCACGAAAGTGGAGCCTGGCGGATTCCAGCTGTGGGTAGCGGGCGACAGCGCCTCCGGACAGCCCGTTTCATTTCAAGTATTATGACGGATGCGTCATATTTTTAGGTTATTTGTTTGGTTGAGCGTAATGCTGCTTTCGGTCTCTTGCCATGAGAGTCCGAAAGCGGCGTTGCTCTCTGTTTCCGTAGAGCAGGACCGCGTTGTCCTGCCTGCGGGTGGCAGTGAATCGTTCTTTTTCTCCGTCGAGGAGCCGGAGGCGGCATTTGACCTGGACAAAGACGTAGTCCTGTATCTGGCGAAAGGGCAGACGCTTCTTTCGACCGATTTCCAACTGACGGCCGTAGAGAGGACAGAGACTCCCGGCCGTTACCGGGCCATCATCTCGGATCTGGGCCGGCGGGATGACTATGAATCCGCCGTCCGCCTGGGCATTCGCGTTTCCTCCCTGGAGATGGTCCTTTCCCCGTCTTTCATCTGTGTGGCGGAGAACGCCGATCCGGCGACGCGTGTCCGAAAGACCGGGCTTCCCGTGCTGTATCTCGACACGGAGGGCGGCGCGGCCATCCGTTCGAAGACGGATTATGTGAATGCGACCTTCACGGTCCCTGACGCGGATTCGACGGTCTCTCTTGCCTGCCAGGTGCGCGGCCGTGGCAATACCACCTGGACCTGGCCCAAGAAGCCTTATCTGGTGAAACTGGACAAGAAAGCCCCGCTCCTGGGCATGCCGGCGCACAAGCGCTGGATTCTCCTGGCCAATTTCATGGACCGCACGATGATGCGCAACCTGGTGGCCATGAAGGTTTCCTCGCTGACCTCGCTCGACTGGACCCCGCGCTGCCAGAGCGTGGAGCTGGTGCTCAACGGCGTGCATCAGGGCAACTATCTGCTCATTGAGCAGGTGCGTGTCGACAAAAACCGGGTGAACGTCGGAGATGACGGTTACCTGATCGAGTCGGACTTTCACTACGACAATGAGGTCCAGTGGATGGACCCGCACGGGCGCTGCAATGAGATGAAAGGCGGGATCCCGTTCGGTATCAAGAACCCCGATTCCGATGAAATCACCCCTGCTCAGGTGCAATACGCCAAAGATTTCATCGGCGAGACGGCCGGCATCCTGTATGGCGCGGATTTCAAGGATCCAGAGCAGGGCTATGCTTCTCGCATCGATGTGGCCTCCTTCATTGACTACTGGATCGTCTTTGAAGTGATGGGCAACCACGAACTGGGCAATCCCGGCAGCGTGTTCTATCATTTCAAACCGGGCGGCAAAATGACCGCAGGTCCCTGCTGGGACTTTGACTGGGGCGTTCTTTCTTACAATTACAACCCGCAGGCCCGGACGGGCCTGGTCAACCGCAATGCCTGCTGGTATGCGCGGCTCTTTGATGATCCGGCTTTTCAGGCGCAGGTGCGCGAGCGTTTCCGGGAACTGCTGCCGGCCCTGCAGACTATTCCGGCTTACATCGATGCGTTGGAAAAGCAACTCGAACGTTCGGCCGAACTGAATTTCAAGCTGTGGAATCCGGCTCAGGATGCTTCCCAAAACGGAGGACGCATTATCAATGGCGACGAGAACATGTCGTTCCACGACGCCGTCAACCGCCTCCGCACCATTTACGAAGAACGATTGACGGTCGTCCGGGACAATCTGTAAGGATTATTCCAGGCTCTCCAATTGGACATTGGGCATGCTGGTCAGGCGCGTGATCAGCTCGAGGGGTTTCTCCCGTTTGGGAACGCGTATGGAAATCTCCGCTTTGTAACGGTCGCCTTGCCGGGAGAAAGACATATACTTCACGGGATTGCCCAACTTCCGGACGGCTTCTTCGAGGGCTTTCTCGTCATTCGACGTAAAGACGACGGTCATCTGGTGGAAGCCCAGTTTGAAATGGCAGGCATTCAGGATTTCCGTGCAGATGATGACCAGTACGGTGCAGACGAAGGCCATGAGGACCATACCGCTGCCGGCTCCGAGGCCGATGGCGGCCGTTACCCAGAGACCGGCTGCCGTGGTAAGTCCGGTGATTATGTTGGTCTTGGATTTAATGATCAAGCCGCCGCCCAGGAAACCGATGCCCGAGACCACACCCGCCGCGACACGGGCCGCGTCGAAGCGTGCAGAATCTGCGAAGCCGTACTTGGAAATCAGCATGAAGAGACAGGAGCCCATGGCAACCAGCATGTGCGTGCGCACACCGGCGCCCTTGCCCCGGAATTCACGTTCGTAACCGATGGCCAGGCCCATGACGGCTGCCGAAACCAGCCGGATCACAAGCTGGATGATTTCATTTTCTAAGATTTGATTCATTGTGTATAACGGTTCATTTATTTTAATCGGAGGAAACTGTAGCCGAAGCGTTTGCAGGCGGCCTTCTCCAGCTCTTCGCGGTCGTCCGGATGGGCGATGGCGATCAGCGCCCTGGCGCGTTGGGCCAGGTTCTTGCCCCGCAGGTAGGCGATGCCCCATTCCGTCGCCACGTACTGGGTTTGGAAACGCGTGGTGACCACGCCGGCGCCCGGCGTCAGGGTCGGGACGATCTTGCCTTTTCCCTTGTTGGTGCGCGACGGCAGCGCAATGAAGCACTTGCCGCCTTCCGAAAGGGAACAGCCGTACATGAAATCGTGCTGGCCGCCAACGCCCGAGAAGATCATCTCGCCGATCGAGTCGGCGCAGATCTGGCCGGTGAGATCCACCTCCAATGCCGAATTGATGGCACACGCCTTCGGATTCTGGGCGATGAGGAAAGGGTTGTTGGTATAGGCCACGTCGTAGAATTCCATGGTCTTGTTGTGGTCGATGTATTCGTACATTTCCTTGGAGCCCAGGGCAAGCGCCGCGATGCTGACACCCGGATGCACCTTCTTCAGCGAGTTGTCGATGACGCCTTCCTTCATGAGCCGGATCACGCCGTCGGTCATTGCCTCGGTGTGCAGGCCCAGGTGCTTGTGGTGCTTGATGCCGTTGAGGATGGCATTGGGGATGCCGCCTACGCCGATCTGGAGACAGGCTCCGTCGGGAATCTCAGCCGCCACGTTGGCGCCGATGGCCTTCTCGATCTCCGTGGGTTCGCCGAATTGCATGGCGATGGGCGGGACGTTGCAACGGACCGCCGCGCTGATCTTCGACTCGTGGATGAGACAGCCTCCATAAAGATAGGGGATGGCTTCGTTGACCTGGGCGATGACCACCCGGGCCGTTTCCACGGCAGCGACGGAAATGTCGCAGCCGATGCCGTAGCTGCAGTAGCCGTTCTCGTCGGGCAGCGAGCAATTGATGAACGCCACGTCAATCGGCAGTTCTCCTTTGCGGAAAAGGGCCGGTACCTCGCTCAGGAAACAGGGCGTCAGCGAGCCGTAGCCCTCGGCCACGTGCTTGCGCTGGTCGGCGCAAAGGAAGATGCTGTTGACCAGGAAGGAATCCTTGTATTCCGGCTTGCAGAACGGTGCCGGGCCCTCCGTGATGTTGAAGCCCGAGACAATCTGGACGTCGCGAAGTTCATCCGCGCGCCGTGTCAGCGCTTCCTGCAGGATGAGCGGCACGGAAGTGCTTCCCTGGCAGCAGACGGTGTCGCCGCTGCGGACCAGACGGACGGCTTCGTCGGCGGTTACGTATTTCATAGGCGTCCGTTATTGGTTTTTTGCGAATTGCAGACCCGCATCGAAGGCCTTGAGGTTGGCCGCTACGACGTCTTCTCCCTTGCGGCCGAAGATGCGGCGGATGCCGTCGCGCAGTTTCTCCGGATCGAGGTAATCGAGGAAGGCGGTGGCGCCCAGCAGCACCATGTTGGCACTGCGCGGCGAGCCGGCTTCCCGGGCGATGGTGTCGACGTCGATGGCGATCAGGTGCGGAAGCTGGTTCAGTGCGGCCATCACGCTCTCCATGGGCGGGTAGTCGGGGATGTTGACGAATGGAACGGTATTGGTGATGACCCAGCCCTCGGGTGCGAGATACGGCGCGTAGCGGAGCGCTTCCATCGGTTCGAGCGAGATAATCAGGTCGGCGGCACCGCGGGGAATGAGGTCGCTGTGGATGGGTTCCGTCGAAAGGCGGAGATTCGACTGGACGTCGCCGCCGCGCTGGCTCATGCCGTGTACTTCGGCTTGTTTGAGGTGCAGGCCATATGCAAGGGCGGCCGAACCGATAACCGTGGCGATGGAGAGGATGCCTTGTCCTCCCACGCCGGCAAGGATGATATCTTGTTTCATGGTGTTACTTCTGTTTTGCGTGTCTTCTGGCGGTCTGGATGCATTCGCGGCGGCAGACGATCACCGAGACGCCGTGGTATTCGATTTCTTCCCGGATCACCTGTTCCATGTCCGGATAGTTTTTCGGCAGTGGAACGATGGTGCGGATGTGGGCCGGATCCACGCCGAGGCCGGCGCAGATGGCTTCGATGCGGCCCGTTCCGGCGGAGTCCTGCCCGCCCGTCATGGCGGTGGTCAGGTTGTCTGAGATGCAGAGCACCACGTCGGCGTTGCTGTTGACGGCGTCGAGCAGGCCTGTCATGCCGCTGTGGGTGAAGGTGGAGTCGCCCAGTACACCGATGGCCGGCCAGGTGCCGGCGTAAGCGGCACCCTGCGCCATGGTGAACGAGGCACCCATTTCCACGCAGGTGTGGATGGCATGGAACGGGGCCATGTAGCCAAGGGTATAGCAGCCGATGTCGCTGAACACGCGGGCGCTGGGATAGTCGATTTTCAGCACGTTGTTGAGGGCGGTGTAAAAGTCGCGGTGGCCGCAACCCTGGCAAAGGGCCGGGGGACGCGGTGCGAGTACCTGGGAGGCTTCTCGTGTCGGCAGAGCGGGGAGGCCAAGGGCTTTGCGCACTTCGTCGGGCGAAAGTTCGCCGTCGCGGACGACCGTCTCGTCGATGCGGCCCTGGATCCTGGTGCCGACAGGAAAAACGCCGCGGAGCATGTTCTCCACGAGCGGCTGGCCTTCTTCCAGTACCAGGATGGTCGGGACCATTCCGGCCAGCTGGAGCGCAAGCCGGCGGGGGAAGGGATACTGCGTCACCTTGAGCACAGGGTACGGGCAGCCGTCGGGATAGTTCTCCATCAGGTAATTGTAGGCAATGCCGCAGGCGATGATGCCCATCCGGTGGTCGGGCCCGTCGCTCAGCCGGTTGAAGGGGGAAACGGCAGCGTCTTCTTCAAACTGTGCATAGTCCTTGATCAGTTCACGGTTGCGGACGCGGGCATTGACGGGCAGGGTCACCCAGCGCCGGGGATGGGCGGGGTAATGGAGCTCGTTCTGCGGACGGATATCGCCGGCCGGCGTGACAACGGCACGGGAGTGGGCCATGCGGGTGGTCAGGCGCATGATCACGGGAATGGTGCGCTTCTCCGAATAGTCGAAGGCGGCGCGGGTCATCTCGTAGGCTTCCTGCTGATTCGAGGGCTCGAATACAGGCATCATGCCGAAGCTGCCCCAGAAACGGGAGTCCTGCTCGTTCTGGGAGCTGTGCATCGAGGGGTCGTCGCAGGCGGCCACGACCAGGCCCCCGTTGGCGCCGGTCATGGCCGAGCCCATGAGCGGGTCGGCGCAGACATTCATGCCCACGTGCTTCATGCACACCAGGGCGCGTTTGCCGGCATACGACATGCCGAGGGCGCCTTCCATGGCGGTCTTCTCGTTGGCGGTCCACTGGTCGTGGACACGGCGTTCGCGAGCCAGGGGATGCCCCTGGATGTACTCGGTAATCTCGGTGGAGGGAGTGCCGGGGTAGGCGTAGACACCGCTCAGTCCTGCATGCAACGCACCCAGCGCAACGGCCTCATCTCCCAAAAGTAATTGTTTATCTGCCATAATTCGAATATTGTTTCTTTATTGAATTCTTGAAACCTACAAAGTTAATAATTTGAAGTGATTTTTCAAATATTGCTAAAGAATCTCCAATCGGCCGAAATCGCTCCAGCCGGATTGCATTTTGCCGTCATGGCAGTCCAGGATGAACTTTCGCAGTATCTTCTGCGCATACTCCTGCCGGCCGGTGTGCTGGTAGTGCTGGATGCGGTCCACTTTGATGCGCCGGTAGTTCTCCGGGAAGGTTTTGAAATGCTTCCAAGCCTGTTTGTCGGCCTTGATGGCGTCCAGAATCCAGTCTTCGAAAACAAATAGCCTGGGATTCAGGTCCGGCGCCGCGGCCAGTCCGGCGGGGGTCATCTCTCCCAGTTTGAGGAGCCTTCTGCAGCGCACGAGATTCTGCTCACACCAGTTTCCGCCCTTCCGGCGCGGCGTGAAATGTTGGATGGGCTTGCCGTCGTCGATGCGCTTCATGGTGCTGTCGATCCAGCCGAAGCACAGCGCCACCTCCACGGCATCCACATATCGGATGACCCCGGGGCAGTCAGCCTCAGCCCGGTTGATCCGTAGCCAGAAATCGGAAACCATCTCGTGGTTCTTCTGATACCAGCGGTACAATTCCTCCCGCGTATGGATGTCCAGCAGGTTGGTAACTTCCATCACTTCTTAAGCCAGTGTTCCTTCAGCCACTCGCGAATCGGCAGGTCGTATGCTTTCAGCAGACCCCACGCCAGGATGATGGCCATCACCACCGTACCGGCGCCCATGGCAAAATGCTGCCACAACGGAGCGTCACCGTGCTGGGACACCCAGTCCATCTGCAGATAAATGAGGGGATAATGTGTGATGTAGATGGGATAGGAAATTTCTCCCAGCCATTTGCATACAGCTGTGCTCTTAGGGTCTGTGGTCTTTGAGCCCGCTCCCGCCACGACAATGAGCGGGAACAGCAGCAGGATGCACAGGGCTTGGTAAGCACCGTCCAGCGGGCCCATCTTTCCGCCTAAGTTCGGCATGGCCAGCAAGACTGCGATGGCCATACCGCACCACCAGAAGCCGCCTTTCAGATGAATGGGGTTGTTCCGGGTGCGGAGAAGCCTGGAAATGAGCAGGCCGCAGAGGAAAGGATACAACAGGCGCGTGAAGCCGATATAAATCTGGTCCGGCGTCAGGCTCCAGCCACCGATGACCGTATAATGGGGATGCTCAAACAGGCCGAAGACGTTCCATCCCAGCGTCACGTCCAGCGTTAAGAAGGCGCAACACGCTGCCAGGATGGCCAGTATAATGTTTGGCAGACGCCTCAGGATGAATGCATAAAGAATGTTGCCGATGTACTCCAGGGTGAGTGTCCATACGGGGCCGTTGAAGGAGTTGAGCTCACCCCAGCCGCGGATGTCCAGGCTGTTGGGGCACGGGATAATCAGCAGGCCCATGACAAGGCAAAGGAGAAATTTTCCCAATTCAATCTGTTGCGTCTGCGGGAAGGCGCTGCCGCTATGGAAAAAGAGCGCTGCACCCACCAGCGTCCCGGCGATCACCATCGGGTGGAGGCGCGTGAGACGGCGCTTGAAGAAGCCCCAGGTGGTCATCTTGTTCCAGCGGTCGTCGTAGGCGTAACCCACCACAAAGCCGGAAAGAACAAAGAAGAAATCCACCGCCAAGTAGCCGTGGTTGATGATCTGCTCGGCGGGTCCCTTGCTATAGGTCTCGAAAATGTGGAACACCACCACCATCAGGGCGGCCACACCGCGCAGCCCGTCCAATATCTCGTAACGGGGCTTGGATTCCAGATATACGTTTGTTTTAGCCATAGATAAATACAAATATAACAATCTCTTTCCGGTTCGGCAAGCCCGCAGTTACATGAAGTTCACAAGGGCAAAGATCAGATGGCAGATGGCAAAACCGGTGGCCAGCAGCACAGCTGGAAGATTCTTCCTGTCGGCTGCTTAGAGGATGAGCGCCAGGCAGGGCGGGAGGGTCAGCAGAAGGATGACCCAAGAGCTGCTGATGCCGTTGTAGTAGTATCATCCGGAGCCGGAACAGCCATCCAGATGAAGGTCGGGACCATCACCAGCAGGAACAGGAACAGAGCCCAGACATCAAATCCAAACTTATACTTCATACTTTCAGTTCCCATTATTTTAATCGTGATAGTCACTGTCTTTCCATTCGTATCGCACGGTCTCGGGCGCAAGGTACTTGCCGATTTTGTAGTCGATGTTGGCTTTGTGGGCTTGGCTGAGCTGGTAGCAGCGGCGGACATAGTACGCTTTCCCGTCCTTGATGAAATGGGCGCCGGTCTGGTGGAAGCGGAAGGGGACGCCGCGTGCAATGCATTGTTCGCGGATGGATAGTACCCAGTCGTAGTCGCACGGCCTGGCGTCCACGCCGGACTCGCCGCCGACAGAAACCTCCTCTATAGTTTCGTTCAGGTAAGATGTGAGGTTGAGTGGCGCGATCAGCGGCGATGCGATGATGCTCTTGTGCTTGATGGGGAGAGACAGGAAGATGGGCAGACGATAGTCGGCCATCGCCTGGTTCTCAACGGTGCATCCCACGATGACATTGTCGTAGCCATCGCCCCAATCCTCCGGCACGCATTCCATGAAACGGTCAATGCGTTTTGTAAAGAAGTAGAACCATAGATCGCTCCGCCGCTTCATCATCAGCCAGCATTCCTCCCGCCACGGGTCTGCATCTTTCAACAGAAAATCGGAGGTGAAACAGGTGAAGACCACCTTGCCGCTCTCAATCTTCCATGACTTGTCGCGCTTCCGCTTGATAGGCAAATAGAAAGCTCCCGTCTTGCGGCACTCGCTGCTGGAGACATCGCTGCCATACATCACATCCTGCCGATACACATAGCAGTATTTGCACCCAGGGCTGATTTTGGCGCACCCGTGCCACGGATTCCAGTCGGCGTATATTTCCCAGTGTTCGGACATCCTCACGCTATTGGATGACAAATTTAGTATTCGCTATGCATTTCAACAAGCCCTCAGTGATGGTACCGTCCCAAAATCTGTCAGGCTACCGTCAAAATCGGCCTTTTTTGCCGGTAGCGGGCCAAAGAATGGGACGCTACCGGCACTTTCGTGGGGAGGGCGTTGCGAAAATAGCGACGGAGGTGTATCTTTGCAGTATATGAAAAACGCTTTCGGATATTTGTTGGGTTTCCTGCTGTTCGTGGTGGGACTTCCAGCCCTCATGTGGTGGGCATCCGGGATGCCCTCGTTACTGCCTGTGCCGGTCGTCCGGGGTATCCTTGCCGGCTTTCTGATGATTGGCGGGCTCTCGCTCTCCGTCGGGACCATTGTCTATATGAAGCAGCGGGGCAAGGGCAATCCGATGGATGCCTTCGGGTATGAAGTGGCGCCCCGTACGCAGCACCTGATGACGGACGGCCCCTACAACTTCAACCGCAACCCGATGCTCACCGGCACGCTTACTTATCTGGCTGGCGTAGCCATATGGCTGTGGCGCTGGCCGGCTGCGATCGTTTGGGCCGCATTTCTGGTCATCATGGTGGTGCAGGTGCTCAGCGAAAAAAAGCGTCTCCGCCGAGATTTCGGCCAGGAGTATGCGGACTATTGCAAGCGCACACGGAGATTTTAAGATCATGAAGACTTTTCTGAAGATATTGACCCTGTTCATCGGCATCGGTGCCGTGGGTGGTGCCGTGATGATGTGGGTGGATCCCTCCGGCGTCAGTTGGGGCGGGGAGCCGATGCTGGACCTGCTGCGGGCGAAGATGCCCTGGCCGGATGTGTTTTTCAAGGATTTCATCCCCTCGGGCTTCGCCCTGCTGAGCGTGAACGGCATCCCCCAGTTCATCGCTGCCATCCTGTTGTTCAAGCATCACCCTCGGGCGTACCAGGCTGTCATGGTCTGTGGCATCATCCTGATGCTCTGGATCGTTCTGGAATGGTGGGTATGGGGTTTCAATGCCCTGAGCAATATCTATTTCGTCCTGGGACTGGTTGAGGTGATCGCAGCCATCATCGGCATGAAGCGATGTCCGAAAGCATAAACATAGGTGACAAGACATGCCGACTATTCGGGTCGGAGACGCCGGCCTGCCTGCTGGTGCAGCCCTCGGCCCGTCACGAGAATGCCACGCTGGAAATGGAAGTGGCTCAAATCTCGACGCTGAGCCGGATACCGTTCGTACTGGCGACCATCGAACTCGAAGACTGGATCATCGACCTGATGCCCTGGCCGGACGGGAACATTTCCCGTGACCCGGAGGCCGGACAGCACGGGCTGGAAACGCTGCATTATTTGTTGCTGTCGTTGGTTCCTGAAATGCACAGGCGCTTTGGCCCCCTGCCGGTCATCCTGGGCGGCTACTCCCTCGGTGGGCTGTTCAGTCTCTGGGCATCTACCCAGACCGACAGTTTCAAGGCCATTGCCGCCGCATCTCCTTCCGTATGGATCCATGGCTGGCTTCCCTACGCCAGGAAGCATGTTACGCTGGCGAATCAGGTCTATCTGAGCCTGGGCGAACAGGAAGAGCATGTAAAGAATCAGGCCATCGCGCGCGTGGGCGACAATCTCCGTGTTTACCATGCTTTGCTGCAGAAGCAGCTGGGGCCGGAGCGCTGCACCCTGGTCTCGGAACAAGGCGGCCATTTCGCTGATAACGAAGGCCGCCTCGCCCGAGCCTTTGCCTGGTGCATGACTACTCCCGATACTCCAGTCCTTTGACGACACGTTCCTGCGAAAAAAGCATTACAGGCAGCAACAGAGCTGCCAATACGAACTTACTCCGCATAGATATCCTCCTCCATTTCAACGCCTTCGGGATCGGGTTGATAGTCCAGGATATCGCCCGGCAGGCAATCGAGTACCTTGCAGAGCTTGTTGAGCGTCGTGAAGCGGATGGCGCGGCCTTTCCCTGTCTTGAGCAGGGAAAGGTTCGTCATCGAGATGCCAATCTTTTCGGACAGTTCCGAGAGTTTCATGTGTCGCTCCCAGAGTATTTTATCGAGGTTGACGGTAATCATATCGCAAGCTGACTGTCTTTGGCGGCCAGGTACGCCATTTTGTAGAGTCCTGCGAACAGGAGGACAATGAGGGGAATCAGGATGGTGTTGGAATCGAGCATCAACTCAGATTCGCCTTTCACAACGGCGTCGTAATTGGAGTGGACAAAGGCGAGGAGCGCGGCAACCAGTGCGGTCCAGCGGATGACCGGGATGTTGGATTTGGGAAACAATTGTTACATAACGCTTGCTTTTTTAAAAAATACCGTTTATCTTTGCGGCCAGAAACAGTAAACACCATGCCGAAAGCAGTATTTTTCAACAAAGAGAAAATCACGAAGGCTGTCATCGACCTCATTCGGTCTGATGGCGCTGAAATCCTGACGTCACGGGCTATCGGAAAGAAACTCGGATGCTCGGTGAGCCCGCTTTTCAGGGAATATAAGAATATGGAGGAGATCCATGCCGATGCGCGGAAGGCAGCCGAAAAGATTTTTTCGGACTATCTGGCCGATGCCGTCAATTACGACCCCGCCTTCAAGGAATTCGGCATCCGGCTCATCCGTTTCTCACGGGAAGAGCCGAACCTGTTCCATTATCTGTTTCTCGAAAAAGGCGGCAGCAGCGAAGTGGCCCATACCATCGCGCTGGCGTGCCTGAAGCAGACGGCTGCCTCTTTCGGCCTGACCCCGGAACAGACCGAGCAGATTTTCGATCAGGAATGGACCTATGCCTGCGGGCTGGCCATGCTCTGCAACAAGAATCCGGAGGTCTTTTCCGACGAAATCATTTCGCTAAAGCTGTCCACACAGTTCATGGCCCAGTTGACGCTGATCAAGTCGGGCCGCAACATCGTCAATATAGAACCCAAGCATAAGTAGTATAAAGCAATGAGAAGACTGATTTTTGCAAGCGTGCTGCTGCTGGCAGCCGTTTCGGCCCAGGCAAAGGGCGATTGGAAAGGAAAAGTGGTGGATGAAAAAGGCGAGCCGGTGGCATACGCCAACGTGGCCGTTCTCGCAAGGGCCGATTCGTCCGTAGTGTGCGGCGTAGTCACCGGAGAAGACGGGACATTCAACATACAGACAAAAGAAACCGACGGCATCATGATGGTAGCCATGCTGGGCTACAAGACGGTGTATATGGTGCCTGTCGACGGGGCAGTGATCACCCTCACCGATGATACCGCCATGCTGGAGGGTGCCACCATCCAGGCCGTCATGCCCAAGACCAAACTGACCGGCGAGGGCCTTCAGACCAACGTGCGGGGGTCGGTCCTTGAAAACGCCGGAAACGCCAATGATGTGTTGGCCAAGACCCCCGGGCTCATCAAAGGCCAGAACGGCCTGGAGGTGATCGGCAAAGGCTCGCCGAGGGTGTATATCAACGGACGCCGCGTGACGGACGCCTCGGAGCTGGATCGCCTGCAAAGCAATGAGATCCAGAGCATTGAAGTCATAACGAACCCCGGAGCCCAATACGATGCCACGGTGCGGTCGGTGGTGCGGATCAAGACGATTCGGCGCCAGGGCGACGGCTTCGGCTTCAACCTGAACGCCTCCGACGCGCAGTCCCTGCGCTGGGCGAGGGGCAACGACCCCCACGGTGCGGTCAATGTGAACTACCGTACGGGCGGGGTGGATATTTTCGCAGGGGTGAACTACGACCGCAATACCTCGCGGCAGGAGAGCTACCTGGAAAAGCAGACTTTCGGAAGAAAGGCGGATGGCTCCGACTGGCTCTTTGAGAACAAGGGCACGCTCCTGAACGAATACTTCGGCAGTACCCTCTACGGAAACGCCGGCGTGAACTGGCAGATCGCCGACAACCACTTCCTGGGCGGCAAGGTGGAATGGGGCCGTCACCTGACCTATAACGTCAAGACGGTGGTCAATGACAATGTCTTTGAGAACGGTACGTTGATCGACAAGCTCACCACCACCTCCGAGGACGTGATCGGGGATAAAGTCCCCTGGAACCTGGGCGCCAACCTTTACTACAACGGCCTTGTCGGCCAGAAACTGGGCATTGATGTGAACCTGGACTATTATGGCACGGAAGACAGTGCCAATTCCACCTCCACGGAAACCAGCGCCATGACCCACGATGCTTCCATCAGCACGGCCAGCGACAATGCCAGCCGGCTGTACGCCGCCAAAGCCGTGCTTTCCTATCCCATCTGGAAGGGGCAGCTGCAACTGGGAACAGAGGAGACCTTCTCCCGCCGGAAAGACAATTATACCATCACCGGCATCAGCATCCCCGCCTCGCAGGCCACCGTGAAAGAGGACAATATCGCAGGCTTCGCCTCCTACGGCTGCTATATCCCCAAAGTGGGCCAGCTGAGCGCCGGCGTGCGTTACGAGAACGTACACTACGTTTACGAAGACGCCCTGCGGCTTGACGCCAGGGTGGAGCGCCGGTACAGCAACTGGTTCCCCAATGCGACCTATGCCAATGCCTTCGGCCCCGTGCAGGTGATGCTGAACTATGCTGCCAAGACCTCCCGTCCGGGCTATGCGCTCCTGTCCAGCGCCATCCGCTACAACAGCCGCTATATCTGGCAGAGCGGCAACGCCCAGCTGCAGCCCAGCCTGATGCACAACGTGAGCCTTGCCGCCGTGTACAAATGGGTTACCTTCATGGTGAATTACACGCGCATGAACAACGCCATGGTTACCTGGAGCGCCCCCATCGGAGACGAGGGTGTGGTGCTGGTAAAGCCCCGCAACCTCGAGGAACCGTACCGCTTCATGGCCGCTTACGTGAACCTCACTCCTACCGTGGGCTGCTGGAACATGAACTATACCGCCGGCATACAGCCCCAGTGGCTCAGCATCACCGTGGATGACCCCCGCGAGGCCTCGGGCAAGCGCGTCACCACCTTCAACGGCAAGCCCATCTTCTTTGTGCAGCTGCAGAATACCCTTACGTTCAAGGGCGGCTGGCAGCTCGAACTGGGCGGCCAGGTAAACAGCCGAGGCTACTCGCAGAACCTGTATCTCCGTAACGCCTATGTGGATGTGACCGCCGCCGTACAGAAAACCCTCCTGAAAGACGGATCCCTGGTCCTTCGCCTGGAAGGAGCCGATCTGTTGGGCATGGCTCACTACGACGTGGACTCCGATTTCGGCAGCCATACCATCATGCAGACCAACCGGATGGACACGCAGAAAATCAAACTCTCCGTGCGCTTCAATTTCAACGCCGCCCAGAGCAAGTACCGCGGTACCGGCGCCGGCAGAGACGAGAAGGCCAGAATGTAAATAAAGTAAAATAATGGAACAGAAATTTTGCCAGAGCTGCGGAATGCCGCTCACCCCGGAAATCCTGGGCACGAATGCCGACGGGAGTAAGAATGAAGACTACTGCATGTACTGCTACAAGGACGGAAAGTTCCTGCAGGACTGCACAATGGATGAGATGATCGAACATTGCGCCCAGTTCGTGGACGAGGTCAACAAAGGCCTGCCACAGCCCATCACGAAAGAGGAATACATCGGCCAGATGAAGATGTATTTCCCGCATCTGAAGCGTTGGCGCAAAGAATTGACGATTACGGATGCGACGCCGGAGAATCCGGCCCTTGCAGGCGTGAAAGAACTCATCGGCAAAATGGCCGACAAACTGCCCGTCAGCTTCATATCTTCGGTTGACGAAGAAGGCTATCCTTGCACGAAGGCCATGCTTTCGCCCCGCGTTCGCGAAGGCATCAAGACGTTCTACTTCACCACCAACACCTTCTCGCTGCGCGTGGCTCACTACAAGGCCAACCCCAAGGCTAGCATCTACTTCTGTGACGCCGAAGGCTTCAAGGGCATGATGCTCCGGGGCACGATGGAAGTGCTGACGGACGCCGCCTCGAAGAAGATGATCTGGCGCGACGGCGACACGGAATACTATCCCGGCGGCGTCACCGACCCCAATTACTGCGTCCTGAAATTCACCGCCACCGACGGCCGCTTCTACAGCGATTATTATCCGCGCAGCTTTGTGATTGAGTAACAATACTAGAACAATGAATATCCGTTTAGAACAAGCAAAAGACTACTGTGAGGTAGAGAACCTCACACGAGAGGCTTTTTGGAATGTATATCGCCCCGGCTGCACGGAGCATTACGTACTGAACCAATATCGAAGCAACCCGGACTTCATTCCGGAGCTGGACTTTGTGATGGAAGAAGAGGGTCGCATCATCGGCCACATCATGTTCTCACATGCCGAATTGACGCTGCCGGACGGCACCCGAAAGCCATCGTGGACCTTCGGACCGATCAGCATCCACCCGGACTACAAGCGCAAGGGCTATGGACTCCAGCTACTGAACTATGCACTGGAAAAGGCGCGTGAAATGGGCGTCGGTTTCCTCTGCATGGAGGGCAATATCGACTTTTACAAACTCGCCGGCTTCGGCCTCGCCAGCCGCCTCGGCATCCACTATCACGACATGCCGCACAATGAAGAAGTACCCTTCTTCCTGGCCCAGGAACTCATCCCCGGCTGGCTGAAGGCCAACGGCATAGTGGAAGCCATTTATTGCCCGCCCAAAGGCTATTTCGTAGCCGATGAGCATCCAGAGGCCTTCGAAGCCTACGAGGCCACCTTCCCGCCAAAAGAAAAACTCCGCCTGCCCGGACAATTGGGATACGAAGAATAATGGAAACCGACAGAATCCTGCTGCGCCCTTGGCGCGAAAGTGACACCGAAGTATTGTTTAAATATGCTTCCGACCCGGATGTCGGGCCTCGTGCTGGATGGCCGCCACATAAATCTGTGGAGGAAAGCCTGGAAGTGATCCGGACCGTCTTCCACAATGACACTACATGGGCCATAGAACTTAAAGCGTCAGGCGAGGCCATCGGAGCGATGGGCTATCTGCCTTGTGAGGGCAACAATCTCCCGTCCCGCGAGGGCGAGCCGCTGGTGGGTTACTGGGTGGGGAAACCTTATTGGAACCAGGGTATTTGCACGGAAGCCCTAGGATTGATGATTGACCATATCCGCCGGAATACAGACATCAAGTCGCTGATCAGTAGTCACTTTTTCGACAATCCCGCTAGCGGCCGCGTCATGGAGAAGTGCGGCTTTATCCCCACCGGCGAAACCTGCATTGATGAATCCCTGGCCGGGTCAGACCGCCCGATGAGGATTCTGAGATTAGACATACGATGAAACATCTGCCAAACAGCATCACTTTTATCAGGATTGCAGGCTCTTTGGGCCTGCTCCTTTGTGATGTGACGGGTGTGATGTTCTGGATCATCTATGGCCTCTGCAGCTTCAGCGATATAGCCGACGGATGGTTGGCTCGGAAGCTCCATGCAGAAACCAAAGCCGGGGCTGTCTTGGATAGCGTGGCAGACATCTGCTTCGTAGCGTGTTGTGCCTGGAAACTCCTGCCGATACTTGAACTGCCGCAATGGCTATGGCTGTGGGCAGGAGTAATCGTCGCGATTAAAATCATAAATCAGCTTTCGGCCCTCGTGATATACGGGCGTTGCTGCTTCCCACATACCCTTGCGAACAAGGCAACGGGATTCCTGCTCTTCATTGCAGTCCCCATGCATTTTTGGTCTATCATTCCTCTCGCCATTGTTGCTGCCATCGCCACACTTGCCGCCATACAAGAGGGACATCTCATCAGAACGAAAAAGAAATGAGGTATGAATAAAATGATTTCATGCTATAGAGAGGAAGCCATCGAATGTGTTAAGGATTATGTTCTCCAGATACATATGCAAATATATGCCAAGTATAATGGTGATTTTGACAGAATCTATACGGAAGGGTACAACAACAAGTCCTATACGGGTAGGGTGATTGAGCCGGGGAAGGTATATGAACTGAATTATTTGGAATGTACGTGCCCTAAAGTTAAATGTGGGCTGAGAAACCATCCGCAGCAATGTGAGTGCTCGCGACAGAGCATTCTATATATCTTGTCGCAACTTGAGCCGGACAGCCGTTTCGAGGTTCGGATTGAGAATACAATTCTTAGGGGGAGCGACCGCTGTACATTCCGAATGATGCGGTTAAGCGAAAGCAGAATCAGGCTCGCTTGAATTATGCTGAGCGATAGCATTATGCGCGTTGGCGAATAACAAGACATGAAGGTTAATGAATTAAATATCGGCTCTACGCCGGCGCTGCTCTTAGGCGAAAAGAGCGAAAAGATATTCCTTTTTGTGCATGGATTGCATGGACGAAAAGAAGAGGCTTTGGCCTTTGCAGAGGTGGCTGTGCCAAAGGGTTATCAGATATTGAGTATCGACTTGCCTGTAGAGCGCGAGCCTTGGGAAGTGCTGCCGGGGCTGAATAAGGTTCGAGATTTTCTTTATGGGAATTGGAAGAATGTGTCCGTCCGTGCCAACAGCATCGGCGCATGGTTCGCTTTGTTGGCATTCCAGAACATGAAAGTTGAACAGGCATTGTTTGTATCTCCGATTCTCGATATGAAGAAGTTTATCGAACTGATGCCACAACGCGAGGACGACTATTACGAGTGGGTTGTCAATCATCCGATTACACGTTGGGATGCATCCACATACATCCTTCGCCCAGCAGTAGACCCGGTAGTCAGCGAGGAAGTAGGACGCGACTTTATCAACCAGCACCAGTGCCAGGTCACCCTGATGCCGGACGGTGAACATTGGTTCCATACACCAGAACAGCTTGCTTTTCTGAAAGAATGGGAAAATAGCATCGTTTCCGCGTGAAGCATCTGTCAGATGGTCATAACTGTGATTAGTGTCGAGTGACGGTAGCGTCCCATTCTTTGGCCCGCTACCGGCAAAAAAGGCCGATTTTGACGGTAGCCTGACAGATTTTGGGACGGTACTATCGGTTGTTGACGAACGGCCTTTGATAAATGGTGTAAAACGAGTATCTTTGACGGGTATGGTACCTGTAAACTCGATGATCGCGATGGGGATCAGCGCCCTGGCCGGCCTGGCCATTCCCGTCGCACTGGCCTGGTGGCTGGTGAAAAAGCAGAAAGCGCGTCTGACGACCATTGTCATCGGCGCGGGTGTGTTCATTGTCTTTGCCCTGCTGCTGGAACCTGTCCTGCACCAGCTGGTCCTGAAGGGGCCGAAGGGTTCGGTCATCCTGGGTAATGTTTGGCTCTATGCCCTTTACGGCGGACTTGCCGCAGGCTTCTTTGAAGAGACCGGCCGCTTTCTGGCCATGAAGTTCCTTCTGCAGAAAGAACCGTCAAAAGCGTTGCCGGCCATCGCTTACGGTACCGGCCACGGAGGTGTGGAGATGATGCTGATCTTTGGGGTAAGCATGATTTCCAACATCGTTCTTTCGGTGATGATCAATACCGGTGCGGCCGAATCACTGTTGGCCGCCGCTCCTGCCAATGCGCTGGAAGAGGTGCAGACTCAATTTGAGCAATTGGAGACTTCTTCCGCCGGTACCTTTTTCCTGGGCCTTTGGGAGCGTATTTCCGCCCTTGTTCTGCAATTGGGCCTGTCCATTCTGGTATGGACGGCTGTGCGAAAAGGCGGCAAGTGGTTTTGGCTCTTCCCCGTGGCCATCTTTTTGCATTTTCTGGTGGATGCCTGCGCGGTCGTCATTTCCAAGAGCGCCAGTATGGCCTTCACAGAAATCGTCATTTTTGCCATGGCCCTGGCCGTCGGCGCCATCGGCTTCTTGTTGGCTCGGAAACTCAACCAGGATACCGAGCCGGCTGCCGTCAGCAGTCGCCCTTGACGACGATGGCGCAGGGACCACCGACGCGGATGTCGGGGATACCGTTTTCCAATTGAAGCGTTGTCTGGATGAGGGAAGGGCGGCCCATGGCTTCGCCTTGCAGGAAGAAGCACCGGGCGCCGTCGCCAATGACGCGGTGGTGGTACAGGTAACCCGTAAGGGCGGCATTGGCCGTACCCGTGGCGGATTCCTCCGGGATGCCGTAGCGTGGCGCAAAGTTGCGCACATGGGCTGTGTATGCGTCGTCGGGGCCAATGGCGAAAGCGTGGACGCCCACGACGTCCAGGCGGTCGCTGAGCGCCTGCAGCAGCGGCATGTCGGGCTGGAGCGCCTGCAAGGTGGCGACGTCTCGCAGCGGCAGGATGATGTCGGGGAGGCCGGTGGAGAAGGTTTCGGCCGGCCATGGGCCCAGCTGTTCCGACTTCAGGCCGCCCATCGCCGTAAGCAGATCCCCCAGCAGGACCGGATCTTCAAAACCGCCCACTCGCTGCGGAGACGCCATCTGCATCATCACCTGTTCTCCCGCGACGACTTCCAGGTCGCCGGCCCGCGTGTGGTTGAGACAATGGGTGCCTGCCGGCACAAATCCTTCGCGGAAAAGCACACCGAACGAAGCGATGGTGGCGTGGCCGCACAGGTCGATTTCTCCGGCGGGTGTGAAATAGCGGACGGTGAATTCCGCGGCACCGTCGCGCCGCACGAAGGCCGTCTCGGAATAGCGCAGTTCCGCGGCCAGCAGCCGCATCCATTCTTCATCCGGAAAACTTGCTCCCGGCTCCAGCAGCACGACACCGGCCGTGTTGCCGCCGAAGGACTTTTCCGTAAAAGCATCAACGATGTAGATTTTCATGGAATCTGTAATATCTTTGCAAAGGTAACTGAAAACTGTATTAAAATGGCTAAAGAAAAACGATTCAACATCGACGAACGAAGCGGAATGGGCCTGACAACAGAAGCCGTCGTCATTGTCGACAACGAAACCGGTGTCAACTACCTTTTTGTCAGATCCGGTTATGGCGGAGGCCTCACCCCGCTCCTGGATGCCAAAGGCAACGTTGTCGTTACCCGATAGATCTTTCTAAAAGCGCAGCGTTACGTGCCCCAGTGCGGTGAAGCCCGCGACGGGGATGAAGCCGATCTGGTAGTAGCGGTGGTCGTTCGGATGGCCGCCGCTGGCATAGATGGCGCTGTAGACCCAGCCGCTCTGGGCGACGCGGGCGTTGAACAGGTTGCTGGCGTCCACGCCCAGATCGATTTCCCGGATGCCGAAGCCCCTGGGGATCCGGAACGTGTAGCCCAGCGACAGGTCGGTCAGGCTGTAGGCGGGCAGTGAACGCTCGCGGCTCCCCGAGTTGTCGAGATACATGCGGCTCACAAAGCCCGTATGCCACTGTGCGCGGAATCCTTTGTAATGGAAGTTGACGAAGCCGTTGAGGATGGCGTCGGGCGAGTAGGCGAGGGGTGCGTTGTCGTAGTGGATGACAGTCACGCCGTTGTCCCAGTCCTCCACGTATTCGTCGAAATCAAGCAGGCGGTTGCGGCTCAGGGCGGCATTGGCCTCCAGGGTCAGCCAGGAGACCGGACTCCAGCCTGCGGTGAGCTCGACGCCCATGCGGTAGGAATCAGGAATGTTGGTGGTCAGGGCTTCGCCAATGTCGCTCAGTTCACCAGTCTGCACCAGCTGGTCGCGGTAGCGCATGTAATAGAGATTGATGCCGGCCCGGGCGTTGCTGCCGGTCAGCTGGTAACCGGCCTCGAAGTCGTAGAGCCGCTCGGCGCGCGGGGCGGGATATTTGCCGTTGTCAGTGAAATTGTTGCGTTCGGGTTCGCGGTGGCTGAGGGCGAACGAGGCGTAGGCCCGGTGCGGGCCCTGGCTATAGTTTACGCCCGCCTTGGGGTTGAAAAAGTTGTAGCGTACGTTGACGTCGAGCAGCTGGCGGCTGATGGAACCATCTTCATTGACGATATACTTGTCGTTGAAGCCGTCCGTCGCGTAGTGGACGCCCCGGTATTGGAGGTCGCCGAAGAAGCTCCAGGCCGGCGATAGTTTGTAGGTCGCTTTGAGAAAGAGGCTGCCGTCAAACTTCGATGCGTCCGAATTGTAGTATTTGTAGGTGTGCTTGCCGTAGTTCGTCAGTTCATTGTACAGGTCTTCGCAGCTGATGTAGGGGAGGTAGCCGTAATGGTTTCCGTTGAACTGCTGAAGGGAAATACCCGCCACGGCATCCCAGTTTCCTTTCTGCCAGGAGAGGTTGGCGACCAGGCCGCCGCTTCGTTGCGTGAGCCCTTTCTTGCGGATGAAATCGCAGCGTTTGACGGTGTTCCCGGCTTCGTCCACGTAGACGGGAAGACCGAATTTCGACAGCTTGTTGTTGTAACGGAATTCCTCATACCAGCCATGGCCGCCGGTGAAGTGGGCCGTGGCCGACAGCTTCCAGGCGTCGCCGATGTTGGCGGCGAAATTGAGCAGGTGGTGATTCTGCCAGAAGTTGTCGGTGGTACGGGCCCAGCGCGTGCCGTCGTTCAATTCATAGCGCTCGAAGCTGCAGTCGAGCGGATCCGCGCTGTTGATGATCAGACGCTCATACAGCGAGTTGTATTTGCCCAATCCGGCATTGTACATGTCTTTGTAGGTCTTGATGCCCGTAGGGTAACCGTAGGTCCCGTCCATCAGGGAAAGGTCGTCGGTGCCTGCCGTCACGCCGTTCCAGGCCTGGCCGGTTTTCTCGAAGTTGCCGATGAGCTTGTAGCTCAGCTTCCAGCTGCCGCCCAGATAACTGACGCCCCCGTAGTAACTGCCGGAACGGCCGTTGGTGCCGGGCAGATAGCCGTTGGTCGAGGTCTGGTTGTAGGCAGCGTCAATCACGACCCGGTTCCAGAGCAGGCCGCTCGTGAAGCGGGCGCCCAGGTGCATCGTGTTCCAGGAACCGTAGGAGAAATCGACCTCGCCGCCAAGCGTCATGGCTGGCGCCAGGGTGGCCAGGGCGATGGTGCCGCCGAAGGCCCCGTCTCCATTGGTCGAAGTGCCCACGCCGCGCTGAATCTGTGCGCTGCCCAGCAGTTTGCCGTAGGAGTTCATGTTGACCCAGAAGACACTCTGGTCTTCCGGAGAGTTGAGGGGCACGCCGTCGATCGTCACGTTGATGCGGCTGCCTCCCGCGCCACGGATGCGCAGGTAGGAGGTGCCGGTACCTACGCCGTTTTCACTCCAGGCGATGATGCCCGGCGTCCGGGAGAATAGCATGGGCAGTTCGCGACCCGTGCTGGAGAACTCCTTGAGTTCGGAACGGCCGATGTTGGCCACTGCAAACGGCGCGTCTTTCGGGGCCCATACTGCGCTGACGACTACTTCCTGCAATTGTTCGACACTCGTGGAATCAGGTTCCTGCGCCATGACGGGATGCATGGCCATAACCAGGCCGAAAGCGGCCAGCGAAAAGGAAAATCGTTTGAAAAACATGGTAAATCCTTAATTGTAAATGGTATACAATAAAGGGGATAGAAGATAGCGTTTCCTACGCGGGCATTACCCCGATCAGGTAGTGAGGGTATCATCTCAGCCTCGGCCCCGCCGGCGGCCTTCGCCGCCCCGGATGCCTCAGCACCCCTTCGCCTGCACCTTGCAGGCTGGGTGCAAAGATAGTAAAAACTGGTGTTTTCTGTACTTTCTGACTTCGTGTTTGCGCTCTGTCATCTCACCGGAGAGGGGTCGCCGGCGTGAAACGTGACGATCGGCAGGGAAGTATTGTCGGCATTATGCGTAAAAATACGTAGCTTTGCAGAGAAAGATACACATTCTCATGAAACAGTTCTTGTTATCTCTTCCACTGCTGATAGTGACGCTGGTTTTTGCGGCCGCCTGCCAGTCCGGAAATCCAGTCCTGACCGTCGAAGGCGGAAAAGTCCAGGGCGTTCCCGCCCAAACTTCGGGCGTTATGGTTTTCAAAGGGATTCCGTATGCCGCGGCACCGGTAGGTGATCTTCGTTGGAAGGCGCCGCAACGCGTTGCCGCTTGGAAGGGTGTCCGGATTTGTGACACCTTCGGACCCATCGCTCCGCAGCCCGGCAACAAGCCCGGGACTTTCTACGGAGACGAGTTCTACTGGGATGGCACCCCGGAAGAAAGCGAAGACTGTCTGTACCTGAACATCTGGGCGCCGTCTTCCACCCTCGGCAAGCCTGAAGCCAGACTCCCTGTCGCCTTGTGGATTCATGGCGGTGCCTATATGAACGGTTATGGCTATGAAGTGACGATGGACGGTGATGAATGGGCCCGTCGCGGCGTCATCCTGGTGACGATCAACTACCGGCTCGGCGCTCTGGGCTTCCTGTCGCATCCGGAGCTTACGGCTGAGCAGGGACAGTCGGGCAACTACGGCACGATGGACCAGATTGCTGCTTTGCACTGGGTCCGCAACAACATCGGCACGTTTGGCGGCGATCCGTCCCGGATTACCATTTTCGGCCAGAGTGCAGGCGCCATGAGTGTCAAGAACCTGCTTGTTTCTCCCTTGTCGAGGAATCTGGTCGCCGGAGCCATCATCCAGAGTGGCGGCGGTCTGGGATCGCGGGGGCTCGTTTCCGACGGGGAAATGACACAGGCCATCTACGACGCCCAGGGCAAGGAAGTGATGGACAAGGCCGGGCTGGAGACGCTTGCCAACCTGCGGGCCGCCACGCCGGAAACCCTCCTGGCTGCGGGCGGCTGGTTCTGGCCGCATCTCGACGGCAAAGTGCTCACCGAGACTTTCGATGATGCACTTTTCAAGGGCACGATGGCACGGGTCCCGATTCTGATTGGCTACAACAAGGACGATATGGCCGGATTGGGAGGCGCAGCTGTCGACCGGTTCTGCGCCATCCGCGATTCGTTGGGATACCCCGTATACGAATACGAATTCCTGCGCGAGCTGCCCAGCGATGAGGCGCATCCTGCCTCGCAGGCCGGCGCCTTTCATTCGGCAGAACTCTGGTATATGTTCGGCACGCTCGACCGCAGCTGGCGTCCTTTTACGGAGGCCGATCATCAACTTTCCGTGCAGATGCTCGACGCCTGGACCGCCTTCTGCCGTGACGGCGAACCCGGCTGGCCCGCATTCAAGTGCCATACGCCTTGCAAGAAATCCTTTGACATTCAATGACCGTACAGGCCATTACCAGGGCCGGGGCTGCCAAGGATTATGCACCATGAAAACGTCGTATTCCAATGTCAAGAATCCCAAACGGCTGAGCTGGATTCTCGGTTCGACAGTCGTCGTGGGATATGTCGCCTACTTTGCGATGATCGGGATCGATCATACCGGTTGGCAGATTCTGCGGATGGTTCTGTATATGATCGCCATCATCGCTCTAGTATGGATTCCTCTGGTTTCCGTCAAATGCACGGTCGACGAAGAAGAGGGCACACTTTTCACGCCCGAGAACAAAAAGCAGCCGATGATGATTGCCGACATTGACCGCATCACCCGAGTAACCAACAGGAAGGGCAAACTGCGCTACCTGAACATCCACGAAGCCGGCGTGCGCTTTGTCGACGTCCGGCTGCTTCCCGCCCAGGCCGACGCCCTGATCGGGCATCTGGTACGAATCAATCCGGACATCACCGTCCAGAGCAGGAACTACTTCTGACAGCGGCCGATGATTTCCTCGAGGGTATCGCAGAAGGTGACGGCGCCGGCCATGACGGGTTTCATGAAGCCGGCTTCCTGCATGTTGGACAGGAGTTGTTTCAGCGGATCGTAATAGCCCTCGAAATTGAAGACCAGGATGGGTTTCGTGTGCTTGTCGATGGCGCGGTTGCAAGCGTAGGTGAAGAGTTCGTCCATCGTACCGAAACTGCCCGGCATAACGATGCACGCGTCGCTCATATCTTCCATCAACTGCTTCCGGGAGGCAAAATCTTCCGTCTCGATGAACTCCGAAAGGCCATGCTGCACGACCTCCAGCCCGCTTTCCCGGACTTCCTTCGTGCCCTGGAAGCCCTTCGGAAACACCCCGATCACACGGCCGCCGGCTGACGCCGCACCTTCGGCCAGGGCTCCCATCGTCCCGACGGCCGCGCCGCCGTAGACCAGTGTCAGCCCGGCTTGTGCAAGCCTGTGGCCCAGTTCATACGCCAGGCCCCTGTAAATCTCATGGCAACTGGGGGCGGAACCCAGAAAGACGGCTATGTTTTTCATTCGGATCAGTCCTTCAACAGTTCCTTCATGCGTGCGACCATATCCGGGTCGTGCGCCACGATGTCCGGCCAGCGGCGCTTGAATCCCGGCATGTCCCGTTTCGTGCGGGCGTCGAGGATCAGGTGATCCCCCACGCGACCATCGCGCAACGGGTCGCAGTTGGCGCCCAGGAGCCAGATCTTGCGGTAGCGGGAAGCATTTTTCTCTCCGCTGTCGTAGAGGACACGGACGACCCGCTCGATTTTCCGGTCGGTGTATACCATAGCCTTCCGCGTAGCGTCGATGCACAGTTTGCTGCCGAAACCGGTCATGGGTGCGGCATGGTCGAGCACATCGAGCGGACCACGGCTGAACAACAGGTCGCGGGAAACATCCACGTTGCGCGCGACGGCATCGGACACCGCATCCCAGTTGCGGATGTCGATATCCTCGTCGACCACCACCAGGAATTTATTGAACATCATCTGCCCGGCGCCCCAGAGCGCATTGGCCACTTTGAAGGCCTGGCCTTCGTACTGCTTGTGGATCTTCGCAATGGCGAAATTGTGCCCGACACCCTCTTCCGGCAGGTACAGGTCGTCGAGTTCCGGCACGATGGCCAGCTTGATGGGCGACAGGAAGATCTTTTCGGTGGCTTCCTGGAGGTACTTGTCCTCCATGGGCGGGATACCCACCACCGTGGCAGGATAGATGGCGTCGAGACGGTGTGTGATGCAGGTCACGTGGAATTTCGGATAGAGGTCCTCCAGTGAATAGAAGCCGGTATGGTCGCCGAAAGGCCCCTCCAGGAACTTTTCCTCGCTTTTCTGTACATAGCCCTCGATCACGAAGTCGCAGTCGGCGGGAACCATGAGATCCTGGGTGAAGCATTTGACCAGTTCCACGGGCTTGCCTCGCAGGAAACCTGCCAGCATGTATTCGTCGATGCCCTCCGGCAGTGGCGCCGTGGCGGCATAAGAATAGACGGGGTCTCCGCCCAGGCACACGGCCACGGGCAGACGGTGCGTACACTCGGAGAGGTGCTTGGCGCCGGTCTTGTGCATGTGCCAGTGCATGCCGGTGGTGGCGTCGTCGAGCACCTGCATGCGGTACATGCCGACGTTGCGGACGCCCGTCATCGGGCTGACGGTATGGACCAGCGGCAGCGTGATGAACCGCCCGCCGTCCTGAGGCCAGCACTTCAGCACCGGAAGCTGGCTCAACTGTGCCGCGTACTGCACTGCATCCTGGCAGGGAGCATGGCCCTTGTGCCGGCGCGGCGCCCATTTCGCAGCCTGGCTCAGCAGCGGCAGCATCTTCAGTTTGCTCCGAAGACCCTGCCGGCCGCCCAGCACACTGTCGACCAGCGCATCGATGCGTGCGCCGACGCCTTCCAGCGAATCGACGCCCAGGGCATAGCGGATACGGGCTTCCGAACCCATCATATTGGTCAGCACGGGATAAGCCGTGCCGGTATTCTCAAACAGCAGCGCCTTGCCGCCGAAGGCCTTCTTCGACTCGATGTCCGTGGCGCAGGCAATCTCCAGCACCGGGTCCACGAATTCCGTGATCCGGCGCAATTCTCCCTTCTCCTCCAGGAACCTTACATAATCCTTCAGACCGTTGTACATAGTCGGTTTTTCAAGAAAAATGCAATATATGCAAAAAATCCGAAAAATGTGTAAATTTGAGAAATGAATCAACCCATGAAAAAGATTATCGCTTTGTTGGCTGTCCTCGGCATGACCGTGGCCGCCTTTGCCCAGCAGGCGCTGGGTCCCGGTACCGGGCTCGTTTCGCCCGAGATCAACCCTGACCACTCCGTTACCTTCCGCCTGTTCGCGCCCAAGGCCAAGATGGTGCAGCTGACGGGCGACTTTCTGCCCACCCGTCCCGTCCTGTATGAGCGGGGCGGCCAGAAACTGACCTACGACGCGCCGGGTGTCGTCGACCTGAAGGAAGGCCCGGGCGGTGTCTGGACCTACACCTCCGCGCCCCTGGCGGGAGAACTCTATTCTTATAGTTTTCTGGTGGACGGCCGCAAGACCATGGATCCTTCGAACATATACCAGATCCGCGACGTGGCAACCTGGACCAACGTATTCACCCTGAGCGCCGTGCCGGGCGACAAAGGCTGGTACTACGAAGTACACGACGTACCGCACGGCACGGTGGCGCACGTCTGGTACGACAGCCCCACGCTGGGGGCCCGGCGCCGTCTGACGGTCTATACGCCGGCGGGCTATGAAGACAAGCTGAAAACCAAGTATCCGGTACTCTATCTGCTGCATGGCTCCGGCGGTGACGAGGATGCCTGGTCCGACCTGGGCCGCACGGCACAGATCCTCGACAACCTGATTGCGGAAGGCAAGGCCGAACCGATGATCGTAGTGATGCCCAACGGCGTGTATTTCAACCAGGCCGCGCCCGGCGCCGCCGTGAACATGTTCCAGCCCACTTTCGAGAACAGCCGTTCGCAGAGCACCATCGAAGTGGAGAACAGCTTCCCCGACATCATGAACTACATCGAGAAGCACTATCGGGTGGCGAAGGGCTACGCCCATACGGCGGTGGCCGGCTTGTCGATGGGCGGCCGCCAGTCCTGCCAGCTGTCGATGCACTATCCGAAGCGCTTCGGCTATGTCGGCCTCTTCTCCGGCGTAGCGACGCCCGAAGGCAACGAGGCCGCCCTGGAGGCTGTTTTCGCCGCCCGTCCGAAGCTCTACTGGATCGGCTGCGGCAAGGCCGACGGCATCATGGCCAACTCCCGCAAACTGGAGCAGTACTGCCTCGACCACGGTTATCCCGTCACTTTCTACGAATCGGAAGGCGGCCACATCTGGCGTAACTGGCGCGACTATCTGACGATTTTCGCGCAGAAGTTGTTCAAATAGGCTGGCGTGCTGCAACGGACGCAATTGACAGACGTATGTACATTGCTGCGAAGAATTCATATATTTGCAGCAGAAATCATTTGAATCCATGAAATTCAGAACCATTATCCTGGCAGCGGCAGCGCTGCTCAGCCTGGCATCCTTCGCCGGATGTGCCGGCAACGGGAGTGCGTCTCCCACTTTCGACGAATTGCTGGTTTCGCGCCGCAGTGTGCGCAGCTATGACGCTTCGAAATCCATTTCCGAAGCGGAAGTCCGTACCCTCCTGACCAAGACACAGGAAGCTCCGTCCTGGGCCAACATGCAGCCCAGCAAGTATTATGTGGCCATCAGCCCCGAGAAAGTGGCTGCCGTGCAAGACATGGTGGGCGGCAACAAAGAGCGCATCCAAGGTGCGCCTGTGCTCATCGTTTCGACCTTCGAGAAAGGCAAGTCCGGCTTCTTCCGCGGGAATCAGACCAACGAGTTGGGTGACTTCTGGGGAGCCTACGACAACGGCCTGAGCAATGCCTACCTGATCCTGACGGCTCGTGCCATGGGCTTCGACACGCTGATCATGGGCATGCGCGATGCTTCCGCCTTAAGGACGCTCTTCCAGATTCCGGCCGAAGAAATGGTGACGGCCGTCATCGCGCTCGGTTACCGGGCTGCTGAACCGAACCAGCCTGTGCATCGCGAGCTCGACGAAATCGCGAAATTCTTCTGATCAGCGTTACAGCTGGGAGAGACAGCGCTTGAAAATTTCGTCCCGGGAACGTATCTTTGTGCCTGATCAAAGCAAGCGTTTGTGAATTTGAATCGTGTCATGAAGAGATTCCTGTTTCTGCTTTTTCTGGTTTTTGCCCTTGTCTGCCAGACATATGCACAAAATCAGGATGGCATGCGCCAGACGGTGGAATATCTGGCATCGCCGGAACTGGGCGGCCGGTTCCCTGAAACGGCCGGGGATACGCTTGCCTCGGATTTCCTGGCCGGCAGGTTCCGCCGCCTGAAACTCAAGCCTGTCGTCAGAGAAAAGAAGATCAAGGGCTTCTATCAGGACTTCACCTATGGAAAGGAGGATCAGAAGACCAGCCATAACATCATCGCCGTCCTTCCGGGAAAAGACAAGCGGCTGCGGAACGAATTCATCGTTGTCGGGGCACATTATGACCACCTGGGCATGGGCGGCCAGAACTCCGGCTCGCGTCGCCCGGATACCGTGGCGATGCATCCCGGTGCCGACGACAATGCCAGCGGTGATGCCGTAGTCCTTGAGCTGGCCCGTCATTTTAAGAGGAAAGGTTCGCCCCGGAGTATCATTTTCGTTTTCTTCGGTGCGGAAGAGCAGGGGATTGCCGGCTCCAAAAGCTTTGTAGAATGGATGAAACAGGCTGACGGCCGGCGCATCAACCTGCCTGCCGATATCCATGGAATCGTTGCCATGGTGAATCTGGACATGGTGGGACGGATGCGGGACAGCAGCCTGCTTGTTTCCGGCACGGGAACAAGTGCGGAATTCAAGGCCATGGCGGAGGCGGCGGCGGAGCGGACCGGCCTGCACGTCAGTTGCACGCCCGACGGCTATGGCCCGAGCGACCAGTTGCCCTTCGTGGCAGCGGACATCCCGGTCCTCTACCTCACGACGGGCGGCCACATGGAATACCACACTCCGGAGGATGTGCCTTCCACCTTGAATTATGAGGGGATGCAGCAGACCCTGGAATACACGAAAGAGCTGGTCACCCAACTGGCCGGCATGCCTGCGGCACCCGTTTTCATCAACGTGCCCGGCAGCCAGCCAATGGGCCACCCGAGGTTCAGGATAACGCTGGGCCTCATGCCGGATGTCACAGGTGCCAGCAACGTCCCCGGAGTCCGCGCAGACATCGTAGTGGCTGGAAAACCAGCCCACAAGGCCGGCATGAAGAACGGTGACGTCATCCAGGAAATCGATGGAAAATCGATCAAGAGTATCGAAGAATATATGGAGCGGCTGACGGAGCTCCAACCCGGTACCACCATCCCCGTGAAAGTGCTCCGCGGCGATAAAACAATTATATTGCAAGTCCAATTAAATCCTGCTGAAAAATGAAAAACTGGGTCTGCTGGCTGCTGGCCGTTCTCATCACCTTGTCGCTGAGCGTATACCAGCGTAAGACAGGTCCCACGAATCCCAAACGCGTGACCGTGGAACTGAAGGGGGAGACGTATAGCCTGAAACTGCCGCGGAGCGGCGTCCGGCAAGATGCGACGGTGCGGCTGTGGGGCGTGCCGGATGATGTGGACGCCCAAATCCACTACCGCCGCTATCCCACGGCAGATGCTTATACGACAGAAGATTTCGGCTGGGAAGACGACCATCTGCGGGGAGCCAGCTTGCCGGTACAACCCGTCGCCGGGAAACTGCAGTATTACCTGACGATCGAAGGAAAGGACTATCCGGCCGACGGACCGGTCGTGATCCGTTTCCGGAACGATGTCCCGGCCGGCATCCTGATTCCGCACATCCTCTTCATGTTTGCTGCCATGCTGTTCGCGGTCTACACCTTCCTGCGGGTCGTCACGGGCAAGTCGTACGTCAAGTGGCTGATCGTCACGACGGTGACGCTGTTCGTCGGTGGCTTCGTCCTGGGACCGCTCATGCAGCACGTGGCTTTCGGTCCCTGGTGGACGGGATTTCCGTTCGGTACGGACCTGACCGACAACAAGACGCTCCTGGCCTTCCTGTTTTTTCTGGCCGCCATCGCTACCTTCAAGTGGAAGTACAACAAGTGGGTCGTCTGTCTGGCCGTGCTGTTCATGGTACTGGTCTTCACGATCCCGCACAGCACGAGGGGATCGGAATACAACTATACCACCGGGCAGCTGGGCACGGAGATTCCGGGGCAAGCCCGGAATGACGAATAACTACTTCTTGATGTTCACTCCGGCGGCTTCAGCGACCAGGTAGACAATGGATTTGAAAACGAGGCCGCTGTTGCGGGAGAGACCGATCTCGCAGGTGCGGCTCACGGCGAAGCCTTCGTCGCAGCCCTCGGCCTGGCGTTTCAGGTCGCGGAGGCCATGTTCGTTCAGTTCGGGGAAGAAGAAGCCGCGGTCGCCGGCGAAACCGTCGCAGTTCGAATCGACCACGACCACTTCGCGTGCACAGCGCTCCGCCACCCGCTTCAGGTACGGGTCGACGCCCATCTTCTTGGCCGAGCAGACGGCGAACAGCGCCACTTTTTCATCGACAGGCTTCAGTGTCAGGTGCGGCAGCACGAACTTGTCGAGGAATTCGGTGGGTTCATACAGCGGCAGCGCATCGCCGAAGTTCGCCTTCATCGTATAGAGGCAGGGGCTCATGTCGCAGAGAATCGGGTACTTGCCGTTTTCGGACGCCTGGGCCAGCGCTGCCTGCAGCGTGTCGGATGCCTTCTGGCCCGCTTCGACGTAGCCTTTGCTCGAAAAGAGCATGCCGCAGCACAGCGAGTCCATCTTTTCGGGATAAATGATCTGGAACCCGGCTGCCTCCAGCAGGGCGGCTGTCACATGGGTGACGTCTTTCTCCTTGCTGTAGGCCTTTGTCGTGCCCATGCTCCGCGTGATGCAAGAAGGAAAATAGACCACTTTGAGCGCTTGGGCCGAATCCGGGGCAGGGGAAGATCCGTCATGCCGGACCTGCTCCGGCATCTTGATTTTCTTCGCGCCCGTCGGCATATATTCGTTCCAGAGCGGCAGCTTCTTGCCGGTGAGGGTGCGCATTCCCCGCGCCATCGCGCCGAACACCTGCTTGCCGAAGAGCATCCGCAACCCGTAAAGGCACTTCAGGCCGACGCGCAGGCCTGCAGTAAGCCCTGCCATGTGCCCGGCCAGCCAGACGGCACGCTTCTCGCCCTTGGGCGAATGATTCTCGTGCCGCAGCTCCTTGATGAGCTTGCCCGCATCGGCCTTCACAGGACAGTGAAGGTTGCACAACGAGTCGGTGGCACAGGTCTGTTCACCGGCATATTTGTACAGTTTCTGCATCTCCGCGGCGCGGTGCGGCTCCTCACCGGAAGCTTTCAGGCGCTCGATCTCGCGGAAGGCCGCCACGCGCTGGCGCGGCGAGAGCGTGAGCCCCTCGGCCACGCAATAACCTTCGCAGAAACCGCATTCCATGCACTTGTCCACAATCTGTTTTATGGACGGGCAGGGCTTCAGGTTGGAAATATGCGCCATCGGGTCGGTGTTGAGGATCACGCCCGGGTTCAGGATGCCTTTCGGGTCGAAAAGGCGCTTGACGCGCTGCATCAGTCCGTAGGCCTGCTTGCCCCATTCGTATTCCACAAACGGCGCCATGTTGCGGCCCGTGCCGTGTTCGGCTTTCAGCGAACCGTCGTAGCGGTCCACGACCAGCTTCACCACATCGTCCATGAAACGTTTGTATTTCTCCACCTCTGCGGCTGTCGAGAAGTCCTGGTTGAACATGAAGTGGAGGTTGCCGGCCAGCGCGTGACCGAAGATCACGGCGTCGGCATAACCGTCGGCCGCGAAGACCTCGCGCAAGCGGACGGTGGCTTCAGCCAGTTTCTCGATGGGGAAACAGATGTCCTCAATGATGGCCGTGGTGCCGCTGCGACGCATGCCGGCCACGGTGGGCAGCATTTCCTTGCGGAGTTTCCACAAGGTGGCCTGCTCCCTGGCGTCGGTCGTGAAGGCCCAGGACAATTCCGTGGGTACGCTCGCGATGCCGTCCGTGATGGCGGACACATTCGTGCCGAGTTCTTCGGCTGAGGCGGCGCGCGTCTCGACCAGGATCACGCAGCTTTCGTCGCCGATGGTCTTCAGGAATTCCGGGATGCCGGGTGTCTGCTCGACGCTGCGTACGCCGGCGCGGTCGATGAGCTCCACGGCGGAGACCAATCCCTGCTTCTTGAGGATCTGCACGGCTTCGCAGGCCAGTGCGATGTTCGTAAAGGTGATCATCGCCAGCGCCTTGTGCTTGTGGTCCACCACTGTGTTGTAGGTGATGTCGGAGATGAAGGCGAGGGTGCCTTCCGAGCCGATGACCAGGTGCTTGACGATATCGATGGGGTCGCTGTAGTCGACGAACGCATTCAGCGAGTAGCCTGTCGTATTCTTGATCTTGTATTTGCGGCGGATGCGTGAGGCCAACTCTTCATCGTCGGCGATTTCTGTGGCAATCTTCGCGATGCCGGCGAGGAATTCCGCGTGCGACTGGCGGAATGCGGCGCAGGAATCCGTGTCGCCCGTGTCGAGGATGGTGCCGTCGGGCAGGATGATGCGGATGTCCGCCATTGTCTGGTAGGAATTCTCCGCGGTGCCGCAACACATGCCGCTGGCGTTGTTGGCGACGATGCCGCCGATCATTGCGGCGTCGATGGAGGCAGGGTCGGGGCCGATCTTCCGGCCGTAGCGGGTCAGGTAGGTGTTGGCCCGGCCGCCCCGGATACCCGGCTGCAAGCGGATCTTGCGGCCTTCCTCAAGTACTTTCCAGTTCTGCCATCCGTGGGAGACGACCACGAGCACCGAGTCGCTGAGGGCCTGGCCCGAGAGCGAGGTGCCGGCTGCCCGGAAGGTCACCGGGATGTTCTGCAGGTCGGCTTGATGCAGGATGGCTGCGATTTCCCGTTCATCCCTGGCGCGGATCACCAGTTTGGGAATCAAGCGATAGAAGGAGGCGTCGGTGCCGTAGGCCAGGGTGCTGAGGGCATCGTGAAACATCCGTTCTTTCGGAATCACCGGAAGGAGCGCCTCATAGAAGCGTTGGTATTCGTCGCTGATCATAAAAGCTTGAGTAATTCTTGCAATTCGTTGATACGTATATCTTTGGCCACTACGATGCCGTTCTTGTCGAGCAGATAGAGGTGGGGGACATAATCGAGATCATAGAGCATACGCATGTTGCTCTGGTCCTTGAAATCGTTGAGGAAGGTCCAGCGGCTGGGCTGCTGCCGGCGGACGAATTTCTTCCAGTTTTCCTGGTCTTTGCCCACATAAACCAGCACTACCTGGATGTCCAGGTCGTAGAGTTCCGGATTCAGGCGCTGGAGTTCAGCGATCTCTTTCTGGCACTCAAGGCAGTCGATCAGGTGGAAAAGCACCAGCGTGTACCAGTGCCTGTTGTTGTACATGGGAACGGTCTTGCCGCATTTTTTCTGCAGGAAGAGCTGGGTGGCCTTCTGGCCGGCGGGATTGAGCCGGGCCTGTGCCAGGGCGTAGACGGTGCGCTCGAGGAATTCGGGCGACCATTCGTCGGGCTCGGTAACGATGTATTTTTCCGCCACGTAGAGCGCGCCCTGCTGTTGTGCGAAATTGTCGCTGTTGCGGAGATAGTTGAAGAGGTTGAACATCACCTCGGCATAGAGCTTCCGGTCTTCCTTCGTCCGGTCAGCCAGGGCGTCGGCAATGCCTTCCACGTTTTCGATCGTCAGGGGATTGAACGCACCGAACACATGGTCGAACAGATTCTTGTACTGCATGACCAGGGCGTTTTCCATGCCCAGCATCTGTGTGAGCGCTTCGCTGTCGAGGCCGCGTCCCATGATGACGTTCTGCTCGTCGAGCAGAAAGAGCATCGGGGTCGACAGCACTGCATATTTCTTGTGAAAGCCGGTTTCGGCTTCCGGGTCCCAGAGGTGGATGAGCTGGACATCCGGATTGTCGATACCGCTGAACCACTCCTGCACGTAGGCTTCCCAGGCGGTCCGGTCACTCTGGGTGTAGATAGCTACCAGGCTGAGGGGCGTGCCGTGGTAGTTGCGGGCCAGGTCAGCCAGCAGCGGGGTTTCCTTGCGGCAGGTGCTGCATTCTGTATCATAGAAAAACAGCACTTTGAGCGGGGTGGTGAGATCGCGGATTTCCACGGGGATGCTGTCGATGCTTTGCATCTGCAGGGCAGGGGCGTCCTTGCCCACGAGTGAACTCCGGTTGAATTCCGCAAAGGTGTAGAGGATAGGGTAGAGGCTTTCGCTTTCCAGTTTGAGCCGTTGGTTGAGGAACCACTCGTCGGCGATGTGCACGGCGACAGCCTCGTGGCCCATGACCGGCGAGGTGGAGAAGTAGTCGAACACGATGCCGGCTACCTTCGACTGCAGTTCGGGTTGCTGTCGCCCGACCGAGTCAATGAGCCGGTCCACATGCAGGTTGATGCTGTCGACCGGCTCAGTGAGCAGGGTCTGGAGATAGGCAGTGACGGAGTTGTGGGTGGCGGGTTCCTGGGCCGCGGTGGACCCCATGCCCAGCACGAGCACCAGCAGCGTCAAGAGCCATTTCCGTTTCATCGCCTAGTCCTCCTCTTGTCGTAGTTTCAGGTATTTGTCGATGTCGACGCTTTTCGGGAGGAAGCATTTGGCACTGCCCCCGTTGTTGAGGACATCGCGGACGACGGTCGACGAGATGAAGGAGTACTCATGCCCGGCGGGGATGAAGAGGCTCTGGATGTCAGGTGCCATGGTCCGGTTGGCCTGGGCGATGACGCTCTCCATTTCGAAGTCGGTGGTCGTGCGCAGGCCGCGGATGATGCAACTGGCTCCTTTTTCCTTGCAGATGTCGACGGTCAGGCCGCGGTAGGCACAGACTTCCACGTTGTCCAGGTCCGCCACGGCGTCCTGGATGATGCGTACGCGGAGATCCGGCCGGAAGAAACCGCTCTTGGCGCTGTTGTAGCCTACGGCCACGATCACTTTGTCGAACATCGTGAGCGCAGAGCGGAGGATGTCCAGATGACCCAGGGTGAAAGGGTCGAAGGACCCGGGGAAGAGGGCGGTTCTCATGACGGTTTATTGCACGACCGTTTTCTTGCGACGGCTCACCAGCCAGAAGATCAGGGCGACGACGACAATCAGGAGGATGACGGCAATCAACGGCCTGTGGGCGGCCCATGCAAGGGCGATCACCACGAAGCTCCAGATCAGTCCGACCACGGTCGTGACCAGGCCGACGCCGGTGCCGATGATGCCCTGTACGAAGGGAACTACGGCGAAGAGCGTGCTGACGATGCTCAGCAGGGAGCGGAAGCCGCCGATGACCAGCAAGATGCCCAGGATGCGGATCAGCCAGAGCGTGACCTTGTTGGCGCTCTTCTGGTGGGCGATCATGTTTTCAGCGCTGACCGTACCCATCTCAACGCGGGAATAGCTCTGCCCGTTCTTGGCGATATAGGTCTCAAAGGTGCCGTTGACCACTTTCTGCAGGAGAGAGATGGTCTTGGGAGAAGTAACCTGGTTGAACGTGATGCGGACGTCACCGATGTGCGGCGTTTCCGGATCGCTGCCGATGTATACCTGGTTGCCCCGGATGGTCACCACCACGGTGGAGTCGCTGACCCTGGCCAGCAACTGCTGCTGCTGGGCTTCGGTCAGTGCCGGCTCGACCGGCTCCTCTCCGGAAATGGCGCTGATAATGGACGGCGAGAGCTTGTAGGCGCCGAACGTGGCGGTAGGAGCGTTCTGGTCGGCGTCCTCGATGCTGCGCCAGACGAAGTTCTTGCCTTTGTAAGCCGGATCCTTGAATTCCGCGGAGTTTACCGGTTCGTCGCACCAGTCCGCCTCGTAGGTATACGTGGTAGTCGTCTCTGTGCTTCCGCCCAGTTTGTCTTTGCTCTCGGAACTGCTGTTTTCTTCCCACTGATAGTACTCGACTTCGCGGATCAGCCGGAACGCGTTGACCGCAATGCCGAAGGACGCGTCACGAAGGGTGTCGGTCGTGGTGGCCACACCGGAAGCGTGGACGGCCTTGCCCTCAAAATTGACATCGATCGAATTGATATCGGTCAACTCGACGTAATTCTTCTGAAAATCTTTCAGTGCATTGCTGGCCTTGACGGCGCGGCCCTCGTTCCACCAGAGAACGATGGTGCCGGCGATGATCAGGACAATGCCCCAGAGAATGCCCTGAAAAGAGCCTTTCACTTTGCTCCCGTACGACTGGCGGGTGGTTTCCTGGAATGCCATAGTTGTTTAAGTAATGAGGTGAAATGATTAGTTGAGTTCTCCGTTTTCAGCGTCCTGGATCATCTTCTCGTTGGCGGTGAGGTAGATCTCGACGCGGCGGTTATGAAGGCGGCCTTCGATGGTTGCGTTGTCGGCGACCGGTTCATGGAAAGACCGGCCCTCGATGGTCATGCGTTTCTTGTCGATGCCGCAATTCTTGTTCAGGTAAGCCGCCACCGACTCGGCACGGTCGATGGACAGTTTTTCGTTGTATTCGGGCGTGCCGGTGTTGTCAGTATGGCCGAGAATGGTCAGGTCCGTATCCGGCATGTCGGCAATGTCCCTGGCAAACATTTCCAGCTGGGACCTTGAGGCGTCGCTCAGGGAAAAGCTGCTGGTCTTGAAAAGGATGCCGCTTTCAAAAGTAACTTTCAGGGCTTTCAGGTCGTTGGCGTCGGTCACGACTTCCACGTTGGCGTCTTCGAGCTGTGCGGCCAGCTGGACGGCCTTCTTGTCCATCTGCTTGCCGATCAAGGCACCGGCGTCGGCGCCGATGGTACTGGCCGCCGCTCCGGAATCGCTGCCGCCGGCGCCTCCTTTGACGGTGTTGGACGTGGTGCCGCAGCTCGGAAGAATGAGCGCTGCACAAACCAGAACAAAGAGTATTTTATTCATCTTGTATGATATTTTCTTGATATATCATACAAATATAATAAGAATTAAAACACCCTCGTGAAAAAATCGAGAAAAGCTTGTGCCACTCCAGAAACAGCTACCGTGTCCAGTCGATGGGCGCAAGTCCCTGGGCGGCAAGAATTTGATTGGCCTTCGAAAAATGCCTGCAACCGAAAAAGGCACCGCGGGCCAGCGGGGAGGGATGCGGCGCTTCCAGTACACTGTGCCGGCTCGTGTCGATGAGGGCGCCTTTGGACCGGGCGAAATTGCCCCAGAGCAGGAAGACGAGACCCTCGCGCCGGTCGGAGAGCGTGCGGATCACGGCGTCGGTGAATTCCGCCCAGCCGATGCGGCTGTGGGAGGTCGGCTGCCCGGCCCGGACGGTGAGTACCGCGTTGAGCAGGAAAACACCCTGCTCCGCCCAGCCGCGCAGCGAGCCGTCCTTGTGCAACTGTACGCCCAGGTCGTTTTCAATCTCCTTGTAAATGTTGACCAGGGAGGGCGGCAGGGGAATGCCGTGCGGAACCGAAAAAGAAAGACCTTCCGCCTGGCCGGGCCCGTGATACGGATCCTGCCCGATGATGACGACCTTTACCTTGTCGAAGGGTGTCAGATTGAACGCGTTGAAAATCAGCGGACCAGGCGGATAGATCACCCGTCCGGCACGCTTTTCTTCGTGCAGTTGCCGCACCAGCTCCTGAAAGTAAGGCTTTTCAAATTCGGGCGCGAGCACGCGCTTCCAGCTTTCTTCGATTTTGACGTCCATGGCGTGTTATGCGCTGGCAAAGACAAAGGAGAGGACTTCGTCGATGGTGTCAACGTAGTGGAATTCTAGGCCTTCCACGTAGAGCGGCTTGATGTCGAGGATGTCTTTCTCGTTCTCTTTCGAGAGGACGATGACCTGCACGCCGGCCCGTTTGGCCGCCAGAATCTTTTCCTTGATGCCGCCTACCGGCAGTACCTTGCCCCGCAGGGTGATCTCGCCGGTCATGGCGATGTGGCTGCGGACGGCCTGCCCCTTAAGAGCGGAGGCCATGGCACTGACCATCGTGATGCCGGCGGACGGACCGTCCTTTGGAATGGCGCCTTCCGGCACATGGATGTGAATGTCCTTCTTGGCCAGCTCCTTGGACGTGGTCCCGGCGAGTTGCGGGTGGGCCTTCAGGTACTGGTAGGCGATGGTCACGGATTCTTTCATCACGTCGCCGAGGCTGCCGGTCGTCGAGAGTACGCCCTTGCCTTCGCTCAGGCTGCATTCCACGAAGAGGATCTCGCCGCCCATCTGGGTCCAGGCCAGTCCGGTGACCACGCCGGGCCCTTCATTGCCTTCCTGCAGGTCGTGGAAGTTGGTCGGGAGGCCCAGGTAGGCCTTCACCTCGTCCGGGCCGATCACGTCCGGCAGCGGCTCCTCGAGCGCGATCTTCTTGGCGGTCAGGCGGGCCACCTTCGCGATCTGCTTGTCGAGGCCGCGCACGCCCGATTCGCGGGTGTAGCTGTCGATGATGGTGTCAATCGCCTCCTTGGTGAGGTTCAACTGGCCTTCCTTCAGGCCGTGGGCCTGCTGCTGCTTGGGGATGAGATACCCCTGGGCGATGGCCACCTTCTCCTCGGCGAGGTAGCCCGACACGTTGATCATCTCCATTCTGTCCTTCAAGGCCGGATGGATGCCGCTCACGTCGTTGGCGGTGGTGATGAAAAGTACTTTCGACAGGTCGTAGTCGATGTCGAGATAGTTGTCGTGGAAAGTTGTATTCTGCTCGGGATCAAGCACTTCCAATAATGCGGACGCGGGGTCGCCATGGAAGTCCTCGGTCACTTTGTCGATCTCGTCGAGCACAATCACCGGGTTCGAGGTGCCGGCGCGCTTGATGGTCTGGATGATACGCCCCGGCATGGCGCCGATGTAGGTCTTGCGATGCCCGCGGATTTCCGATTCGTCGTGCAGGCCGCCCAGGGAGATACGCCCGTACTGGCGCCCCAGTGCGCGTGCGATGGACTTGCCCAGCGAGGTCTTGCCAACGCCCGGAGGGCCGTAGAGGCAGAGGATGGGCGATTTCATGTCGCCCTTGAGTTTGAGGACCGCCAGGTATTCTACGATGCGCTCCTTTACCTTCTCCAGTCCGAAGTGGTCCTCGTCCAGCACCTGCTGGGCGTTTTTCATGTCGAGATTGTCTTCCGAAACATTGTCCCAGGGCAGTTCCAGCAGGAAATCGACATAAGCGTACTGTACGTTGTAGTCGGCAGAATTGGGATTGGTGTGCTCGAGCTTGCGGAGCTCCTTTTCAAAGATCTCGGACACCTTGGCAGACCATTTCTTGTCTTTCGCGCGCTTGCGGAATTCATCCAGATCCTGCTGCTCGTCATTGATGCCAAGTTCTTCCTGGATGGTTTTCAACTGGTTGTTGAGGTAGTATTCGCGCTGCTGCTGGTCGATTTCCGACTTGACTTTTTTCTGGAGATCGTCTTTGATCTTGAGCAGTTCAATGTGCTTGTTGAGCAGCACCAGCAACTGGCGGGCGCGCTCCCGCAGGTCGTCGACTTCGAGCAGCGGCACTTTTTCGGTGGGCGGATCGATCTCGGCGCTGGAAGCGATAAAGTTGACGATGAATTCGTACCCTTCTATATTTTTAATAGCATAGCCCGCTTCCTGGGGAATGTGGGGTGTCAATTTGACAATCTGGATGGCGGCGTCCTTGATGCTGCCGGTCAGGGCGTCCATGTCCGCGTCGCCGGCAGCGGGGATGTTGTCATGGCGATAGCTGACTTCCGCCATCATGTAGGGAGCCGTGATGTTGATCTGTTGGATGTCGAAGCGGCGCACGCCCTGGATAATGGCCGTGATGGTGTCGTCAGGCAATTCGATGGTCTTGACGATGCGTCCGAGCGTGCCGATGCGGTAAATGTCTGAAGGCGTGGGCTCTTCTACCTTTGCGTCCAGCTGCGTTACAGCGCCCAGCAGCCGGCCCGCACGGAACGTGTCGTTGATCAGCTGGATGGACTTGGGCCTGCCCACCGTGACGGGAATCACCGTGTTGGGGAACAGGATAGCGTTGCGCAGGGGCAGAATAGGCAGCAGCGTAGGGAGCTCCATCTCTTTCAGGTCCTGGGAGGAACTCTCCAGGTTGACGGGGATGATGTTGACTTCGGAGCCGGAACCGCCGAGCAGTTCTTTCAATATATCGTTGTTATTCATGTTCAATGTGTCAAAATGTCAGTTTTCCGGGCATAAGGATACCGGCACGGTATATGGTCAATTGTTATGCCAAACAAAAAACGAAAAAAATCTTCACTAGTTTTTGAAAATTAAAAAATTAACTATAATTTTGCCTCCCCAAAAATAGTAATTAACCGTATACAAATCTACTAATATCATGACAAAAGCTGAAATCGTAAACGAAATCGCAAAGAGCACTGGTGTTGAAAAGATCAAAGTGCAGAGCGTGGTTGAGAGCTTCATGGAAAGCGTGAAGAATTCGTTGGCAAATGGTGAGAACGTATATCTTCGTGGTTTTGGTAGCTTTACCGTGAAGACCCGCGCGAAGAAGACCGCCCGTAACATCTCGAAGAACACGACCATCGTGATCCCCGCTCACAAGGTGCCGGCATTCAAACCTGCCAAGACTTTCATCGCCAAGGTCAGCAAGTAATCCTTTAAATTATACATATTATGCCTAACGGAAAGAAGCATAAGAGACATAAAATGGCTACGCACAAGCGTAAGAAACGCCTGCGCAAGAACAGACATAAGAAGAAATAATTTGTCTCCGCTTTTCTAATCATCGATTAATCTAAAGCAGACGCGGTCTGCTTTAGATTATTTTTGTTTTTACAAGTATGGACAAAGATCTGATCATTGATGCAGGCCCGTCCGAAATCTCCATCGCGCTCCTGGAAAACAAACGGCTCATCGAGCTGAACCAGGAAAAGACGGAGGGACGCGGCTACACGGTGGGAGATGTCTATCTTGGAAAGGTCAAGAAGATCCTTCCCTCGCTCAATGCCGCCTTCGTGGACATTGGGGACGAGAAGGACGCTTTCGTCCACTATCTCGATCTGGGCCTGAATTTCAAGGCCTTCGATCATTTTGTCCGCAGCATCAACCCCAACAGCGATCTGACCCAGCTCTACCGGAGCGAGCGGATCGACGATATCCTGGAGAAAGAAGGCAAGATCGAGCGCTTCCTGTCGCCCGGTCAGCCCATCGCCGTCCAGATCGTCAAGGAGCCCATCTCCACCAAGGGTTCGCGCCTGACCGCCGAAATTTCGATTGCGGGGCGCAACCTGGTGCTGCTTCCTTTTGCCGACAAGGTCAGCATCTCGCAGAAAATCTCCTCGCGCGAAGAGAAGAAGCGCCTGGAACGCCTGGTCTACAGCATCCTCCCGCCGAACTACGGTGTCATCATCCGTACCGCGGCAGAAGGCAAGCGGGCTGCCGTGCTTGACGCGGAGCTCAAGAGCCTCATCAAGAAATGGGAGGACTCCTGGCCGAAGATGGCCAGAAACAAGGGCGTGCAGCTGCTCTTCACGGAGAACAGCCGCACGACGACCATCCTGCGCGACCTGCTCAACGATTCCTTCACCAATATCTACGTCAACGACGAGGCGGTGTACAAGGAAGTCGACGATTACGTGTCGATGATCTCTCCCGAACAGGAGAAGATTGTCAAACTCTATAAAGGCCACGAGCCGATCCTCGAGCACTTCGAGGTGAGCCGTCAGATCAAAGGCTCTTTCGGCAAGATCGTGTCGATCAAGTCCGGGGCCTATCTCGTGATCGAACATACCGAAGCCTTGCATGTGATTGATGTCAACAGCGGCATCCGCGCCAAGCAGAAGGACCAGGAAAACAACGCGTTCGAAGTCAACAAGAACGCCGCAGAAGAAATAGCCCGCCAGCTTCGCCTCCGCGACATGGGCGGCATTGTTATCATCGATTTTATCGATATGGACGACAGCGCTCACCGTCTCCAGCTCTACAAGCACATGCAGGAGCTCATGGAAGGTGACCGCGCCAAGCATACCATTCTCCCGCTCACCAAATTCGGACTCATGCAGATTACCCGGCAGCGGGTCCGTCCGGCGACGGAAATCAATACCACGGAAGTGTGCCCCACCTGCAACGGTACGGGCAAGGTCGGACCGACCATCCTCTTCGACGAAGCCGTCGAGCGCCAGCTCGCGTATTTCGTGAAGGAGCGCAAGCTGAACGCTTTCGTGCTCAAAGTCAGTCCCATCTTCGAAGCGTACCTGACCAAGGGGTTCAACAGCATCCGTCGGAAGTGGTGCCGTAAATACGGCTGTAAGATCAAGATTGTCGGCGACACCGATTACTCGCTCCTCAAGGCGACCTGGTGCAATGCCGGCGGAGAGCCGATCGAATAATACGTAACTATATTATAGGTATGGCCCGGAAGAAGAAAACCCAGAAGCACAGTCTTAGCCCTGATTTCAGGAGCGAGCGTCAGCGCGAATTGGTGCGCCGCTACCGCAAGACCATCCTCTTCAACGAGAAGGAATGCTCGCTGATCAACCAGTTCTGTGAAAAGTATTCTGTCCGGAATAAATCGGCGTTTATCCGTAACATCGTGATCTCCCATATCTTGGAGCAGATGGACGATAATTATCCCCGTCTGTTCTGAAAAATATTTTCAAAAAAAAAGACAAAAAAAGTTTGTTTTGTCGAAATAATGTGTACCTTTGCAGTCCCGTTCGGGAAACGATAGGGAACGATTGAGTGAGTTGACATAGTGCTGCAGCAGGGTGCTGAAGAAATTCAAAACAAAAATTAATTTTTTTGAAATTATTTTTGCGGATTAAAAAAATTCGCATACCTTTGCAGCCCGTTTCGGAAAGAACGGCAGTTCATTGAAAGAATAGGAAGAACAAAGTACAAGCAAGTACCGATTTTAACACGATTAAAATCAGAAGAGCAAAGCGTTGATTTCTTTAAGGGAATTGAAAGTTGCAGGGTCCGACTTGAGTTATATGAGAAATTATACAATGAAGAGTTTGATCCTGGCTCAGGATGAAC
>JAFSOA010000014.1 GCA_017447265.1 Bacteroidales bacterium
TCAAGATTCGTCCCATCGAGGCAGACCAGAGCGCCGCAATGATTTATAACCGCGGAGAGAATCCCGATGACGATTACCCTTGGATGCTGATTGTAAAAACGACCGGTGACCAAGCGGCCGCGAAAAAGCAGGTGGAAGCCGCCTGCAAGGAAGTCTTCCCGGACCGGCTCTTCGAAGCCCAGTATATTGAGGAAATGATCGAAGACGGCTTCGGTGACGAAAGCCGGGTGCTCAAGATTGTCATCATCTTCACGCTGTTGTCCATCCTGGTGAGCGCCCTTGGGCTCTTTGCCATGAGCTCATACTATATGCAGCAGGAGATTCGTAGCGTATCAGTGAAGAAGGTCTTCGGAGCCGATTATTCCGGCGTGCTGAAGGAACTGGTGCTGTCGTTCATGAAGATGGTGGGCATCGCCTTCGTCATCGGCGTGCCGATTGCCTGGTTCATCATGAATCGCTGGCTCTCCGGCTACGGCCATCGTATTGACCTCCACTGGTGGATATTTGTTCTTGCCGGACTGGCGGTTGCCTTTATTGCAGCAATCAGTGTACTCTACCAAAGCATCAAGACCGCCCGGACGAATCCGGCCGAGGCGTTGAAGAAAGAATAAATCCTATGAAAGTATTCAGAAAGACAGGCGTTTCGACGCTGATCAATATCCTGGGGATGAGCGTCGCTTTCGCGGCGGCGATGATCCTGATGGTGCAGGTGCGCTGGGACACGACCTATGACGCCAATTTCGAAGGGCACAAGCGGGTGTTCCGGATGGAGAACAACTGGATGGATAAAGGGCTGTATAGTACCTTTTTTTCCCGGCCGATCATAGAGGCCGCCAAGGCGGTCAGCCCCAATATCGAGGCGGTGGGGACCTTTGGATGGATGCCCCAGGAGGCGACTCTAAACAAAGACGGTGAAGAGACGGTACTATCCGTTCCTTCTGCAAGAGTTGACAGTTCTATGTTCTCCGTGTTCCCATTTGAGTGGGTAGAGGGCTCGGCGCGGGAATTCACCGCAGGCGAGACAGCTGTCGTGAGCGAGGAATATGCGAAGACATTCTTCGGAAACGAGAGCGCCATCGGCAAAAATTTTAAGGCCGGTAATGGCGAGCAGGTCCGTGTGATTGGTGTCTTTAAGGATTTGCCCCAAAATTTCAGCATGCACTATGGCGTGCTTGTCAATCTGGGGGACGATTGCCTTGATTCGCCCAATGAGTGGTCATTCGCCGCTTATTTGAAAATAAAAGACCCGTGCCGGGCCAAGGAAACGGAGGGGCTGATGGTGAATACCATTCTGGAACAATACGGTGACGATCACGATGCCGATGAGACAGAGGAATTCCGCAGAGGATTCCGTATCGTTAACCTGCATAATGCCCATTTTGAGCGTGATGTGAGGGCCAATATCGCCAGCGCCAACAAGGCGATTACCATTACGCTGGCCGCGATTGCCATCCTGCTCATTATCATCGCCATTATCAACTTTATCAATTTCGCTTTCGCGGAGATTCCTTTCCGCATCAAGAGCATCAATACCCGAAAAGTGCTGGGCGAAGGACGAGGCTCGCTGATTGGACGGCAACTGATGCACGCCGGGCTTATCGCGCTCATCGCATTTGCGGTTGCCTGCCTCATCATGCACGTAGTGGCAGGAACTTCCTGGGCATCGTATGTGTCGGACAGCTTGTCACTGAAGAATAATGTCGGCATCCTGGCGCTGATGCTGGGCGTGGCGCTGATCTCGGCCGTCATCGCCGGTCTTGCCCCGGCCCTGTATTCCACATCCCAGCCTGCCGCATTGGTCTTGAAAGGTTCTTATGGAACCAGCGTGAAGGGAAAGGCTCTTCGCAATATGCTTGTGGGGCTTCAATTTGTATTGTCGTTCCTTTTCATCCTGATGGCCATGTTTGTGGGCGTGCAGACCAAGTTTATGATGGGGAAGGACATGGGCTTCGACGAAGCGCGCGTCCTTCAGACTTGGTGCGGATATCCGGCCGGGAACCAGAAAGACGCCCTGAGGAGCCATTTGCTTCAGAATCCTTCCATTGAAGCCGTGACTTTCGCTGACGGTCAGATTGTCTCAGACCAGAAGATGGGTTGGAGCCGTCCCGGGGACGATGGCAACCAGGTATTTATGGAAGTGTTGCCCGTCGATGTCAACTTTATGGAATTCTTTGGCCTGCAACTGGCAGATGGCCGCGATTTCCGTGAGTCTGACAACCAGAATGAGGCCGGCAGCATCATTCCCAATGAGACCTTCATGCAGATGTTTCCACAGTACCACGTCGGAAGCCTGATGTACGGCCACGTGGCTAGTTGCGAGATTATCGGTGTTGTGAAGGATTTCAATTTCAAGAGTTTGCAACATGCAATGGGCCCGTTGGTACTTTATAACTGGGGCAAAGATGGGTGGCGGTCTTTCGCACAAATGTACGTGCGGGCTACGCCCGGGGCCGATTTCAAAGAGGTATCGGATTACATCAAAGAGGCCGTCTGCAAGTTCGACCCCAGACGGGAACCCCATATGGTGTCAGTCAGCCACCTGGATGAGAGTATCGAGAAAATGTACCAAAGCGAACAGTCGCTGGGAAAACTCATCACCATCGCCTCCCTTGTGGCGCTCCTGATTGCCATCATCGGCATCATCGGCCTGGTGTTCTTTGAGACGCAGTTCATCCGCAAAGAGATTGCCGTACGGCGTGTGAATGGCGCTACTGTGGGCAGCATCTTGAAGATGATAAACAAGAAGTACTTGATAATGGCCGGTGCCAGCTTCGTGATTGCAGCGCCCGTTGCATACTGGCTGATGACCGCCTGGCGGAAGGGATTTGCCTATCAGGCACCCGTGCCAGTGTGGATCTTCCTGGTGGCGCTGCTGGCAGTTGCCGCCATTACCCTGGCCGTCGTCACTCTCCAAAGCTGGAGAGCGGCCAATGCCAACCCCGTCGAATCGTTGAAGAATGAGTAGATCCTTCGCTAACGCTCAGGATGACAAAGAGGTGGCTCAGGATGACAAAGAGGTGGCTCAGGATGATAAAGAGGACAGTCTGAATGTTGGCCTGTCATTCTGAACGAAGTGAAGAATCTTTAACAATAGAACAAACAATTATAACACAAATAATTATGATTAAAGTTACCAACCTTTCCAAGATCTTCCGGACGGAAGAAATCGAGACCACGGCGCTTAATGGCGTCAGCTTTGAAATCAAGGACGGCGAGTTCGTCGCCATCATGGGCCCCTCGGGCTGCGGCAAGTCCACGCTGCTGAATATCCTGGGCCTGTTGGACAATCCCACCAGCGGCTCCTACGAACTCCTCGGCACTGAAGTCGGCGGCCTGAAGGAAAAGGAGCGCACCAAGTTCCGCAAGGGCAACATCGGCTTTGTGTTCCAGAGCTTCAACCTGATCGATGAACTGAATGTCTATGAGAACATCGAACTGCCACTGCGTTACCTGAACATCAGCGCCAGCGAGCGCAAGGCCAAAGTCACGGAAATCATGAAACGCATGGCCATCAGCCACCGCGCCCAGCACTTCCCGCAGCAGCTCTCCGGCGGTCAGCAGCAGCGTGTGGCCATTGCCCGTGCCGTCGTCGCCGGCCCGAAGCTGATCCTCGCCGATGAGCCCACCGGTAACCTGGATTCCAAGAATGGCAAGGAAGTGATGGACCTCCTGAAAGAGCTCAACGCTGAGGGCACCACCATCGTCATGGTGACCCACTCCCAGAAAGACGCCGCCTGCGCCCAGCGCACGATCGACCTGTTCGACGGCCAGATTGTCTCCGACGTTAAAAATGAACTTTAGATCCTTCGCTTCGCTCAGGATGACAAGACTGTCGCGATGAAGCCTTTCCTTGTCATTCTGAGGGAGCGGAAGGCGACCGAAGAATCTGATAATGAAGAAAAGCTCAGATATTCTAATTAAGGTCCTCTCTCTGGGCATCGGGCTGGCCGTGGGCATCGTGCTCATTGCCAAGGTGTTCTTTGAGCTGAGTTACGACAGCTTCTACAAGGACATCGACCGGGTGTACACCATCCGGACCTGGTACTCGCAGAATGGGGATGAGCAGGATTATGGCCAGGTAAGCGGCGCCGTAGCCGTGGGCTTCATGGAGGAGGTACCGGGCGTTGAGGCGGGTACGCGCACGACCTATGTGTTCAGCGGCGATACCTATCTGGATGAAGAGGGTAACAAGCTCAAGGCGACCCTCGTCTGTGCCGATACCTGCTTCTTCAAGGTGTTCGACCGGCCTATTCTGGCCGGTGACCCGGTGAAGGCACTGGGCAAATGGGGCTGCGTGATGGTTTCACGGTCGTTTGCTGAAAAACTTGTAGATTCTTCGGCTTCGCCTCAGAATGACAATGCCGTTGCTTCGCCTCAGAATGACAATGCCGTTGCTTCGCCTCAGAATGACAACAATGTCATCCTGAGCGCAGCGAAGGATCTTTCCTCCGTCATCGGCAAACAGATCGCCAATGAAGACATGGATGGCCTGAAACTGACCATCGAAGGTGTTTTCGAGGATTTCCCGAAGAACGGCAGCCTGGACTACGATATCCTGCTTTCCATGGACACCTACGGCAAGCAGAGCACGGACAACTGGCTGGGCAATGACCGGTACAAGGGCTATGTCAAGCTCATGCCCGGTGTGGACCCGAATACCCTTATCGATGCCATCCGCAAGATGCAGGAGGCGCACCAGCCCATGGAAAAAATTGAGGCGATGGGCATCTCGCTGAAGTATTTCCTGAAGCCCTTCAGTACGCTGCATACCTCCGATCCCGAGGTGAAGTCGCAGGTGATCCTGCTTTCCATCGTGGCTGCGTTGCTGATTCTGATTTCCTTGCTGAATTACATCCTGATCGTGATTTCATCCCTGGTGAAACGTTCCAAGGAAGTGGGGGTGCGGAAGTGCTACGGGGCTGAAAGCAAGCACATCTACGGAATGCTCTCCCAAGAGGCGCTGCTGCATATCGTGCTGTCTTTGGCCTTGGCCGCCGTCATCATTTTTGCGGGCCGGAGCATCGTGGAGAACTTGCTGGGCGTGTCGTTCCAGACGCTGCTGGTGCCGCAGAGTATCGTGGCTATCGGTTTGTTGATCCTGTTCGTACTGGTCATCTCGATCGTCGTTCCGGCCGAACTGTACCAGCGGATTCCGGTCCATGCGGCGCTGAAGAACTATACGGAGAACTCCCGCCGATGGAAGCTGGGTCTGCTCGGTGTTCAGGTGCTGATCAATGTGTTCCTGGTTGTGATGATGCTCATCATCGGCAGGCAGTATCAAAAGGTCTCTCACGCCGACACGGGTTATGACTACAAGAACCTGTACTATTTCGATATGTTCGACGGAGACCGGCAGGCGCTGTTGCGGGCCTACCAGACACTGAAAGGACTCCCCGAGGTAAGCGCGGTAGCGGCCAGCTACAATCTGCCTTATCGCGGTTCCAGCGGTGACAATGTCTCTCTTCCCGGCGAGTACAAAGAGCTGTTCAACATCGCCGATCAGTATGAATGTTCGAAAGACTTCTACGATTTGTTGGGAATCAATTTCCTGGATGGGCGTGCGCCGCGAGATTCCAGCGAGGTGGCTGTCGACGAGAAATTTGTGGCCCGGATGGCCGACTTCGCCGACTGGTCCGACGGCGCTGTGGGCAAGCAGGTATTCATCACTGGCCACGACAGGGAGGAAGATACGGAAATGAGTTACTTCACCATTTCCGGCGTATACAAGAGTTATGTCATCGGCAACCTGACCGGTGTGGACCCGCGCCCCAGCGCCCTGTTCTACGGCGAGATTGGCTCCATGTCTTCCTGGATGCCGCACACCCTGTTCAAAGTGCGCCCCGATGCGCTGCCGAAGGTAAGGGAAGCTCTTTCCCGGGCTTTGGAAGGCCGCGAAATCAATATTCTTTCCTACGAGGATGAGATGCGAGCCGCATACGACGACAGCAAGAAGATGCGCAATACCATGGCGCTGGGAGCCATGTTCTCGCTGCTGATTGCACTGCTGGGCCTCATCGGCTTCATCCGCGACGAAAGCCTGCGCCGCAGCAAGGAGATGGCTGTCCGAAAGATCAACGGCGCCACCACCCGGGACATCCTGCGCGTATTTGCCAGGGAAATCATGAAACTGTCCGCCGTGATGGCCGTCATCGCCTGCATCGCCGCCTACTTCGTGGCGCACAAGTGGCTGGAGCAGTTTGCCGAAAAGGTATCGCTCAATCCGCTGTATTTCATCGGCGGAGCCGCTCTGGTGCTGCTGATTGTACTGGGCGTGGTAGTCCTGAACTGCCTCCGCATTGCCCGGGCCAATCCAGTGGAATCATTGAAGAACGAATAGATCCTTCGCTTCGCTCAGGATGACAGTGTTGTCATTCTGAGGGAGCAGAAGGCGACCGAAGAATCTATATGAAAAGTTACCTGAAATTCCTCTCCCGCAACAAACTCTACACCGCCATCGAGGCGGTGGGACTCGCCGTGAGCCTGGCGTTTGTGATCATCATAGGTTCCTATGTATGGCAGCAATATGCCGTGACATGGGAGAATCCGGACCGGGAAAGAGTCTATGTGCCTGGAACACCGGGATTCCCTGCGCTGACGTATGGTTTCCCTGATGCCATTGGGGACATTCCGGAAATCGAGTCTGTTTCCAGGATGTGCAATGTAGCTGTACATCCAGTCATTCGGGGAGAGAATACGGAGGCAGAAAGCGTTGGCGTAGAACCGGCGTTCTTTGAGATATGTCCTCAGTTTCGTTTTGTAGAAGGCTCCGCAGATGTGCTTTCAGCTCCGACCCATGTCATTCTTTCGGCCTCTTTTGCCAAAAAATACAGCCTTTCGATGGGTGACGCCCTTGACATCAGCGGGAACAGCTATGTGGTGGGTGCCATATTGGACGACCTGAAGGGCACGGTCATCAAGCCTTATGATATATTCCTCAATGCTGCTGTTTACAAAGACGACTGGCAGCCTTTCGACAACTATGGCAGCACGGTCACGTTACTCAAGGTCCGGCCCGGGACAGACAGGAAAGTATTCTATGACAAATTGGAAGCCGTTTGCAAAGATGTTTATTCAGGCATCTATGGGCAGGCTTTCTTTGAACATCTGGAACTTTCAAGGTATGATGAATTGTTTTTCAAGGAGACGGAGGGATTTTTCAGACATGGAGACAAAGCGACACTCAGAATTCTGATGCTGGTTGGGCTTCTGCTCCTTCTTTCGGCCATTCTGAACTACATCAACCTGTCTGTCGCTCTCACCGGAAAGAGAGCGAAAGAAATGGCTGTGAGACAGTTGTCAGGAGCATCAAAAGGCGGCATTATCTGGAAGTACGTAGCTGAATCCATCGCCTTTACCGCCGTGTGCTTTGCTGCCGGTCTCTTGCTTGCGGAGGCCTTCTGCCCGGCCATGAATGCGCTCTTGAACAATCCGGATATCCCGATAAAAGTCATCTGGTCTCCGGGGTATGTATTGGCATATATCGTCATCATTCTGCTTGTGGGAGCGCTCTGCGGCATCTTCCCGGCCCTGATGGCAGGCCGCTACAAACCCGTGGACGTGATGAAAGGCGGATACCGGCGCAAGAGCAAAATGGTGTTCAGCAAGGTTTTCATCGTGCTGCAAAACACTTTGGCCGTCATCCTGATAGCGCTGGCCGTCACGATGGAGGCGCAAATGCGAAAGACACAGGAGCGACCGATGAACTGCAACATCGAGAACATCTTCTTCCTCAAGGTTTTTTCCGGCGAAGACGATGCTCCTTTGAAAGATGCCCTTGAGGCGCTTCCCTGCGTAAGACGGATCGGAAAGAGTTCAGGTGTGCCAGGCAGTATCAATATGGGCCAGTACAGCACAACCCGGGAAGGACAGGACATCCTCTACATGCTGATCAGGCTGGACAGTACTGCATTCTCAATGTTCGGATTTGAAATTCTGGAGGATTTCCATGCGCCACAATTCAACAGCGTATGGTTCTCGGACAAGAGTTTTGCCGCTACTGGGTTCGATACTGACTATCATGACATCAGCGGCACGTTGAGCAGACGGACGAAGGGATGCGAACAGGTTGCCGGCGTTTTCAAATCCTTTCCGACCAACAGTGCCAATATGGGAGAAGAAGACTATGCCATTGTTTCGTTGATGCGCTCTGATGACATTCCTTTCGCCGGATGGGTCATAGAAACCACCCCGGACCGGAAAGCGGCGAAAGCGCAGATCATGGACGCTTACGAAAACTATATCAAGGGCAAGCAGAACTACGGCAGCTTAGCTTTCTGGATTGACGAGAATATCGCTGAGGCCTGGAGACCGGCCCGTAACAATATGAGGCTGGTGGAGATCTTTATGCTCCTCTCCATTATCATCGCTCTGCTGGGCCTGGTGGCCATGAGTACCTATTATGCCGATGAAAAATCCCGTGACATTGCCGTCCGGAAGGTCTTCGGCGGTACAATGGACACCGAGGCATGGAGAACGATACGCGAATACATGGTGCTTGTAGGGATAGCCTGCATCATCGGCATTCCGATTGCGGTCTATGCCGCGCAGGAATACCTCAAAGATTTCATTTACAGGCTGGAAGGCTATTGGTGGATTTTCGTGGTGGCCGTGCTGCTCACTGGGCTTATCGCTTTTGTCTCCGTCATCTGGCAGGTATTGAAGTCGGCAAAGACGAATCCGGCCATAGAATTGAAAAAAGAATAAAGAGATTCCGGGTCAAGCCCGGGATGACGAATGTGATATGATACTACGAAACCTAAAGAGTCTTATCCGCCGGTATCCGGTAGCGGTGGTCCTGAACTTCACGGGACTGGTGGCGGCGTTGCTTGCCTTTGCCCTGATATTCCTGCAGGCGGATTATGAGCTGTCCTTTGACAAATGCCATCCGACGGCCGACCGGGTTTTCCGGGCCGATAAGAAAGGTGATGAGTCGCTGTTCAGGAACATCCTGCCGCGAGGCTTTGCTGATGATATCATCGGTTCATCGGCCCACATCGAGGCGGGGTGCACGCTGGTCCCCTTCTTCGGAGATGTCTTTTTCAGTGTGGCCGAAGAAGGCAAGATGTCGACTGGTTTCAAGCGGGAGCTCCTCTTCGCCTCGGAGCGCTTCATTGATGTGTTTGGACTTCAGATGGTCGAGGGCGACGCACGAGCGTTGGAAGGTCCCAACTCCGTGATCATCCCCAGATCGCTGGCTGAGAATCTGTTTCCCGGTGAGCCTGCAGTCGGCAAGCTGTTGAAGATGGATGTCAAGTATCGGGAACTTCCTGGCGAAACCACGGTGACGGGCGTCTATGAGGATTTGCCGGCCAACACGCAGATCGGAAACAACTTGTACATGGCCGTCGGAGACGTGCAGAAAGGATCCTATGGCGCAGCCAATTTCTTATGTTACCTGCTGCTCGACGATGCCGCCAATGCCCAGGCCGTGGCCGACGAATTCAATACCCGTTTCGACTTCGCTCCGCATGAGGGCTGGCTGACGCCCATCGAACTGGTGCCGCTGACCAGCATATACTTCCGGAACGAAGGCAACATCTACAAGAGCGGCAGCCGTTCGCAATTGAACCTGCTCATCGCAATCGCCATCCTGATTCTGGGCATCGGCCTGATCAACTTCATGAATTTCTATGTGGCCCTGACGCCGCTGCGCATCCGTAGCGTGTACCTGCAGAAGATTCTGGGCTCGTCAACGACGCGGCTGCGCGTCCTGGTGGTGGCAGAAGCCGTGATCTGGTGCTGCTGCGCCTTTGTAGTGACGGCCTTGCTGCTGGGCCCGATTTCCGATGCACTGCTGACCCGGGGTGTGCTGATGCAGTCTTTCTCCTTCGGCAAGCATTGGAGCCTGCTGCTGTTCGTCGGGACAGTCGCGGTGGCCACCGGTTTCATTGCCGGTATCTGGCCGGGCATCTATTCGACCTCTGGGCAACCGGCCTTGATCCTGAAAGGCAATTACGGCCTTTCGGCTTCAGGAAAGAATCTTCGGGCCATTCTAGTAGGCGTTCAGTTCGTCATTTCCACGGCACTGCTCATCTTCGTCCTGTTCGTGCAGCGGCAGAGCGAGTTCATGCAAGAGTATCCCTGCGGCTACGAAAAGAATAACCTTGCCGTGGTGGATATCGGCGGAGAAAACGGCCGGAACAAGGCAGACTGGCTTCGGGAACGATTGTGCACCCTTCCCGAAGTGGAAGACGTAGCTTACGCCATGGATATCGTCGGCGGCTCGGACATCTATTCCACAGACGGCGTCGATTTTGGGAAAGGGCCGGTGATGATGAGCATGATTTACTGTAGCTGGAGCCTCCCGCAGGTGTTGGGATTGAACATCCTTGAGGGGCGTGGCTTCCGGGAAAATGATTTGGGCCCCATCCTTTTCACCCAGGACATGAAGGAATACGGAGCAGAGGCAAAGGTCTATCCGGAAGAATTCGGCGAAGGCGCGCCCATCGTGGGCTTCGTGAACAATGTGAACATCACATCCCTGCGGAAAGCCGACGGGCCAGTGGGTTTCCAGGTGGTCGGGCAGGATTACTTTTCGATGCCTTTTGCCCATATCCGGCTGGCCGAGGGCGCGGACCGTCTGGCAGCCGTGGAGAAGATCCAGACCGTCCTGACCGAGATGGACCCGACAATGCAGTTTGAAATCCTGTTCTACGATGCCATCGGCAAGAACCTGTACAGCGGCGAGGAGCGCCTGCGGTTGGCCGTGTGGCTGTTCTCCCTGCTGGCGGTGCTGCTGTCGCTGGTGGGCATCTGGGGCCAGGTGCTGATGGACGTGCAGTACAAACGGATGGAGATTTCCGTAAAGCGTGTATTCGGGGCCGACATGGGCCAGATTACCAGCGAAGGCCTGATGCTGTATCTGCGGACGGTAGCCATCTGTTATGTGATTGCGGCGCCCGTCGGCTGGCTGGTGGTGAGGTATTACCTGCAGCAGTTCGCGCACCGGGTGGGCTTCATGCCGTCGGTGTTCCTGCTGGCGCTGGTGATTGTGGGGGCGTTGTGTTCGGCCGTGGTGCTGTATCACTACCTCAAGACCGCCCGCGCCAATCCGGTGGAATCTTTGAAAAATGAATAGATCCTTCGCTTCGCTCAGGATGACAGATTGTCATTCTGAGGGAGCTGAAGGCGACCGAAGAATCTAAATGAAAAGTTACTTTAAATTCCTCTCCCGCAACAAGCTCTACACCGCCATCGAGGCGGTGGGGCTGGCCGTGAGCCTGGCGTTCGTGCTGCTGACCGGGCATTTCGTGTGGCAGCAGCGGCTGATGACGCGGAACGTGCCGGACTATCAGGATGTCTATACCTTCTACCGGACGACCGGAACGCGCTCGGGCATCGGCCAGTCCTGGGGTTTCGCCTACCAGGCCAAAGAGAGCATTCCCGAAGTGGAAAAAGCCGCGATGTTCTGGAAGGCGCGACAGAACGAGGAAGATATAGCTGAAGTTGGCGGGCAGAAATACCACGTCAGCAGCTATATGGTGGGTGGGGATTTCTTCGACATCTTTCCGGCCGAGTTCGACTACGGCGGCCCCGAAGTGCTCACGGATATCTCCAATGTCATCGTCAGCCGCGCCTTCGCAAACAGTTTGGGCGGGGTGGAGCAAGCCTTGGGCAGGACCCTCGACGGAAAATATACGATTGCGGCCGTCATCAAGGAGACTCCCAATCCCATCTTCGGCGACGTCGATATCATCTCCAGCATCGAGAATCTCACCAACCGGAAGAATTCCCCGTTCATGCTCGATGTCATCCCCTTCGTCAAAGTCCGGAAGGGAACCGCCCGGGCGGCGCTGGAGGTGAAGGCCGACACGCTGGTAGCCCGGGCATTCGACGTATTCGGAGCAAGGGATTTCCTCAACGACAGCGGCCTGATCCGTTATGACGAAATCTGGTTCTCGCCCGCCAACAACCAGTCCCTGCGACAGGGAAACCCGCTGTTCACGGGCGTCATCCTGCTGGTCACCATCATCCTTCTGTTGTCGGCGATATTCAATTACATCAACCTCAACGTAGCGCTTTCCAGCAAGCGCGCCAAAGAGATGGCCACCCGCAAGATTCTCGGGGCGGGAGAAAAGGCCCTGATCGGTGGCTACCTCCTGGAATCCTTCGCCTTCACAGCGATCTGCTTCCTGCTGGCAGTGCTGCTTGCCGAGGCTTGCACGCCCTGGTTCAACCGGATCATCGGTGCCGTCGTGCCTGTGATGGTACAGTACACCCCGGGATGGCTGGCTGTTTATGCTCTGTTTATTGTTCTGATCTCAGTAATCCAGGGTCTCCTGCCGGCCTGGATCGGCACGCGGATGCCGGCCATCGCGGTGGTCAAGGGAGAATACCGCGCCCGGCACAAACACGTGTTCAGCAAAGTTTTCATCGTGCTGCAGCAGGTCTTCTCCATCATCCTGCTGGCCCTCGCCCTGATCCTCGGCCTGCAGGTCTCGCACATGGCCCATCGCCCGATGGGTGCCGATGTGGAAGGAGATTTCTATGTGCAGTTGGACGACTGGGGGCTGCGGGACCTCTTTGCCAAGCAGGCGGCTTCCCTGTCCTGTGTCAACCGGATTGGTCGCAGCACCTATTTCCCGGGAATGGCAGAAGAATGGGAATCGGAAGACAAGGACAAGGGTAAGATCAAGATGGCCATCATCACCTGCGACAGTACGGCGTTTGACATCTTTGGTTTCGATGTCCGGGAACGATTCCAAGAACCGGTGGAAGGCACCGTGTGGATCTCCGAGCAGGAAATGACCCGCTTCGGCGTCAACCGGAATACGGAAAACCTGAAATACCACCACGTGCTGGGCGAATCCCTCGGCGGCATTATCGGCGACTTTGCGGCGATCGATGTGCTTTCTTATGGCTCGGACGTGGGCAGTTACGTGATCATCAGCCCCGTGGAGGAGTTGTACGGCCTGCTGATCGAGACGACTGGCGACCGGGCGGAGGCCGAACGCCAGTTGAAGGATCTTTATCAGGAACTATGCATGAAATACCTAGGGATCGAGGATAAACCCTATATGTTCGGCTACATCTCGGACATTCTCTCGGCAGGTCTGACGGAAGTCCGGGCGCGCCTGAAGCTCGTCGAAGTATTCATGCTGCTGAGCTTGCTGCTTTCCATATTGGGCCTGACCGCCATGAGCAGCTACTACGCAAACGAGAGTGCGAAAGATATCGCCATCCGGAAGGTCTTCGGCAGCACGATGCAGGATGAGGTCCGCAAATCGGTCCTGGAGTATCTCACGCTGCTGGCAATCGCGGCGTTTGTCGCTGTCCCGCTCGCCATTTATCTGGCCGCCCGGCTGCTGCAGCCGTATCCGTACCGGGTGTCAGGCTGCGGCTGGGTCTTTATCGCCGCCGTGGCCATCGCAACGCTCATCGCTTTCGCCTCCGTCCTCTGGCAGACCTTGAAAGCCGCGCGGACCAATCCGGCGATAGAATTGAAAAAAGAGTAAGAGTGACGGTAGCGTCCCAAAACGAGGGACGTTACCGTCAAAAAAGCCCGAATTTGAAGGTACCCTGCAAAATAATGGGACGCTACCCGCAGTAAAAACGAAAATATGAAAAGCTATCTGAAGTTTCTCTCCCGCAACAAGCTCTATACCGCCATCGAGGCGGTGGGGCTGGCCATAAGCCTGGCGTTTGTAATTTTAATTGGCTCCTATGTGGTGCAGCAGTATGAAGTGGCGCACGAGTCGCCGCAGTGGAAACGCACGTTTGTGCTGGGAAGTGATGAGTTCCTGGGGTTGACCTATTGGGACAAGGAGGAACTGGAGATGAATATCCCGGAGGTCGAGGCAGCAAGCCGCGTGGCCTTGCTGTGGCAGCCGCTCATCCGTGAGGGCGATGATCTGCTCCAGTGCTCTGGAATGGAGACCGATGCCGACTTCTTCAAGGTATTCCCGGAATACCATCTTGTAGAAGGAAGTGCGGAAGATTTTGTGGGCAAGGATGATGTCCTCATCAGTGAATCACTGGCCAGGAAACTATCCATAGATGGAGGAAGCCTTATTGGGCGTACTATCAATGTGGATGAATCGGACCGTACCATTAAAGGAATCTTTGCCGATTTTGACGAGACCTTCTTTATGCCCTACGACATCTTTACGCACATTTCAGGGACCTGGGCTGCTGCGCAGGAGCGGAACTTTGGCAGCATCGGCAACTACACGACCTGGTTCCGCGTCCGCGAAGATGCGGATCCCGACGACGTGAGGGCCAAAGTGAACTCGCTGCTGCACAAGAACTACGACCCCATCTGGAGCGCGGAGAAGGTGAACGCGTGGAAAGCATACCGCATGGACGAAGCCTTCTTCGCCACAGGAAACAGCAACGGGCTCACCCGTCAGGGCAACGCCCAGATGCTCAGGCTCCTGACGGTCGTTGTGCTGCTGCTCTTGCTGTCGGCCATCTTCAACTACGTGAACCTGAGCCTGGCGCTTACGGGCAAGCGTTCCAAGGAAATGGCCACCCGGAGGCTGCTGGGGGCCGACAAAACCGGCATCCTGTGGAAGTACATCGTCGAATCCGTAGCTTTCACCGCTGTCTGCTTTGGAGCGGCACTGCTGCTGGCCGATCTGCTGGTGCCGATGATGAACAGCCTGGTTTCCACCAGCGACCCGGACGAGTTGATGCTGGGCATGGACACCAGCGTGAGGCTCTCCTTTATGATGACGCCGGGGTATATCCTGGCCTACATCGCCGGCATTCTTTTGCTGGGCACCCTCAGCGGCCTTCTTCCGGCCATCGTCGCCTCGCGCTACGAACCCATCGACGTCATCAAAGGCACGCTCCGGCGCCGCAACAAGATGGTCCTGAGCAAGTTGTTCATTGTGGTGCAGAACGTCCTGTCGGTTTTCCTGATAGCCCTGGCGCTGGTGATGGAAGTGCAGATGCGGCATATGCTCACCCGGCCGATGCACTCCGCAACAGTAAATCTCTATTACATTGAGTACTCTGCCCGCGACTACGATATGATGAAACTCTTCAAGGACAAGGTGGAGCAGTTGCCATTCGTGACAAAGGCAGGCGTGGGACGCGGAATTCCGGGGCTCATCAATATGACCATGGGGGTCAGGGTGGACGAGGAGCATCGCGTGGATATGCCCCTCATCCTTTGCGATTCCACCTATTTCAAGTTGCTGGGACTGGAGGTGGAAGAAGATTTCGGCCATCCGCTGACGCATTCGCTCTGGATGAGCCGTAGTGCCTTCAATGCCGCCGCAGTGTCGGATACGTCCACCGTCTTCCCCCGGAGAATCAATATGAACGGCGCCCAGCCGGAGTTTATCGGCGGTGTTGTTACGGATTTCCCCGCCCGGCCGGCCTCAGAGATCAGTCAGAACCCGAATGGCGGCGTCATCGTGACCCGGGCCGAGGAACTCAGGTATGCCAACAGCATGCTTATCGGCACCACAGGAGAGGACGAATCTTACGACAAAGCCATCCGGCAGGCTTACAGGGAGTATCGGCTGGAGACCTCCGGTGTGGAAGAACCAGCCTGGCGATATGGTTTTGTGCGTGACATCAACAGGAAGATGCTGGCTCCCGTCCAGCGTACGCTGCGCCTGGTGGAACTCTTTGCTGCACTTTCCGTGCTGATCGCACTGCTGGGCCTTCTGGCCATGAGTACGTATTTTGCCGATGAAAACACGAAACAGATAGCCGTACGCAAAGTTTTTGGCTCTGATGTCTTGCACGAAACCTGGCGGAATGTCCGCAGCTACATGGTGCTGACCGGCATTGCCTGCCTGATCGGCATCCCTCTGGCCGTCTGGGCCGCACGGGTGTATCTGGAACGATTTGCGTACCGCGTCCAGGACTACGGCTGGGTGTTCGTGGTGGCTGTCATCATCTCCCTGGCCATTGCCTTTGGAACGGTGCTATGGCAGACGCTGAAAGCCGCGCGGACCAATCCGGCGGTGGAATTGAAAAAAGAATAGGAAAGCACTTATTTGATGATGATCCTTCCGGCGGGTTTTCCGTACTGGGCGGAGCGGATGTTGCCGTGGAGATCGTCGATGATATACTTCTCGAGCCGCTCGATATCGGGTGTACCCGTGTCGTGGCCGATCCCTTTCAACATCTCGTAGCCGTCACCGCCATCCCGGAGCAGATAGTTCGTGCTGCCCACCGAGTAGGTGCGCTCCGGATCGATCGGCTCATACTTGCCGGAGGCGCGGTTGAGGACTTTTACGTCGCTCACGCGGCGCGGTCCGCCGTCCATCTTGACGAAAGCCTTGTTTACGTCGAAGACCACGGGACTCTCAACCGAAGGATCGAAAGTGTAGACCATGCCGGACACATGCAGGAACCCGCCGAAATCGACAGGGTAGGCCGCCACGCCGAATTCCAGCACGTCCAGGATCATCTGGCCCGTCAGGTTCGCGGTGCAGGTCGTGTTGTTGAAGGGAAATACAGAGAAAAGGTCGTCGTAGCTGATATCGCCGGCCGGCAGGTCCTTGCGGAGCGAACCGCCGCCCAGGATCGCGATGTCCGTGCCCAGCGTGACGCGGAGCGCGTCGGCGCATAAGTCGCCCAATGATGTCTCGCCATTGCGAACCAGCCAGTCGCCCTGGGCATTCTTGGCCGGGAGCATGACTTCCGAACGACCGATCTTGCGGGCGCCCATCACGGCGTATTCCTGCTTCAGGCTGTCCGTGACCGCCTTGACACGCGGGTCTTCCTTCGTATAGTCCTTGGTCGGAATCAACTGCAGGCTGATCTTGCCCTTGGGCGAGATCGTCATCACGCCCAGGTTGTCGAAGAACGCGCCCGTCTGGGAATAGAGCACAGTCTTGCCGTCCTTGGCGGTGAGCTTCCGCTCCGGCACGAGGCTGTGCGAATGCCCGTCCAGAATCACGTCGATGCCGTAGGTCTGCCGGGCCAGCTCCTGCGAGTTGATAGGATCGAATTCCACGTCGTCGCCCAGGTGCGTGATGGCGACCACGTAGTCGGCACCCTGGTTGCGCGCATCGTTGACATAGTTCTGGAACATGTCGTAAAACGTGTCGGCGCAGAGCGAGTAGACGTAGTTGCCCTTTCCGTCCTGGAAATAGGCGGGCGTGGACGAATTGAAGCTGTAGGGCGTGACGGCGCCGATGAAGGCGACCTTTGTGCCGCCGTAGTCCACGATCTGGAAGGCCTTGTACATGCGCCGGCCCGCTTTCAAGTCGATCAGGTTGCTGCAGAGCACGCTGGCGGAGAGCATGCCGGTCAATTCCTTCAGGCGCGGGATGGCATAGTCGAATTCATGGTTGCCGAGGGTGACGAAGTCGTAGCCCACGGCGTTCATGATCGTGACGATGTAGCCGCCTTTCGAAACGGCGCCCATGCTGCCTCCCTGCACGAAGTCCCCCGCGGAGACAAGGGTCACATACGGCGTCACGGCCTGCTTGTCCGCTTTGAGGGCGGCCATCTTGGCGTAGCCGTCCACGGCGCAGTGTACGTCGTTTTCGTAGAGGATGACGATGTCGGAATCCCGCTGGCTGCCGGCCGGTGCCGTTTTCGGACTGCAGGCGGCGGCTGCAAGGAGCAGGAGAAGGAGGCAGATTCGTTTCATGATTGCAAAATTATGAAATAGATTCTTCGCTCCGCTCAGAATGACAAAAAAAACTGCGCCCGGATAGGGACCCGGGCGCAGCGAAAGCGCTGTAAGGAACGATTACTTGTTGGCGGTGTAGGCCAGCATGTCGAGCAGCTTGTTGGAATAACCCCACTCGTTGTCGTACCAGGAGATCACCTTCACGAAGGTGTCGGTGAGGTAGACACCGGCGTTGGCGTCGAAGATGGAGGTGCGGGCGTCACCGAGGAAATCGCTCGAGACGACAGCGTCTTCCGTGTAACCCAGGATGCCTTTGAGTTCACCTTCCGAAGCCTCTTTCATGGCTTTGCAGATGTCCTCCTTCGTAGCGGGTTTGGCGAGGTTGACGGTCAGGTCGACCACGGATACGTCGAGGGTAGGGACGCGCATCGAGATACCGGTGAGTTTGCCGTTGAGCTCGGGAATCACCTTGCCGACAGCCTTGGCAGCACCCGTGGAAGACGGGATGATGTTGCCGGAAGCGGCGCGGCCGCCACGCCAGTCCTTGGCGGACGGACCGTCGACGGTCTTCTGGGTAGCGGTGGTGGAGTGGACGGTCGTCATGAGGCCGTTGACTACGCCGAACTTGTCGTTGAGCACCTTGGTGATCGGCGCAAGGCAGTTGGTGGTGCAGGAGGCGTTCGAGATGATGGCCTCGCCGTTGTATTTCTTCTGGTTCACACCGTAGACGAACATCGGGGTGTCATCTTTCGAAGGAGCACTCATGATGACCTTCTTGGCACCGGCGGTGATGTGGGCCTGGGCTTTCTCCTTGGTGAGGAACAGACCGGTCGACTCGACCACGTATTCTGCGCCCACTTCGTTCCAGCGGAGGTTAGCAGGATCCTTTTCAGCAGTCACGCGGATGCAGTTGCCGTTGACCACGAGGTTGCCGTCTTTGATCTCGACCGTACCGTCGAACTGGCCGTGCATCGTGTCATACTTGAGCATGTAAGCCATGTACTCCACATCGATAAGGTCATTGATGCCGACGACGACGATGTCGTTTCTCTTCTGGGCGGCTCTGAAAACCAAACGGCCGATACGTCCGAAGCCGTTGATACCTACTTTAATTTTTTCCATTGTGCTAATATTGATTAAGTTGATTCTTCCTTTTTTCAGGCGTGCAAATGTAAGAATAATTTTTGTTATTATTCTTATCTTTGTGGGTTGAATAAAAAATTTGATCGCAGCGTGAACAAAACGAACCCCCGGAAAGAAATACTGGTGATTAATGACGACGGATTCAGGGCAAAAGGCATTCAGGTATTGTACCAGATGCTGCGGGAATTCGGCAACGTGACGGTCGTGGCTCCTTACGAAGCCCAGTCCGGCAAGTCCGCTTCCCTTACGCTCGACCGGCCGCTGATGCTTGAAAAGCCCATTCAGGAACCTGCGACAGAAGAGCTCGGATCGCTGCGCGTCTATACGCTGACAGGCTCGCCTGTGGATTGCGCCAAACTGGGTATCAACGGCTTCAAATGGGAAGGCCATATGCCGGACCTGCTGGTTTCGGGCATCAACCACGGCTCGAATGCCTCCGCCGCTTCGATCTACAGCGGGACGCTGGGTGCCACGACGGAAGGGACCATCTATGGCATCCCCTCCATCGGCTTTTCCATCAATACGCACGACGACGATCCCGACTTTACGGCGGTGCTTCACTATGGCCGACGCTTTGTCACCCGGGTCCTGGAAGACGGCCTGCGCCAGGGCGTCTTCCTGAACATCAACTTCCCCAACCTTCCGCTGGAACAGATCCGGGGCATCCGGGCCGCCCGGCAGGGCAGGGGCCGGTGGATCAATGAGTTTGACCATCGCGTGACCAAGCGTGGCAAGCACTATTTCTGGATGGTGGGCGAGTTTGAGGACGAAGAGCCGGTGGGCGATCCCGACGCCGACCACCACGTGCTCGACGCGGGCTTCATCTCGGTCGTGCCGCACCAGATTGACACCACCGACTACGAAGAGATGGAGCGGCTGCGTGAACTCTGGAATTTCGACAACGAAATGGAAAACAAGTAACAGGCAAGATGAAATATTACATCATAGCCGGTGAGGCCTCGGGCGACCTGCACGCCGCGCATCTCATGCGCGCCCTTTACGCGCAGGATCCCGCGTGCGACGTCCGCTTCTGGGGTGGCGACGCCATGGCGGCGGCCGGTGGCACCCAGGTGCGCCACTACCGCGAAACGGCTGTGATGGGTGCTGTCGAAGTGTTGAAGAAGGCCCGGCCGATCCTGCAACGCCTTTCGTTCTGCCGGCGCGACCTGCTCGCCTGGCGGCCCGATGTGCTGATCCTGGTCGACTATCCCGGGTTCAACCTGAAAATCGCACGTTTCGCGCACAGGCACGGTCTTCACGTGGCCTGGTACATCGTTCCGAAGATGTGGGCCCACAAGGCCTGGCGCGTAAAGGCCCTCCGGCGCGACGTCGACGCGCTCTACAGCATCTTTCCCTTCGAACTGCCCTGGCTCCGGGAACATGGCCTGGAACCCCGCTATTTCGGCAACCCGCTGGTCGAACAGCTCGCCGCCATGGATTTCCGCCCGGTGGGCGAGGGCCCGGTCGTGGCGCTGCTGGCCGGCAGCCGGGAGCTGGAACTCGAATTCCTGCTGCCCCGTTTCGTGGCACTGGAAAAGCTGATGGCGGCCGATCCGCACATGGCGGGCTTCCGGCTCGTCCTTGCCGGCGCCCCGTCACTCACGGAGGCGCAGTACCGGCGCTACCTGCCGGCGGATTCGCGCATCGAGCTGGTTTTCGGGCGTACCCGCGACATCCTTCACCAGGCCCGGGCGGCCCTGGTCTGCTCCGGAACGGCCTCCCTCGAGGCGGCGCTTCTGGGGACGCCGCAGGCGGTGTGCTACGGCTTCCATCCGCTGACTTTCGCGATTGCCCGCCTTACCGTCCATGTGAAATACATCAGCCTGGCCAACCTGGTGCTGGACCGCCCCGCCGTCCCCGAACTGATCCAGAACGACGCCACGCCGCAACGGATGTTCCGGGAGCTGGAACAGCTTTTGCGGGACGATGCCTGCCGCAGCCGGATGTCGGCGGATTATGCGGAACTGAAACAGGTGCTCGGCGGCGCAGATGCGTCGGCGGGTGTCGCAAAAGACATGTATGAGACCTTTGCACGTATATAAATATCAGGGTGCCGGCAATGATTTCGTCATCGTCGACAATCGGCGCGGGGAAGCGGATTTTCTCACCCCGCTGCTGATCAACCGCCTTTGCGACCGCCGCTTCGGCGTGGGCGCCGACGGTTTGATGACCTTGTGCCGCAGCGATGTCGCCGATTTCGAGATGCATTACTACAATGCGGACGGCCCTGAAGGAACCATGTGCGGAAACGGCGGCCGCTGCCTGGTGGCATTCGCCGCGCTCATGGGATTCCACCGCTTTGAATTCGAGGCCTGCGACGGCCATCACCGCGCCGAGCTGCTGGCGTTCTCGCCGGACCGCTGCACCGTGCGTCTGAAGATGATTGACGTGGACCAGGTACAGAAATATGAAGACGGCTGGCTGCTGGAGACAGGTTCGACCCACTTCGTGCAATGGGTGAAGGAACTCGCTTCGTTCGACGTGGCCACGGAAGGGAAGCGGCTGCGCTGGGACAAGCGTTTTCCGCGCGGTGCCAATGTGAATTTCGTGGAAGCGGAGCCCGACGGACTCTTCGTCCGTACCTACGAGCGGGGTGTGGAAGCGGAGACATGGGCCTGCGGCACGGGCTCCACGGCGGCGGCCATCGCTTCGTGGCTTCGCGGTGTCCCCGGCTGTACGGTCATCGACGAGAACGGGAAGCAGCGTGTCCGCTATGCCATCCGTACCCTGGGCGGAAACCTGGTCGTCGATTTCCTGGCCGGAAACGACGGACGCTGCCAGGACGTCTACCTGACCGGCCCGGCCACCAAAGTATTTGAAACCGATATCGACCCTGACCGTATATAGAACAGTCCATATCATGAAGATATTGAAACCCAGAATCAGATTCAAGCGGATGGGCGTCAAGCGCAAGGTGTTGCTGGGATGCATTATCCTGGCTGCCATCCTGTTCTTCTCCAGCCTGATTTCCGTCTACGAATTCACGCGGATGAACCGCTATGTGACCGGCGTGATCGCCGACAACATCCGCAGCATCAATTCGGCCCGCAAACTGCTGTCCGTGTCGGAACAGTACAATGTCAGCCTGATGAACAACCTGGTGCTGGCCGGCGAATCGTCCCGCCCGGACATCTCGGTATTCCAGGGCGAAGAACTGGTGGCCTCGTTCGAGAACCTGAGCCACAGTTTCGTCACGCCCGCCGAACGGGCGGCCGCCGATTCGGTGTTATATGCGTATTCCGCATACATGCAGGTGGTTTCCGAAGCGGAGCAGATGTGGGAGCAGGACTATGCGGAGCGGCAGCACTGGTACTTCAACCGCCTGCAGCCCGTGTACCTGAAGTTCCGCGGCTATATGACACAGCTGACTTCCATTTGCCAGGACGCGTTGGTAGAGAACTCGCAGGACATCCGCGAGGGCACATACCGCAGCCTGATGCCCGGTGTGGTGTCGGTGCTGGTGGGCCTGATCATGGTGCTGCTCTTCAACTATTACCTCAACTATTTTGTGATCAATCCGCTGCTCCGCGTGACGGCCGGCATCAAGGGATACCGCTATCACGGCCGGAGCTATGCCGTGAAACTCGACAACGACGATGAGCTGGAAGAGCTCAACGAAGCGGTCGGCGACATCGTGGAGCAGAATCAATCGTATAAACGGGAACTGGAGCGATGAACTGGGGCGTGATATCGCGGAATGTGGGCATCGCACTCATCTGCTGTGCGAGCTTCATGTTTCTGTCAGCACTGGTATCGGTGCTCGACGGTTTCGACTCTTCGTTCTCGCCTCTGCTCCTCAGTGCCATCCTGACCATGATGGTCGGCATCTTCCCGCTCGTTTTTGTCCGTCGCCATCGCGATATCAATACCCAGGAAGGTCTGGCCATCCTGCTGATATCCTGGTTCCTGTGCTGCATCTTCTCCATGCTGCCCTTCGTGCTCTGGGGCGGGGAGTTCTCGCTGGTGAACGCCTGGTTCGAGAGCGCTTCGGGCATCACGACCACGGGTGCGACCGTGCTGGAGGATATCGAGGCCCTGCCCAAAGGCCTGCTGTTCTGGCGTTCTTCCACGCACTACATCGGCGGTCTGGGTGTCGTGGTGTTCATCGTGATGATCCTGCCGTCCTTTGGCACGGTGCGCTTCAAGATGAGCAAGATGGGCGTGGACGACATCTCCAAGAACAACTACCAGTACAAGTCGAACAAGTTCGTCCGCGTGGTCGTGACTGTCTACGCCGGCATCACGATCTGCTCGTTCCTCAGCCTGCTCCTGGCCGGCATGCCGCTCTTCGACGCCGCCAACCACGCCCTGAGCGTGACGGCGACGGGCGGTTTCAGCACCAAGAACGCGTCGATTGCGGCGTATGACTCGCCGCTGATCGAGTGGGTCCTGATCTTCTTCATGATTGTGGCCAGCCTTCACTTCGGCTTGATCTATGCATCCTTCGCCACGCGCAGTTTCAAGGTGCTCAAGAACCCCGTCACGAAGTTTTACCTGTCCACCATCCTGGCCGTGTCCCTCCTGATCGCGGTCAATCTGGTCACGAGCGGCACCATCCCCAACGTGGCGGAGGCCCTCCGGCACAGTTTCTTCACGGTGGTCTGCACCATCTCGACCTCGGGTTTCGGCTCCACCGATACGAATGTATGGCCGACCTTTTCGATCATACTCCTGCTCTATGTGGCCCTCCAGTGCGGTTGTTCGGGATCCACGACGTCGGGTCTGCGCTCCGACCGCGTCTACCTGACGCTCAAGGCCGCCTGGGCCCAGGTCATCAAGATGGCCTATCCGACGGCCGTGGTGCAGGTCAAGTCCGACGGTCAGGCCGTCGACCGTGAAATGCTTTCCAGTGTTTCGCTCTACGTGCTGCTCTACCTCATCCTTACGTTGATCATGGCCGTCGTCTATTCGGCTTTCGGCATCGACCTGCTGACCGCTGTGAGCGCTTCGGTGTCGATGATGAGCAACGTGGGCCCGTGCTTCGGCAGTTTCGGTTCGTCGATGAGCAATTTCTCCATGGCGCCGGAAGCCGTCAAGGTGCTGATGGGCTTCCAGATGATCATCGGTCGTCTCGGCATCTATTCCATCCTGCTGGTGTTCGTCCTTTATAGAAAGCGTGCCTGATGGGAGTGGCGCAGTTTTTTTCTGAGCGGCTCCGGCATCACCTGGGCTATCCGCCGACGCCCTGCCAGGAGCGTCTCTTCGACACGCTGGCCGACTTCGCCATGCAGTACGAGACTTGCGACCTGCTGCTGGTGAGCGGTTACGCGGGTACGGGCAAGACGTCCGCCATCGCGGCGTTCGTCAGGACGCTCAAGGAACTGCAGTACCGCTTTGTTCTGCTGGCGCCGACCGGCCGTGCGGCCAAAGTATTGTCGGGCTTTACGGGCGAAAAGGCCTCGACCATCCACCGGCACATCTACCGCCAGAAGTCCATGCATGACGGTGTAGGGGAGTTCCAGCTCGACTTCAACAAAGCCAAAGATACCTTCTTCATCGTGGATGAAGCTTCGCTGATCTCGGTCGACACGAGCCAGGGCGGGGGCGTGTTCGGCTCCGGCGACCTGCTGGACGACCTCGTGCGCTTCGTACGCAGCGGCGTCGACGACAAACTCATCATCATCGGTGACCGCGGCCAGCTGCCGCCGGTCGGACTGGATCACAGCCCGGCCCTGGACGAAAGTTATCTGGGCCGCTACGGGGCCCTGATGACGGCCCATCTCGACACGGTGGTGCGGCAGGCGGCCGACTCCGGCATCCTGACCAACGCCACCATCCTCCGGCGGCTCATCGAGGCGCAACGGGTGGAGACGCCCAGGCTCCGGCTTGCGGGTTTCGACGACGTGGAGCGGATCGACGGCAGCCAGCTCATCGAGAAGATCGGCGATGCGGTAGGCCGCTACGGGCTCGACGACATCGTGGTGCTCTGCCGTTCCAACAAACGGGCGAACCGCTACAACGCGGGCATCCGCGCTTCGGTGCTCTACCGCGAGGAACGGCTTTCCCGCGGCGACAAACTGATGGTGGTCAAGAACTGCTACCAGTTCCTCGACGGCGTGCCCGAACTCGAGTTCATCGCCAACGGCGACGTGGCGCGCCTGATGCGGCTGTCCCGCCACGAGGAACGCTATGGCCTGCATTTCGCCGAGGCGGTGCTCTCGTTTCCCGATTACAACGATGTGGAGGTGACGGCCAAGGTGGTGCTCGACACCCTCGAATCGGAACAGCCGTCGCTGGGCAGCGAGCAGCAGCGCGCGCTCTGGGAGGGGGTGAACGCGGACTACGCCGACGAGCGCAACGCCCGCAAGCGCTACCAGAAAGTGCGGGAGGATCCGTATTACAACGCCCTGCAGATCAAATACGCCACGGCCATCACGGCCCACAAGTCGCAGGGCGGACAGTGGTCCTGCGTGTTCATCGACAATCCCTTCTGGAAGGAACTCACGCTGGACGACCTGAAATGGCTCTATACGGCGGTGACACGCGGTGTGGAGAAAGTATTTTTTATTAACTTTAAGGATGATTTTTTTGAAAAGGAATAAGCTATGAGTATGTATTGGATCTTGTTCATCGGTGTGGCTGTGCTGAGTTATGTGGTGCAGTACTCTTTTCAGCGGAAATTCAAGAAGGCCTCCGAACTGCCTGTCCTGAGCGGAATGACCGGGCGGGAGGTGGCGCAGCAGATGCTGTCCGACCATGGCATCCGTGATGTGAAGGTCATCAGCACCCGGGGGCAGCTGACCGACAACTACAACCCGACCAACCATACCGTAAACCTGAGCGAAGCGGTCTACAACCAGAACCATGTCGCCGCAGCCGCCGTCGCGGCCCACGAATGCGGCCATGCCGTGCAGCACGCCACGGGCTATCTCCCCGTGAAACTGCGTTCTGCGCTGGTGCCCGTCATCTCGGTCACCAACCAGGTCGTTCCCTTCGTTCTGCTGGGCGGCATGTTGCTCATCAATGTCTTTCCGCACCTGATCTGGGTGGGCATCGCCATGTTCGCGCTCTCGACACTCTTTTCCTTCGTGACGCTGCCGGTCGAGATCAACGCCAGCCGCCGGGCCCTCGCCTGGATGAGCGAGAAGGGGATTGTGGATCCCTCCAATGAAGACGAAGCCCGCGAGGCGCTTCGGGCCGCGGCCTTTACCTATATCGCGGCGGCGCTCAGCTCGCTGGCCACGCTGCTCTATTATTTGTCCATCGCATCTGGAAGAAGAAATTGATATGAAACGAATCTTTGTCATCGCACTGGCGCTGTCGCTGGCCTTTCCGCTGGCCGGACAGCAGGCCCTTTCGGGCAGGCATTTCACCGATGAGGAACTGCTGGGCCGCGTGCCCGAGGGGATTGTGAAGCCGACCCCGTTCGTGGCGGGCTTTACGGACGAGGCCCTGCGCTACAGCGTGGGCCGCGACGCCTATTCCTATTCCCTCAAGACGGGTGTCTCGGCACCCGCGACCCTGCCGCCGCGGATGCGTCCGGCCAGCCGGGAAGAGCTGGTGCCGGGCTGGGTCAATCCGACCTGGTCGCCCGATTCCACGAAGATCGCTTTTACGCTCAAGAACGACCTCTATTCGATCGACGTGCACTCGAAACACGTCACCCGCCATACCTACGACGGCAGTGAACTGATTCTCAACGGTTACGCTTCCTGGGTGTACTACGAGGAAATCTTCGGCCGTCCCTCGCAGTACCGGGCCTTCTGGTGGTCGCCCGACAGCCGGGTGATCGCCTACTACCGTTTCGACAATTCCCAGGTGCCGATGTTCCCGATTTATTCGGCCAGGGGCCAGCACGGCTCGCTCAACCAGACGCGCTATCCCAAGACGGGCGACCCGAATCCGGAAGTGAAGCTGGGCTTCGTGTCCGTAAACGGGGGAGAGACCGTCTGGGCTGACTTCGATCCGAAGGAGGACCAGTATTTCGGCACGCCCTTCTGGAGCGGTGACGGCACCAAGCTGATGGTCAGCTGGATGGACCGCGCCCAGGACAATTTCCGCCTCTATTCCGTCACGCCGGCTACCGGCAGCAAGGTGATGGTCTACCAGGAGCACCAGGACAGTTGGATCGACTGGATGGACGGCATGCTCTTCTCGAAGGAAGGCATCTACATCGTGCGGGATTTCAGCGGCTGGCAGCAGCTCTATTTCCTCTCGTACGACGGGAAGAAGTTCGAGCAGCTCACCACCGGCGAGAACTGGGGCGTCACCCTGCTCAAGGTGGACAAGAAGCACCTTTATTTTACCGCCAAGCGTGAGGCTTCCACCCGCGTGGACATCTACCGGGTGAACCTCAAGAGCAAGGCGCTGCAGCGTCTGTCTTACGGCCCGTACAGCTTCGCGGGCGTTCGGATCTCCGAAGACGGCAAGTACATTGCGGCGCAGGCTTCCAACTACCGGACGCCCACGCAGCTGGTGCTTATCACGGTACCGGCTTCCGGCGACGTCGATCCGTCCAAACATGTGAAAGTGATCTACGATACGAAGGGCGAGCAGTTCGATGACTACGCCATCGCCCTGCCGGAATTGATCTATGTGACATCGCGGGACGGACACCGCATCCCGGCCGCCGTCACCTGGCCGGTGGACTTTGACAGGAACAAGCGCTACCCGGTGAAGGTCAATATCTATGGCGGCCCCGACAATCCGCAGGTCCGCGAGGGATGGCGGGGTGTCAGCATGGGCAGCCAGTGGTGGGCCAACCATGGCGTGATCCAGGTGACGCTCGACAACCGGGCCGGCGGCCACTTCGGCAAGAAAGGCCTGGAGGAGGTATACCGCCAGCTGGATATCCTGGAAGTGCAGGATTTCTGCGACGGCATCGACTACTTCCGCCAGCTGCCCTTCGTCAACGAGAACAAGATCGGCGTCGAGGGCTTCTCCTTCGGCGGCACCATGACCGCGCTCTGCGTGACCGAGGGCAACGAGCATTTCCAGTACGGCATCGCCGGCGGCGGCGTCTACGACTGGAGCCTCTACGATTCACACTACACCGAGCGCTATATGGACCGTCCCCAGGACAACCCGGAAGGGTACGCGAAGACGCGCGTCATGGGCCGCGTGTCCAACTACAAAGGGGATGCGACCAACATGCTGCGCATCACCCACGGTACGGGCGACGACAATGTCCACTTCCAGAACACCCTGCAGCTGATCGACCAGCTCCAGAAGGACCACAAGGATTTCGAGCTGATGATCTACCCCGACGGCATGCACGGCTACCGCGGCGACCAGGGCATGCACTCCTCCCTGCAGGACTACAAGTTCTGGTACCGCTATCTGCTGGACCAACCCCTTCCGGAGGTACTGGCCGATTACTTCAGGAAAAAGTAGCCCGTCGCGGGTGCCACGGGTCAGTCCGGCTGGCTGATCGTGCGGGCAATCTTCTCGATGTTGAGGCTGCGGGCCGACGCATCGATGATGTCCTTGTAGATGCCGCCTTTCCGGTACACATCGTCCGGATGGCCCGACTGCTCCACGCGGCCGCTCTTCATGGCATAGACCATCTCGCTGTCAATGATCTGGGAGATGCTGTGCGAGATGATGATGACGGTGCGGTCTTTCTTGATGGCGTCGATGCTGTTCTTGATCTGCTCGGTGGCGACGGCGTCGAGGCTGGCGGTCGGCTCGTCGAGGAAGATGATGGGCGGGTTCTTGAGGAACATGCGGGCGATGGCTACGCGCTGCTGCTGGCCGCCCGACAGATCTGAGGCCTTGTTCTCGAACTTTTTGGGGAGTTCCATGATCTGGTCAAGGAGATGGGCTTTCCGGGCCGCCTCGACCACTTCTTCCTCCGTTGCGTCGGGCTTGCCGTAGCGGATGTTCTCCGCGATGGTGCCGTCGAAGATGTGGTTCTTCTGCAACACGAGGCCGATGTGCTCGCGCAGGTACCGGGTGTCGTATTCCCGCAGGTCCACCCCGTCGAGCAGGATACGGCCGCTCTGCGGCTCGTAGAACTTGTCGAGCAGGTTGACGACGGTACTCTTGCCGGCGCCCGACAGTCCCACCAGCGCCGTGATCTTGCCGGGCTCGATGGTCATGTTCACGTCGAAGAGGGCCTGGTTGCCGTTGGGATAGGTGAAATTGACATCCGTCAGTTCGAATTTGCCGTGGATCTTTTCGGGACGGTAGCTGCCGGAGGGCTCGATGTCCTTTTCGGAGTTCAGGATGCTGAAGAAGCCTTCGGCGTAGATGAGCGCGTCGTTCACATCGTCGAAGATGCGCTGCAGCTGCGTGATCGGGGCGATGACGTTGCTGAACAGCATCACGTGGTACATGATTTTACCGATGGTCATGCCCGGATACTCCTTGAGGACCAGGTAGGCCGTCAGGATGATGACCAGCACGGTGCCCACCTGCCTGACGAAACCCTTGAGGCCGTTGTAATAGAAGGCTACCTTGCGGGTCTTGATCTGGTTTTCCGTCACCTGGTTCTGGATGTCCAGCTGCTTCCGGGCTTCAATCTTCTCGCGGTTGAAACTCTTGATGACGTTGATCGAGTCGATGATGTTCTTGATGCCCTGGCTTTTGGTCTCGAGGTGCCCGCGCATCTCGCGCCGCCAGCCCTTGAGCCGTTTTGCCTGCCGGTAGGTGATCCAGAAGTAGACCGGCACGATGGCCAGCGCCACGAGGCCCACATACACGTTGGCCGCGAACATCAGGATGAGGGCCAGCAGGGCCGTCGTGAACAGCGGCAGCAAGTCGATGAAGAAATTCTGCACGGTACGGGACAGCGAACTCACGCCCTGGTCGATGCGGGCCTGCACTTTGCCGGTCGCATTTTCGTCGGTATTGAAATAGGCCATCCGGAAGGTCAGCACTTTTTCGATGACGCTCTGCGCGAGGTCGCGCGAAACAAAAATGCGCATGCGCTCGCCGTAGTAGTTCTGGGCGAAGGTAATCAGGGCCGAGAGGATCTCCTTGCCCAGCAGGACGATGGAGATGATGGTCATGATGCGGGCGGCCTGGGCCCAGGTGAAACTGGTGCCGATCAGGGCGTTGATGGCATCGACCGTCCTGTCGAGCACGATGGCGTTGACCTGCGCCATCAAGGATCCCACCAGCGTGAGGATCAGCGTAATGACCACCAGCCACCGGTACGGCCTGACGAAGGGGCGGATGTTCTTGAAAAGTTGGAAGAGGTTCATAATTCAAAATCAGAAGCATGCCTGGACCACGGGTGGAACGGACGGTGGAAGTCCATCAGATAGCGGATGACATCGCTGGTTTCGTCGGTAATGGACAGCAGCAGGTTCTGGTACCGGCCCCTGTCCTGCAGGTCGCGCAGCAGGGAGTAGATGGGCACCTCATCGGTATAGTACTGTCTCCCCAGGAAGACCATGGGGCTGGCGGTGCCCAGGGTCTTGTAGTGGTTCTGCGCGGCGTCCTGGAAGATTTCCTGGAAGGTGCCGGCGCTGCCCGGGGTGTAGATGATGCCGCCTTTGGGAAGCGAGATGATGCAGTCTTCGCGGAGGCTGTTGTCGAAAAACTTGGCAATCTGTGAGGCGAAGGGCGTGGCGGGCTCGTGCCCGTAGAACCAGGTGGGGATGCCGAGGCTGTGGAACTGCGGGTCGCGGGGATACTTGTCCATCACCTGCCAGGCTGTTGTGAGCCAGCCTTTTTCCCGGAACGTGGGCGTAGGCGCCAGGATGGAGAGCGCGTCTTCCACTTCGGCGTCGCTGCGGCCGGCCATCCAGGCCCCGAGGTGCACGGCTTCCATCGCACCCGGGCCGCCCCCGCTGATCATGAGCTTGCCGGCTTCGGTCAGGCGCTTGCTGATGTCGACGATCTGGTGATACTGGGTGTCGGTGCGCTTAACCGCGTGTCCGCCCATGACGGCCACGATGTCCTTCTCGTCATACTCGGAGACGAGCTGTTCGATGGCGTTGCTGATGGAATGGTCGTGCAGCAGGCGGCAGAGCGTCTCCTTGATGTCGCTGGTCGCCTTTCCCATGGCCATATACCGGTCGTAGACGATGGTGTCATAGCAGGTATAGTAGGTCTCGTGGTAGCCGGGCTTGTAGTGCAGGTAGAGAGACTGGGCGTCGTAGAGTTTGTTGGGAAAAACCTTGTAGGGCATCTTCACGCGGGGCAGGACGATGCAGGCTTCGTCCATTGCATAGAACATGCGGGGCGGGATGGTGCAGCCCATGAAGAGGCAGTCTTCGAAACGGTATTTTTCCATCGGGAAGCCGCTCTTCTCGAAGTTGACGGACTGGAAGGCGTAGTGCCGCAGGGTCTCGTTGTGGGAAAGCACCTGCCGCAAGGCATACAGGGATTCGATTTCGGTATAATTCTCTCTCATGACTGGCAGAGGATCAGGATTTTCGTTTGGTTGAGGGTGGTAGCGAAAAGGTGGCGGTTTCCGCCGCCAGGGATGCCCAGACGCTGCCGCAGCGCGTCGGTGGCGAGGGGAAAATTCAGGGCGGTCAGCTCGAGGCGGTCGAAGCGGCGGCGGAGGTCCTGGATGGCCGCCTTGCTCCAGGGAATGACTTCTTCCACGGCGAAACATTTGCCGGGGAATCCGTCCACCGGCGCATCGGCGGTGTAGAGCTGGGTGCTGGGGGCGAGCTTGGCCACACCGTAGCGTGCGGAGAGCAGTCGGAAAGCGCCGGCTTTGCGCAGGACCCTGGCGGGCTGGAAGAGATAGTTTCCGATGTGCGCGGCGTAGCGGACTTCCGCAGCCGGTTCTTCGTCCGGGTGGAAGGTGAAGCGGATGCCGCCTTCCGCGGCGACGATCAACGGCGCGGCGGGCTGCGATGATTCGAGCAGGAGCAGCAGTTCCTTAACCTCTCCACCGGCGCCTACGATGTGCAGTTCCCGGGTTTCGGGCAGTTGCCGCAGGGTGCGGGAGATATCGGCCATCGGGGAAATCTTGGCCAGGACACGCGGCGCGTGCTGCAGGAGGCGTTCTTTGACTTCGAGCAGGTTCGGTTCGCAGCCGGCGATGTCGTAGACCCGTTGCGCGGCTTTCCCGCGACGGGCCGGGTCCAGGTAGATGAGGTCGAAGCCCTCCGTGTCCTGCGCCAGCCAGGCGATGCCGTCGCCTTCGTGCACGCTGATGTTGCCGGCGCCCAGCAGCGGGAAATTGTGGCGGGCGGCGGCGCAGAGCGCGCCGTCCCGTTCGCAGTAGTCCACGCTGGCCGCTGCCGCGCTCATGGCCCAACTGTCCACGCCCAGACCGCCGGTCAGGTCGGCGATGCGGCCGCCCGCCGGCACGAAAGCCTGCTTGTAGCGGGCTGTCTCCTCGGAGCTGCACTGCTCCAGCGGCAGACTGGCCGGGTAGTCGAGCGCTGGGCAGGCATGCCATGCCGGCACCTTGTCGCGCAGCTTGCGCCGCGCCGCGATGATCCGCGCCGCCCGCCGTACGTCGAGCGCCGGCCAGCGGTCCGCCGACAACAGCAGCCGCTCGGGCTCGTCGCTTTCGTGCTCCAAGACAAACTGGATGAAGTTTTCTGCCGACATCTCTACAAAGTTACCGCTTTTTTATTATCTTTGAAAGATTAAAGGTCAGAACTTAAAGATCAGAACTATGGCAAATTATCTTGAAGTGGCCGAGTCTTGGCTCAGCAACAGTTACGATGTGGAAACCCAGCGCGAAGTGCTGGAGATGATGAAGGGCGATCCGAAAGCCCTGGAAGACGCTTTTTACCGCACGCTGGAATTCGGTACGGGCGGCCTGCGCGGCGTCATGGGTGCCGGCACCAACCGGATGAACCGCTACACTGTCGCCATGGCTACGCAGGGGCTTGCCAACTATCTCAAGAAGAATTTCAAGGACCAGAAGATTTCGGTGGTGATTTCCTACGACAGCCGCAACAACAGCCAGCTCTTCGCCCGGGTGTCCGCCGGGGTGCTGATGGCCAACGACATCCTCGTCTATATTTTCGACAATATCCGTCCCACGCCGGAACTCAGCTTCGCGATCCGGCACCTGGGCTGCAAAGCCGGCATCATGATCACGGCTTCGCACAATCCCAAGGAGTACAATGGCTACAAGGTGTTCTGGGAGGACGGCGCGCAGATCATCACCCCGCACGACAAAAATATCATCGAGGAGGTGGGCAAGATCACGTCGATGGATCAGGTCAGGTACGATGAAAACAGCTTCCCGCAGGGCATTGGCGCCGAAGTCGACCGGGCTTTCCTCGACAGCCAGCTGTCGCTGCTCCTTTCTCCGGACAGCGTCAGGCGCCACAGCGACATGAAGATCGCCTACACGCCGCTGCACGGAACGGGTGTCCGCCTGGTTCCCGCCGGCCTGAAGCAGGCGGGCTTCACGAATGTGTTCCATGTAGACGCGCAGGATGTGAGCGACGGCAACTTCCCGACGGTGGTCTCGCCGAATCCGGAAGAGCCGACGGCCATGCGGATGGTCATGGAACGGGCCGACGCCGTGGGCGCCGACATCGCGCTGGGCACCGATCCCGACGCCGACCGCGTGGGCTGCGCCGTGCGCAATGACAAGGGTGAACTGGTTCTTCTGACCGGGAACCAGATTGCTACGATCGTCACGAGCTACATTCTTACGCGCTGGCATGAACTCGGCCGGATCGACGGCCGTCAGTTCGTGGTCAAGACCATCGTGACGACAGACCTCCTGAAAAAAATCTGTGCAAAATACGGCGTCGAACTCTTCGACGTGCTGACCGGTTTCAAATACATCGCCGACAAGCAGCATCTGTACGAGGGCAAGAAGACCTTCATCTGCGGCGGCGAGGAGAGCAACGGCTTCAATGTCGGCAGCTTCGTGCGCGACAAGGATTCCGTCATCACCTGCTGCATGCTCTGTGAATGTGCGGCCTGGCTGGCCGACCGGGGCCAGTCGCTCTACGGCTATCTGCAGGAGATCTATGCGGAGTACGGCTACTTCAAGGAGAGCCTGCTTTCGGTCACGAAGAAAGGCAAGAGCGGCATCGAGGAAATCCAGCAGATGATGGTCGACTTCCGCGCCCAGGCCCCGAAGGCTCTCGCCGGCTCGCCGGTGGTGAAGGTCGTGGACTACAACAAGCCGGAAGAGACGGGCTTGCCGAAATCGAACGTATTGCAGTTCTTCAGCGAGAACGGTTGCAAGGTGACGGTGCGTCCTTCGGGTACCGAGCCGAAGATCAAGTTCTACTTCAGTGCCAGCGGCCCCGACGCCGACGCCCTGAACGTCGCTCTTCGCGAACAATTCTCCGTCTAGTTCTTAGTCCGGTTCGCCTGCTGGGCGCTCTGGTTATTGCTCCGGAACCGTCTCGCTGCGCTCGACCCCTCCCATGCTGCGCATGGGCCCCTCCCTCTTACAGTGCCGAGGGTGGCATGGGTTCCGGAGCAATGAACCACCCGCGCCTGTGACGCAAGCGAACCCTGTCCATGAAATGAAATCATACGATGATAAATTGAACTGGCTGTTCAGTCAGTTTCCTTCCTACCAGAAGGTGGGGAAGGTGGCGTACAAACCGGGCATCGAAACGATGGAGGCGTTCGATGCGGCGCTCGGGCATCCGCACCGTCGCTTCCGCACCATCCATGTCGCCGGAACCAACGGAAAGGGATCAACCTCCCACATGCTGGCGGCGGGCCTGGCCGCTTGCGGCCTGAAAGTCGGCCTGTATACCTCACCGCACCTGGTGGATTTCCGCGAACGGATGAAGATGGTGGAAGGCGATGGCTTCCGGATGATTTCCAAAGATAAGGTGGAAGATTTCCTGGATAAATGGAGGGATTTTCTTGTCTTGAATCATCCTTCTCTATTCGAGATAACGACAGCTATGGCTTTCGACTTTTTCGCGGCCGAAAACGTGGATATCGCCGTCATCGAGACCGGCCTGGGCGGCCGACTCGACTCGACCAACGTCATCACGCCCATCCTGAGCATCATTACCAATATCGGCCTGGAGCACTGCGAACACCTGGGTTATACGCTGGCGGCCATTGCCGGCGAGAAGGCCGGCATCATCAAGCCCGGCGTACCGGCCGTCGTCGGGGAATTCACCCCCGAGACCCGGCCGGTATTCGAGGCGAAGGCCGCTGCCTGCGGCAGCCCCCTTACCTTTGCCGTGGAGGCGACGCCGTGTCTTTCGCTGAAGGTGGCTGACCTGGATCTTCCCGGAGACTACCAGGAACGAAACCTTTGCACACTCTCCGCCGCCGTCGGCATCCTGCAGCCTATGCTGGGCCTCGACCTGGAAGCCTTCCGCAACGGTGTCCGCCACGCCGCCCGGAATACGGGCCTGCATGGCCGCTGGGAGACCCTGCGTGAGGCCGATCCGGTTCAGCACAAGGCTCAGATCATCTGCGACACGGGCCATAACGCGCACGGCCTGCGCTGGGTCGCCGAGCAGGTGGACCGGATTTCCTGCGATTATGACAATGTCGTTTTCATTTTCGGTCTGACGCGCGAAAAAGATCTGGATGTCATTGCTCCTCTTCTGCCGCGCAATGTGCATTATATATTCACGCAGGCTCCAGATCCGAGAGCCTTTCCGTTTAATGAGCTGGCGAACATCATGTCCGATTACGGGCTGGCCGGAATGGGCGTTGCCTCGTTTTCATCTGCACTCTCCCTGGCAGACAGTCTCACAGGGGAGAAAGATCTGATTTTCGTGGGCGGAAGCAATTATATCGTAAAGCAATTGTTTGAAAATGAGTAAGAATGAAGATCAGTTAATCAAACTGCTGGTCAGGAAAGAGAAGCGTTTTTCTCTCTTCCACTACGCAGGTATGGGAAAAGCCCGGTTCCGGATATTGGAAGGTACTGTTCCTGTGATGCTTTCTGTCCCACATTGTGTCACTCATTTTCGTGAAGGAAATCTGAAAAAGGCTGAAAAGTATACAGGCGCACTCGCCTTGGTTCTGCACGAGTTGACAGGATGTCATGTTATTTATTCTACAGGCTGCAGGGAATCCGACCCGAATCATGATGATTTTTCATGTAATGCTTATCAGGAGGCACTGATCGGTCATGTCAAGGGTCATTCAATTAAAGTTGTAATCGATCTTCACGGTGCTGCGCAGGAGAGGCCTTTCTCCTTGGAGATAGGCACGGCACCGTCTGAATCTGAACCCTTGTCATCACTCAAGGGATTTGATTTTATTGCCACGCTCATTCGTCTGAGTTTGGAGTACACGACAAAAAAGAACAGTGGTTTTGTCCTGTGCCAGAACCAGCTATTCAGAGCCAGTAGTCCCAATACAGTAACCAGCGTCGTATCGGGCCGTACCGAAGCTGCCAGCATGCAGTTAGAAATTAATGCTGATTATCGGGATCCTTCCATCCCTTCACAGCTCGTTTCTCTTATAAAAGGACTGCGTCTGATCATAGAATCTCTGGCCCGTGTTGATTGGAGATCTTCTTATATCGATGTCAGGCGCTTGTGCCAGTCTCCTAATCCTAAACCTCAAGACCGGGCCATCCTTTATAAGGAAGGTTCAAAATGGTCTGAGAATGAGGTGGTTTATATCCATTCCGCAGAAGGAGATGTTGATTTGGCCCATGTCCGTCTTGCCGGATTGAAGGAAGTTGCAAGTGAAAAGTGGGATCCTGGGGAACTCGTTTTTCTGCCGAACAGGCTCATCCATCATCTTTGTGGATGCGAGTGGTCTCTTAACGGGGATGATCCTTTTCTTGAAGGTATGCCTGTTCTGTTGTCCAGACGCAGTGATCAGGGGCTTCCGATGGGCATTCCGAAAGCCGATAAGATCAATCATATTTATCTTTCCCAGCTGTTATTTGACAGATTGATCAAATTTTCAAAAAACCGTCGTTTTGTGGTTTTCAACAAGGTGACGGATTCTAGTGTCGATTTTGACTTGACCACGGCCGATTATGGTGATGGAGGAACGGTCCTGCAGAATGGCGAACCGGCAGAAAAAGTGATGCTTCCCCGCTACTTCAGCACATTAATGGGCTTGAATGACCATCCTTTCAAGATGATACGAAAGGAAGAACTTGATCTCATCAAGGCTTCGTTAATCGATGACGTCCAGCGCGAGACATTCAGTCGTTGTTATAAAGCTATTCCTGATCAAGTCTATTATATGATCAACCCCGAAGCCGACGCTAAGGACTTGGAATCGGCTGATACTATTTTGAAAGGCTTGGGATGTTATAATGTAGATGTATTGTCATTCCCGGTTTCGGGAAAGAAGAGAAGGACATTCAGGGATCGGATTGGTTTTTTGTCCGATTATATACTTGAAAAAATCATAGGAAAATCCACATTCCTTCTCAGGATCAGTTGGACAAATGTCACAGATGACAAAAATGTCGTAGCCCGGCTGAGTCCCAACATGATGAGCCTCTTGGGCGTTTCTGACAACGATAAAGTTATGATCCGCTTCCGTGACAGAAAGGTTAAATTGCGGGTATTATCTGATTCCCAGCTGACGGATTATGAAGTTCGCGTCCCGGCTCCGGCCCGAAAGTCGCTGCGGATGAACAGTATCAATGATGTTGTTGAAATATCCAGAGATATCCACCATACTTTTCTCCGGAATTCACAGGCCCAGACCATTGCCATCCTGGGAACCATATTGGCGGTTTTTCAGGTTTTCCGTGATTTAAAAACGGGAATCATTCTATGTCTTTTCTTTGTCCCGCTCATTCTGTATTTTTCCTTGAACGAAGAGAGAATCAAAGTTAAGTAGTCATGATGATGAAGGGCTATCTGATAGAAAAGTACAGCGATATGGGTGTCGCTTATACTTCTGACCGCCTGATTCAAGAAGCCGCGAAAGCCGGGGTCGTCCTGGATCGTATCGGAGTACACGACGTTCTGCTTACCGGGGATGGCCCTTTCCATAAAGGCCAGGCGTTGAAGCGCAGAGATTTCGTTCTCAACCGTTACAAGTGGGGATGGATTAAGGACAAGCTGAACAGTTTGGGGGATGAAAGCTATAATCGGCTCAAGCCATTCAATCGGTTTATTGATAAATATGAACAGTTACAAAGACTGGATTCACGCTTTTTTCAAAAGCCTCACTATGTATTGGGAACTATCCAGTCGAGTTATGATGCCGTTGCCTCTTTGCTTGGGGATGTTTTTGTTGTAAAAGGGCTGAGAAATTCGAAAGGGAAAGAGATCTATCTGGTACATTCTCCTTCGGAGTTCAAGCGTCTCCAAGACTTCTTCCCATTGGAAACGGAGTTATTGTTTGAGGAGTTTATCGCTTCCAGTTTTGGCCGGGATTTGCGATTGTTCTGCATCCGGGGAGAGGCGATTGCAGCGATGATCCGGAAATCCAATGGGGATTTCCGATCTAATTTTGCCTTGGGGGCAAGCGTTCAAGCTGTACCTGTTACCGGGGAAATGCGGACAATTGCGGAAGATTTGTTTGTAGAGACGGGACTTGATGTCATGGGTGTTGATCTGCTCTTCGGTCAAGATGGCTATTATTTGTGCGAAATCAATGTAACACCGGGCATTGAGGGAATCGAAGCCGCTACCGGCAGTAATATTGCCTCTTTAATCATCTCCTTGATTGTTAATGATTTGAAAAGTAAATAACGATGAATCGGGAGCAAGTGGATCATTTTATATATGCCTCATATCTCCAGGTTGCCGATGAATTGGATTATGATGCACCGGACAGCGTGAAACGTAATCCGGAACTTACGCGTGATCTGCTCGTCTCGTTGAACCATACTCCTTCTGTCGGCATTACGGGCAGCAAAGGAAAAGGATCGGTCGCCTGTATGTTGTCCTCCATCCTGCAGGCGGAAGAGAAGGTTGGTCTTTTGACCAGTCCGCATATCCTGTCATTCAATGAACGTTTCAAGGTAAACGGTATATCTATTTCTGACGATGATCTGGCCAGGATCGCCAGTTTTGTCGCATCGAAGCTGGAACCAGTTTCTGCCATGATTTCCGGAAAAAGCTATATCAGTCCGATTGGTATTCAGGCAGCTATCGGATTGACCTGGTTTCAGGAATGCAAGACAACATTCAATGTCTTTGAGTATGGAAAAGGTGTGCGCTACGATGACATTAACAACATCCCTCATACTTTTGCCGTCATCAACTCCATTTTTTTGGAGCATACCCGTGAATTGGGCGGAACCCTTGAAGCAATTGCCGAGGATAAGTCTTATGCCATCAACCCTTATTCATCAGCCTGTTTTGTCGCAGAACAGCCTGATGCTGTCAAAAAGGTATTGAGCCGTCGTGGTGCAGCGTGTAAAGTGCCGTTATTGTGGTATGGGCAGGATTTTTACGCCGAAGCGATCCGATATACCCGTTCGGGGATGGCATTTACTGTTTCGGTCTCAGGCAAAAAGATCAGGGACATTCATATTCCATTGTTGGGTGTACATCAGGCGAAAAATTGTGCATTGGCGCTGGCTGTGGCAGATGCTGTTATGGATGATTTGGATGAAGATTGTGTCCGGGAACGGTTGAAGTCACTTTATTGGCCCGGGCGAATGGAAATCTTGTCCTCCTCTCCACTGATTATTCTGGATGCGTGTATCAATCGAAGTAGCGCCGTTTTAGCCCTCGATGTGCTGGATCATCTCAGGATTGACAAGTGTGTATGGATAATCGGCATTCCTGATGATAAGGATTATGAAGGAGTCGCCCTCACCGTACAGAGCCGCTCTGTTAGAACCATTCTTACTCGCTCGCAGAATGTCCATTATCATTTCACGAACAGACAAGCCGAAGTTCTGCTTCGATCCGGGATTGAAACTATTGGGACCTCATCTGTTTCTGAAGCCTTGGATACAGCCATGACATACGGGGAAGTTGTCTTTATCCTTGGGACAACTTCGGTTGTGGCAGAAGCAGAGCAACTTCGTCGTTTGCGAAGCCTTTAGCTTATCTGAGAATGAATTTGCGCGCGAGGGCAATGCCGAGCCGGTAGGGGAGCGGACGCAGGGCACGGTCGGCTTCTTTCAGCTTCTCGCGGATCGGAATGCCTTGCGGGCAGTGGCTTTCGCACTTGCCGCAGCCGATGCACTGCGAGGCGAAGGTGGGCTCTTTGGTCATGGCGACGTTCTGGAAGTACTGCCAGCGTCCGGACCATTTGGTCTCGGCATACATGGCATTGTAGGAACGGAATACGCCCGGGATGTCGACGCCCCTGGGGCAGGGCATGCAGTAGCGGCAGCCCGTACAACCGACTCTTTCGGTCTTCCGTATCAGTTCCCGGACCTGTTCGATCACGGCGTGATCTTCTTTCGTGAAAGCACCGGCGGCGGCCTCGGAGGCTGTTGCGACATTCTCTTCAATCATCTTCAGGGAGTTCATGCCCGATAGGACGACCGTGACGGCAGGCTGGTTGTACAGCCAGCGGAATGCCCATTCGGCGGGTGTCCAGCCTCTTCCACTGCGCGCCATGGCATCCTTCGCTTCTTCGGGAAGCAGGTTGACCAGCTTGCCGCCGCGGAGCGGTTCCATGATGATGACGGGGATACCCTTGGCGGCGGCCGCCTCCAGTCCCTTGACGCCGGCCTGGGTAGACTCGTCGAGGTAGTTGTATTGGATCTGGCAGAAGTCCCAGTCGTAGTTGTACAGGATTTTCAGGAAATTGTCGGTATTGCCGTGGTAGGAGAAGCCGATGTTGCGGATGACGCCCGTCCGTTTCTTCTCCGCGATCCAGTCGAGGATGCCCAGGGACTTGAGCCGTTCCCATTCCGCCACGTCGGTCAGCATGTGCATCAGGTAATAGTCCACATAGCTTGTGCGGAGACGGCGGATCTGCTCGTCAAACAGGCGGTCGATGCCCGATGACTTCAGGATGAGATAATGGGGCAGCTTGGTGGCGATGTGCACCTGCTCCCTGATGCCGTTCTTCTCGAGAATCTGGCCCAGGGCCATTTCGTTTCCCGGATAGAGGTACGCGGTGTCGAAGTAATTGACGCCGGCCTTGAAAGCGGCCATAATCTCGCTTTCGGCCTTTTCGATGTCAATGGATCCACCCTTGCGGGTAAGACGCATGCAACCGTATCCCAGCAGGGACAGCGCTTCTCCGTAGCGGTTCTTTCTGTATTGCATGGCTCAACAAATATTTATTTGCCGGACATGATCCGGCGGACCAGTGCGATGGGATCGCCCTGCGGCTTCGACGGGAAGCTGCCGGGACGTTCGGCCCACCAGTTGTATTCGTGGTCTTTCATGGCTTCGAGCAGGGTGTCGAAGCGTTCGCCCTCCAGCTTTTCGCCTGCGGCTACGGCTTCATCCGCGGCCTCGAAGAACATCTCCCAGCGCGGTTTGTAGTAGGTTTTCACCAGACCGGCCCAGGAACGGTCCGCATAATCCGTGAGCAGATTGCCCCGGTCGCCCCAGGATGTCAGCAGGTTGCGGGCGTTGGACTCGAAGTAGTCGGCCTCTTCCGGCGTGGCGCCCCAGCTGCGTGCATCGGCGATCCACTTGCCCACCAGGAAGTAGTCCTGCGAAGCGAGCAGTTCGTCGAGGGTGTCGAAGCCGGCCAGCATCTCTTCTTTCAACGCGGCCATCTGCTCCGTATCGCCGTTCTCGTAGGCCGTCTTGTATTCGGCGAAGCGCTGCTCGAACTGGTTGCTCAGGTATTGGCGCGTGAGGTTCACCAGGTCGAATCCGTACGAAGGGCCTTCGCCGTCGGCGGCCAGCAGCCGGTCGATCACGGAGCGAAGCTTCTCGTTTTCATAGTTGAAACGGACGCTGGAGTGGTAGGAGGTCGAGCGCTGGAACGAGGGCCGCAGGTTCATGACCGGGCTGTGGCCCGGGACGGAGCGCTGGATGTAGATCTCGTCGAAGAGTTCCTTCCAGGCAGCCCTGGCATCTGCATTGTTCACGCCGGAACGCATCTGCGCCAGCGTGCCCGCCCAGGTGTCGAGGTTCTGGTGCTGCGGCATGTTCCACGCCTTTTCAAAGATGAACTGGTACATGAAGGGATTGCAGTCGAAACCTTCGAGCGTAGAGCCCAGACCCTGGAAACTCGGCCCGGCCTCGGCAAAGGCACCTTCGATCAATCCATTGATCTCCTGGATGTTGCCCGCCAGGAAGGTGTTGCCGCCGAAGTTGCCCAGGTAGCACCAGATGAACGGGATGCCGTAATAGCTCTGGGTCTTGCGCCAGACCTCCATCCGCTCGCAGTAGTAGTCGAGCAGGATCGATTGCCCGGCCGGATAGGACGTCAGGAAGGCTTTCACGCGCTCGTCGGAGTCGCCCTCGAACCAGTATTTGCGCTCGTTGTAGAAGAGCCAGGTCATCTGGAGCCAGACGGCGTCGGGGTCGGCGGCGGCCAGCGATTCATACACGCCGTGGCTCACGCGGCCCAGGTAGGCGGGATCCCAGCTCTTGGGAATCATTTCGTTGAAGATATCGATGCCGTAGACATGGTCGGTTCCGTAGATCGCAAGCTCTTTCTCGAGGAAACGCTTCTGGATCTCGGGGAAAAGCTTGTCCTCCGGGTCGAGGAACCAGGGGTAGTCCTCCAGGGCGAAGCCTGCCCAGTCGCTCATGCGCTCGATCTTCGCGTCGGGGTAGATGCGCTGCAGCTCCGGCGGCACATGGCCGGCGAAGGCCGGCAGCACCGGCTTCATGTTGAGTTCGCGCTCGCGCGCGACAATCTGCTTCTGCAGGGCTTCCTGCCCTTCGAGCCAGGATTTCGGCAGCGGGCCGCCCCAGCGGTCGATGTTCAGCATGCGGTGCCAGGGCAGGTGGGCGGGTCCGGTAAAGTAGCTGCGGACCTCTTCGTCGCTCAGGCCCAGTTCAGTCCAGACCTGGTACCAGATGGATTCCTGGCCCGTGATGGCCAGCGGCAGGTTGATGCCGTTGAGCGCCATCCAGTCGATGAAGTGCTCCCATTCCTTCCAGGTCCACCAGGGCATGGTGTAGCCGTAGGTACAGTAGTTCAGGAAGAAGCGCTGCGGCACGCGTGCGTCGATCTTGACGGGCGTCTCCACGGCGGGCAACTTCTTCGGCATGTCTCCCTTTTCCCAGGCGAACCAGCCGACATTGACGTGGCAGTAGTATTTCAGGTAGTAGTTGAGGCCTACGGCCATCGAGTTGGCATTGTTGCCGCCGATGACGATCTTGCGGCCTTCGCTGCGCAGGGTGAAATAGTCGGATGCCCTTGCGGGCAGGGCCTCGAAGACGAAATGGCCTGCCTGCCTGGGAAAGATGCGGTGGGCCAGCGCCGTGGCGGCGTTCACCTCGGGGTTGTCGCTGGCGGGTGTGGTCTGGCAGCCGGACGTCATGAGCAGGAGGGCGGCCAGGGCCAGGACGGAAACAAGAAGTCTTTTCATGGCTGAAGGGGTTTATCGGAAGATCTTTTCTATTTTTTCGACGATGTCCGGGTCGGAGGCGTTGCCGATCAGGCTGGGTTTCAGGTAGTTGCACTTGTGCTCGCGCTGGAAGCGGGCCTGACCGCCGCCGGTGACGTTGAGCAGGGCCACGGTATCGCGCGGCAGCTTGCCGGCTTCGAAGGCGTTGATCATGCCCTGGAGCGCTACGGCTGCGGCGGGATGGATGTCGATGCCTTCGGTATCGAGGAAGAGATGCTGCATGGCGGCGATGTCGGCGTTGGTGGCGCATTCGATGTCGCCGCCGGCATCCAGCATGGCGTCGTAGACGCCGCCCCGCAGGCTGTACGGCGGCCGCCGGTTCGAGAGCACCTTGGCATCGATCTCGAGGGCCAGCACGCGGGCTTTTTCATCGTCCATGGGCAGCAGTGCGCGGCTGCCGGCCTTCCAGGCGTCGTACATGGGCAGGAAAGGCACGTTCTGCGAGGGGAAGAGTTTCATCTTGTGGCTGCCGAAGCGCCCGTCATCGATCAGGCGGAGGTTGGCCTCCCATGCGGCGATGGTGCCGGTGCCGGAGCCTATGGCCTGGAAATAGGCCTCGGGGGTACGCTGCAGAACCTTGGCGGCAGACAGCACGGTGGTGGCCATGCCGTCGCGGCGGGCGATGTTCTTGGCGCCGCCTTCGGCGAAGAACATCGGCGAGGTGCAGGCGGCATCACCGAGGGCGATGGCGTCGAAATAGTCGGTGCCGCGCGGTGAGCACATGAGTTTCACGCATTCGTTCAGGGGTCTCTCAAACCAGAGCGCATCGATGTTCTCTTCCGGCACGCTGAGCAGCAAAGGGATGTTGTTCTCCGAACAGACTTTGGCAAAGGCCCGGGCCGTGTTGCCGGCCGAGGCCACCACCAGTACGCGCTTCTCTCCGTCGGGGATGCGGGCGCACACGCTGTAGGCTTCCGTTTCCTTGAAGGAGCAGGTGCTCATGGCAGCGCCGATTTCGGGCCACCAGCCCGAGAAGGCGATATGCAGGTTCGGGAGTTTCAGCCTGGCGGCGAGTTTTTCGCTGCGGTAGGTGACGTTCGGGGCGGATCCCTTCAGCATCCGCCGCACCGGCATCCAGTCCGCGAACTGGTAGATGCCCCGTTCCTCCGGCCCGAAAGCAATTTGTTTCTTCTCATAAACGGCCCTGACCAGCGAGGGCTCCTGGCATTGCGGGTCGGCCAGCGACCACCCCGCATCCTCGAAGCGCCGGCCGGTGGCCACAGTTTCCAGCTCGTATTTCGTGGGTTCAAATCCGTTCATTTCGTATCGTTTTTGTTTGTTTCCAAGTGAAGGGCGAGCATTTCGGCGAAGTCCCTGACGGGGACGGGGGCGAAGCGGCCGAAAGTCTTGAGGCAGAGGGGACAGGCGGTAACGATCTGCTCGGGGTTGTTGGCCGTCAGATTCTCGATGGAACCACGCGTGATGGGTTCGCGGTCTTCGTAGCGCAGCGTCAGCGAGCCCACGGAACCGCCGCAGCAGACGCTTTCCTCCCTTTCTTTGAGGGCCGGCACCAGCTGGCCGACCTGCGAGAGCGCCTGACGCGGTGCGTCGTAGATGCCGCAGCCACGTCCCAGGTCGCAGGGATCGTGGTAGACCAGCGTCTCATGGCTGTTTTTCAGGGGAAGCCTGCCCGCGGCGATGAGGCGGTTGAAATATTCGGTATAGTGCACGACCTCCACGCCGATCAGGTCGTATTGCTCCTTGAAGATGCGGTAGCAGATGGCACAGCTGACGAGCAGGATCTGGGCGCCGCTCTTTTCGATGAGCTGGCGGTTCTTCTCGATCAGTTGCTGCGCCTCGTCGCGGCGTCCGGCCAAGAGAAGCGGGCGTCCGCAGCAGATGGCGCCGTCCCTGTCCATCAGTTCGAAAGGCACGCCGGCTGCCTGCAGGACCCGCTGCACCGAACGGGAAATCACCGGGGTGAGCGAGCTCATGCAACCGGCGTAGTACAGCACTTTCTCTTCTCCGACCTCCTGCGGGGTTACGGCGTTGAGGTAACTGAAATCGGCCGGAAGCCGGTTGTTCTTCTTTTCCTGCGCCGTGCGGTAGGCGAGGCGGATGCCGCAGGCGTCCATCTGCACCTGGCAGAGCGATGCGCATTTGCCGCACATCAGGCATTTTTCCGCAATCTCCAGGGAACGCCGCTGGTTGCGCCGCTTGAGGTTGCGCACCATGTAGACCGTCGCATCCTGGACATTCTTCTTCTGCACGCCCATCGGGCACGCGTCGATGCAGACGCCGCAGCTCGGGCAGGAATAGAGCATCGCCAGCGTGAAGCCCTTGCGCGTGTGGCGTACCGGCAGTCCGGCGTTCCGCATGGGAATCAGCAGGATTTCTGCAGGGATGTGCATGTAGCGCGTGAAGGGGAGGACCGTCATGAACGTGCCCAACGCCAGCGAATAGGCCCACCAGGCCACCGTGATGTTCTCGGGCTTGCTCATGAAGCTGTGCAGGATCCAGTTGATCGGGATGGTCATGAAGCTGCCGCCGGCCACGCCCGCGGTGAAGCCCTCGGCGATCCAACGCAGCGGGAAGATGGCCCAGAGGCTGTAGAGCCCGATGAGGTCGGTCAGGGTGAGCTTGGTGGTGCGCCGCATGCCCACGATGCGCGAGCGGAAGCGTTTGATGATGGCCAGGGTGATGCCGCTCAGGATGATGAGCAGGAAAAAGTCCATCAGGAAGAAGAAGAACGAACCCTGCAGGGTCTGCTTCTGCTCTTCCATGAAAAAGCGGAAGAAGATGGGGTAGTAGAGCTTGTGCAGCCGTTCCGGGATGTAGAGGACGGTCTCGATGTGGCCGATGACGATAATCATGAACCAGCCGAAGGCGATGCTGGAATGCATGTAGCCCAGCACCTTGTTGCGCTTCCATAATTTCACGTGGAGGAGACAGTCGCAGAACAGGTCGCGGAGGTTCTTCAGGATGGTCGAAGGCGTGATCAGCGAGAGTGCGAACTTCCTGCGGTCGGCGGGGGAGAGCTGCACCAGGACCTTGAACAGCGCCAGCAGGCAGTAGCCTATCACGAAGCTGATGCCGAAGACAAACGGCAGGACGAAGGGGTCGTAGGCGGCGAGGATGCGTTCCTTCATGGCCGGACCTCCTCTTTTTGGTCCGCCGGACCGTAGACCTTCCCGATGCTCAGGATGAGATGGCGCGTATTGATGCCGCGCGGACAGACGAGCTGGCACTTGCCGCAGAGCATGCAGTGCTGCAGCATGGGCAGGATTTCTTTCTCACGGCCCCGCTGGAGCGACAGGATCACGCGGCGGAGGCTCATTTCCGTGAAGCAGCCCGCACTGCAGCTGGCTGTGCAGGAACCGCACGCGATGCACTTGGCCACGTCGGGCTCGCGACGGTGCAGCTCCTCGAAAAGAGGGTTCTGCACGTTCTCGATCCGGAGCGTGGCGCTCGGTGTCAGTCCGTAGCCGAAGTCAATCATCGCCGGGCAGTGGTTTTGAGATAACGGTCGATGGCCAGGGCGGCGGCAGAAGCTTCGCCAAGGGTCTCGGGGATGGTCTTGGGACCCGTCGACGTTCCTGCGAAGAAGATGCCTTCGCGCGGTGCGATGCAAGGCGCGCCCACGATGCTGGCAGGCACGAGGAAGCCGTCTTCGCCCATCGGGATGCTGACCATCCGGGCCAGTTCGGGCGTGCCGTCCGCCGGAGTCATGCCGCACATCAGCACCAGCATGTCCATCTTGATCTTCAGGGGCTTGCCGAAGAGCGTGTCTTCCGCCTTGACGAAGAGGTGCCCGTCGATGTCTTCCGACACTTCGGAGACGCGGCCCCGGACAAAGCGTACGCCGTGCTCCTTCTGGGCCTTCAGGTACAGGTCTTCGAACTTGCGCCCGAACATGCGCAGGTCCATGTAGAAACAGTAGACCGTGACCTCAGGATGCTTTTCCTTGAATTCGCAGGCCTGCTTGACCGCGGTCACGCAGCACACCTTCGAGCACTGGCGGTTGCCCGCCTTCTCGTCGCGCGAGCCCACGCAGTGAACGAACCCGATGGTATGGACACCCTCGAACTGGGGGACGGCGCCGGCCTTGAACCAGTCTTCCAGCTCGGCGTTGGTGATCACGCGCTCGTAGATGCCGTAGCCGTATTCTTCTTTCTTCTCCGCCTTGAACAGGTCGAAGCCCGTGCTGAGCAGGATGGCGCGCACCTGGGCCGAGAGTCCGTTCGAAAGTTTCACCACCCAGGTGTCCTTGAGCCGGTTGATCGACGAAACCGTCGTGTCGGTGAAATACTTGATGCCGTCCAGGTCCTGGAGCATGGGATCCAGCACGGAGCGTGCTTCCACGCCGTCGGGGAAGAGGCGGTCCCAGCGGGCCAGATGTCCGCCCAGGACGGGTTCTTTTTCAATGAGGATAGGGGTGTAGCCCAGGTCGCGGAGCCTGCGCGAGGCTTCGATGCCGGCGGGGCCACCGCCGATGACGACGACATTCTCGCTCATATCAGCAGCATTTGATGTTCATGGGGAATTCCGGCCGCTGGAGTTGCTTGCCGTTCAGGCCCTTGTATTTGTCTTCGGGTTTGTAGGGGACGCCCATCTTGTCGAGCAGCGGTTCGACGGCCACCTGATGGGTCTGCAGTCCCAGGTCCCAGGGATCGTAGCCCAGCACCAAGCCGGCTACCTCTTCATAGGTGAACACGGGGATGCCATAGCCGTTCCCGCCGTAGGTCTTGCCCGTCTGCTCGGCGATGACGTATTGCCAGCGGTCGAGGAAGTAGGGGCAGCCCGGGCAGTTGGTGATGATCATGTCGGGCTTGAAGGGCTCCATGCTTTCGAACTTCTTGTGGGTGTTCGACAGGGAGTAGCCGCGGTTGGCCCTGACCAGGTACTGGCGGAAGCCGAAGCCGCAGCAGTGGCGCCGCTCCGGGTAGTCGATGACCTCGCCGCCCCACGATTCGACCATCCCGGCCAGCACGTACGGGTATTCGGCGCCGCCCACGCCCTTGGAAGGGAACATCTTGGCGTAGTGGCAGCCGATGTGCTCCACGACGCGGAGCGGTTCGCCGGTGGCCTTGTTGACCAGCCGGAACTTCGCCTGCTCGGCGATCGCGTTGCGGAACTTGTAGATCAGGTCGCTGGCGTGGGCCAGGTTGGTCGGGATCTTGAATTCACGCCGCGTGGCCTTCCAGAGGTTCTCGCGTATCTTCGCCTCCAGTTCAGGGAAATTGCGCCAATCCTCCATCACTTCCGTGTAGAGGCCGAAACTCGTGATGCAGCTGCACACGTAGTTTTCGTAGCCCGCTTCGGTCATCAGGGCGAACTGCCGCGCGATGATGGTCATCATCGTTTCCTGCGGGATGGCCTCGCTGTGGTAGGCGATGCCGCCGCAGGTGGTGTGGTGAGGGGTTTCGTAGACATCTTTGCCGAGCCGGTTGCGAAGAATCTCCAGGAACATCTTTTCGGAAGCCGGGAAGAAACTCTGGCGGATGCAGCTCCGTACGTAGAACCAGTGGTCGTCGGGTATCTCTTTCTGGTACTCGGACCAGATCTTCTGTTTGCCTTGGTAGATCATATGCGTGTCATTCCTGGGGGTTGAGGTGGCAGGAACTGGTCTGGTTGAAGGCCTGCGCTTCATATTCCTCCATCGTGAGACCCATTTCGGCGGCCTTCTCGCGGGATTTTTCCTCCACGATATCCATCCAGCGGGTGGCGCCGGTCAGGTCGAAGATGGCCTTGAGCTCGTCGAGCGACTCCTGGGGAATCCGGCGCAGCGCGCCGGGACCGACCTGGCCGAGGTGGGCGCCGAGGCGCTCGTACACGTCCTCCATGTGCTCCTGGGTCCATTGGCCCACCGTGCCGTATTCGGGGTGCTTCTCGTACTGGAAGGTTTTGGGGTAGACACAGTATCCGTAGTCGAGGATGTTGCGCTGCATGGCATGCATGAGCGGGAGCATCTGCCGGCCCTTCTCGCTTTCCACGAAGTAGCCCAGTTCGATGGATAGGGCGCGCAAGGCCATGATGACGAGCCCCGGCGCGTTTTTGCGCGGGCAGCGTGTCACGCAGGACAGGCACTCGCCGCAGTACCAGATCACGTCGCTCTTGAGGAGTTCGGTGATGGCGTTGTCGTCGCGGCTCTGGACGATCGTGACGATTTTCTTCGGATTGTAGCGGTAAAACTCCGCTGCGGGGCAGATGGCCGTGCAGGTGCCGCAACTGATGCAGGCTTTGAGTCCTTCCTTGATGCGGTAGTCCTGTGCGAGGCGCTCGTAGATTCTTCCCATGGATAGAAATTTGTCGGGTAAAATTACAAAAAAAGACAGAATATAGCCACTTTTTCCTATCTTTACATGTTAATGTAAATTGGGCATTTTATGCGATACGACTTTGACAAGCTTGTCGACCGGCGCGGATCCGGTGCCATCATGACCGATGTGCTGCAGGAACGCTACGGACGTAGCGACCTGCTTGCGCTCTGGGTGGCCGACATGTACTTCGAGACACCGGCACCCGTCCGGGAAGCGATCGAGCGGCGTCTCTCCCACCAGATCTACGGATATAGCATCCCTGCCGCCTCCTACTGGTCTTCCGTCATCAACTGGGAACGGGAACTGCACGGCTGGACGTTCCGTCGCGAAGAGATGAGTTTCATCCCGGGTATCGTCCGGGGCATCGCCTACGTGCTGCAGTGCTTCACGAAGCCCGGCGACAAGGTGGTGGTGCAGCCGCCCGTCTACATGCCCTTCCTGAACCTGCCCCGTAACAATGGCCGGCAGATCGTCGAGAATCCGCTGGCGTGGGATGCCGCCTCCGGCACCTACCGGATGGACCTGGCGGACCTGGAGGAAGTCTGCCGCCGCGAATCGCCCAGGCTGCTCATCCTTTCCAATCCGCACAATCCGGCCGGCATTGTCTGGCCGAAAGAGGACCTGGCGGCCCTGGCGGAGATCTGCTGGCGCTACGATGTGCTGGTGATTTCCGACGAGATCCACGCCGACATGGCGCACCGGGGCTTTGTCCACCACCCATTCCCGACCGTATCGCCGGCCGCGGCGGAGGTTTCCATCACCTTCGCGGCGCCGAGCAAGACCTTCAACATCGCCGGCCTGGTGAGTTCGTTCTGCGTGGTGCCCAACCCGCGCCTGCGGGAGCCTTTCTTCCAGTATCTGTCGTGCAACGAGTTCGGCGAGCCGCTGTTCCTGTCGGCCATCGCCACCGAGGCGGCCTTCACCCGGTGCGGGGAATGGCGCCGCCAGATGCTCGACTATGTGCAGGACAACGTGGACTTCGTCTGTGACTATCTCCGCAGCAACGTGCCCGGCATCGTGGCGGTCCGTCCGCAGGCCTCTTTCCTCATCTGGCTCGACTGCCGCGGACTGGGGCTGGACCATGCCGCCCTCATCGATCTGTTCGTGAACAAAGCGCAGCTGGCTTTCAACGACGGCGAGGCTTTCGGTCGCGGCGGCGAGGGTCATATGCGCATGAATGTTGGCGCACCGCGCGCCATGGTAGCCGAGGCCATGCGGCGCATCGAAACGGCTGTCAAAAGTTTGAAATAGTAAACTATGAAACGACTCAAAGATTGGGGACTGCTCCCGAAAGTGTTGATCGCCATCGTGCTGGGTATCCTGTGCTCGTTCTTCTTTCCGAGCGGGCTCGCACGCTGCTTCATCACCTTTAACAGCATTTTCAGCAATTTCCTGGGTCTTTTCATCCCGATCCTCATCATCGGACTCATCGCCCCGGGTATTTTCGAACTGGGAAAAGGGGCGGGGAAGCTGTTGCTCATCACGGCGCTCATCGCCTATCTCTCGACCGTCCTGGCGGGCTTTTTCTCCTACTTTACCTGCCGTGCCACCTATCCTGCGCTGCTGGGCAAGGCTGCCGTCTCGCTCGGCAATATCGACATGACAGGCAACATGCTGAAGCCCTTTTTCACCATCGAGATGCCGCCGCTCATGAACGTCACCACCGCGCTGGTGCTGGCCTTCGTGCTGGGACTCGCCCTGGTCGGCTCGAAGGGCGACACCTTCAAGCATGTGATGCTTGAGCTGCGGGAGGTGGTCTTTCTGGTCATCCAGAATGTGATCATTCCGCTCCTGCCGCTTTTCATCTTCGGCATTTTCCTCGAGATGGGAGTGGAAGGGAATGTTACCCCTGTCCTGGGGATGTTCGTCAAGATCATCGTCATCATCTTCGCGATGCATATCACGGTGCTGGTGCTGCAGTTCTGCATCGCCGGCGCCATCGCCCACAAGAATCCTTTCAAGGCGCTCTGGACCATGCTGCCCGCCTATGTGACGGCGCTCGGCACTCAGTCCTCCGCCGCCACGATCCCCGTGACGCGGGCCCAGTCCATCAAGAACGGCGTCAATCCGGACGTGGCCGACTTTGTCGTCCCGCTTTGCGCCACCATACACATGTCCTGCAGCATTCTGAAGATCGTGGCTTGTGCCTACGCCATCTCGTTGAGTATGGGGCTCAACGTCAGCTTCAGCACCTACGCGGTTTTCATCCTGATGCTCGGCATTACCATGATCGCCGCGCCGGGTGTCCCGGGTGGCGCCATCATGGCGGCGCTCGGTCTTCTCTCCAGCATGCTGGGCTTCGATGCCGGCATGCAGGGCCTCATGATCGCCCTCTACATCGCCATGGACAGCTTCGGCACGGCTGGCAATGTTACGGGAGACGGAGCGATTGCATTGATTATCAACAAGATTAAAAACAAGAATACGAACAGTGGAGAACCTCAAGATCGCCCTCTGCCAGCATGACATCGTCTGGGAAGACGCTGCCGGGACGCTCGCCAGGATCGAGGGCCCGGTGCGGCGCTTCATCGCGAAATACCGGCCGGACCTGCTGGTGTTTCCCGAGACGTTCTCGGTGGGATTTACCATGAACCCCGACTTGTCCGAGCCTGTTGACGGCCCTTCCGCCAGCTGGCTGCGCGCGCTTTCCCGTTCCTGTGGCGTGGCGGTGGTGGCATCCGTTCCCACCCTGGCGGACGGGCATCGCTACAACCGCTGCTATTTTATCGCGCCGGAAGGGGAGGAGTGGCACTACGACAAGCGCCACCTATTTTCACCCTCGGGCGAGAGCGGAGCCTACGAAAAGGGCCGGAGCCGCTGCACCGTCCCCTACAAGGGCTGGAACATCGAGCTCAATGTCTGCTATGATCTCCGCTTCCCGGTCTGGAGCCGCAATCCGGATTGTGGCTACGACCTGCTGCTGAACATCGCCAACTGGCCGGCCATCCGTATCGAGGCTGCCGATATCCTCCTGCATGCCCGGGCCGTGGAGAACGCCTGCTATGCCGCTTTCTGCAACCGCATCGGTAAAGACGCTTTGTGCGAATACGACGGGCATTCGATGATCGTGAATTTTTTCGGCCAGGACATGGCACGCCGCCGCCGCGTCGGGGGCGTCCGCTTTCTCACGGCCGATTTGTCCCTGCCTAAACTGCAGCATTACCGCAGCCGTTTTCCGGTGAGTGAAGATGCTGACGAATATATAGTGAAACTTTAGATAAAGAAAAGCATTTCAATGAAAAAGAGTATAGTAAGGATTTTTGCAATTCTCATTGCTCTCTTTGGTATCGGCTTCGGTATCGGCTGCCTGATCTCCCTCATCTCTTCGAAGGAATCGCTGGCCGACGGGGCGTACCGCGTGACCATCTGTGCCACGACGGACGTGCATGGCGCCTTCTTCGACTCTTCGTATGTCGACGACAAAGCCAACCGCACATCGATGGCCCATGTGGCTTCCTACCTGAAGGAGCTGCGCGCTTCCGGCGTGGAACCGGTCCTGATCGACGTGGGCGACAACCTGCAGGGAGACAACGCAGCGTATTATTTCAACTACGTGGCTACTGACGTGCCGCACATCATGCCGCGCATCATGGAGTATCTGGCGTATGACGCTGTGATCGTGGGGAACCACGACCTGGAGACCGGCCATGACGTATACGACCGCATCCAGCGCGAACTGACCGTCCCGTATATAGCCGCCAATGCGGCCCTGGACCGGGACGAGAACGGCAAGGCCGACATGGATGAAGACCCGAACAACAAGCTGGTGTCGGATTCGTATTTCCTGCCGTACTGCCTCATCGACCGCGGCGGTGTGAAAGTGGCCGTGGTCGGCATGACCAATGCCAACATCAAAAGCTGGCTTTCGTCTTCCTACTGGCACGGCATGGATTTCCAGTTGATCCACGACATCGCCCAGCCGCTGATCGACAAGATCATCGCCCGGGAGCGGCCGCAGCTGGTGGTGCTGGCGGTCCACTCGGGAACGGGCACCGACCTGCCCGACCGGGAGAACGAAGCCCTGTACCTGGCTTCCTCGCTGGCCCATGTGGACCTGGTGCTCAGCGGCCATGACCACCGCCCCCTGGCCAAGGAGGTGGACAATCCGAACGGCAGCGTGGTGCTGCTCGACGAGGGCACGAAAGCCCAGTATGTCGGGCAGGCCGATTTCACCCTGCGGATCAAGAATGGAAAGCTGATCGAGCGCAACGTGGACTACAAGCTGGTTCCCATGGAGCAGTATCCTGCCGACTCCGCGTATGTGGCGGAATTCAAGGACGATTTCCGGGCTGTCAAGGCCTTCTCGTCCCGTCCCATCGGACGGCTCGCCGACAATATCTTCCTGGCCGACGCCCTGGACGGTCCTTCCTCCTACATCAATCTCGTGCACACCGTGCAACTCAATGCTTCCGGCGCTGACATCTCCTTCGCCGCACCGCTGACCAGCGGCGGCGTGGTGCCCAAGGGCGTCATCGAGTTCCAGGACCTGGTCTCCATCTACCGTTTCGAGAATACGCTCTACGTGGTGGGCATGACCGGCCGGCAGGTGAAGGACTATCTGGAGTACTCCTACGACAACTGGGTGCGCCGGACCGGCGCGACCTACAACTGGGATTCTGCCGACGGCATCATCTACGAAGTGAGCCGGAGCGCGCCGAAAGGGGAGCGGGTGAGGATCCTCTCGATGAGTGACGGAACGCCCTTCGACCTCGATAAGACTTACAAGGTGGCCATGACCTCGTACCGTGCTTCCGGCGGCGGCGACCTGCTCCTGCAGGGAGCGGGCGTGCATCCTGATTCGCTGGTGGTCTATGAGAAGATGAAGGATATACGCTCGATGGTGGGCGACTACATCGCGGGACAGGAAGAAATTGTCCCGGAGGTATCATCCAATTGGAAATTTGTAAAATAATACATAACTTTGTACGAATATTTTTCGCTATGGAACAAGATCTCGCCGTCCGGTTGAAAAGCAAAGTGGAAGAGTTGATTTCCCGTTATGAATCACTCGCCACGGAGAATGCCGGGCTGCGGGCTTCGCTGGCCAAAAGCGAAAGTGACAACCAGAAAAAAGAACAACGAATTAAAGAATTAGAAAAAAAAATAGATAGCTTACGATTGAAGGATGCATTCCTGGGAACGGCCGTAGACCGGACGCAAGCCAAGAAGAAAGTGGCCAGATTGATGAAGGAAATCGATGCGTGCGTAAGTTTGCTGAACGAGTGAGGCGATGAAACAACAGATCACATTGAGAATTGCCGGAAAGGAAACGGTCCACATGGTGGATCCGGAGCGGGAGGAGATTATCCGCCGCGCCGCGAAACGGATCAACGAGGAGATTGACTCGCTCCGCTTCGATTTCCGGGATCAGGATATGAGCGATGTGTTGAGCATGATTCTCCTGTCCGAGGAGACACGTCTGCTTGAGCTTGAAGCCAGGAGTTTAAAAGAAACCAACAGCGTGCTGCAGCGCCTGGGCGACCTGGATGCAGCACTGGGAGAATACCTTAGCCGTTAGTCCTGCTCTTTGCCAAAATCAACACTATAACTCAAACCGAGCCTACTCGGTCGTCAAAGACAGGCCTGGGTGACCCTCCGGGGGATTCTGTTTCGACAGGACGTTGGAAGTCTGCGATAGGGCCGGAGCTCAAATCTTGTATTTCAAGATTTTCGAACAGACCAGGACTGACGGCTTTTTTCCTTCGACCGTAAGTATTGCGTGAAACCTTAAACCACTCAATATATTACGATCATGTCAACAGCATTAGTAATCATCGTAACAGCACTTATCTCTGCGGGTCTGGGTGTCCTCGGGACCCTGCTCGTCAGGAACGTCATACTGAAGGGAAAGCGCGACGATATTCTCAAGAACGCGCAGGCCGAAGGTGAAGCCATCAAGAAAGAAAAGATCTTCCAGGCCAAAGAAAAATTCCTCCAGCTCAAGAGCGAGCATGAAGCTTACATCAACGATCGAAACGCACAGGCCCTCCAGATGGAGAACAAGCTCAAGCAGCGCGAAATCAGCCTGAACCAGCAGAACTCCGAACTGGGCCGAAAACAGAAGGAAGTCGAAGCCATCCGTGAAAACCTCAAGGGCCAGATGGATATCGTGGCCAAGAAGCAGGAAGAATACGAAAAGCTGCGCGGCAAGGTGATCGAGAAGCTCGAAGAAGTGGCCGGCATGACGGCCGCCGACGCCAAGAACCAGCTGGTTGAGAACATGAAGGCGGAAGCGCGCACCGAAGCCATGTCCTATGTCAATGAAGTGATGGATGAAGCCCGTCTGAACGCCGCCAAGGAGGCCAAGCGCATCGTCATCAACACCATCCAGCGCACGGCGCCCGAGACGGCCATCGAAAACGCCGTCACGGTCTTCAACATCGAGAACGACGAGATCAAGGGCCGCATCATCGGCCGCGAGGGCCGCAACATCCGCGCCCTGGAAGCTGCCACGGGCGTGGAGATCGTGGTCGACGACACGCCGGAAGCCATCCTGCTTTCCTCCTTCGACCCGGTACGCCGCGAAGTGGCGCGCCTGGCGCTGCACCAACTCGTGGCCGACGGCCGCATCCACCCCGCCCGCATCGAGGAAGTGGTGGAGAAAGTGAGCAAGCAGCTCGACGACGAAATCATGGAAACCGGCAAGCGCACCTGCATCGACCTGGGTATCCACGGCCTGAACGTGGAACTGGTCCGGCTGGTGGGCCGCATGAAATACCGCAGTTCCTACGGCCAGAACCTGCTGCAACACTCCCGCGAGGTGGCCAACATCTGTGCGACCATGGCCTCCGAACTGGGCCTCAATACCAAGGCTGCCAAACGCGCCGGCCTGCTGCACGACATCGGCAAGGTCTGTGAGGAAGATCCTGAACTCCCGCACGCACTCCTCGGTATGAAGGTGGCGGAGAAATACAAAGAGAAACCCGATATCTGCAACGCCATCGGCGCGCACCACGAAGAGATCGAGATGACTACGCTCATCGCCCCGCTGGTGCTGGTGGCCGACGCCATTTCCGGCGCCCGTCCGGGTGCCCGCCGCGAGGTTATCGAATCGTACATCAAGCGCCTCAAGGACATGGAAGGCATTGCTCTGTCGCATCCGGGCGTCACCAAGACCTACGCCATCCAGGCCGGCCGCGAACTCCGCGTCATCGTAGGTGCGGAGAGCGTGAGCGACCAGCAGTGCGAGGAACTCTCCACCGAGATCGCCCGCAAGATCCAGGATGAGATGACCTATCCGGGCCAGATCAAGATTACCGTGATCCGGGAGACCCGGGCCGTCGCATTTGCCAAATAAGTGTCCGCTATGGAAAAGAAGATTGATATCGAGATCAAGCCCGAGGTGGCGCAGGGACGCTACGCCAACCTGGCCATCATCACCCACTCGTCGAGCGAATTCATCCTCGATTTCGCGCAGAATATGCCGGGCATGCCCAAGATGCAGGTAGGGAGCCGTATCATCATGACGCCCGAGCACGCGAAGCGCCTGCTGGGCGCCCTGACCGAGAACATCCGGAAATACGAAAGCCAGTTCGGTGAGATCCGTTTGCCGATGAACCCGATGATGATGCCTCCGCTCAAATCCGATGCCGAGGCCTGACGAAAAACCAAAACCTACATAGCAAGTATGAGCAAGTACCCGCATTATCTGGAAAGACTGCAGGCGGCTACCCGCAAGTTCTGGGACAAGCCGGCCCTCAACAATATCGGCGGCGAGACGTTCAACTACGCCCAGATGGCCACGCAGATCGAGAAATTCCATCTTGTATTCGAGAAACTGGGCTTCAGGAAAGGCGACCGCATCGCCATCTGCGCCCAGAACGGTGCCCGCTGGGGCATGGCGTACCTGGCCGTCAATACCTACGAGACGGTAATCGTGCCCATCCTGGCCGATTTTATCCCTGAGAGTGTCAATCACCTGGTCAACCATTCCGAGAGCATCGCCCTGTTCACCAACGAAGCCAAATGGAAGAAGCTCGACATCACGAAGATGCCGCTCCTGAAGCTGGCCGTTGATGTGGATACCTGGGAGCCGCTCTGGACGGCCGACGACAAGGTGAAGGAAATCTATGGCCAGATGGACGCCCTGTTCGCGGCCAAATACCCGAACGGATACGGCCCCGACGACGTCGTCTTCCCGACCGACAACTGGGACAATCTGTCGACCATCAACTATACTTCCGGCTCGACGGGCGATCCGAAGGGCGTGATGCTGACCTACCGGAACTTCTCCGCCAATGTGGACTACAGCCAGCGTCACGTGCCGGCCGGCGACAAGATGGTCTCCATGCTTCCGATGGCGCACATGTACGGTCTGGTGATTGAGTTCATTTATCCGCTCTGCAACGGCACGTCCATCTACTGGCTGGGCAAGACGCCTACGCCGGCGGCTCTGCTGAAGGCCTTCGCCGATGTGAAGCCCTATCTGCTGATCACCGTTCCGCTGGTGATGGAGAAGATCTACAAGTCGAAAGTGAAGCCGACGCTCGACAAGCCGGTTATTAAATTTTTACTGAAGGTACCAGGTGTTAATAATCTTATTTACAAGAAAGTAAAAGATGGTCTCGTGCAGGCGTTCGGCGGCAATGTCCAGGAGTTTATCATGGGCGGCGCGGCGCTGAACCCCGAAGTGGAGAAATTATTCAAGCGCATCAAGTTCCCGTATCTGGTGGGCTATGGCATGACCGAGGCCTGCCCGCTGCTGGCCTATGAGCACTGGACGAAATATGTGGCCGGCTCCTGCGGCAAGTGTGTCGACGTGGCCGAGGTGCGCATCGATTCGGAAGATCCCCAGCATGTGGTGGGCGAGATCCAGGCGCGCGGCGAGAATATCATGATCGGCTACTACAAGAACGAAGAGGCGACGAAGAACGCCTTTACGGACGACGGCTGGCTGAAGACCGGTGACCTGGGCATCATCGATGCCGAGGGCAACATCTTTATCCGTGGCCGTTCGAAGAACATGATTCTGGGCCCGTCCGGCCAGAACATCTATCCGGAGGAGATCGAGGCCATCGTCAACAACCAGGAATATGTTGTCGAGAGCGTGGTGGTCGACCGTGGCGGCAAGCTGGTCGCGCTGGTCTTCCTCGATGAGCAGGCCATCGCCAAGGCCCTCCTCGACGTCGAAGCCAGGAGCGACATCCCCGAAAACATCCGCGCCGGTGCGAACCGTCAGCTCCCCAATTACAGCCAGATTTCGAAAGTCGAGCTCCAGGCCCAGCCTTTCGAAAAGACGCCGAAGATGTCCATCAAGCGCTTCCTCTACAAATAGAAGCGTATCTATCGTCATTTCGGGGCAACTGGCACATTGTTCCCAATAATAAGGGACGGAATTATGGATCACCGCCAAAAGTGGGTGGAGAAGTATCGACCTTGATACTGTCTCTCGCGGCGCTCTTGCGCAGGGGCTGACAGCGTTTCTCCTCAAGGTTCGCGGCAGGCGCGGAATTGCTTACGGGGCGCTGCCCCGAACCCCGCCGCTCCGGCCTTGCTATCACGCGGGCTAACCCTGCCCGGCCTCCGCTAGCGGCTGATGCCGCTTTCCGTCCCTTGACGGCGAACTTCTCCCTTTTAGCTGTCGCTACGCTCCGCTAACGGTCGAAGAACCTGCGCCGTCACGAGACGGGACTCCCGCTTGGCCGCGTATTTCCTGCCGCTCACAAATCGTCGCCCCGC
>JAFSOA010000015.1 GCA_017447265.1 Bacteroidales bacterium
GCCTTGTCAACGCCGTAGGCCAGCGCTGCAGCCGTAGGCTCGTTGACGATACGCTGCACGTTGAGTCCGGCAATCTGTCCGGCCTCCTTTGTGGCCTGTCGCTGCGAGTCGCTGAAGTAGGCCGGCACGGTGATGACGGCTTCCTTCACTTCCTGGCCGAGGTAGTCCTCGGCGGTCTTTTTCATCTTCTGCAGCACCATGGCGCTGATTTCCTGCGGGCTGTAGAGCTTGCCGTCGATGTCGACGCGCGGGGTGTTGTTGTCGCCGCGGACCACTTTGTAGCTCACGCGCTCGGCTTCTTTCGTCACGCGGTCGTAGGTCTCGCCCATGAAGCGCTTGATCGAGAAGATGGTCTTCAGCGGGTTGGTGATGGCCTGACGCTTGGCGGGGTCACCGATTTTGCGTTCTCCGTTCTCGGCGAATGCCACGACGGAAGGCGTGGTGCGTTTGCCTTCGCTGTTGATGATGACGGTCGGCTCATTGCCTTCCATGACCGCTACGCAAGAGTTCGTAGTTCCGAGGTCAATTCCAATGATTTTTCCCATGATTGTTTTCTCCTATTTTATTTTTGTTTTTTTCGTTTCAACGCCCCCTACTTTATCGAAGATTGTGCCAGCGGATTTTTGCTGACAATGTGACATAAAAAGCGTAACTTTGTGACAGAATGATGACAGAAGAACAGCAAGCACAGGCATTGGCCATCGCCTCGGAAGCGGGGCATATCCTGCTGGAGAACGGCGCCGAGATCTCGCGCGTCGAAGAGACCATGGAACGCATCGCCTCCCATTACGGCGTCGACTCCAAAAGCTTCTTCGTGCTGAGCAACGGCATCTTCACCACCAGCAGCTTCAACAAATATGCGAACGTCGAGTTCATCCCCTTCAAGGGCACCCAGCTCGACAAAGTGGTGGCCGTCAACCAGCTCTCCCGCGACATCGTCGCCGGGAAATACACCCTTGATGAAGCGAAGATACGCCTGCGCGAGATCCGCACGATGCGCCCCCACCCCGTCTGGGAGCAGGTCCTGGCCTCGGCGCTTGGCAGCGCCGGCTTCTGCATCGTGTTCGGCGGCGGCCTGCTCGACTGCGCCGCCTCGTTCGTCTGCGGCATCTTGCTCTGGCTCTTCGTGCTCTACGTCACGGCACCCCACATGTCCAAGATCGTGGGCAACATCGTCGGCGGCCTGTTCGTCACCGGCCTGTGCATCGCCTTCCACCGCATCGGCTTCGGCCACAGCCTGCCCAACATGATCATCGGCGCCATCATCCCGCTGATCCCGGGCGTGCCGTTCGTCAACGGCGTCCGCGACCTGGCCAACGAAGACTACATCGCGGGCGCCACGCGCCTGCTCGACGCGCTGCTGGTGTTCTTCTGCATCGCGGCCGGCGTGATGCTGGCTTTCGTCGGCGACCGGCTGGTCACCGGCTCGATGATCGTGCTGCAAGGCATGACCGTCGATGCCTTTACGTTCAAGATGCCCGTGCAGATCGTGGCCTCGTTCATCGGCACGGCGGCCTTCGCCGTCCTCTTCGGCGTGCCGCGCAAATACTATGTGCTCTGTGGTGTGAGCGGTGTCCTGGGATGGATCCTGTACATGATTCTGGCCCGCTACGCCGGCTTTACGCCGCCGGCCGCCACGCTCTTCGCCACGATGCTGGTCGTGCTGTCGGCCCGCTGGTTCTCCGTGCTGGACCGCTGCCCCGCCATCGTGTTCCTCCTCTGCGGCATCTTCCCCCTCGTCCCCGGCGCCGGCGTCTTCTGGACGTCCTACTATGTCGTCTCCAACCAGCTGCGCCTGGCCCTCTCGAGCGGCTTCATGGCCGTCAAGGTGACGATCGCCATCGTCCTCGGCATCATCCTGATCAGCGAGCTGCCGAACCGGTTCTTTACATCGATCCGCCGCCGATGAAGGCACGCAGCAGCGACGTGGCCGGGACTTCCTTGTCCGAAACCGGCGTAAAATAACGGATGAACTTCAGCAGGCGGTGCGCCTCGCTGTACTCCGGACAATTCTTCGGCACCGTGTCCAGAATCAACTCCGCGTGCGACCTCAGCACCGCAAACTCCACCAGATACGCCGAATTGAACATCACGTCCGCATTCTCCTGGTACGGATAGATCCACTGCTCCTCCGCCCGGCGGACATTCGGCCACTGATTGATGGTCTCCCGGGCCGAGAAAGCCCCTTTGTTGTAGTCGCGGATGATGCGCCGCAGCAGCCGGTTGTCGCTGGTAGGCACCCAGTTGTGGTCGTCGAGCGCAATGCTGGTCAGCGTGGAGATGAAAATCTTGAACGTGCACGCCGACGGCACCTGCGGGATCAGCTGCGGGTTCAGCGCATGGATACCCTCGATGAGCAGCACCCGGCCCGGCGCCATCTGCAGATGCTTGCCGTTGTATTCGCGGCGGCCCGTCACGAAATTGAACTCGGGCACGTCCACCACCTCACCGCGCAGCAGCTTGAGCACATCCTTCTCCAGGGCCCGGTGATCGACCGTCTCGAAATTGTCGAAATCATAACTCCCGTCCGGCAGCTTGGGCGTTTCGATGCGGTTCACGAAATAGTCGTCGGTCGAAAACGAGATGGGCCGCAGGCCGCAGGCCTTGAGCTGCACGCTGAGCCGGCGCGTGACCGTCGTCTTGCCGCTGCTGGAAGGCCCCGTGATCAACACGATGCGCACGGGATTGACCGGATCGTTGTAGCGCCGCTCGATCTCCTCCGCCATCTGCACCAGTTTCTTCTCCTGCAGCGCCTCCGAAATCTGGATCAGGTCGGACGCGCCGCCTTCCAGGCAGATGCGGTTCACGTCGCCCGCGTTCCGCAGGTTCATGATGCGGTTCCACTTGAAATCTTCTGAAAACACCTCGAAGGTCTTGGGCTGGTCCACCAGCGGCGCCAGGACGTCGGGATTCACCCGGTCCGGCACGCGCAGCAGCAGGCCGCCGTGGTAGCTCACCAGGTCCCACACCTTGATGTAACCCGCCGAGGGCAGCAGGCGCCCGTAATAGTAGTCCACCGTGTCGCCGAGCATGTAGTAGTCCACGTAGGGCTGGCCGCTGGTCTCCAGCAGCCGCACCTTGTCCTCATAGCCGTTGGCCCGGAAGATCTCGATCGCCTCCTCGAGCCGGACTTCGCGCCGGTGGAACGGCAGGTTCTGATCAATGATCTCCTGCATCCGCGCATGGATCCGCTGCACGTCGTCTTCAGTCAGGGCGCTCTTGTCGGGCTTGTGAAGCTCGCAGAAGTAGCCGTTGGAGATGGGGTGCTTCATCTCGATCTGCGCCTTCGGGCAGATGTCGAGCGTGGCCTTGCACAGCAGGAACGAGAGCGAACGGCAGTACACGCGGCGGGCACTGGAGTCGCGCAGGTCGAGGAACTCGATGTCGCGGTTGTTGTAGACGCGGAAGCGCAGGCCCTGCGACACGTTGTTGACTTTGGCCGAGACGATGGGATAAGGACGCTCGAATTCGAAGGACGGCAGCATTTCCTCCAGCGTGGTGCCTTCGCTGAAATCCAGGTAGCTGCGGGTGTTTTTGCAGTAGATCTTAAGCATATGGTTGGCAGATGGTTTCGAAAAAGCGGAGCAGGTCGTCCAGGACCTCCCGGCGGCGGGTCTCATTGAGGATCTCGTGGCGCATGCCGGGATAGCGTTTGGCGGAGACGTTGGCGTAGCCGACTTGTCTCATCCTGTCGACGGCCTGCTGGAACTGGGCGTCGCTGCCGCGGCAGGGATCTTCGGCGCCGGAGATGAAGCGGACGGGCAGCGCGGGCCGGGCGATTTGCCAGCCCCGTTTCGCGTAGCAGTCCTGCATCAGGCCCAGCAGGTTGTAGAAGCCGTTGGCGGTGAAGACATATTGGCAGAGCGGGTCGGCGTGGTACTCCTTCAGGGTACCGGGGTCGGAGCAGACCCAGGCGGCGGGCCATCCTTCGGTTTCGAAGGGCTTGTTGTAGGCGCCCAGGGAGAGCCGCTGCAGGAGCTGGGAACGGTAGTGCCAGCCGCATGTCCGGCCGATGCACCAGGCGAGTGTCTTGCCCATGCCCTTGACGGGATTGTCGGCGGGCGTGCCGCAGACTACCAGGGCGTCGACGCTGTCGTCGTAACGTTTAACATAGGAGCGGACGGCCATGGAGCCCATGCTGTGGCCGAACAGGATGACTTTGCGGCCGGGGAAGCGCTGATGAATCCAGCTGTTGACGACACGGATGTCATCGACCATCGCCGGCCAGCCGCCCTGGTAGAGGAAGCCGAGGTCCTTTTCGTGCTTGACGGAGGCGCCGTGGCCGCGGTGGTCATGAATGACGCAGGCGTAGCCGTGCTCTGCCAGAAAGCGCATGGTGTCTTCGTAGCGTTCCTTGTGCTCGCACATGCCATGCACGAATTGCACGATGGCCCGGGGCTCCGCCGCCGCCCGGCCCGCATCGATTGCTTCGCCGGCCTCGCCGGCGGCTCCGCCTTCCGGCAGCACCAGCATCGCTGCCAGCTGCAGCCCGTCGGCCGATGCCGACAGCGTAAAATGCTCCGTCTTCATCGTCGTTTTCCGTTGATCTTACAAATTTACAAAATGAATTGGGAAAATCAAAGGATTGTCTTCAGCGCGACCTGCGTCATGCCGGACCTGATCCGGCATCTCCTTATTATGGCGGGCCTTTCCTGAGGCGATTTTGGTCTTGCAGTCACGGAGGGCCTCGACGCGCAAGACGCAAAATCTCCACCAGGCCAACGCACGGCCCGCCTGCTACGCCTTCCGTCCTCACGGGAGGCGTTCTTTGAGGATGGAATCAGTCGGAGAGGATGGATTCGGGGAAATGTGCCAGGAGGTCGGGATCGGCCGGGAAGAAGATGTTGAGCGCCGCCGACTTGGGGAAGCGCAGGAAGTAGGGATCGGCGGTCTCGCAGAAGGCGACGGAGGCCACTTCGCCGCTCAGCAGTAGGCCGCGCCGGTAGGCCCTGATCCGCCGCGGGTCGTCGGGCAGCCGCTTGACGCCCATCCGGCCGTCTCGCATCCGCACCAGGGCCACGACTTGCGGTTTTGCATTTTGCGAGGCTGCCACAGGCGGCAGGGCATGGCGGTGCGAGACGGCGATATGCCGGCCGGTCCGGTTGATCTCCTGCATCCGCGCCCGGAAAAGGCGGCCATGGGCCGACGTGTCCTGCCGCTGGTTGACCAATATCTCATAGTGAATCATCTCGTGGAGCAGGATGTCCTCGAGTTCTTCTTCCTGCAGATCGTAGCGACGGCTGATATGGAGGCAGAAATCGTAGTATTCCGTTTTGCCGAACAACCTGCGCCGCTTTTTATAGGTACACGACCCGAGGCTGCGAACCGCCCGGCCCAGTTTGATGGGAACCGGGGGCAGCGCGCCGCCGAAATAAGCGTGGTTAAACGATTCGAAACGTTTGACCAGAAAGTCAAGTGTGGCAATCATCGTCCAAAAATACAAATTTTTATGTGTGCCTTCGCGGCAAAATCCCTAAATTTGTAAGACATGAACGAAAACGCCTACATCCTCGCCCTCGACCAGGGCACTACCAGTTCCCGCGCCATCATCTTCGACCATGAAGGAAAGATCGTGGTAACCAGCCAGAAAGAATTTCCGCAATATTTCCCGAAGCCCGGCTGGGTGGAACAGAAACCCGTCGAGATCTGGTCGTCACAGCGTTCCGTCATGGCCGAAGCGGTCGCCTCGCTCTGGGGCTCCGACTTCAAGATCTGCGGCATCGGCATCAGCAACCAGCGCGAGACCACCATCGTCTGGGACGCCGCCACGGGCAAGCCGGTCTACAACGCCATCGTCTGGCAGGACCGCCGGACCACGCCCCTCTGCGACGAGCTCAAGCGACGCGGGCTTTCCGACATGATCCGCGAGAAGACAGGCCTGCTGATCGATGCCTACTTCAGCGCCACCAAGATCAAATGGATCCTCGACCATGTGCCGGGCGCCCGGGAACGGGCCCGGAAAGGCATGCTGCGCTTCGGGACGGTGGACAGCTGGCTGATCTGGAATTTCACGAAAGGCATGGTGCACGTGACGGACGTGAGCAACGCCTCGCGCACCCTGCTCTTCAATATCCATACGCTCGACTGGGATCCGGACCTGCTGAAACTCTTCGATATCCCGGCATCCATGCTGCCGCGCGTGGCCTCGTCGAGCGAAATCTACGGCTATACGCCGACGCAGGTACCGATCGCGGGCATCGCAGGCGACCAGCAAGCGGCCCTGTTCGGCCAGATGTGCCTGGAGCCGGGCTTCGTGAAATGCACCTACGGCACCGGCAGCTTCCTGCTGATGAACAGCGGCCCGAAGCCGATGGCCTCGCAGAACAACCTGCTGACCACCGTGGCCTGGAAGATTGGCGAGCGCGTCGATTACGCCCTCGAGGGCAGCATCTTCGTGGCCGGCAGCGTGGTGCAGTGGCTGCGCGACGGCCTGGGCATCATACGCGCCTCGGACGAGATCGAAGCGCTGGCGGCGCGCGTGCCGGATGCCGGCGGCGTGGTGTTCGTGCCGGCGCTGACCGGGCTCGGTGCGCCCTGGTGGAATGCGGAGGCGCGCGGGAGCCTCTATGGCATCACGCGCGGAACGACAGCGGCGCACATCGCCCGGGCCGCCCTCGACGGCATCGCTTTCCAGACCATGGACATCGTCGCCGCCATGGAGAAAGACGCCGGCGTCCCGCTCCAGAACCTGAAGGTCGACGGCGGTGCCGCCCGCAACAACCTGCTCATGCAGTTCCAGGCCGACCTGCTCGGCGTCGACGTCGTCCGGCCGAATACGACGGAGACCACGGCGCTGGGCGCCGCCTTCCTCGCCGGCCTGGCCACCGGCTTCTGGTCTGACATCGACGAAATCAAAGCCGTCTGGCAGGCCGAACGCCGCTTCACACCGTCCATGCCCGCCGATGCCGTCGCCGACGCCAAGGCCGCCTGGGCCGACGCCATCCGCCGGACTTTATAGCTGCCGAACACCAGAGCCAGCGGAGCGCCTCAGGAAAGGACCGCCTGCTAAAAATCTTTTTGTTGAGAATCGATGATGATGGTGACGGGACCGTCGTTGACGAGGGCGACCGCCATCTCCGCGCCGAATTCCCCCGTGCCGACCGGCCGGCCGACGGCGGCCGTGAGGGCCGCACAGAAAGCCTCGTACATCGGCACCGCCAGCTCATGGCCCGCCGCTCCGATATAGGACGGGCGGTTGCCTTTCTTCGTCGATGCCATGAGGGTGAACTGGCTGACCACCAGCACTTCTCCCCCGATCTCCACCACCGAGCGGTTCATGACGCCGTTCTCATCGTCGAAAATGCGCAGGCCTGCCACTTTCTTGACCAGATATTCCAGGTCCGCCTGCTCGTCGGCGGGCCCGACGCCCAGCAGCACCAGCAGTCCCTGTCCGATGGCCGATTTGACCGTGTCCCCGATCGTCACCGAGGCCGAAGACACCCGTTGTACGACAACCCGCATAAGCCTAGAGATGATAGGGTTTCAGAACGAAGTGGAAGCGGTATTCCCCGAAGGGCATCCGGTGCTCCGGCAGGGGCAGCGCGCCCCAGCTGTCGACGCAGCCCACGCCAGCCTGGCGGTAGTCCAACAGCAGGTTCGTGACCTCTTCTTCCCGCAGCAGGTCGCCGTGGCGGTTGCGCTTGAAGTCGCCCTCGTCGAGCGCATCGATGGTATAGTGCAGCGCCGACGCCGAGAACGGCTCCTCGGCCATCACCTCGATGCCCCGGCCCATCGCATCGGTGAGCCGCAGCCAGCGGATGTCGGTCTTCGTGCCCGTCTCCTGCGGCCGGATGTAAGGATAGTACTGCTCCGTCACGGTCTGGCGCCACCAGCCCAGGAACGACGCGTTGTTGCGGTCCGCATAGTTCTCGAAAGGACCGCGGCCATAATACTCCAGATTCTCGAACGACCTGGGCATCTGCAGCTCCACGCCGAAGCGGAAGAGGTCGGGCAGGGTCTTGTCCGTCCCCGGGATCAGCGTCTCGACGATCTCCATCGCGCCTTCGTCGTTGATGCGGTATTCCATGCGCAGGCGCAGGTCCGTGCCCGCCACCATGTATTCGATCTGGATGACCTGAAGCCGGTTCTTGTCGTATTGCGAGAGGCTGTAGAACGAGAGTTTCGGCTTACGCCAGAACTTCATCTTCTGCTGCAGGCCGGCGCCGTAGTCGTTGTCGGTGGGCGCCCGCCAGAAGTTCGGCCGGATGAACGTCCCCTGGTTCAGCAGGTCGACGCCGCCCACCCGGTAGCGCAGGAGCGAGCCGTCGTCGACCGAAAAGTCGATGGCGAAACGCGCGCCCGACACCGTGAACTGGTGCGCCGCGCTGTTGTTGATCTTGGGGCGCGCCGCACTCTGGAGCGGCGGCAGGCTCCAGGCGTAGTCGTTGAGCTTCAGCTGCTGACGCGCCGCTACGTGCCCGGCCTCCAGCAGGCCCTCCCCTTCCTTGAGCACATAGGCCAGGTTGAGCAGCCATTCGCCCGAAGAGTCGATGTCGCCGTACGGGATGCCGATCACCCGGCGTTCCTGCGGGGCCACGTTCACGTCGGCCACTTCGCCGGCACCCTGCTTCTCCCCGTTGCGCAACAGCTCCCACTGCAGCGTATAGGCCGAAAGGTCGCGGAAGAAGAATTCGTTGTAGACTTCCACCTGCTGCGGCGCCACGAGCCGCGACCAGATGTCCTGGTAGCACCAGCCCACCTCATAGAAATGCGGATTGGGGACCCGGTCGGGACTCAGCAGGCCGTTGTTGCAAAAGTTCTGGTCGGAGGGATCCGACATGTTGAAATCGCCGCCATAGGCATAGAAGCGCTTGCCGGCGATGTTCTTCCAGTGGATGGACTGGTCCACGAAGTCCCAGATGAAGCCGCCCTGCAGTTTCGGCGAGCTCCGGTAGATGTCCCAGTATTCCTTGAAACCGCCCTCCGAATTGCCCATCGCGTGGCCGTACTCGCACTGGATCAGCGGCTTGGTGCGCGCGGGATTGGCGGCATAGCGCTTCAGGTAGTCGTGGCTGGCGTACATGGGGCAGAAAATGTCGGTCTGCCCGTCGTAGAGCGCGCGTTCGTACTGGACGGGACGGTTCGGGTCGAGCGCCTTCACACGGTCGTAGGCCGCGTCGAAGTTGGGGCCGTAGCCGCCCTCGTTGCCCAGCGACCAGATGATGACGGAGGGATGGTTGTAGTTGCGTTTGACGTTGCGCTCGTTGCGCTCGATGTGGGCCTGGCGGAAGGCCGTGTCGCGGGCCAGGGTCTGGTCGCCGTAGCCCATGCCGTGCGACTCGATGTTGGCCTCGGCCACCATGTAGATGCCGTAGCGGTCGCAAAGCGTGTACCAGTACGGATCGTCGGGATAGTGGCAGGTGCGCACCGCATTGATGTTGAACTGCTTCATCAGCTTGATGTCCTGCTCCATGCGCTCGTGCGACACCACATAGCCGCCGTCCGGATCGAGTTCGTGGCGGTTGACGCCCTTGATCAGCACGCGCCGGCCGTTGACCAGCAGGTCGGAACCCTTGATCTCGACTTTGCGGAAACCCACGTCGAAGTGCAGGGTCTGGAGGACGCGGTGTCCTTCCAGCAGCCTGACTTCCAGCTGATAGAGGTAGGGATCTTCGGCACTCCATTTCCGCGGGTTTTCGACGTAGAAGCGCCCGCTGACGAAGCTGCCCTCCGCCTTGACGGGCATGCCCACCTCCTGCCCCGCCGCATCGCGCAGCTGCATCTCCACGCTGGTGCGCGCGTAGTTCGACACCGTGACGTTGACGTTGAGCGTGCCGTCGCGGTACTGCGCGTCCAGGTCGGGCGTGATGTTCACGTCTTCGATATGCTTCGTGGGACGCGTGTAGATCACGCAGTCGCGCGCGATGCCGGAGAAGCGGAAGAAGTCCTGGTCTTCGAGATAGCTGCCGTCGCACCAGCGGAAGACCTGGAACGCGATGAGGTTGCGCTTGCCGGGCTGCAGGAAGTCCGTGACGTCGAACTCGCACGCCAGTTTGCTGTCTTCGCTGTATCCCACGAACTTGCCGTTGATCCAGAGGTAGAGGTTCGACGTGACCGAGCCGAAATGGATGATCATCTGCTCTCCCTTCCACTCCGAGGGCACCTGGATGTATTTGCGGTAGCTGCCCACGTGGTTGTTTTCGACGGGCGGCACGGGCGGTGCACTCTTGTAGCGGCCGCGCCAGGCATAGCCCATGTTGAGATACACGGGATCGCCGTAGCCGTTCATCTCCCAGACGGCCGGGAGGCTCATCCGGGTCCAGCCCACTTCCTGGTATTTGGGGCTCCAGAAGTCAGTGGGGCGCTGGTTGGCACTCCGCACCCAGCGGAAGCTCCAGTCGCCGGACAGCGGGATGACCTGCGACTCGGCAGCCATGAAGCTGCTGTGCATGGGAAGACGGTTGATGGAATTGACGCGGGGGTCCTGCCATTCGTCGAAGGTCTGCGCGCCCAGCGGGGCCAAGGCCAGTGACAGCAGGAAGCAGAGAAGGAATGCTTTCTTCATAAGACGGGTTTCTGCAGACAAATTTAGTATAATTTTCAGTTTTTTCCTACCTTTACAGATTAACTGAACGAAACTATAGAAAAACATGTCTGAAGAACTGAACCTGGTCAAGGACCTTGCCCTGATCCTGATCGCCGCCGGACTCTTCACCATCATATCGAAAGCGCTCAAGCAGCCCCTCATCCTGGGCTATATCGTGGCCGGCTTCATCGTCGGGCCGCACCTCGGGCTTTTCGGCATCACGAACGCCGAGTCGGTGGAGCAATGGTCCGAGATCGGCATCATCTTCCTGCTGTTCGCGCTGGGCCTGGAGTTCAGTTTCAAGAAGCTGCTGAAGGTGGGCAGCAGCGCGCTCATCACGGCGGGCTGCGTCTGCGTGGGCATGTTCGTCACGGGCAGCGTGGTGGGCCACGCGCTGGGCTGGAGTTCCATGGAGAGCATCTTCCTGGGCGGCCTGATGTCCATGTCGTCCACCACGATCATCATCAAGGCCTTCACCGACCTGGGGCTCAAGAACAAGAGCTACGCCACGCTGGTCTTCGGCACGCTGGTGGTGGAAGACCTGATCGCGGTGGTGCTGATGGTGCTGCTGACGACCATCGCCACGGCCAACCAGTTCGCGGGCGGCGAGATGCTGATGGGGCTCGCGAAGCTGCTGTTCTTCCTGATCCTGTGGTTCCTGGTGGGCATCTACGTGATCCCCTCTTTCCTGAAGTGGGCGCGCAAATACCTGAACGACGAGATTCTGCTGCTGGTGTCGATCGGCCTGTGCTTCGGCATGGTGTCGCTGGCCCAGTATGCGGGCTTCTCCTCGGCGCTCGGCGCTTTCGTCATGGGCTCGATCCTTTCGGAAACCATTGAGGGCGAGCACATCAACAAGCTGGTGGTCAACATCAAGGACCTCTTCGGCGCGATCTTCTTCGTGTCGGTGGGCATGATGGTCGATCCGCACGTCATCGCGGAGCACTGGCTCCCGATCCTGATCCTGACCGTGGTGACCGTCATCGGCATGACCATCTTCGGCTCGCTGGGCGCGCTGGTGTCGGGCCGCGGCCTGAACACGGCGGTCCACACGGGCTTCAGCCTGGCGCAGCTGGGCGAGTTTTCCTTCATCATCGCGGGCCTGGGCGTAGGCCTGGGGGTGATGCGGGGCTTCATCTATCCGGTCATCATCGCGGTGTCGGTCATCACGACCTTCACCACGCCCTATATGATCAAGGCCGCCACGCCGGTCTGCAATTTCCTCTACAAGAAGCTGCCGGTCAAGCTGCTGGCCAAGCTCGACCCGACGCCCGACTCCGGGAGCGCAAGCGTGCAGGAGAAGAGCGAATGGAAGGCCTTGCTCAAGAGCTATTTCCTGCGCGTGCTGCTCTACAGCGTGATCTTGCTGGCCATTTTCCTGGGCGCGAAGCTCTATCTCGACAAGCTGCTGGTGCGGTTGCTGCCCGAAGTGGCACAGGCCTGGCGCAACGTCGTGAGCCTGGGCATCACCCTGACGGTCATGGCGCCTTTCCTCTACGGCCTGGCCGTCAACGGGCACGACATCAAGCATACGGCCGTACAGCTGATGAAGGAGAAAGACAGCAACAAGTGGCCCATCCTGTTCCTGGTGTTCCTGCGCATTTTCATCGCCCTCGCTTTCGTGATCGCCGCCGTCCTGCTGCACTACAAGCTCGCTTACTGGAGCCTGTTGCTGATCGTGCTGGCGGGCGTCGCCTTCTTCATCGTGGCGCGGCGCTCCGTCCACCAGTTCTACGCGCTGGAGGAGCGGTTCATCATGAATCTCAACCAGAAAGAGGAATATGAGCGCATGCGCAAGCCCATCGCGACGAGCGTGCGCTCGAAGATGAAAGGGCACGACGTGGCCGCCGAGAGCGTGACCATCTCGCCCAACTCGGAATACGCGGGCAAACAGCTCAAAGACATTCCGTTCCGCCAGAAATACGGCATCAACATCGCCAAGGTCGTGCGCGGCAGCAAGCGCATCCTCGTCCCTTCTCCCGATGAATATATCTACCCTTACGACGAAGTGCTGGCCATCGGCACGCACGAGGAGGTGAAGCGTTTCATCGACGAGATGAACGCCGAGGAAGAGCGACCGATATCCTATGAGACGGACGATTTCGTGCTCGATGCATTTGAGCTGCAGAAGGGCTGCTATCTGGATGGCAAGATCCTGAAAAACACGAACATGCGGCAGCATGGCTGCATGGTGGTGGGCGTCGAGCGCAACGGGCTCTCGCTCATGAGTCCGAAGCCGGACTTCCAGTTCGAGGCGGGCGATTTCGTGTGGCTCGCGGGCGAGCGCGTGGAATGTGAAAAGATGGTGCTGGTCAATGGAAATCCGGATGCTTAACCACCGTGTCGGCTGGATGGTGGCCGACTACCTGAACGACTCGCCTTGCGCGGTGACGCCGGAACTGCTCGCGGAGCTGTTGCCGGAGGGGGCGGACGCGGCGGCGGAGGAGCGGGTCTACGGGGCGCTGCTGGGCGCTTTCTGGGGTCTTGACCCGGAGGCCTCTGCAGAGGACCGCTTCATTGAGGAGCGCTATCTCAGGCCGGGCCTGCGGCGGCTGGATCCGGCGGTCTACCGCGACAATCCCTATTACCGGTCGATCCGGATTCCGGAGCAGTCGGTCGGCCCGTGGCAACTGACGCATCAGTCGTATGCGCCCTACGAGCTGTTCCTGCGCGACGATCTGATCCTGACGGAGGATTTGCGGCAGATTCCGGCGACGGGGTATTTTCCGGAGGCTTTCTCCTACCCTTCCGTCCTGCAGGACGGGCGCGAGTGGATGTCGATCAAGCCGAGCGAGATCGAGAGTTCGCAAGCGGCGATTGACGCGGCTTCCGGCCGCGTGGTGACGTTCGGGCTTGGGCTCGGGTACTTCGCGTTCATGGCGGCGCGCAAGGAGACGGTCGTTTCGGTGACGGTCGTCGAGCGGGATCCGGCTGTCATCCGGCTCTTCCGCGAGCAGCTTCTTCCGCAGTTTTCATGCGAGGATAAAATATCTGTTGTTCAGTCGGATGCTTTTGATTACCTTAAGCACGACATGAAGTCGGTTTCTCCCGACTTTGTCTTCATGGACATCTGGCACGACATCGGCGACGGGGTCGATCTGTACGTCCGCGCCCGCCAGTACGAAGCGCAATTTCCGAAGACCCGTTTCATGTACTGGATCGAGCGTTCGTTGAAGTGTGCGCTGGTGGATTACCTGGAGAATAAAGTTTAGCGGCTTGTGCTTGGCTTAAAAAAACAGATGCTCTACGAGGATTTTGAGGCCGATGGCGATCAGGATGACGCCGCCGAGGATCTCCGCGCCGGCATGGAAACGGCTGCCCACCTTCTTGCCGATGAGCAGGCCCACAGCAGAGAAGACGAAAGTCGTCAGGCCGATGATCAGGATGGAACGACAGAGATCCGTCCCCAGGAAGGCGAAGGAGATGCCCACCGCCAGTGCGTCGATGCTCGTGGCGATGGCCAGCACCAGCATCGTCCGGAAGGCGAACGAACTGTCCACCGGCTTGTCGTCCTCCCCTTTCAGGGCGTCACGGATCATGTTGCCGCCGATCAGCAGCAGCAGGCCGAAGGCGATCCAGTGGTCGATTTTCGTCACCAGGTCGGCGAAACTGATGCCCAGGTAATAGCCGATGACCGGCATCAGCGCCTGGAAGCCGCCGAACCAGAGTCCGACCGTCAGCGCCTCGCGCCAGGACACCCGCTTCGCCGACAGGCCTTTGCCGATCGACACCGCGAAAGCGTCCATGGAGACGCCCACAGCCAGCAGGAAGATCTCCCAGAACGACATTTTAACGCATCAGGAACAGGTAAGCGAAATAGAGCACCTGGATCAGCACCAGCGCCACGCCTTCCAGCCGGTCGATGCGGTTGCGCTGGCCAGTCCAGGAGAAGATGACCAGGCTCATCGCGCACATGAACACGGCGGTGTAGTCGAGATAAGTCATGTTGCCCATGCTCAGCGGGTTGATGACGGCGGAGCCACCCAGGATCAGCAGGATATTGAAGGTGTTCGAACCCAGCACGTTGCCGAGCGCCAGCTGCCCCTTGCCCTTCGCCGCCGCAAGGCAGCTGGTGGCCAGTTCCGGCAGCGAGGTGCCGGCCGCCAGGACGGTGATGGCGATGAACTTGTCGCTCAGGCCGGCCATCCGGGCGATGGTCTGCGCATGGTCGACGAACAGGTGTCCGCCGTACACGAGGGCGGCGAGGCCGCCGGCGAGATAGAGGATCGACAGGGCCAGCGGCTTGGGTTTCGCCGCCGCTCCGGCGTCGGATGCCTCCTCCGCCAGGTTATCCTTGTCATGGACGAACGAGGTGATCATGTACCAGACGAACAGGGCCAGGAAGACGATGCCTTCGATGCGGCTGAGGCCATTCTCCCCGATGCCGAAGAGCGTTTTCTTGAGGCCGAGCAGGATGAGCAGCGCGGTGATGCCGATGTTGACCGGGATGTCGCGGCGCAGGTTGCCGCGGGTGATGGCGACCGGGGCGATGATGGCCGAGAGGCCGAGAATCAGGGCCGTGTTGAAGATGTTGGAGCCGATGATGTTGCCGACGGCCATGTCGGAGTTCTTTTCCGCGGCCGAAATGAAGCTGACCACCATCTCGGGGGCCGAGGTGCCGATGGCCACAATGGTCAGGCCGATAATGAATTCGCTGATGCCCCAGCGGCGCGCCAGGGCCGACGCTCCGTCGACGATGGCTTCCGCACCGACCAGCACGAGCACCAGTCCCGCAACCAGCAATAAGATTTCAATCGCCATAATCCTGCGTTTTTCGTTTTGCGCCGCGAAGATACAAAAACGATTTTAATTCCAAGCATCCGTTTCTTCATCCATTGCTGCAACGGACACGGCTGATTATCAGCCACATACAATAAAAGCTCCCCCTCGAAACAAGGGAGAGCTATTGACATAAGTTGCTGGCAATCAGCCGTGTCCGTTGCGGCGGAAGGAGGGGCTAGCGCAAAACCAGCTGGCCGTTCTCGAAGGTGGCGGTGATGGCGGCGTCGCGGCTGAGGGAGCCGTCGAGGAGCTTTTTGGCGAGTTCGTCGATGAGTTCCTTCTGCAGGACCCGTTTCACCGGACGCGCGCCGTAGGCCGGATCGTAGCCCTTCTCGCTCAGGTAGTCGATGAAGTCTTCGGTGAAGTTGAGCGTGATGCCCATCGAAGCCATCTTCTCCTTGAGCTGGCCGATCTGCAGCTGGACGATCTGCCGGATGTCGGACGGCGTCAGCTCGTGGAAGACGATGATCTCGTCGATTCGGTTGATGAACTCCGGCCGGAAGCTTTCCTTGACCAGTTCAGGCTTCAGGTTCGAGGTCATGATCAAGATGGTGTTCTTGAAGTCGACCGTCCGGCCCTTGTTGTCGGTCAGACGCCCGTCGTCGAGCACCTGCAGCAGCACGTTGAAAACGTCGGGATGTGCCTTCTCGATCTCGTCGAGCAGGATCACCGAATAAGGCTTGCGCCGCACGGCTTCGGTCAGCTGACCGCCCTCGTCGTAACCGACATATCCCGGAGGCGCGCCGACGAGCCGGCTCACCGTATGCCGCTCCTGGTATTCGCTCATGTCGATACGCGTGATCATGTTCTCATCGTTGAACAGATATTCCGCCAGGGCCTTCGCCAGTTCGGTCTTGCCCACGCCCGTGGAGCCCAGGAAGAGGAAGCTGCCGATCGGCCGCTTCTCGTTCTGCAGGCCCGCCCGGCTGCGCCGGACGGCGTTCGACACGGCCTCGATGGCTTCGTTCTGGCCGATGACGCGCTGGTGGAGCACCTCTTCGATGTGCAGCAGCTTCTCGCGTTCGCTCTGCAGCATCTTGTTGACCGGGATGCCGGTCCACTTGGCCACGACCTCGGCGATGTCTTCGTCGGTGACCGCTTCGTTCATGATCGGAGCGGGATTCTCGGCCTTCTGTTTCTCGAGGGCCTCGATCTGCTTCTGCGCCTCAGCCATCTTGCCGTAGCGCAGTTCAGCCACCCGGCCGTAATCGCCGCTGCGCTCCGCTGCGTCGGCCTCGATGCGGTAGTCCTCCATGGCCTGCCGGTTCTCCTGGATGGCTTTCAGCAGGCCTTTCTCGCTGTCCCACTGTTCGCCCAGGCGACGACGCTCGATGCGCGCTTTCGCGAGTTCCTCTTCGATGGTCTTGAGCTTCGGCGACTCCCCTTCCCGCTTCACGGCCTCGCGCTCGATCTGCAGCTGCTTGATGCGGCGGTCCAGTTCGTCGATGCACTCCGGCACAGAGTTCATCTCGAGCCGCAGCTTCGATGCCGCCTCGTCGACCAGGTCGATGGCCTTGTCGGGCAGGAAACGGTTGGTGATGTAGCGGTGCGAAAGTTCGACGGCCGCGATGATGGCGTCGTCTTCGATCCGCACCTTGTGGTGGTTCTCGTATTTCTCTTTCAGGCCTCGCAGGATGGAGATTGACTCGGCCACGGTCGGTTCGTCGACCATCACCATCTGGAAGCGGCGTTCCAGCGCCTTGTCGGTCTCGAAGTACTTCTGGTACTCGTCGAGCGTCGTGGAGCCGATGGCCCGCAGTTCGCCGCGCGCCAGGGCGGGTTTCAGGATGTTGGCCGCATCCATGGCGCCGCTGCTGCGGCCTGCGCCGACCAGCGTGTGGATTTCGTCGATGAAGAGGATGATCTGGCCGTCGCTTTCGGTCACGGCCTTGACCACGCCCTTCAGTCGCTCTTCAAACTCACCCTGGTATTTTGCGCCTGCGATCAGCGCGCCCATGTCCAGGGAATAGATTTCCTTGGATTTCAGGTTCTCGGGGACATCTCCGTTGACGATGCGCTGGGCGATGCCCTCGGAGATGGCGGTCTTGCCGACGCCCGGCTCGCCGACCAGGATCGGGTTGTTCTTGGTGCGGCGGCTCAGGATCTGCAGGACGCGGCGGACTTCTTCGTCGCGGCCGATGACCGGGTCGAGTTTGCCGCTCCGCGCCCGTTCGTTCAAATTGATGGCATATTTGCCAAGCAATTCAAGATTTTCTTTGTTGTTCATATCCTATTAACCTCCTTTATATTTTTCGTTTTTTTCGGGCTTTGTTCGTCCGGGGATATTGCTCTGAAACCGTCTCGCTTTGCTCGACCCCTCCCAAGCTGTGCTTGGGCCCCTCCCTCTTACAATGCCGAGGGTGGCATGGGTTTCAGAGCAATATCCCACTCCCTCACATCGCCCCATGATATAGGCGTCATCACTACAGGCGGCAAAGCCATGAAACGAAATATCAAAAAAGCGACCAAGGGCCATTTTATGCCAAAATGTCAGTCTTGCTTTTCTCGGAGCGATTCCTTATATTTGTGGATTGAAGAAAAGACAATTCATCAAAACCATCCTGCTATGAAGAAAATCCTTCTTTTTGCCCTTGCGCTCATCAGCATCGCCGCCACCGCGCAGCCCCCGATGGGCCCCCGTCCCGAAGACAAAGGTGAAGGGTTCCAATTCACCGTCGTGAAAGAGAACCCCATCACCTCCGTGAAGAACCAGGCCAGCACCGGAACCTGCTGGTGCTTCTCCTCCCTGTCGTTCATCGAATCGGAAGCCATCCGCATCAACAAGCTGAAAGAAGCCGATTATCCCGACCTCTCCGAGATGTTCGTCGTCTCCCACGCGTATGCTGACAAGGCCAGGAAATATATCCGCGTCGACGGCGCACTGAACTTCGCCCAGGGCAGCTCCTTCGGCGACCTGATCTACGTGCTGCGCGACTACGGCATCGTGCCCAACGACATCATGCCCGGCCTGAACTACGGCACCGACCGCCACATGCACGGCGAGTTGATCGCCGGCCTCAAGGGCTACATGGACGGCATCCTGAAGAACCCCAACCGCAAGCTCTCCACCGCCTGGTATCCGGGCCTGCAGGGCATCCTCGCCGCCTACCTCGGCCCCATTCCGGAGGAATTCACCTGGAAAGGAAAGAAATACACCCCGAAGAGCTACTTCGAGAGCCTGAACGTCAACCTCGACGACTACCTGGACTTCACCTCCTGGACCCACCTCTCCTACTATGAGAAACATCCGGTGGAAGTGGCCGACAACTGGCGCTGGGAGCATGCCTACAATGTTCCGCTCGAAGACATGATGGCCATCATCGACTATGCCGTCGAGAACGGCTACACCGTGGCCTGGGCTTCCGACGTGAGCGAAACGGGCTTCACCCGCGACGGCATCGGCATCGTGCCCGACATGGCAGCCATCCAGAAGCAGGCCCAGCAGGCCGGCTCCGACCAGGCGCGCTGGGTGGGTGTCGCTTCGCAGGGCCAGCGTCCGAGCTTCAACAAGCCGGTTCCCGAGCTGACCATCACCCCGGAGCTCCGCCAGCAGGGCTATGAAGAGAAGAACACCACTGACGACCACGGCATGCAGATCTACGGCATCGCCAAGGACCAGAACGGCAACAAATACTACATGGTGAAGAACTCCTGGGGCGAAACGGGCAAGTACAAAGGCCTGTGGTACGTCTCCGAGGCGTATGTGCGCTACAAGACCATGGATTTCATGGTCCACAAGAACGCCATTCCGAAAGATATCCAGAAGAAACTCGGCATCAAATAAATGAAACGGTTTTACACGTTAGCTTTGGCAGCGGTCCTGTGCACCGCTGCTTTTGCCCAGACCCAGACCATCTACCAGTTCACGCCCGTGCGTGACATTCCCGTCACGCCGGTCAAGGACCAGGCCCGGACCGGCACCTGCTGGTGCTTCGCAACCATCTCCTTCCTCGAAGCGGAACTCATCCGCCAGGGCAAGGGTGAGTATGACCTTTCCGAGATGTTCGTCGTCCGCAACAACTACACGGACCGCATCTTCGACAACTACCTGCGCCGCGGCAACGGCAACATCAACCCCGGTTCCATCGCCCACATGGCCACGCAGGCCATCGCGAAATACGGCATCGTGCCGGAAAGCGCCTACCACGGCATCAACTACGACTCCCCGGGGCACAACCACGGCGAGATGTCCGCGTACCTGAAGGGCATCGCCGATGTCTCCGTCAACCTGAAGAGACTCAGCCCCGAGTACGACAAGCTCGTCAAGAGCCTGTTCGACATCTACCTGGGTGAAATGCCCGAGACCTTCCGGTACAACGGCAAGGAGTACACCCCGAAGAGCTTCGCCAGGATGCTCGGCCTGGACAATGTGAGCGACTACATCGAGCTGACGAGTTTCAGCCACCATCCTTTCTACGAGCAGGTTCCCCTCGAGATTCCCGACAACTGGGACCATGCCCGCCTGTGGAACGTGCCGCTCGACGACATGATGGCCATCATCGACAACGCCCTGACCAACGGCTACACCGTGGCCTGGGACGGCGACCTGACCGCCGGTGAATTCAACCACAACCGCGGCATCGCCATCTGCCCGAATCCGGAAGACTTCGCCGAGGCCGTCAAGCTCGAGAAGGTCTATCCAGACCGCGAGGTGACCCAGGAGATGCGCCAGAAGGACTTCGAGACCTTCCGCACCGTCGACGACCACCTGATGCACCTGACCGGCTTGTACAAAGACCAGAACGGCGGCAAGTTCTACAAGACCAAGAACTCCTGGGGCGAAGGCCGCAACACCGAGCTGAAGGGTTATCTCTTCATGTCGAAGGCCTACCTCCAGATGCGCACCGTCAGCATCATGGTCCACCGGGACGCCATTCCGAAGGACATCCGCAAGAAGCTGGGCCTCTGATGAAAAAACACATTCCCAACCTGATGACCCTGTGCAACCTCCTTTCGGGTTGCACAGGGGTTGTTTTTGCCATGCGGGGCAACTTCCAGGCCGTGCTCGTTACCCTGATGGTTTCCGAATTCTTCGACTTTTTCGACGGCTTCGCGGCCCGGGCGCTGCACGCCTACTCCGCGATCGGCAAAGAGCTCGACTCCCTGGCCGACCTGGTGAGTTTCGGCCTCTGCCCCGCCGTCTGCCTTTTTTCCTGGTACGGCATCGCCCAGCCGGATGTTCCCTTCCTGCGCTGGTTTCCCTTCGTGCTTACCGCCGCCTCGGCGCTGCGGCTCGCCAAATTCAACATCGACACCCGTCAGAGCACCAGCTTCCTGGGACTCGCCACTTCGGGCTGCGCCCTGCTGCTCACGCCCCTGGCTGTCTATTCCTTCTATACCGACGGCTTCCTGCACACGCTCATGGGCACGGTCTGGTTCATTCCCGTGCTGACGGCCGTGTTCTCGTTCCTGCTGGTGTGCGAGCTGCCCATGTTCTCGCTCAAGAAGATGACGGGCCAGCTCAAGGCCTTCATCGTCGGCAGCGTCGTGATTATCATCGCGTGCGTCATCCGCGAGATCAAAGGTCCCTGGCATGTTACCGTGAGCCTCTGCATCTTCCTGATCCTGACTTATTATCTGGTACTGAACCTCGCCACGCTGAAACGCCGATAGGCGTCGCAAGCGAGTAAATGCGTAGCTGAGCGGGTGGTGTCCGGCGTAGCGACCTTTTTTCGGGAGCGAGACGGACACCAGAGCGAAGCGGAGCATTTACTCGTTTACAGCAAAGGCGAGAAAAGCCGCGCCAGCGACTCCTTGAGCTTTTCCCAGCGGGGACGCGCCATCCAGGCTTCGAGATTGATTGCGACCGACTGCGCCATGTCGCGCTCGAAGATGGCCTTCTGCTGTGCGGCGAAGGCCGGGTCGTAGCAATAAGCGTCGATTTCGAAATCGAGGGTAAAACTGCGCACGTCCAGGTTGGTGGAGCCGACCGATGCGAAACAGTCGTCGCAGACGATGGTCTTGGCGTGGAGGAAGCCTCCCTGGTAGAAATAAATCTTCACGCCGGCGGAGAGCGCTTCCTTGACATAAGACCGGGAAGCCAGGTTGGTCAACGTGCCGTCGCTGCGCTCGGGCATCATCACCCGCACGTCAAGCCCGGACAGAGCGGCATTCTTGAGGGCCAGCATCATCGTGGACGTAGGCACGAAATACGGTGTCTGCAGATACACATAGTCGCGCGCCGTGCCCAGCAGCTGGATCAGGCCCTGCATGGCGGCATGCCAGGGTCCCAGCGGATCGGTGGTCACGATCTGGACAGGCGTCTCCCCCGCCGCCTCGCAGGACGGAAAATAGCGCGTCTCGGCTAGCAGTTCGCCGGAAGAGAAGCGCCAGTCTGCCAGGAAAGAAAGCTGGAGTTCTGCCACGGCCGGTCCTTCGATGCGCAGGTGCGTATCGCGCCACGGCCCCCAATCCAGCCCTTTGCCGTAGCGCTCGGCGATGTTCATGCCGCCCGCATAGCCCACCCGTCCGTCGACCACGACGATCTTGCGGTGGTTGCGGAAGTTCGTATCGGGTGAAATAAAGGGAAAATTGACCGCCAGGAAAGGCTTGACCTCGATGCCGGCGCCCTTGAGCTGCCGGTAGAACTTCCTGCGGAAGATATTGGCCAGGTCGTCGTACTGGACCCGGACGCGCACGCCTTCGCGGGCCTTGCGGATGAGCAGTTCCGCCATGCGGCGGCCCACTGCGTCGTTCTCGAACTTGAAGAACTGGAAATGGATGTGGTCACGGGCCTGCTCCATGTCGGCGACCAGGTCGTCGATCATGGCATCGAACTTCGTGTAGGTCCGGAGGGCATTGCCGCCCAGCGGCTCCCCCTGCCCGAGTTGCCGCTGCAGTCTGTCGAGCTTGGCGAAGGGCGCGGGCGCGACGGTTTTGTGCGGCGCCTGCGAGTCCCGCACCAGCTGCCACAGGGCTTTCCTTTCAGCGGGCGGCAGCAGGCTCTTCCGCAGCGGACGATGCCCCACCAGGAAATAGAGGATCAGCCCGATGACCGGCAGGAAAACGATCACCACCACCCACACCAGGGTCTGGGTCGGTTGCTGGTTTTCGGCGATGATATAGATCAGCACGCCTACCAGCGCCAGCACAAGGAGGATGGAGACAAGCAGGTTCATCGCTTAAAAATACAAGGTGATGGCGGCTTCACTGAACGTATCCATCTCGTTGATCATCCGGATCGCGGAATCCAGGATCGGATAGGCGCAGATGGCGCCGGTTCCCTCGCCCAGGCGCAGGCCCAGGCTCAGCAGGGGCTTGGCACCCAAGGCATCGAGAAGCTTGCGGTGGCCGGATTCGTCGCCGCAATGGCCGAACACGGCATAGTCCAGCACCGCGGGGCAGAGTTTCGATGCAGCCAGCATGCAGCTGGTCATGATGAAGCCGTCGACCAGAATGACCATCTTCCGTTCGGCCGCCTGAAGCATGGCGCCGACGGCCATCACCATCTCGAAACCGCCGAACCAGCGGATGAGGTCGCGCGGCGATCCGTCGCCCCGGTAGTTATCTTTGGCACGGGAAAGTACGTCGAACTTGTGCAGGATTCCCTTGATGTCGAGCCCACTCCCCGCGCCTACGCACTCCGAGAGCGGAATGCCGGTGAAATAGTGCATCCACAGCGAGGATGCAGAGGTGTTTCCGATGCCCATCTCCCCGAAGCTCAGCACGTTGCTTCCTTCTTCGGCACATTGGCGGACCACCCGGGCGCCCCCGGCCAGGCACTGTTCCATCTCCGCTTCGGTCATCGCCGGGCCGTGCAGGAAATTGCTCGTGCCGCGGCGGACCTTCAGGTCGATGATGCCGCGGTCTTTCGGAAAGCTATGGTCCACCCCGGCGTCGACCACCTTGAGCGCAAAGCCGTGCTGACGGCAGAGGAAATTGACCCCGCCCGTACCCTGCGGATGCGTGAAGTGGAGTACCTGCTGCCAGGTCACCTCCTTCGGCGCGACACTGACGCCTTCCTCCACGATGCCGTGGTCCGCTGCAAAAACGATGTTCTGCGGATGGCGGAGCTGCGGCGTGAGGGTCTGCTGGATCAATCCGACCTGCAGCGCCAGGTCCTCCAGCATGCCGAGCGAGCCTTTGGGCTTGGTCAGCAGGTCGATCTTCGCCTGCAGGGCAGGACGAAGTTTCGGGTCCGGAGGCGTGATGGAAAAGTTCATGTTATCCTTTGATTTTGACGGGAATGCCGCTGACCATCAGCAGCACTTCATCCGCCTGCGATGCGACATACTGGTTCATCCAGCCCTGCAGGTCGGTAAAGCGGCGCTGGAGGACATTGTCGGACGTGCCGCCCATTCCGATTTCGTTGGTGACGAAGAGGAAGGTGGCATCCTGGCCGGTGAAGCGGTCGAATTCGGCCTTGAGCGCCGCGAGCGAGGCGTCCACGTCGCTCTGGCTGTCGAAGAAGAAATTGGTGCACCAGAGCGTGAGGCAGTCCACGACGACGACGCGGCCTGCCAGGTCAACATGACGGCTCAGGTACTTTTCTTCCTCGAGGTTGGTCCACTGGGGCCCGCGGCGTTCCTGATGGCGGCGCACCCGTTCCCGGAACTCTTCGTCCCAGATGCGGGCCGTGGCCAGATAGACCGGAGAATCTGACAGCGACAACGCCAACTGCTCGGCGTAGCTGCTTTTCCCCGAACGGGAGCCACCGGTAATCAAAATGACGCGCTTCATTGCATACAAAGATAGCGAATAATCACTAAATTTGTAACCGATATGCTCATCTTACTGGCCACCTTGATCTTTTTCACACGGCTGCCTTTCTGGCGGCTGATCGACGTGCCCGCCGAGGATTTCAAGCGCGTCGTGCCGCGCTGGCCCCTCGTGGGCTGGCTCTCGGGCGGCCTGATGGCCCTTACCCTCTGGCTCAGCAGCCACATCTTCCCCCTGACCGTCGCCTGGATCCTGGCGCTGCTGGTCCGGATCGTGCTCACCGGCTGCCTGCACGAAGACGGCCTGGCCGATTTCATCGACGGCTTCGGTGGCGGCACGTCCCGCGAGAAGACCCTGGCCATCATGAAGGACTCGCATATCGGCACCTTCGGCGTCATCGGCCTGATCATCTATGTTGCGCTGATGCTGACGATGCCGTCCACCATCTCCCGCGACACGCTCTGCATCCTGCTCGTCTGCTGCGACTGCTGGGCCAAGTGCTGCGCCGCCCAGCTCATCAATTTCCTCCCCTACGCGCGCAGCGAGGAAGAGGCCAAGAACAAGACGGTCTATGCGCGGATGACGCTGCCCGAGTTGCTGCTCTGCTTCTTCGGCGGCCTGGCGCCGAGTTTCATCTGCGTTTTTGCGCTGGGCTGGCTGCCCCGGCAGTTCCTCCTGCTGATGATCGTCCCGATGCTGCTCATGTGGCTGCTCCGCCTGGTGATGAAGCGCAAGATCCAAGGCTACACCGGCGACTGCTGCGGCGCCACCTTCCTTCTCTGCGAACTCTCGCTCTACCTGGCCTTCCTGGCCGCTTATCCCCACTGGTGCTGACAAAAATGGAAGTCATCCTGATCCGCCATACCACGCCCGATGTGCCGACAGGCACATGCTACGGGCAGAGCGACGTGCCGTTGAAAGAGACCTTCGAGGAGGAAGCCGCCGTCGCGAAGGCCGCGCTGGACGCCTGCGGCCCCGTCGACTACGCCTACACCAGCCCCCTGTCGCGCTGCACGCGGCTGGCCGCCTATTGCGGCTATGCCGACGCCCAGCGCGACGCGCGCCTGATGGAAATCAATTTCGGCGAATGGGAGATGAAAGTCTTCGACGACATCATCGACCCGCATCTCCAGGCGTGGTTTTCCGACCACATCCACACGCAGGTCACCGGCGGCGAATCGTTCATGCAACAGTGTGAGCGCGTGAGCCGTTTCCTCGACGAACTGCGGCAGCAGGCCTGGCGGCGCGTGGTCATCTTCGCGCACGGCGGCGTGCTGGTCGCCGCCCAGGTCTATGCCGGCCTGGTCACGCCCGAAGAGGCCTTCTCCTCCCTCCCGCCCTTCGGCGGCCTCATCCGCATCAGCCTCTAGGCCTCTTGCTCCCGCCTTTTCCCGTCAAAAGTTGAACTTGACGCCGAAGAGCCAGGTCCGTGGTTGGGCCGGTCCGTACATGTAGCCCGAATCTTTCAGCATCCCGCTGTCGATATCTTTCTGGAAACTGTCCAGTAAATTCTTGCATGAAAGAGACAACTCACATTTCAGGAAGGAGGTTGGATGGAAATGCCAGGCGATACGGACTGATCCGTCGAAAAACGCAGGCGTCATCACTTCCTCGTCCTCCAAGATCCATCCAGCATAATGTTCGATCAGCATCGGCCCTGTAAAGGTGCCATTGAACGACGCCTGAAAATGCTTTGCAAAGTCCCAGGTCGCCGTGGCGTAACCATACCAGCCCGGCGAACGAAACATTTTCTGCTGAGGTGTCACCTTGGGGCTCCACGCAAAGGGCTCTTTGTACCGGCTGCGCTGGATGGTAGCGCCGGCCTGCAGTTCCAGGCTGGAATTGAAGGCTGCCCGCAATTCTGCATTCGCACCGGCGACATAAGCTCCGGAGGCGTTGGTCCGCAGCAAGTGAAGGTTCCCCTGCGCATCATAACCTGCGTTTTCCAGAACGAACACATGTCTGAGATTGGTGAAGAAGCCTTCCAACATAGCGTCAAAACGCCATTCTCCGCTTTGCCGCCAATAATCGACGGAGAGCGTGAAGGCATCGGAATGTTCAGGGAGCAGGTTGTCATCCAAGTCGATGATGGAGACCTCCCCTCCGACCGCTGCCACATGGAGGTCTTCATCGTAAGCCTGCGGAGCGCGGAAGCCTCGCGCATAGCCAGCCCGCAACGTCCAGTGAGCATCGGGAGCATAGCGCACGATGAGCCGGGGCGAGAGGATCGGGAGCGAAAGAAGATTGTGCTTGTCCAGCCTGAGGCCAGCCAGCAGGCCGAAATGCGCATTGCTCCATTCATTCTGGAGGAATATACCTGCAATATGCGTGGTTTGCTGCAAATGACGATGATAGCCCGTCATCCGGTCATCCAGTCGATTGAACGTATAATCAAAACCGGCCATCAAGTTAGAGGGCATGAAGAGGAAGCGCTCGAAATGACGGACATACTGCGCGCCTGCGTTGATCGTCAAGTCTTTTGTCCGGCCGAAGGCATCCGGATTGCGATTGGTACCGTAGTAGGAACTGCGGCCGATGTGCTGCGCTGAGCCATACACACTGATAGAATTGTATCCGCGGGCGAAATCGAATGAAAGGCTGCCGCCGTCGATGTAGTGCTCCGCCTGTTCGGCGATCAGGCAGAACTGAGGGGGAAGGGCCAACGAGTCGCCGCCACGCCGGTATTCATGGATATGATGATACTCGGCCGTTAGTTTCGCCGCCGGAGAGAACTTATAGTAACTGCGCATGCCGACGGTCTCGCTCCGCAGTCTGGGAAGTTCCGAGAAGCCGTCCCCATTGCGGTCGTAGGCTCCGCGTCCGCGCACCATCGTGAAAAGATAAGCACCGGCCCGCCGGTCTTCGCTCAGCAGAGACGCATTCAGGGCCGTGTTGTGCTCAAACGACTGTCCGCCGAGAACGCCGGACTGGTTGCTAAAACTGAGGCTCGGGGCAACCGGCTCCTTGGTGATGATGTTCACAGTGCCGCCGATAGCATTGGCGCCGAACAGCGCAGATCCACCTCCCCGGACGACCTCGATGCGCTCAATCATCGATGCCGGCATCTGTTCCAGCCCATAGACCATGGAAAGGGAACTGAACACCGGACGGCTGTCGAGCAGCACTTGCGTATACTGGCCTGACAAGCCATTGATGCGCAACTGTGAGAAACCGCAGTTGCTGCAGTCGTATTCCACGCGGAGGCCTGGCTGAAAGTCGAGGACGCCAGCGGGATTCACGGCGACGGTCTGCTCGAACAATCTGGGTGGCACGACGTTGACCAGCTGGCCAGTCTCCCGGCGCTTGGTCGAGTATCGGCTGCCCGTGACAACCAACTGGTCGAGTAAATTCGTTTCGGGGACGAGATGGAAGTTGTACTCCAGCGTCTGCCCCATCTCAATGTTAATCGTAGCTGAACGAGTACGATAGCCCATGAATGACACTTCTATGGTATGACGGCCCTCGGGCAGGTTGGAGAGAAAGAAGTGGCCGGTGGAATCCGTCTGTGTGCCGATACCCAGGTCTTTCAGTACGACCGAAGCGAAACCCAGGTGATCGCGCGTATGCGCATCGAGAACGTGTCCGTAGATATTAGCATCCGTCAACCTGCTCTGTGCATGCGCGGACTGCACTATGAGCGCAACTGCCAATAAAGGCAGAATAAAATAAATATGTTTCATGTTTTGATTGCTTGATTGATAATAAGATGATAGTGCGCCGCCCCAAACGTTGGTCTGGAGTGGAAAAAAGAAAAATGCAGAGGATCAATCAAGCACAGGAGGAGCGCGGAGAGAAGGGTGAAGCCATTCGGCGACGGTGACCGCAGAAGCGGGCAAAACTGCCATGACCGCTTCCAGCGGGCAGAAGGGCTCCAGTTCGAAGACTTCGAAGGCTTCCTCCGTATAAGCCGCATGATTGACGATGTTCAGCAACAGGAACTGGGCGGCCGTATGGCCTCCGGCCGAGTGGTCGCTCCGGTGGGCTTTTCCGCTGATATGGGAATGCAGCACCACCGTACCATGCACCCGGTGACTGTGCAGGAACATCGAGGAATTGACATAGCCGAAAAGAAAGACGAAGATGCAGAGCATCATCATCCCGCTCCTGAAGTATCGGTTATGCAGAATCCCTTTCATAGCCGGGACAAAGATAAGGATTCTTGTAATAAATGCAAATCTCCTAGTAAAGAGAACTGGCGGTAGATCCGCGATAAGGTATCAGCAAGGCAATGATTCGAAAACATTGCCGTCTTCGTCGAGCAGCAGAATGGTGAGCGAAGCGGCGAGCGCGTTTTCGGCGAGCGAGCATTTTTCTGCGAGTGAGACGGAAACCGGAGCCGCGGAGCGAACCGGCATGGGATAGACCGGGGCGCAGGCAGCGTAGCAGCGGTCGAGGATGGCGGAGAAGAAGCGGCGGGCGTCCGCATCGCCGAGACCCTTCCAGAGTTCACGCGCCAGCGTCAGGCGGTCGATGGCTTCGGCGGCGGCCGGCGAGCAGCCCGCTTCGGCGGCGACTCCTTTCAGAAATTCCTTGTTCATCACCACGCTCCGGCTGTGCGTGTCGAGATGACCTTCGGCCAGCTTGACCGCCTTGCCGAGCATGATGCCCATCACCACCTTCGGCAGCCGGAGGTCGGCGGCGATCTTCAGGGTTTCACCGATGAAATTGCCGTAATGAACGAAGGCCTGCGGCGGCAGATCCGGGAAGCGCGCCTTGAGAAAGGCCTCGCTCTTCGCCCCCGAATTGATGACCAGCATAGGTGAACCGACAGCCACGGCCACTTCGACTTCGCGCCGGATGGCCTCGACGAAAGCCTCATTCGAGAAAGGCCGGACGATGCCCGAGGTGCCGATGATGGAAATGCCGTCGACGACGCCCAGCCTGGGATTGAAGGTATGCTGCGCCAGCTCGCGGCCGCCGGGCACGGAGATCGTCACGTCCAGGCCGCCGTCGTACAGCGCCGACAGGTTCTGCTCCATCATCTGCCGCGGTACGCGGTTGATGGCCGGTCCGCCGACCGGAATGCCGAGTCCGGGCAGGGTCACGCGGCCGACGCCTTCTCCCTGCAGGAAATGAATCCCCGGTTCGTCGCTGAAAGCGACGGTGGCCACGATCTGCCGGCCGTTCGTCACATCCGGGTCGTCACCGGCATCCTTGACGACGATGGCCGTTGCAGAATCTCCTTTGCGGGGATTCAGCAATTCGACAGGAAGCGAAAGGGTTTCGCCATCCGGAAACAAAATATCGACCGTCTCCCCCACTTCGTGGCCCAACAAGGCCAGCAACGCGGCCTTTGCGGCAGCCGTGGCGCAGGCGCCCGTGGTGAAGCCGCTGCGCAGCGGGAAGAAGCCCGGCACCAGCCGCTCGATGGCCTTCCGCAGGCCATGCTCGCCCGTGACCACTGCGAAGCCCGCGGGCAGCGCCGGCCGGCGGACGGCATACAGCGGAATGCCGGCGGCCTGCGCCGCCTCCAACTTCTGCGGGAAGCCGCCCGATTCGCCACTTTCTTTCGTCAGGATGGCTTGCGGCCGCAGGCGCGCGATGAGCGCCGCCTCGTCATCCTCTTCGTAATAGACCAGCCTGTCAGCCGGAAAACCCTGCTGCGCCGCCTTTTCCAGCGACTCATCGCGGTGCAGGATGCGGAACCAGCAGTCATGCCGTTCCCAATACGGCCGCAACTTTGCGATGGTCTGCACGCCCGTGAGCGCCAGCAGGCGCGTGATGCCGTCGGCTTCCAGCCGCCGGATGGCCTCTGTATAATCATCACACCAGTGAATACCCGGATCCTCCTCCGGATACCTACGTTCCACGCGCACGACCGGCAGATCGAGCGACTCGGCGACGGCCGCCACGGTCCGGTGCAGCTCCGACGCGAACGGATGCGCCGCATCGACCAGCAGCCGGATGTCCTGCGCCTGGCAGAACGCCGCCATCGCAGCCTCGTCCAGCGCGCCGGTGATGTGCGTGCCGTGCTTGCAGTCTATCTGCTGCAGCTCGCCGCGCGTGGAGTACCAGTACGGCGATCCCGCCGCATCGGCCAACCGGACTGCGAGCCGGCCCTCCGTCGTACCGCCGAGTATCAGGATCACTTTCGGAAGAGGTGTTTGAATTCGTGGGCATAAAGCCGCGAGAGGCCCTCCCGGTTGCCGATGGCTTCACCGACAACCAGCAAGGTCGTGAGTGTCAGATTGTTGTCCCGGACGATTTTCGCCAGATCTTTCAGCGCTCCGCGATAGATGCGCTCCTCTTTCCAGGTAAGCTTGTAGCAGGCGGCAACCGGCGTCTCGGGCGGATAGGCCTGCAGAAGCTCCGCCTGCACCTCTTCCACGATGGCGGCACTCAGATAGATGCACATCGTGCTCTGCGACTGCGCGAGCTTGTGGAGTTGCTCCCGCTCGGGCATGGGGGTACGACCCTCCCCGCGCGTGAGGATGATGGTCTGCACCTTCTCCGGAATCGTGAACTGCGAACGGAGCGCCGCCGCAGCGGCCTGGAAGGCCGAGATACCGGGCGTGATGTGGTAGTGCATGCCGTAGCGGTCGAAAAAGGCCATCTGCTCCTGGATAGCGCCGTAGATGCAGGGGTCGCCGGTATGAAGCCGAACCACGAGCAAACCCTTGTCGTAGAACGCCTTCATCAGGGCGAACTGTTCTTCCAGGTCCATCGACGCGGAGCTGCGCACCGTACAGCCGGGCTTGGCATAGTGCGTCAGTTCGACCGGCACGAGACTGCCGGCGTAGAGGATGAGGTCGGCCTGCTCGAGGAAACGCTTGCCGCGCACCGATACGAGCTCCGGATCGCCCGGACCCGCCCCGACGATTTCGATATGGCCGGTGCGAAGCGAAGCGGCGTCGCGGGCCAGGGCGAAAGTGAAATCATTGCCCTCCGTAAGACGTCCCTTCTGCTTCTCCATCAGCAGCGGCCCGCCCTGCGCGCTCTCCAGCGCCGCCGCCTCGGCCACACCGGCGCTGCCGGTGGCTTCCAGGGCCTTTTCGGAAGGATTCGGCACGTCGACGGCGGCCAGGGTCCCGGCCGGATAGACGGCGGCGTGCGCCTGCGGCCAGCGGGCCAGCAGGGCCTGCAGCAGGGGCTCGTCTTTCTTCAGCTCGATGGTGCCGACCGTCGCAACGGACAGCGGTGACCACCCCGCTTCGCGGAGCTGCGCCTCGATATACGCGGGGATGCCGGCAGGGTCGCATTGCTTCCGGCAGCCGAAGCCCAGATGGAGTACGGGCGGGTGGAAAGCCAGGACGGGCTTGTCGCCGGGAATCTCCGGCAGGCAGCGGGGCGTGACGGCGATCAGCAGATCAAAATCCTTGGGATCCAGGTCTTCGCACCGGTAGCAGAGCTGCACGTGCTCGGGTTTGGTGCGTTCCAGAAAGGCGGTGCCGGCGTCGCGGACCTCCAGGAGGAGGGCGGTCGGCTTCTTTTCGACAAAGGCGAAGATGGCGCGGTTCATCTGGGATGGCGTGGCTTCCGTCTGCCAGCCGTAGCTTCGTCCGAGGGTGTCAAGGGCCCAGAGGCCTTCGTTGTCGCTCTGCGTCGTCACAATGGCCTGGGCGCCGATGTGGCCGGCAATTTGGCGGGCCAGGTCGTTGGCGCCGCCGATGTGGCCGGAGACGACGGGGATGACGTAGCGGCCGGTGCTGTCGATGCAGACGACGGCGGGATCGTCATATTTGTTTTTCAGGGCCGGGGCGATGCTGCGCGTGCAGATGCCGAGGGCGCCGATGAAGATGACGGCGTCGAGTTCCTGCCAGTTGTCTTTCAAGAACTTGCTATAACTTCCGATCTCTTTCTTCGTATAAATGACAACGCTCTGCGGCGCTGGCATATCGCGTTCCCTCTCGCTCGCAGAAAAATGCCCGCGCTCCGTTTCGCTCTGATATTTCCGCTCGCTCGCAGAAAAATGCTCGCGCGAGGAAATATCACCCGCTATACTCCGCGCTAAGGGTAATGACGATTCAGAAACTACAATGATGACTGTCTTGCTCATTCTGCCGTTAATATGGTGATGGGATTGAACGCGTCTATCGAGACGTGCATTTCGCCGGTGAGGCGGCGGCCGACGGCGGCGACGGACGAGCGGAAAAGAGCCTGGCTCTGGTCGCTGACGGCATTGAAGACGATGCGGCCACCGGGAAGGAGGACAGTGTCGATGCGGCGCACGATATCCGCCAGGCGGCCGCCATGGCCGCCGATGAAGACGGCGTCGGGCGCGGGCAGCGCGGACAGGTCGGCCGCGAGGAAATCGCCGATATGAACATCGATGCCGGGAGCGCCGAACTTGCGGGCATTCTCGTCCATCAGGGCCCGGCCGGCTTCGCGGATTTCAAAGGAAGTTACCTTCAGCTGCGGGAACTGCAGCCGCGCTTCGATCGATACGGAGCCGGTGCAGAAGCCGATGTCCCAGAAGGAAGTGCGGCGGGACAGGTCCAACTGACTGAGGGCCAGCAGCCGGACGGGCATCTTGGTGATCATGTTCACCCGGCCGTCGAGCAGAGCGAAGTCCTGCTCGGGGAGTCCGAAGGGATGCGGCCGGACGGCCGTCCTTTCCAAGATGAGGCAATTGGGAAAAGCGCAGGCGGCTTCCACCGCTTCGGCCAGGGACAGGGCACGGACCTGCTCCGCCTCCCGGTTGCCCAGGCACTCTCCGATGGTCATCCGGTAGTTGTCATAGCCATAATCAAGCATGCGCCGGGCGATCATCGCGGGCGTTTTCTGGCGGTCGGTCAGGACGCCGATGAGGCGCTCGCCCCGGATCAGGGCCTCGTCGAAAGCATCCCAGGGCCGGCCGGTCAGGGAAACCGTGCGCATGTCCGCGTACGGCAGCTGCATCCGGTGCGCCAGCAGCTGGAGCGAGTTGAACGACGGAAAAACCACGATTTCCGCATCGGGCAGCTCCCGGCGCAGCGTATTGGCGAAGCCGAAGAAGAGCGGGTCGCCCGAGGCGAAAACCACCACTTCCGGATGGCCGGCGTATTGCGCGAACACGGCTTCCAGCGGCACTGTGATGTCGATCCACTGCGCACCTTCCGGCAGCAGCGACGCCACGATTTCGTGGTGGCGCCGGCCGCCGGAAAAGATGCGGCCTGCCGCGATGGCATCCCGCACCTCGGGCGGGAACCAGACCGATCGGTCGTCGGTCATTCCGATGACGATGAAGCGTTGCCTAGACATCGCGGCCGGGTCTGAGCGCCTCCGCATCGTTGAAGCAGAGGATGGAATTGACGAGGGTCGCGGCGAGGTTGCTGCCACCTTTCCTACCCTCAACAATCAGTTTAGGTATTTCCCGGAAAGGCTTGACCATGTGCTTGCTTTCACGCACATGAACAAAGCCGACCGGTGCCGCGACAATGCCTGCGGGGCGAGCCTTTTTCTGGCGGATGAGCGCGCAGAGTTCCATCAGCGCGGTGGGCGCGTTGCCGAAAGCATAGAGCGCGTCGGGGTGCTCCTCCACGGCCAGCCGGATGCCGGCCTGGGTGCGGGTAATCCCCTTTTCTTCCGCCAGCGCAGCCGTGCGCGGATCACCGAGATAGCACTTGACCTCGACCCCCAGGCGCTGCAGGGCGCCCTTGCGGATGCCCGCCGCCACCATTGTCACGTCGGTCACGATGGTCTTGATGCGCCCCTCCGCAAAAGCGGCGTAGAGCGTCTCCACGGCACCGTCGTCGACGTGCAGGATGTTTTCCATGTCGAAGTCCGCCGTGGTGTGGATCGCGTGCAGCAAGGGCCACTTCCGGCCGAGCGGGATATCGGGATGGCGCAGTTCCTTCTCAATCGTCCGGAAGCTCTCGATCATGATCTCCTGGCCGATGCCCTTCGCCGCCCCGTCAGGCTCCTCCCGGTAATAGCCGCGGGGCGTAATAAACTTACCCTCAAAGGTATATGACTGGGAATTGCCGATGATGACCACGGTGAACATGTCCACCTGCTCCGGATCAAATGCTTCCAGCGTAGTGAGCGTCACTTCCTGTTCTTCCCTACCCGCCTGGCGCACGAAACCCACCGGCGTGGAAGGGTCGCGGTGCTGCAGGAAGATCTCCTGCAGACGGTACAGCTGCCAATAGCGGCCGTTGCTCTTCGGGTTGTAGACCGCCGTGACGAAATCGGCCACGGCGGCGGCGCGGATGCGGCGTTCGATCTTTTCCCAGGGCGTCATCAGGTCGGACAGCGAAAGGATGCAGAGGTCGTGGCCGATGGGGGCCCCGAGCAGCGAAGCGGCCTTCTGGAAGGCGCTGATGCCCGGCAGGACCTCGATCTCGACGTCACTCCCCCGCTCGCGTCTCATCTCCCAGATGAGCGGCGCCATGCCATAAATGCCGGCGTCGCCGGAACTCACCACGCACACCGTCCTGCCCTGCTCCGCCTGTGCAAACGCCTCCTCGGCCCGTTCGCGCTCCTTCTTCATCCCAGTGTCGATGCAGGCGGCACCCGGCTTCACGTACGGTTCAATGAATTGCAAATAATATTTGTAGCCGATGACCACATCGGAGCGGCGTACGGCATCCAGCACCGCCGGCGTCATGTCGCCCGCACTCCCCGGTCCGATGCCGGCCACGATAATTCTGGCTTTGTTCATCATGTTACAAAATTACAAAAATATTCCCTATATTTGCGCCCGATTCAGGTAATCGGCCTGTGCCGATGCAAGGGAACCCGGTGCGAAACCGGGGCTGTACCTGCAGCTGTGATCCCCGATAAGGGTCTGCTTCCTAAAACGCCACTGGGCGCTCCGCCATCCCCCGTCTGCCGGGCAGGAACGGAGCCGGAGCCCGGGAAGGCGGAGCAGACCGGGGAAAGCCAGAAGACCTGCCCGAATCGGAAACACGCACGCGTTCAGGAGCAAGCGGGCTGCGGAAACATGAAGATTGTACGGATTCTGATCATCGGATGGGCCTTGTGCCTGGTCCAAATGCTGGCAGCGCAATCGTATCAGCAGGATACGATTCCGGAGACCGTGGTCACGGCCACCGGCACGCTCCACCTGTTGAAAAACGTGCCCGTACAGACCGAAGTCATCACCGGCAGAATGCTGCAGAACTATGCCGGCCGCTCCCTGGAGGACATTCTTTCCGGCCTGACCTCCTCGTTCTCCTTCAATGAAGACGACATGGGATCGCACATGCAGCTCGGCGGCCTGGGCAACAGCTACATCCTCATCCTGATCGACGGCAAGCGCATCCACGGCGACGTGGGCGGCGAGAACGACCTCTCGCTGATCGACCCGCAGAACATCGAGAAGATAGAGATCGTCAAGGGCGCATCCTCCGCCCTGTATGGCAGCGACGCCATCGCGGGCGTCATCAACGTCATCACGCGCAAGCACCGCGACGAAGGCCTGCTGCTGGAAAACGGAACGCGCTTCGGCTCCTATATGGACCTGCGCCAGCACAACGCCGCCGGCCTGAAATACGGCCGTTTCAGCTCGCTGACCAACTTCCAGCTCCAACACTCCGACGGCTGGCAGAACACCTCCGTGGAGCACACCGCCGGCACCCAGAAGCCCATTACCGATTCCCAGAACAAGACCGTGAACCGGCACACCAACGCCCAGGTCGGCGAGCAGCTCAGCTTCACGCTATCCGACAAGCTGGAGTTCTACGCCGGCGGCACCTGGTATGCCAAACGCATCTACCGGCCCATCGGCAAGTACGCCCAGTTCGACGTACATACCTATGATTTACAGTATCGCAACGCATCGGCCTCCGCCGGGGCGAAATGGCGGCCCAACGCCACGGACATCGTGACGCTCGACATCGACTGGAACCGGCACGCCTATATGTATTATTTCACCGCCACGACGCTGGTGGAAGACTACGAGAAAAGCAAGGGTACCCTCTATTATCCCTACTACCCCTATCTCCCCGGCCAGACAGAGCTCCAGAGTGACCAGCGCCGGACGATGGCCAGCCTCAAGGGCGTCTTTTCCCTCCCGGCGGAAAACCTGCTCAACACGGGTCTGGAGTACCGTTACGACTGGCTGAATGCGCCTTCCCGCGTGGTCGGCGGAACGGTGAGCGACTGGACCGCCGCGGTCTATGCGCAGGACGAGTGGCAGCACGACTTCGGCCGGAACCGTCTGCAGCTGGCCGCCGGCGCCCGCCTCACCTGGAACGGACAGTTCGGCGTCAAACTCACGCCCAAGGTTTCCGCGATGCTGGCACTCGGCCTTCCCTGGCGCATCCGCGCCACCTGGAGCCAGGGCTTCAAGACCCCGACGCCCAAGGAGCTCCACTACCGCTACGTCAAGCAGATGAGCGGCACCTATCTGTATCTGGGCAACACGGGACTCCGCCCCCAGACCAGCAACTACTTCTCGCTGGGCGGCGAGTACACGCTATCCGGCCTGAGCATCAATCTCACGGGCTACTACAACCGGGTGAAGGACATGATCACCCTGGTGACGATCCCCAACTACGAGGCACCGGCGGAATACGTCATCCAGTACGACCCGGTCCGGACCCGGCAATACCAGAATGTGGACGACGCCCGCACCTTCGGCGTGGACCTGAGCGTCCGCTACAGCCTTCGCAAATGGGCTTTCGGCCTGGGTTACAGCTGGCTCGACACCGACGCCAACCAGTACGACGCCGAGCACGACCGCATGCGGAAAGTGACCATCGACGGAACGGCGCACCACAAGGGGAACCTGTTCGTCACGTGGAACCACCGCTTCTCCCCGAACTACCGGCTGAACGCCGGCCTCTACGGCCGGATGTCGTCGAAGCGCCACTACCAGATCGACGGCGACGGCAAGGGCTACCAGATCTGGCGCATCTCCACGGGGCACGACCTGGGCCATTCCAGCCGGACGACCTGGCGCATCGAGGCCGGCGTGGACAACATCTTCAACTATGTGGACTGCACGCCGCACGGCCTGCACTTGGGCACGACGACCCCGGGCACGACGGTGTATATCGGCCTGACCGTCCGCTTCAACCAGGGAAAGAAAGTCAAGAATCAATTCAATACCACAATCCATAACAATTACAATTCCAAGCAATATGAAGAGAATTAAATTATTCATTTCCGTCGTCATCCTGACGGCGCTCACCTTCTCCATCGCGGCTTGCGACCCGTTCAATAACGAAGAGTACAACTACAATGCGTACCAGCGTGCCGTTAACGAGACCGTCAAGACGCACAAGAAAAACAACAAGGTCATCCTGCTGGTCGCTTTCGGTTCGACCTGGCAGCAGGCCTTCGACGCGTTCGACACCACGGTGGATGCCTATCAGAAGGCTTTCCCGGGCTACGATGTCTTCCTCTCCTTCTCTTCCGCGATCTGCATCAACCGTGCAGCAGCCGGTGAAAACGCCGCCGACGGCGCCGAAGTGCGCAACTACTACGCACCGCCGTTCTGGCTCACCGCCTTCGCCCAGAAGGGTGTCATGTACAGCGAGATCGTGGTCCAGTCCCTGCAGGTGATCCCGGGCGAGGAATATACGCGCGTGATCAACTACATCAAGGATTTTGCCAACAACGCAAACGGCGACTTGAGTGACGACTATCTGTCGAAGGTCATCCTGAAGCTCGGCGTTCCCCTCCTCCAGGACGAAGACGCCGACGTCAACGCCGTCGCCAGCGCGCTGAACGCCCTCTACAAGACCCAGGCCGCCAACGACCTCGTCGCCTTCATGGGACACGGCAACCCCGACTCTTACGACACCTACAAGGCCAATGTCCGCTACACGCAGCTGGAAGAGGCCCTCCAGGCCATCAACCCGCACTACTTCGTGGGTACCGTCGACATGATGGAGAACTTCAAGCCCCACGTCTATGAGCGCATGGCGGAAGCCGGCCTGAACACCGGCGACAAGAAGGTGTACCTGCACCCGCTCATGTCGATCGACGGCGACCATGGCCACAACGACATGGCCGGCGACGACCTGCCCGAGAAGTTCAAAGGCAAGAGCTATACTTTCGACGACCTGCTGGCGGAAGCCAACGACGAAGGCGAAGTGGAAGACTGCAGCTGGAAGATTTTCTTCGGCGCCCCGGGCTCCGGCTTCAACTGCAACAATTCCACGATGATCGAGAAAGGCCTGCTCGAACTGCCGAGCATCCGTCAGATCTGGATGAACCACACCCGCGACGCCATCAACGGCGAGCCGCTCGACTACTACCACTCCAAGAATCCGGAATAGTCTTCCATGTTCAAGAACTTTACTGGCTTTAATCTGGTAGAATCGATCTACCAGATGGGCGTAGAGCTGAAGCAGCAGGCCCGGCGGATCAAACGGAGAACCGCCAGCCTGCTGGTGGTCGCGGCTGTCACCATCACGCTTTTCCTGCTGCCGACCAGCTCCTTCGGCCTCGAAGGCCTGACCGTCGTGCAGCAGCGCATCATCGCCGTCTTCGCCTTCGCCACCCTGATGTGGATCCTGGAGCCGGTGCCGTCCTGGGCCACGTCCATCGGCATCATGACGATGCTGCTGTTCTTCGCCTCCGACTCCGGCATCAAGTGGATTTGCGATCCCGCGCAGGTGGGTACGCTGCTGAGCTACAAAGGCATCATGGCGTGCTTCGCCGATCCGGTGATCATGCTGTTCCTGGGCGGTTTCGTACTGGCCATCGCGGCCACCAAGACCGGCCTGGACGTACATCTGGCCAAGATCCTGCTCAAGCCGTTCGGCAACAAGAGCGAGATGGTGCTGCTGGGCTTCCTGCTCATCACCGGCCTGTTCTCGATGTTCATCAGCAACACGGCCACTGCGGCCATGATGCTCACCTTCCTGGCGCCGGTCTTCAAACAGCTGCCCGCCAATGGCAAGGGCCGTATCGCCATGGCCCTCAGCATTCCGGTCGCCGCCAACCTGGGCGGCATCGGCACGCCGATCGGCACGCCGCCGAACACCATCGCCCTGAAATATCTCAACGACCCCGAAGGCCTGAACCTGAACATCGGCTTCGGCCAGTGGATGCTCATGATGGTGCCGCTGGTCATCCTGCTGCTCTTCATCAGCTGGCTTCTCATCAAGAAGATCTTCCCCTTCACCCAGAAGACCGTCGACCTGGTCATCGAAGGGGAGATGAAGCGCGACCGGAAGACCACCATCGTCATCGTGACCTTCATCGTAACCGTGCTGCTCTGGCTGCTCGACTCGGTAACCGGCATCAACACCTATACGGTGGCCCTGCTGCCGATGGCCGTCTTCTGCGCAACCGGCGTCATCGACCGGCGCGACCTCGAGGAGATCAACTGGTCGGTCATCTGGATGGTGGCCGGCGGCTTCGCGCTGGGTTATGCGATGAATGTCTCGGGTCTTGCTTCGCTGGTGGTCAAGAGCATTCCGTTCGATTCGTTCTCGCCGCTGCTGATCCTGATTCTGTCGGGCCTGCTCTGCTACGCGCTGTCGAACTTCATCTCGAACTCGGCGACGGCAGCCCTGCTCATGCCGATCCTCGCGGTCGTCTGTACGGCCATGGGCGACAAGCTCGCTTCCATCGGCGGCACGGCCATCGTGCTGATCGGCGTGGCCATCGCTGCCAGCAGCGCCATGGTCCTGCCCATCTCGACGCCGCCGAACGCCCTGGCCTTCGCCACGAACCTGGTGCAACAGAAAGACATGGCCAAGATCGGCCTGATCGTCGGTTTCATCAGTATGGTTCTGGGATATGTCTTCCTCTATGGATTCGGTACCCTCCGCTTGATATAGAGGCTTTTTCCTTTTTTCATTATAGTGTGTACCGGCCCCGCAAGACTGCCATTTGCGGGGCCATTTACGCGACAATAAACCGTAAAAATGCTTGCTTTACAATCTCTGAAGAAATACTTGCCGATCCTGTTCCTGCTGTTCGTTTCGCTCAGTCTCCAGGCACAAGACAAGACCGCCCTGCTGCTGGTGCATTTCGGCACCACCTACGACGACACCCGGTCCAGGACCATCGACGCCATCAACGCCAAAGCGGCGGAAGCCTTTCCGGAGCTGACGCTGCGGGAGGCATACACCTCGCGCATCGTGATCCGCAGGCTCAAAGCACGCGGCCTCGACAAGCATACCCCGCTCGAGGCGCTGCTCTCCCTGCGTGCCGAAGGCTTCACCCGCGTCATCGTCCAGACGACCACCCTGCTGGAAGGCGCCGAAATGGAATCGCTGCGCCGCGACGCAGCCAGCGTGGCGGGCTTCTTCACGGACATCCGCGTCGGCGCTCCCCTGCTCTATGACGTAGCAGACTGCCAGCGGGTGGTGGACATCCTCTCCGCACGCCATGCAGACAAAGCGGACGCGAAGCAGAAAGCCCACGTCGTATTGGTCGGTCACGGCACCTATACCCCCGCCACGGCCACCTACAGCCAGTTAGACTACATGCTGCGGGCACAGGGCCATCCCCTCTTCCATGTCGCCACACTCGAAGGTTATCCGACCTTTGAGACGCTGCTCGCGCAGCTCAAGGCCGCCAGGGCCCGCCGCATCACGCTCGTGCCACTGCTCTTCGTGGCCGGCGACCACGCCGCCAACGACATCGCCGTCGATTGGAGACAAGCGCTGGAAGCCGAAGGCCTGCAGGTGGGCTGCTGTCTGGAAGGCCTTGGCGAAATCCCTGAAATCCAGGACATCTACATCGAACACATCCACCGCTCCCTGCAACAGGCCCCTGTGGACATTATGAAGAAGAAAGAGGCGTATGCCGCTGGCAAGGAATAGCGTTTTTTTCTTAACTTTGCATTTATGGCCCATCGCATCTATACACGAACCGGCGACCAGGGGATGACAGGCATCCACGGCGGCACCCGCGTCCCGAAAGACGATCCCCGCATCGAAGCCAATGGGAATCTCGATGAACTGAACTGCCAGATCGGCGTCATTCGTTCTATGCTGAGCGAGCGTTGCGGCGGGTGTTTTTCGGAGCCGCGAGCTTTATTCAGCGGGCGAGAGGAAAAACAGAGCCGAAAAGCGAGCGAGACGGATACCGGAGCCACGGAGCGAGCGCTATTTGACGAAATCCTGCATACGATACAGAAGAACCTGATGACCGTCATGAGCCAGGTGGCGACACCGTCGGCCGAACGCGACAAGAATCCGAACGAACTGCCGCAGAACCTCGTCACCGACTGCGAAGCCATGATGGATGCCCTCACCGCCGAAGCCGGTCCCAGCCGCCACTTCATTCTCCCCGGCGGCACTCCCCTCGCCGCCCAACTACAGATGGCCCGGGCCATCTGCCGCCGCGCCGAACGCCGGCTCTGGGCCCTGCACCGCATCGACCCCCTCCCCGAAGTAATCCTGCAATACATCAACCGCCTCTCCGATCTGCTTTTCGTGATGGCCCGCCACGAACTGGCCCGCCAGGACTGGCCCGAAGACCGTTGGCAAGCCTTCGCCTACAAGAACCAGCTATGAAGGAACGACTCCATCCCGTCATGCTGGCCGGAACCGGCAGCGACGTCGGCAAAAGCATCCTGGCCACAGCCCTCTGCCGCATCTTCCGGCAGGACGGATACAACCCGGCCCCGTTCAAGGCCCAGAATATGGCCCTCAATTCCTTCGCCACGCCGGAAGGCCTGGAGATCGGCCGGGCCCAAGCCGTGCAGGCCGAAGCCGCCGGCATCCCCTGCCATACCGACATGAATCCGCTGCTGCTCAAGCCCCAGAGCGACCATAGCTCGCAGGTCGTGTTGAACGGCAGGCCCATCGGCAACCGCGATGCCTACGACTATTTCCGGAAGGAAGGCCGGGCCGAACTGCGCGAGGCCGTGTACGCCGCCTACGACCGGCTGGCCACCCGCTTCAATCCCATCGTCATGGAGGGAGCCGGCAGCCTCGCCGAGATCAACCTGCGCGACAGCGACCTGGTCAACGTGCCGATGGCCATGCATGCCGGCGCCGACATCCTCCTGGTGGGCGATATCGACCGCGGCGGCATATTCGCCAGCGTCTACGGCTCCATCATGCTGCTGCGCCCCGAAGAGCGGAAGTACGTCAAAGGCATCCTGATCAACAAGTTCCGGGGTGACCTGCGGCTTTTCGAAGAAGGACGCCGGATGCTGGAAGATCTCTGCGGCATCCCCGTGCTGGGCGTCGTCCCCTATTACCACGACATCCATATCGAAGAAGAAGACTCCGTGGCGCTGGCCGCCAAGAGCGCCGCGGCGCAGCGGGGCAAGATCAACGTGGCCGTGGTGCTGCTGCGCCACATCAGCAACTTCACGGACTTCAACGCATTGGAGCGCGATCCGCGCGTCCATCTGTTCTACAGCAACAACGTCGATGAAATCGCCAAGGCCGACATCGTCATCCTGCCGGGCAGCAAAAGCACCCTCGACGACCTCTACGAGCTCCGCCGCAACGGCGCAGCGCAGGCCATCCTGCGTGCCCGCCGCGAAGGGGCCTCGGTGCTGGGCATCTGCGGCGGATATCAGATGATGGGCGTCCAGATCCGCGATCCGCAGCATGTGGAAGGCGACATCGAAGCCATGCCCGGGCTCGGGCTGCTGCCCATGATCACCGAGATGCTGGGAGAGAAAGTGACCCGCCAGGTGCGTTTCACGCCCGCTGACGGTACGGGCGATCCGATGGAAGGCTATGAGATCCATATGGGCCGGACCCTGCCGGCAGAGGGCGGTCCGTTCAGGCCGCTGAACCGGCTCGAAGACGGACAGGAAGACGGCTGCCTCGCAGATGAAAAATGCATGGGTACCTACATCCACGGCATCCTCGACAACCCGGCCTTCATCGACCGGCTGCTGGCACCGCACAGCGCCAGCATTACGGAGGCTGCGGAAGCGTTCGACTACCATGCCTTCAAGGAAGAACAGTACGACCGCCTGGCCGCACACGTACGGAAGTATGTGGATATGCCCCGGCTTTACGATATCTTACAAGGAAAGCGATGATCAACGGACACGGTGACGATGCCTTCCGGTTCGACCGGCCGATAACGGCGAACTTCAGTTCCAACGTCTACAGCCATGTAGACCTGGAGCCGTTGAAAGAGCATCTGCGCCAGCGGCTCGACCTTGTCAGCCATTATCCCGAGCCGGAGCCCTACACCCTCGAGCGGGCCCTGGCCGGACGACTGGGCATCCCGGCTTCATCCGTCTGCGTTACGAACGGGGCCACCGAGGCTATCTATCTGACCGCCCACGCGTTTCAGGACCGTCATTCGACGATCCTTGCGCCGACCTTCAGCGAATATGCGGATGCGTGCCGCTTATACGCTCACTCCGCGCCTCTGGTATCCGTCTCGCTCGCGAAAAAATGCTCGCTCGCCGGATACCACCCGGCGCTACGTTCGCTTACTATAAGCGGAGTGCGGGCTCTGCGTTGGCCTGGTGGAGATTTTGCGTCTTGCACGTTGAGGCCCTCCGAGACCGCAAGACCAAAATCGCCTCAGGAAGAGCCCGCCAAGCGGAGCGAGATGCCGGATCCAGTCCGGCATGATGTATTGTGGCTTTGTAATCCGAATAATCCGACCGGAGGTGTTATTCCGAAGGAACAGTTGGTGAAGGCCATCGAAGAGAATCCGAAGACCGTCTTCGTCATCGACCAGTCTTACGGATTCTTTACGAAAGCAAAACTCCTCACGGCCGCCGAAGCTGTGCGGTATCCGAATGTCCTCCAGCTGCACTCGATGACCAAGCGCTACGCCATGCCCGGCTTGCGCCTCGGCTACATCACCGCGAATCCGGCCCTCCTGGAAAAGATACGCGCCGTCCGTATGCCCTGGAGCGTCAACGCCCTGGCCGTCGAGGCGGGCATTTACCTGTGTGAACACCCCGAGACCGGCCCCATCGACCTGGAGGCCCTGCTCGCTGAGACACAACGACTTCACGAGGCACTCAACGCCATCCCCGGCCTCACGGCCGAACCGACGCAGACCCATTTCTTCCTCTGCCACCTGCAGAAAGGACGCGCCGCCGACCTTAAGCAATGGCTGGCTGAAAAGCAAGGCATCCTCATCCGCGACGCATCCAATTTCGAAGGCCTGGATGCCGGACATTTCCGCATCGCCACCCAGACGCCCGAAGAAAACGACCTGCTGGCAGCGGCTGTCCAACACTATCTGAAGGATCACCGATGAGCCGCGTTTTCTCTTTGCTGGCCGGATGGCTGCTGGACCTGCTGCTGGGCGACCCCGCCTGGCTGCCCCACCCCGTCGTGGGCTTCGGAAAATTGATTGCAGCCGGTGAAAAGCGCTGGAACAAAGGCGAAAAGCGTCGCCGGAAAGGCGCGCTGCTGAGCCTCTTTCTGGTATTGGCCAGTTTCGGCATCACCCTGGCCCTGCTCATCGGCCTCCGGAATCTCGGAGAGAAGAGCGGATGCGGCGTATGGCTGGAACGTTTCGCCGAAGCCATCCTGATCTTCTGCTGCCTGGCCGGCACCACCCTCATTCGCGAAGTGCGCGAAGTGTTCCGCGCCGTAGACCGTTCGCTGGAGGAAGGCCGCACCCAGGTGGCCCGCATCGTGGGCCGCGACACGGCCCGTCTCTCCGCCCAGGAAATCCGCACGGCCGCCCTGGAGACGCTGGCGGAGAATCTCAACGACGGCGTCATCGCGCCCCTCTTCTGGCTGGCACTGCTCGGCGTACCCGGCATGGTGGCCTACAAGATGATCAATACGCTCGACTCGATGATCGGCTACCGCAACGAACGATACCGCGATTTCGGGCGCTTCGCCGCCCGCCTCGACGACGCGGCCGGATGGATTCCGGCCCGCCTGACGGCCTTCCTGATGCTGCTCGTATCAGGCCGCCTGCGGCGCATCGCCTGGGTCCATGAAAACGGCGGCAAGCACCTGAGTCCCAACTCCGGCCACCCTGAGGCCGCCCTGGCCGCCATCCTCGACTGCCGCTTCGGCGGTCCGCACGACTATTTCGGGGAAGAAGTATGGAAACCGTACATCGGAGAAAACGACCGGCAGCTGACGACCGCCGACATGCAGCGTGCCGTCCGCGTCAACCGCGGCGCCGAAATCCTGATGGTCATCCTGGCCGCCGCAGCCCGTTTCTTTTGTACGCTTTGAGGTTTACCTTTCGAAATTGAACCGTCCAGTTTCGGGGTCGATGACAAGGTTTTCAGGCGAGCCTGTCTGCAGCCGGCCCGGCTTGGACATCAGCCAGACCCGGTCGGCGACACGGAGGGCCAGTTCCAGGTCGTGCGTCGACAGGAAGATGGTTTTGCCGAAATCCCGGGAGAGGCGGCCCAGCAGACGCAGGATCTCCACCTTACTCGGGTAATCCAGGAAAGCCGTGGGCTCGTCGAGGAAGATGACGGGCGTTTCCTGCGCCAGCGCTTTGGCGATCATCACTTTCTGCCGCTCGCCATCACTCAGGGTCTGGACCATGCGGCCGCGAAGGCCGGTGATGCCGACCATCTCCAGCGACTCCCCCACCTTGCGGCGGTCTTCCCCGGAGAGCCGCCCCCAGAAACCCGTGTAGGGACTGCGTCCCATGCCCACCAGCTCTTCGACGGTCATGTTCTGGAGATTCGTCTTTTCGGTCAGCACGACGCCGATGATCGTGGACAGCTCGCGCTCGCCATAGCTGCGGAGCGGCTTGCCGAGGAGGATGATCTCGCCCGAGACGGGCGGCAGGAAGCCGGACAGCGTACGGAGCAAGGTCGATTTGCCGGCGCCGTTTTCGCCGATCAGGCAGGTCAGCTCACCGCTGAAGATCGTTTCGGTAATCCCCGTGCACACGGTTTTCACGCTGTGGCGGGTCGTATAACCGATGGCGAGGCCTGTCAGGCGGATGGTCTCTTCACGTTTCATTCGCCCGTATCCTCCTTTCTGCGTTTAAAGAGCACCACGGCCACCACGGGCGCGCCGATCAGTGCCGTGACGGAATTGACGGGCAAGGCGCCCTCGAAGCCCGGCATCCGGGCGATCAGGTTGCAGAGCAGCGCCAGGGCGGCACCCGCCAGCAGCGACGCCGGCATCAGCACCCGATGGTCGGAGGTGCGGAAGATGCCCCGGCACAGATGCGGGACCGCCAGGCCCAGAAAAGAGATCGGTCCGCAATAGGCCGTCACGATGGCCACCAGCACACCGGCGCAGGTGATGACGGAGATCCGCGCCCGGCGCACGTTCAGGCCCAGGTTGCGGGCATAGCCGTCGCCCAGCAGCAGCAGGTTCAGGGTCTTGACCAGCAGGAACGAAAGCGGCAGCAGGAGGGCCATGATCACGACAAAGGTCGTGACCTGTCCGCCCGAGACGCGGGCGAAACTGCCCAGGCCCCAGACCACGTAGGCCCGCACATCCTCTTCGGCGCTGAAGAACTTCAGCACGCCGATGATGGCCGTCGCCACATAGCCGATCATCACGCCGATGATCAGCAGCGTCACGTTGCCGCGCACCTTCTGCGCGATCCAGACAATGAGCAGCATGATGGCCAGCGCACCGATGATGGCCGCCATCGTCATCGCGAATTCACCCATATAGCCGAGCCGGCTCAAGGCCACGCCGCCCAGCCGGCCGGAGAGCAGCACCACGAAAGCCACGCCCAGGCTGGCGCCCGAGCTGACACCCAGCACAGACGGGCCGGCCAGCGGATTGCGGAAGACCGTCTGCATCTGCAGACCGGCCACTGAAAGGCCGGCACCCGCCGCCAGGGCCGTCAGGGCCTGCGGGAAACGTGACTTGAGGATGATGTTCTGCCAGATGGTATTGTCCGCTTCCCCGCCCCAGAGCACCTTCCAGACCTGGCCGGCCGGCACGGATACCGAGCCCAGCAGCAGGTTCAGGAAAAACAGGACGAGGATGGCCACGCCCAGCAGGATCATGCCGACGGCGACGGGACGTTTCATGGCAGCAGTGCGTAAAAGACGGGCTGGTAGTCAGCCGGCAGCAGTTCCGGATGGAAAATATGGATCAGGTCGGCCAGCACCACGTCGGGCTGGACCGGCATGCTTTCATAGAAGGGTTTCTCCCGCATGTTGCAGTAGATGACGCCTTTGTTCTGGAAGGCATTGAGGTCGGCGTAGCGGGCGTCTTCGGCTTTGAGCGCCTCGTAGCTGAAATCACCGTTGTAGCTGTTGACGATGCGCCAGTACCGGGCCTGGGCCGTCTGGCTGTAGACCGTCTCGAAATCGAGGTTCAGGCCGCCCGCATTCGTATCTTCCGGCAGGAAGTATTCGCCGCCGGCGTCACGGAAGATCTGCGCGAGGAAACTGCGGCCGCCGCCCACATACCAGTTGCCGCCGTGCAGCTCGCCGCTCAGGACCACCGGCCGGTCCTTGACGTCGGCCGTCAGCGCCTTCAGGGCCAGGTAGCGCTGCTCGATCCCGGCAAAGAGCGCATTGGCCTTCTCCTCCTCCCCTGTCAGCAAGCCGGCGAACTTGATCCACTCGGCCTGTCCCAGGGGCGTCGCCTCCTGATAGCCCAGGTGCGGCACCAGGGGGATGTCCACCCCGCGCAGCGCTTCGTAGCCCCCGCGCTTGAACGGAGAGATCAGGATCAGGTCCGGATCGAGCGCCAGGATCACCTCACTGTCGAAATTGCCTTCGATGCCGATCTTACGGGTGCGGCCGTCGGCGAGCCGCTGTTTCATGTCCGGATTGAAGAGATGCCGCGTGCTCGTCACGCCGGCCACCCGGTCGAGTTCATCCAGGCAGATGAAATTCGACAGCTGCAGGGATGTCATGCAGACCACCCGCTCCACCGGAACTTCCAGCACGGAATACCCGGCCGGTACCTGGGCCGGGGCCGTACCCCGCGGAACCAGCAGGAAATGGAACGATTCCTGCTCCCCGCGCTGCGGATCCTGGATGTCGAGCAGACAGCCCGCATCGGTATACCGCACGCGGAAGCCTTCCGCATAGCGGGGTTCGACCAGTCCGGTCTGCGCGCCGCCCCCGGAAACGGCGGTGCCGGCCCCTCCGGCGGCCTCCTTTTTACAAGAAACTGCCGGCAGCAGGAGAACGGCCAGCAGGAGCAAGGAAAGGATTCGTTTCATTTCAATTCCAAAGATACAAAAAATCCGTCTCACCCCAGTACAGATGGGTGTAGCCGGCAATGACGTTCTTGTAACGGTACAATGGCGTGGAAACCGCCCCGCCGCGGGCATCGAACTGCCGCGCCGACGAGGGTAGCGCATCGGGTTTCCGCAGCCGGGAATAGTGGAATTCGTGCCCTCTCCATTCCCGTCCCGCCGCATCCACCAGGCGACGGTAACCCAACTGGAGCCGGGCTCCTTCCATCGTTGCGGTAAATGGCAGAATACCGCACATCCGGAAGGAGCCTTCTCCAGCACACACTATAAATGAAGAAAGATAAATCATGCCGCCACACTCGGCCAGGATCCGTCCCCCGGCCCCGGCATAGTCACGCAACTGCTCCATGGTCCTCCGCCGCGACGCGAGTTCGCGGGCGTAGAGCTCGGGATAGCCGCCGGGCAGATAGACGATGTCGGCTTCGGGCAGCGGATCGCCCGCCAGCGGGCTGAAATACGTCACCGTACCGTATGCGGACAAACGGTCTAGGTTTTCCCGGTAGGTAAAGTTGAACGCGTCGTCACGCGCCACGGCAATCCGCATCTTCCCGGTTGCCGCTGCGGGCGCCGGTACGGGTGCCGCGAACGGAGTGGTGCTGGCATCCAGCAGCGCCTGCAGGTTCAGGTGCTGCTCCACCAGGTCGGCGGCACGGTCGATCCACTGGTTCATTTGCTGTTCTTCCGCGAGGGTCAGACCCAGATGCCGGGAAGGGACTTCCAGCCCTTCGGTCCGGGGCAGGAAGCCGAAACAAGGCAGGTCCGCATCGTCACAGGCCTGCTGCAGCAGCAGGGCATGGCGCCGCGAAGCGACCTGGTTGAACACCACGCCGGCGATGCGGAGGCCCGGACGGAAGGTCTTCACGCCATGCAGCAGCGCCGCCACGGTATAGGCCGTGCTGCGGGCGCTGACCACCAGCAGCACCGGGATGTCGAGCAGCAGCGCCATGGCGGCGCTGCTGCCCTCCATCCGGTCAAAGCCGTCGAACAGCCCCATCACACCTTCCACCACGCAAGCATCCGACTCCGCCCCATAACGGGCGTAGATGTCTTTCACATGCGCTTCGGAAGCGAGCCAGGTATCCAGGTTAACGGAATCCCGGCCGGAGGCCACAGCGTGGAAACGGGTGTCGATATAATCGGGACCGCACTTGAACGGCTGCACTTGCAGGCCCTTGCGCTGTAAGGCGCGCAGCAGGCCCATCGTGACGGTGGTCTTGCCACCGCCCGAATGCAGGGCGCCGATAAGCAGTTGCGGTTTCATCTATTCTGTTGCTTACTCTACTTCCATGGCCCGGATGATGTCGAAGCAGAAGCCCTTGGAGAGCTCCACGCCCTTCTCCACCGTGCCGGTCTTGCAGTCGTAGATGTAGATGGTCGGATAGGTCGCCTCGGCCTCGCCTTCCACTTCACCGCCGACACCGATATAGGCCTTGCCGTTGACGACCACGCTGCGCTGCGAGAAACGGCCGCCGCAGTACTGCAGGTCCGTGCCGTTGTATTTCACGCGCATGCGCGTTCCGCTGGCCAGGTCGATGATGGAATAGAAGTGGCTCTTGCTGTCGATCTTCGTGCCGAGCGACTCGTCGCGCGAGTAGCAGAGGGCACGGCCGTAACCCAGATACTGGACAGTCAGCAGCTTGCCTTCCGGATTGGGGAAACCGTTCCAGGAAGCGTCGAAAGTCTTGGAACCCACAGGAATGCGGCGCAGGATGCCCATTTCCTGATCGTTCACCGTAACCATGCCGGCCACATACAGGTTGTCGGCCTCGTCATACATGATCATGCTCTGCATCAGCTCGCCATAGGCGCTGCCGGCCGTCTCTTCCATCACGCTGGACGGAACGGCCGTGTTCGATTCGACCTGCATCGTAGCGGGATCGATGACGGCGATATAGGTCACGGACGTAGCGGCGTCAGACTGGCCGGCCTCACGCTTGGCCAGATAGAAGTAATAGAGCTTCTTGTCGCTCTTGCGATAGGTCAGCAGGCCCGACGTGGAAAAGGCGTTGAAACCCTCGGGCAGACTGATGGCCAGCGTGCCTTCGGACTGGACGGCCAGGGTCGACTCGGAGAGCTTGGACCAGATGATCTTGGTCGCCTTGTCGGCCGTACCTACGATGACCAGCGTGGTGCTGTCACCGACCCATGCGTGCGTGTATTTGCGTGCGGCATAGACGTTCTCCTTGAACGGAACTTCCGCATCCTCGACGATGCGCTCCTCTCCGGCGGCGTTACGCTCGATGTGGAACTTTACGAAACCGCCCGTAGCGCGCTGCGGCACCTGGTAGTAGTACTTGCCGCGGGTGATGCTTTCCAGTGTATAGTCTTCCGTAATGTCGATGCCTTTGCCGGTGAATTCCACGCGCGGCTGGTCGGCCGTCAGCGCGGGGACGCTGCGCACATACGTACCGTTCTTGTTCTTCGACATGCCGCCGTGCTTGACGGCGCAGACGAAGAGGTCGAAATTGTAGTCCTTCACCACCGGCTCCGGTTCCGGTTCGGGCTCCGGTTCGGGTTTCTCACAGCTGATAGCCAGCATCATCATGGAGACCATCGCAATGGCCAGGATGGCCAGCATTTTTTTCATTTCTTTCATATCTTTTAAATGATGTGTTAATTGAGGTAAATTATAAAAATAGTCTGAATTTCAAAAAGAAAGCGCGTCCAGGCTTCTGCAGCCTGTAGTTGTCGAAAGCCAGTGCATTGAGCAGGTTGGTGCACTCCAGCGACAGGTTGTAGCGGCCGCCCCGCCAGGAATAAAGCAGCGAGGCATTGGTGATGTGCTGGGTGGGAACTTTCGACTTGGTACTCGCAGAACCGTAGGCCTCCCAGGTCAGGTAGAACCAATGGACATACTGGTAGTCGAAGCCCAGGCGAAGCCGGCTGTCGCGCAGGCCCACCTGGTGGAACGTGTAGGATACTTCCGTGTTGGCGTATGCCCAGGGACGGTTCGGCGTCCGGTTCCGGTAGGTCACCGACAGGTCGCCCGACTGGGTGTATTTCCGCATGTCGCGGCTGTCGTCGAAGCTGGCGTTGGCGGCGATGTGCAGCTTGCCGGCCCAGTCGTAGCGGATCTCTCCGTCCACGCCCTTGATGTGTACGGCGTCCACGTTGACATACTGCATCATGCTCTCCGTCTCCGTGACCGTGGCCCGGATATAGTTGTCCACCAGCCGGAAGAAGCCGTTCACCTCATAGGACAGCGAATGGCCGCCGCCCAGGTCGGCGGTGCCGAACAGGCCCAGGTTGAAATTTTCGCTGATTTCGGGCTTCAGTGCCACGTTGGCATAGATCGTCGAGCCGTTGCCCAGCACCTCGCGCGAAACCGGAAGCCGGATGCTGTGCTCATAGGAGCCCTTGACGGCCAGCTCGTCCAGGAAGAGGTAGCGGGAGCCCAGGCCGCCGCCCAGGTAGTTCTGCGTGTTGGAGCCTGTCACCTTGTCGGCGCCCGTGGTAGACGGCAGCTCGTTCTGCCCCACCGTCAGGTGGTTGATGTAGTCCTTCACGAAGAAGGCGTTGTTCAGTCGTCCGCCCAGCAGCGACTGGTCGTACGACAGGCTGACGATGTGCTTGGCCAGCACGTCGCTGCTGGGCTCGAACTCCGTGTCCCAGGCATCCTCCTGCCGGTTTCCCGCCCGGTTGAGCAGGTAGTTCAGCGCCAGGTCGTGTCCTTCGGCGAAACGGTAGTTCAGGTTGGCGCGCACCACCGTCAGCGGGCGATGGTAGTGCCGCCAGGTCTTTCCGCGGCCGCGGATCTCACTGTACGAGCCGTCGATATAGGTACCATCCCAATAGTAGCGGCGATACGTGGTATCGATGGTCTGGGAGTGGTCCCAGGTCTGGGAGACCGTCGCCAGCAGCTGCAGGCCCTCCGTCAGGAAATCGGCCTTCTCATAGCGGGCCGAGACGTTGACGGCCCGGGAATGTCGCTCCGCCATGCCGATGACATGGTCCTGGGTGGCCCCTGTCTGGATGTCCTTGTCGATCATCGCCACGGAAGCGGACACGAAGAAGGCGTCTGTCCAGCTGCGGTCCGCCACGCCGGCCTCCAGTTGTCCGAAGAGCGAGAGGTAGTCGTCGTGGAAACGCGGCAAATCCTTGATGACAAAGGCCGTATGCTCCTCATTGCGCACCTTGACGTCGCGCATGATGTAGTTGTTCTTCGAATAGCTGGCACTGATGACAGGCTTGAGGATGATGCCGGTCTTTTTCCCCGTATACTGCGCGTTGAAATCAGCCTTGTGGGTGTGGAACGAGCCGAAGCCGTAGGAGAAGTCCAGGTAGTTGCGGTTGCGGCGGTTGGTGATGATATTGACGGCACCGCCCAGCGCGTCGCTGCCGAAGCTGGCCGGGATCACGCCCTTGTAGATCTCGACCCGGTCGATGATATTCACGGGCAGGTTGGCCAGCGTCATGCCGCTGCCCTTGGCGTCGAGCGGCATCCCGTCGAGGAAATAGCGGATGGAGTTGCCCGACATGCCGTTGATCGACAGGTCGAATTCGCTGCCGACGCCCCCCTCTTCCCGGATGCGGATGCCCGCGGTCCTGTCGATGGCCTGCGTGAGCGACTGCAGCGTACTGGCCTGCAGGCGGATGTTGAGCGCGCCTACGGCAAAGGCGCCTTCGCGTAGCTTCTGCTCCCGGCTCCGGGCCGTGACGGTGGCATTGCGCAGCATCAGCGTATCGTCCAGCGCGCCCCTCACCGACAGGCTGTCCTGTCCGAGGAGCGGCACAAAGCATCCCAGCAGGGATATCAATGACATCCAAATACGTCTGAATTGCATCAATTCCGGAAGCTTTTATTACCCGAAAGCTTCAAAAACAACCGACTCGGCAGGTCTTCTGGCTTGTCCCCGTTCCGGCGCCTTCCCGCTTTGGGCAGTGGCTGACGAATGCCGAAACCATGGTTGGGACTTACAGCAGCGGTGTCTGCTCAGGTTTTTCACCTGATTCCCTTTTCATCCGGACTTTCGAAAGAAAGTACCGGACACCGAAATCGGACGCAAAGATAGTCAAATTTTCTTCAATTCCTCGACAATCAGCGGAAGGAGCATTTCATCGGCCGGGAGCCAGCGGACGGAATGGATCGAGGACGCGTCGAGCCAGCGCGCCGCCTCATGTTCGTTCAGGTGGAGCGTGTCCTGCAGCAGCGAGGCCATGAAGCAATGCAGGGTCAGATGGAACTGGGGATAATCCCACTCGACAGTATGGAGAAACTTGTCGATGCGGATCTCCGTGGCCAGTTCTTCGCGGATCTCGCGCAGAAGCGCCTCCTCCGCCGTCTCGCCCGGCTCCACTTTCCCGCCCGGGAACTCCCACCAGTCCTTGAACGCGCCATACCCGCGCTGGGTGGCGAAGATCCGGTCCCCTTTCCGGATGACGGCGGCAACGACTTCGATTCTCTTCATTTTTTCTGCCAGGACGGTGACAATGTTGGTTCGATTCTTGTGTAAAGGTATAAAAAATCTACTTTTTTTCGTAACTTGCCATCGCTATGAACAAGTTTCAGCAGTATCTGCGGCACATCGTCTACCTGGAAGACGATATCGACCGGGCGGCGGCAGCGGCGGCCATCAAGAAGAACATCGCTTTCCGCGGGCCGAACGTCATCATCCTGGCCTGCGCCATCATCATCGCGGCCATCGGCCTGAACGTCAACTCCATTCCCGTCATCATCGGCGCGATGCTCATCTCGCCTGTCATGGGGCCGATCATCGGCTTCGGACTGGGCCTGGGCACCAACGATACGGAGCTGATGAAAAACGCGCTGAAGAACTACCTTGTCATGGTGGCTATCAGCATCATCGTGGCCAGCCTCTATTTCCTGGCCTCCCCGCTGAAACTGAACAACCCCACCGAACTCCTGGCGCGTACACGCCCCACGATCTACGACGTGCTGATCGCCTTGTTCGGCGGCATCGCCGGCATGATGGAACACTCCCGGAAAGAGCGGGGCAACGTGATCTCCGGCGTCGCCATCGCCACGGCACTGATGCCGCCCCTCTGCACCATGGGCTACGGCATTGCCCGGCTCAGCCTGACATATATTCTGGGGGCCACCTATCTCTTCCTGATCAACAGTTTTTTCATTGCCCTGGCCACCTTCTTCATGTCGAAGTTCCTGGGGTTTGAGAGCGCCTACGCCGACGAAAGCACCCTGCGCCACAGCCGCCGCGTCGTGACCGCCGTGCTGCTGGTGATGATCGTCCCCAGCATCATATCGGCCATCGGCACCATCCGCGACAACAATTTCGAGACCAGCGCCGAGCGCTTCGTCCAAAACAACAAAACCATCGGCTCCACCTACATTTTCGACCACCAGGTCAATCTGGGCGGGCGAAACAGCCAGACGCTGGACATCTACCTGGCCGGAGAGGCGCTCGACTATACCGCCAAGCAGGTTCTGCTCAAGAGCGCCCAAAGCTACGGACTGCACAGCGACCAGATCATCTTCCACGAAGAAGCGGCGGTCCAGAGTATCAACAAGAATGAAGTGATCCGCGACCTGAACGACCACTACCTGAAAAAAATCCAGGAACTCAACCAGACCATCACGGAGCTGCAGATCGAACTGGCAGGCTATAAAGGCGCCCAGAAGGCCAAAGCCGCCGCCGACTCGCTCCAGAATCGATAACAAGACTGATACTGACCATGATAACCATCTGCCTGCTGATCCTCCTCTACTCCATCCTGAAACGTCCCGTCAGGAAGCTGAGCGGAATGCTCAGGAACGTCGACTGGAAACGCGCCGCCCGCGGCGTACGGAAAAAAATTGTGGATTACGCCAGGCGGGCGGGCCGGGCCGGCTCTCGCGTCGTCTTGAAGCTCTATTATACGCTGCAGGAAGGAGAGCTCTCCGCCACGGAGAAAGCGATGATCTACGCCGGCATCATCTACATCGTCGTGCCCCGCGACCTGCTCCCCCGTAAATTGCTGGGCCTGTTCGGCGCGCTGGACGACGTCGGCGTCGCCGCGTGGATCTTCGAGCGCGTCGGGAAGAGCATCACCCCGGAAATCGAACGGAAAGTCGAGGAGACCCTCGACAGCTGGTTCGGCCCCGTCGTCACCATCAGTTACCCGAAGTAACGCCCGCGGCGCAAGCAGGCTTGCTGTCCAGATCCATTACATCGATCGATAATCAGACGGCGTCAGGCCGGCATGTCGCAGAAAATAGCGATAGAAATCCATCTGGTTCTTGAAGTGGAGCTTCCAGGCGATTTCCTTGACGGACAGCGATGTGTGCTTCAGATAATAGCGGGCTTCCATCAACACATATTCGGCAATCCATTCCGGAACCGTACGGCCGCTGTCGGCCTTGACGGCCGCAGAGAGGTATTTGGGGGTCAGGCCCAACCGTGATGCGTAGAAATCCATGTCGCGGTGCTCCGTGTGGTAGCGGGCCAGCAAGGCGATGAAACGGCCGGTTGTCGGGTTTTTTCCCTGCCGGGAGATCATTTCCTGGTCTGCGATCCGGTCCCAGATATGGGTCAGCTCGATGCTCATCGAGCGCAGCAGATAGCCCAGGCTGCGCGTCAGGTCGGCATGCCGGTCGCCCATGACGGAGCGGAAGATGTTCTGGAAGTTGTGGATCAGGATCATCGTGCGCCGGTCGACCTTCACCATCCGGCAGCGGAACGCATACAGGGCGCCCAGGCGATCGAACGCCATCTCTTCCAGCATCTTCTCGGAAATGGCCATGATGGTGACCTTCCCGGGCTGCTGGCTTTCACGCCAGGAAAAGGAAAGGATGTCTTCGGGCAGGCTGACCGCGAAACAGTCTTTCCGGACCGTGTAATGGTTCAATCCGATATCCAGGTCAAAGACGCCTTCTTCACAATACAGGCAGATGACGCCGGCGAAGCGGCAGGGAAAAGCGAAATGTCTCTCTTCGCCCGGCCGGAAAAAAAGATTCATGATGAAGAAATCCTCGCCGCGTGACAATACGGGACGGTTCGGCAAGGATTCCTGCAATCGGGCTAAGGTCAAACTTTCCATCAAAAAAGCCAAAATGTATAATCACACTATATATATCATTGGCAAATGTAGCACATTAATATTTTTTCAGCAAATATGTATAACAATAAACTTGCATCGGAACAGCCGGGAGCGTAGCTTTGCAGATCGAACAAAAAAAGAAACGCCATGAAAAAACACCCTAAAAGATACCATCACATCTACTCGCTCACCATGGCCGACATCGACCTGCAGAACCGGATGTCGCCGATGGCCGTCCTCAACTACTTCCAGGATGCCATCGGCAGGTTTCTGGCCGAAGCCCGCGTCTCCGCGCTCGACCTGCTGGAAGAAGGCGCCACCTGGATGATTACGGAATTCCACGCCACTTTCGCCGATGAACTCCCCTCCTGGCCGGGCATCGTTTCCATGGAGGTGTACCTTTCGGAACTGTCGACGGTCAAGGCGTATGTCGACTATCTGATCCGGGACGTACGAGGCAATATCGTGGTGCGCGGCACGAGCGCCTGGGTCATGATGGAGCTGGCCTCCCGCCGGATGATACCGTGCCACAGTTGCCAGCGATTTGTAGAACAGTATGACGAATCCAACCATACGCCGCACGCCCGTTACGTCTTCCCGCCCCTTCAGCCCGCCTCGGGGCATCTGTCCGGCACGCATGCGATAACCCAGATGAACACCGACTTCAACGGGCACGTCAGCAACAGGGAGTATTTCCGTATTTCCTTGTCATTGGCCGACTTGCAGAAAAAGAAAAACCACAGGCTCCGGGACATCCACATCAAATTCCTGCAGGAGACCCGTATCGGGGAATCGCTGCGCTGCTACCAGCACGAAACAGGGCCGGGCGCCCTCTTCGTCCAACTCGTCAAAGCGGAAACCGGAGCCATCGTCTGCCAGCTGATGATGCAGTGGGAATCATGAAGATAGGTGTTACGTTCTGCTAAGATAATTCTTTGGCGCCGAGATGAGAGACGCATTCTGGTAATATAGCCTTGCATAAAGAAAAAGCACTACCGTCTGATGATAGTACCTCTGATAAAGAGGGGGGCATCGTTTACAGTAGAGCTAAATCCGATTACAAAGTTAAGGAAATTATTCACAAAAATTCTGACGAATAACGGGAGCAATTATCCACTAATCCTGACGGATCGCCATCATTTTCCCCGTTATTTTCTTATCTTTAGCTCAAAAATGTACTATGAAAAACCTCTTCACCACCCTGACGTTCCTTATGATCCTGGCCCTAAACCTGCAGGCCCAGGAAAACAATTCCAACTTCGCCACCCAGACCGTCGACCGGAAAGTCGAGTCGCTGCTGCTGATGGAGCGGCTGGACGACATTGCCTATGTGGACGTGGTCAGGCTGGCCGGACCTGCCCCAGCCTATCAGAAGGAAACAGGTACCGCATTCAAGGACTCCCTGCTCGGCAACCAGCTGAAATTCTACGCATACGTGTTCATTCCCCGGGAGACGAAGCAGAACAAGAAATATCCCCTGCTGGTGTTCCCGCACGGCGGCGTGCACAGCAACTTCACATCGGGATCTGTGCACATCCTGCGTGAGATGCTGGCACAAGGCTATATCGTCGTGGCGCCGGACTACCGCGGCAGCACAGGATACGGGCGGGGCTTCTATGAAAACATTGACTACGGCGGACTGGAGAACGAGGATGTGATGGCGGCGCGCGACTATATGGTGGAGAGCTACGACATCGTGGACCCTGACCGCGTGGGCATCATCGGCTGGAGCCATGGCGGCATGATCACGCTGTTGAACATCCTGCGCTACCCGGAGAAGTTCGCCTGCGGTTATGCCGGCGTACCCGTCAGCGACGTGGGCTACCGGCTGAGCTACCAGCAGCCCGACTACAGCAAAAACTTCACTGCAGAGTATCACATCGGCGCCACGCCTCAGGAGAAGCCGGAGGAATATGCCCGCCGCTCCCCTGTCACCTACGCCAGGCATCTGTCAAGGCCTCTGCGCATCGTCACCTGCGAGAACGACGACGACGTGAGCGTCACGGAAGTGCAGCGGATGATCGACTCGCTCAGCTTCCATCACCGGGATTTCGAATACAAGGTATTTCCCAAGATGCCCGGTGCTCATGCCTTCGAGCGCATTGACACGATGGAAGCCTGCGAAATCCGCCTCGATACCTACGCTTTCCTGGCCCGCTACCTCAATCCGCCCAAGCCTTTCCGGAATCTCAAGGACCTGCGGAAGGCCGGCTATCTGTTTTATTGACGGGGATTTAAACCTATAGACGCATAAGTCATTTGAACAGATCCACCGGATTCAAGGAAAGGAAATCTTCAACCTTCAATCCTCCGCTTCCAACAACGAGCGACAAATAAGGCTTGAATGCTTCCTTGAATTCCTTCATGCCAGTATTCCATTCATCATCATTGCTCTTTACCTCAATGGCCACCAGCCTGCCCTTCTTTTCCAATACGTAATCCACCTCACAACCTACGCCACTGCGCCAATAAAACACTTTGTAGTCACCGGCATAAGCGTAACTCACGATGTGGGCGCCGACGGCTGATTCGAACAGGCGGCCTTCTACCGCCCATCCACTGACGAGGTCGTCGTGCCTGTGCTTTCCCAGTATGACAGCTCAGATGAATACTACTCGACCCTTTTCCACGAACTAGGCCACAGCACCGGTCACAAGGATCGGCTCAATCGCAAGGGCGTCGCGGACATCACCTTCTTCGGCGACCACGAATACTCCAAGGAGGAGCTCGTGGCGGAGATCACCGCCTCGATGCTCGTGTCACAAGCCAGCCTCGCCGCAGAACGGGCGTTCAAGAACTCCGTCGCCTACCTCCAGTCCTGGCTCCGCGCCCTCAAGGACGACTCGAAGATGATCGTCTGGGCCGCCGGTAAGGCCGAGGCAGCAGCAAGGTTCATTCTGGGAGAATCTTGCAGCCCATTGACAACTTTTTGAGGATTTCGAGAAAAATACCGCATTAAAAAATGAGAATTTTGAGTAAAATACCTAAATACATTTTGAGGTAGTTCTGAGATACATTATCTTTGCGCTATCAATGCATATTATCATGGAACCTGTAAGACTATTCAAGCGCAAGATTTATGATCGCATGTTGCAGTGGAAGGAGCAAAGTAACGGAAAGAGCGCCCTGCTCATTGAAGGAGCACGCCGGATCGGCAAGTCAACCGTAGTCAAGACGTTTGCCAGGAACGAATACGAATCGTTCATCTTCATCGACTTTACGAAATGCTCTCAGGAAGTGAAGGACCTGTTCAATGACGTTTCGGACTTGAACTACATCTTCCTTCGCCTCCAACTGGTATACGGCGTGCAACTGAAGGAACGCAAGTCACTAATCGTGTTTGATGAAGTCCAGTTCCAGCCCCTTGCCCGTCAAGCCATCAAATCGTTCGTGGAGGACCATCGTTACGATTACATAGAAACCGGATCCCTGATCTCCATCCGGAAAAACACGGCGAACATTCTCATTCCCAGCGAAGAAGAGCGAATCAGCATGTATCCGATGGACTATGAAGAGTTTCGTTGGGCACTGGGAGACACGGCCACCATACCATTGCTCCGTTCTGTCTGGGAGAACCCCCATCCGCTAAAGGAAGCCCACCGTAAACTGATGCGCGATTTCCGTCTCTACATGCTGGTGGGAGGTATGCCCCAGGCCGTCGACGCCTATATTGAGTCCAACAACTTCGAGGTAGTAGATCACGCCAAACGGCTGATTCTGGACTTATATGACGAAGACTTCGGCAAGATCGACCCTACCGGAAAAGCCGCGAGGATCTTTGCCGCCATACCAGCCCAGCTCAACAGCAACGCCTCCCGGTACCAGATTTCCAGCGTCTTTCCCGGAGCCCACGCCGAGGACTTCATCGAACTCATTTCTGAAATGGAGAAATCCAAGACCGTCAATGTCTCGCATCACAGCGATGATCCCAATGTGGGCCTGGGCAGCACGGAAGATTTGATACAGTACAAAATGTTCGTCGGGGATACCGGCCTCTTCGTCACACTGGCCTTCAAGGACAAGGCTTTCACGGAGAACGTCATCTATGAACGCCTGCTGAGCGACAAGCTGGCTGCCAATCTGGGATATCTCTATGAGAATATCGTAGCGCAGATGCTCACCGCCTCCGGAAACAAACTCTTCTATCATGTATGGCCCACGGAAAGTGGGAAGCATAACTATGAAGTGGATTTCCTGCTGTCACGTGGCACCAAGATCCTGCCCATTGAGGTTAAGTCTTCGACGTACAAGACTCACGCCTCTCTGGACGCCTTCTGCAAAAAGTACTCAGCGCGTGTTGCAAATGAGCGTTATCTCATCTACACAAAGGATTACGCCCATATAGAATCAGTGAAGTACATACCTCCCTATCTCGCCTTCTTCCTCTAGATTATCTGAACAAATATGGAGAAAGATAATTACGTCGTCGGCCTAGGCGAAATCCTATGGGACAAGTTCGGGGATGCTAAACGCCTGGGCGGCGCTCCGGCTAACTTTGCCTACCACGCCTCACGCTTCGGGCACGAAGGCCTCGTTGTCAGTGCCATCGGCAAGGATGCGGACGGTGACGACATCGTCGCAGAATTGGACCGCAAGAGGCTTCCATACCATTTGGAGCGCGTGTACTCCCCTACCGGCACCGTAAATGTGGACCTGACGGACGCAAACAACCTGGTCTACACCATCAACACGGACGTAGCCTGGAGCCGAATCCCATTCACCGATGAGCTCGCGGATATCGCCGCCGCAACGAAGGCGGTCTGCTTCGGGAGCCTGGCGCAGTGGGGACCGAAGGCAGCGAGATTCTCTGGGAGGATGGCCGATCTTTTCTGGATACCCCGACGGTGAAGGTCAAAAGGAGTCAGCGCTTCAGACGCCTCCGTCGGAATCTGTCGGGAAAATGTCGGGAAAATTAAATGAAAAAACCGCGCCACAGATATCTGTAGCGCGGTTTCAGTGTGATTCCGTCAGGATTGACAATCATTTTGGTGGTGGGAGCTTCGACGGGATCACGTAACCTAGCAGTCAGCTAATTCGGATTTGGCGAAAGTGCGGGTAACGTCCCATTTCCAGGGACGTCTCCATCAAATAAGGCTGATTTTGACGGTAACGTCCCGGTTTTTGGGACGTTACCAGCATCATAGCAGTACCGCGCGAAGAGAGCCACCAGGTCGAGGCAGATCCATTCCATGCGGCCGCAATGGCGTTCCAGGGCAAGCTCGCCCAGATATTTCAGCATCGACCTCATCTGAACACTGCTCATAGTCAGCCAGTCTCCTGATGAAATCAAGGATGACCCCGGCCTCGTCCGGGCGCGCCGGACGGATGGTAAATGGCGGTTGGCTGTTCATCATGCTTTATTCCGTGAACTTTTTCCCGTCACCCCAGGCCTTGCCGACGATGTCGCCGATAGAACGGTAAGACATCGAGGCAGCGTCGAAGACGATAGGCTGGAGCTTTCCGAGGTCTACTTTGCCGTCCGTGAGGATGCGTTCGTCTGCGCTCATGTTCACGACCTCGCCCACCAGGACGCCGTCGCCCCAGCTCACCACCTTGCACTCCAGCGTAAGCGGGTATTCGTTGATGATGGGCGCGTCCACGTTCGGGCTGGGCGTAACCGTGAAGCCGACCTTGGGCACCTTGTCGGGAACATCGTTACCGCTTACCAGGCCGAAGTAGTCGGATTCGGCGACGGTGTGGATGTCAGCAAAACTCACGGTAAAGGCACCGGTCATCTCCAGGTTGTCCGTGGTCTTGTGTTTGGACAAGCTAATGACGATCTGGTTGTAGTCATACTGTCCGGCCCAGGCGGCCATCATCACGTCGGGGGTGTGGTTCTTGTCCCAGGTGGCAATCATCACGCAGGGCTGCGGCGTGGTCATCAGTGCGTGCTTGGGGCCGAAGTTCGTGCGGCCCGCGACTTCCTTGAAGGGTTCGTTGGTATTCATATCTTTCGTGTTTTGATTGTCGTTTTTCTTGCAGCCGATCAGGGAAAGGAGGATGGCCAGGATCATCAGGAATCGTTTCATGTTTCAGGAGAAAGTGTTTTCTACAAAGTTAACAAGAATTCTTCAATATTATTTTGTAAATTATCCGGCGTCAGCCGCGACCGGGCACTGACGCGCTGGGATACATCGTGCCAGCACGTTGCCGTCGGGATTGTGCTCGCCCGCAAGCGGGCTGCGCATTCCCTTTGTCATCATGGGGGACCGAAACTGCGAAAACGCGCCGCCGGCTCGCCGGCGGCTTTTTGTTGAAGTACCCCGGTTCTTACGAGAGCAAGCTCTCGACGACCGGGGTACTTCAACAAACGCGGGGACCGTGGTCCCCGCGTTTTCGTTGCTTCGTGATTCCGTCGGGATTCGAACCCGAGACCCACAGCTTAGAAGGCTGTTGCTCTATCCAGCTGAGCTACGGAACCAGCCATGCATGAGGCTGCAAAGGTATCGCTTTTTGGGAACTTCACCAAATTAATCGCGGAAACCCGCTAGCTGGGAAGTTCCTTTGATTTCTTGAAGAGTTCGTACATGGCGTTGAAGCTGGCGGAGCGGTCTTCGGACGGAGCTCGCCGGGTGCGGACGCGGTGGCCAGGGTGGACGGATCTTCGGCCATCAGATAATCGAACATGGCCTGATAGAGTTCCACCATATGTGCTGCCAGGTCGAGGGCATCTTCTGCTTGCATGCCGGCACGCAGGTCTTCGCTGTCCTGCGCATACTGCTCCTTGATCTGGCGGTAAAGGCCGCGCATCCGCTCGACGTCGGCCGGCGCCCGCCCCTCTTTCTCGTCCTGCTCGAGGACCCAGAGGAAATCGTCGATATCCTCACCCGCATAGGTAAGGCAGACCGAAAGCCGGTCGAACACCTTCTTCAAAAAATCGTCCATCAATATTTGTCTTCAATTCTGTCTTCTTCGTCCTCGATGTACTTGCGGAACTGCTGGTACACACTCTCGGGAACGCTCGGATCGGCCTTCACTTTCTTGCAGATGGCATAGAGCTCGTCCTCAATCTTTTTGGCTTTCTTCTTATCCTTGTCCTTCAGCGCTTTGTCGTATTGCGACAGCTTGCCGAAAATGCCGTATTTCGACATCAGCGACTTGAACGTGACGGGTTCCTTCTTCTCTGCCTTCTTCTCAGCGGCCACCTGTTCGACGGCCACCTCGGGCTGCTGCTGGACCACGTTGACATTCATCGCCACAGATTTGACGGCGTTCAGCAGATCGGATGCTTCCTTGTAGGAGAAATACTTGCGGGAGCCTTCGGCAGCGGAGAAAACGATGTTCTTCTCGACGTTCTTCTCAGCATTGAATTTCGGGATAAGGTTGACCAGCTCTTCAGCTGTCAGCACGAAGCCATCGCGCACCTTCATCCCGTTCTCGTCGAGCAGGTTGACGTCGATGGCCGTCTCTGCCAGCAGGTCTTCGGATACTTTCATCAAAGGCACGCTGCCGCGAATCATCCATTCATCGGCCTTGTCGGGGTTCTGGACCGTGACCAGCTTGAGGTCAGCGCCCAGGCGGAAGATCTGGAAACCGTTGCCGGTGAGTTCCACGTTCTGCTTGGGGATCAGCACCTCCACAGGTTTCTTTTCCGTCGCACAACCCGCGACGAGCACGAGGGCCGTAAGGAGTAACAAAACTTTTTTCATAGGTAATAAGGTATTGGTTCGTCGTCTTATTCAATGCCCTTGAAGGCATAGTCGGCATAGTGGTAGCCGCACTTGTCGTAGATGGGTTTCAGCCCCCCGGTCAAACGTGCGAGGAAATCGTCGTACGAGGTACGGTTGTCGCAGCTCCAGGCCACCTCGGAAAGGGCGGCCATGCGCGGAAGCACCATGTGCTGCACGTGATCGAAGGTCGCCACATACTCGGTCCACATGTTGGCCTGGATGCCCCGGATATGGGCTTTCTCTTCGTCGTTGAGCTGGTCATACGGGTCGAAGGCATAGCACTTGCTGAGGGGCAGGTTGCCGCCGATGCCCATAGGTTCGTCGTTGCCGGCCGGATCGCCGGTCTGGTAGTAGTCGAAGTAGAAATAGCTGTTGGGAGTCATGATCACGTCGTTGCCCATCTTGGCCGCCTCGATGCCGCCCTTGGCACCGCGCCACGACATGACCGTCGCGCTCTGCGAAACGCCGCCATCGAGGATTTCGTCCCAGCCGATGATCTTGCGGCCCTTGTCGGCGAGATACTTCTCGACTGTGGTGATCAGGTAGCTCTGGAGCTCCGCTTCCCGCGTGAACCCCTTTTCCTTCATCAGGGCCTGGCATTTCGGGCATTTCTCCCACTCCTCCCGCGGCGCTTCGTCACCGCCGATATGGATGTATTCCGAAGGGAAAATCTCGCAGATCTCGTCGAGCACGCCTTCGAGGAAGGTCACGGTCTCGGGATTGCCGGCACAGAAGACCTCGGGGAAAACACCCCAGGTGGTCTGGACCTGATAGGGATAATCCTTTCCGCGGCAGCCCAGTTCAGGATAGCTGGCCAGCGCGGCGGAAGCGTGGCCCGGCATCTCGATTTCGGGGATGACGGTGATGAAGCGTTCGGCCGCATAGGCAACTACATCGCGCATGTCGTCCTGGGTGTAGTAGCCGCCGTAGGGCGTGCCGTCATAGACATTGCTGCCATAATGGCCCACCAGCGTCTCTTTCCGCACGGAACCCACTTCGGTAAGTCTGGGATACTGCTTGATCTCGGCGCGCCAGCCCTGGTCCTCGGTCAGGTGCCAGTGGAACACATTGAGCTTGTGCAGGGCCATCATGTCGATGAAGGCCTTCACCTCGTCCACCGTGAAGAAATGACGGCAGCAGTCGAGGTGCGCGCCGCGATACGAGAACACGGGCTCGTCGCAGATACGCACACCGGGCAGCACGTCGCCGTACTGCGCTTCCAACTGGGCCAGCGTCTGCCGCGCCCAGAAGATGCCTGCTTCGGAGCCCGCCTTGATCTCCACGCGGCCCTTGCCGGTATTGAGTTCATACGCTTCCGGGGCCATCTTCGCGTCGATGCGCGTCTTGATATCCGGATGCGCCTTCAGGTTGCAGGGCTTGCCCGCAGCCACCATGGAAACGGGAATGGGGACGATCGAAAGATCGACGGGAACCGCTTCCTTCCCGTCACAGGAAGCCAGCACGGTCAACGCCACCGCAGCCAGTAGGGGGAACAAACGCTTTTTCATAGGATTTGGTTTAAGGTTCAAATATACTATTTTTCCTTTACTTTCGCAATCCACTCGACGCCGAGCACCAGCGCGACACCCAGCACAGCCCAAAGCGCCGCCGCTCCGTAATGGGGATCGGGCAGCGCCTGCACTTCCGGATTGGACCAGGGCCAGACCTTCACCAGCGAGCCAAGGATGAAGCCCAGCAGCACCAGCATGGTCTGTTTCTCGAAATGGTCGAGCAGCCAGTGCAGGAATTTGGCAAATGCCAGGATGCCCACGACGCAGCCCAGGGCGAAGATGATCAGCACAGACCAGTCCAGGTCGGCCACGGCCTGCATGATATAGTCGTATTTGCCCATGATCACCAGGATGAAACTGCCCGAGATGCCCGGCAGGATCATCGTGCAGACGGCGATGGCACCGCAGAGAAAGATGAAAAACCAGTTGTCGGGAGTCTGTGTGGGCGACAGCGTGCAGACGAGCAGCCCGAGCGCCACGCCGCCCAGGGTGAAAAGAATCTCCTTGATCCCCCACCCTTTTATATCCTTGAACATCAGGATGGCCGATGCGACAATCAGGCCGAAAAAGAAAGCCCAGGTCTGCACGGGAAAGTGCTCCAGGACATAAGTCATCAGCTTGGCCAGCGAGAACACGCTGAGCACCACGCCGATGGCCAGCCACAGCAGGAATGTGCCGTGGACCTGCTTCCAGAATCCCTTGAAATCGCCCTTGAAGAGGGCTTTCCAGGTCTCTTTCTCCATCAGGCTGTTCAGCGCCTCGATGATCTCCTTGTAGATGCCCGTGATCAGGGCGACAGTGCCGCCGGAAACCCCCGGGACCACGTTAGCGGCGCCCATGAAGAAGCCTTTGAGCGCGACGACGATTCGTTGTATCAGATTCATTTCACAAAAAAAGCCCTCCCGTTCGCACGGAAGGGCTTCGGGTAGTACAGGTTTATTTCTCGTCTTCGATGGCGGCCTGTGCAGCGGCAAGGCGTGCGATGGGGACGCGGAACGGCGAGCAGGACACGTAGTTCAGGCCGATCTTGTGGCAGAACTTCACGGATGCCGGATCACCGCCGTGCTCACCGCAGATACCGCACTTGAGGTTCGCGCGGGTGGAGCGGCCGGCGCTGACAGCCATTTCGACCAGGCGGCCGACGGCCTTGGTGTCGAGCGTCTTGAACGGGTCGGCGTCGAGGATCTTGTTGCCCAGGTAGTCGCCCATGAAGGTGCTCACGTCGTCACGGCTGAAGCCGAAGGTCATCTGCGTCAAGTCGTTGGTACCGAAGGAGAAGAACTCGGCGGTGCGGGCCATGCGGTCGGCCGTCAGGGCAGCGCGCGGAATCTCGATCATCGTACCGAACTTGTAGTCGATGGTCTCGTTGAGACGGGCCTCGACTTCGGCTTTGATCTTCTCACAGATGGCTTTCTGGAAGCGGAGCTCGCGCTCGGAGATCGTAACCGGAATCATGATCTCGGGCATCGGGTGGTAGCCTTCTTTCTTCAGCTCGATGGCTGCGGTGAAGATGGCGCGGAACTGGGTCTCGGAAATCATCGGATAGGTGATGTGGAGACGGACGCCGCGGTGGCCCATCATCGGGTTGACCTCGTGGAGGCTCTCGCCGCGTTTCTCGATGTCGAGGGTCGAAATGTGGAGTTCTTCCGCCAGTTCGGCCTTCTTGTCTTCGGTCTGCGGCACGAATTCATGCAACGGCGGGTCGAGGAGACGGAAGGTCACAGGCTTGCCGTCCATGACTTTCATCGTGCCCTTGACAGAGGCCTTGATGTACGGCTCGAGTTCCTTGAGGGCGGCGACACGCTCTTCGTCGGTCTTGGAGAGGATCATCTTGCGGAGCTTGCCCAGCGGGGTCTCAGAGTTCTTGCCATAGAACATGTGCTCGATGCGGAACAGGCCGATGCCTTCTGCGCCGAAGCTCAGGGCGCGCTCGGTATCCTCCGGGTTGTCGGCGTTGGTGCGGACACCCAGCTTGCGGAACTTGTCGGCGATGGCCATGAACTTCACGAAACGCGGGTTGTCGGAAGCATCCATGGTCTCGATCTTCTCGGCATAGACAGCACCCTTGGCACCGTTGAGCGAGAAGTATTCACCTTCGTGATAGACCTTGTTGGAGCCAGCGAAGCTCACTTCTTTCTTCTCGAGGTTGATCTTCATGTCTTCGCAACCCACGATGCAGCACTTGCCCCAGCCGCGGGCCACGAGGGCGGCGTGCGAAGTCATACCGCCTTTCTGCGTGAGGATACCCACGGCGGCGCGCATGCCTTCCACATCCTCCGGAGAGGTCTCTTCGCGAACCAGGATCACCTTGCGCTTCTCGGCGGCAGCCTTCACGGCGTCGGCGTTGGAGAAGACGATGGTACCGACGGCACCACCCGGGGAAGCCGGAAGGCCGTGGGCCACAACCGTGGCTTTCTTCTCGGAAGCCGGGTCGAGGATCGGGTGCAGGATCTCGTCGAGCTGGGCCGGAGACACGCGCGTGACGGCGACCTTCTCGTTGATCATGCCCTCTTCGAGCATATCCATGGCCATGTTCAGGGCCGCCAGGCCGGTGCGCTTGCCGATACGGCACTGCAGCATCCAGAGCTTGCCTTCCTGGATCGTGAATTCGATGTCCTGCATGTCGTTGAAGTGTTTCTCAAGCAGCATGCGGATGTCGTCGAGCTCCTTGTACACGTCGGGCATGGCGTCCTCGAGGGACTTCAGGTGCGCGTTCTGCGGGCTCTTGGTCGCATTGTTGAGCGGGTTCGGGGTACGGATACCGGCCACGACATCCTCGCCCTGGGCGTTGATGAGCCACTCACCGTAGAATTTGTTGTCGCCGTTGGCCGGGTTGCGGGAGAAGGCCACGCCGGTAGCGGAGGTCTCACCCATGTTGCCGAAGACCATGGACTGGACGTTCACGGCCGTGCCCCAGTCATCGGGAATGCCTTCGATCTGGCGGTACTTGATGGCGCGCTTGCCGTTCCAGGATTTGAACACGCCGCCGATGGAGCCCCAGAGCTGGGCTTCCGCGGTGTCGGGGAATTCGACGCCGAGAACTTCCTTGATGCGGACTTTGAAGCGCTCGGCCAGGTCCTTGAGTTCCTCTGCGGTAATCTCGGTGTCGGACTTGTAGCCTTTGGCTTCCTTGAGGTCTTCCATCATCTTGTCGAGCTGCTGGCGGATGGCCTTGCCGTCTTCCGGCTCGATGCCTTCGGCTTTCTCCATCACGACGTCGGAATACATCATAATGAGGCGGCGGTAGGCGTCATACACGAAGCGCGGGTTCTGGGTCTTTTCGATCATGCCGGGGATCGTGGCGGAGCAGAGGCCGATGTTCAGGATGGTATCCATCATGCCGGGCATGGAACTGCGGGCGCCGGAACGGCAGCTGACGAGCAGCGGGTTCTTCGGATCGCCGAATTTCTTGCCCATGATGGCTTCCGTCGCCTTCAGGGCCTCGGCCACATCGTGTTTGAGCTCAGCGGTATAACCGCCGCCCAGTGCATAATATTCCGTGCAGCACTCGGTCGTGATGGTGAAACCGGCCGGGACGGGAATACCCAGCGTACACATTTCAGCGAGATTGGCACCCTTGCCTCCGAGGAGATTGCGCATCTGGCCATTGCCTTCCGCTTCCTTTCCTCCGAATCGATAAACTCTTTTCATATAAACGTATTGCTTTGATTGATTAAATATTCATTTCATCTTACAAATATATATAAAATCTCTCGAATTTCCTAACTTTGTAGCATGAAACTCACAATTATGATGATTCTTGTTGCGAAAGTGGCTTTTGCCTCCCCGGAGCCCTCGATCGAAGAAATCCAGGCGAAATTCGACGAGTCGGCCATTGCCTGGCATCGTATCGACCAGGTCAACTGGCCCGGTTTCCCCTATCATCCCCTGGCGGAATTCCGCATCATGCACTCCGAAACGGAGATCTATCTGCAGTTTCACGTACGCGAGCAGGGCGCGCGCGCCACGTACGATTATGATGCAGGTTCCTCGCCCTACAAAGATGACTGCGTCGAGTTTTTCATGATCCCGTCGGACCGGGACCCGAGCTATTTCAATCTTGAAATGAACTGCATCGGGCACGGGACCTTCCACTACGGCCCCAACCGCCAGGAGAGGAACCGCTGCGGCGATGAGATCGTCCATCAGATCCGCCGCCATTCGACCCTCGGCAGCGAAGCGTTCGGCACCCGCGAGGGCGAGCAGGAATGGACGCTGACCATCGCCGTCCCCAAGCGCCTCTACGCCCAGGCCGACCTCGACCTGACACAGTTCAGCGGCCGGACCGTCCGCGCCAATTTCTACAAATGCGGCGACGACACGGCGGTCCCCCACTACCTCAGCTGGGCCCCCATCGGCACGCCGAAACCCAATTTCCACGTGCCCGAATACTTCGGAGAAATTCATTTCGAGTAATTTTTTGCAAAAAAAGTTGCACGTACCAAAATAATTTGTACTTTTGCAGTCCCGAAAATGAAGCAACCTCTTGCGAAAGAGATCAGAAACAATCCAGCAACGTTGCACTGAAGATTTTTCGGCAATTAAAAATTTAAGAAAATGGATTTGATGAAAGTTGCCTGCGAGGCAATGGCACAAGAAAAAAAGAACTTCCCCGACTTCAAGGCCGGTGACACCATCACCGTTACCTACAAGATCAAAGAGGAAAACAAGGAGCGTCTTCAGAAATTCCGCGGCATCGTGCTCCAGAAACGCGGCGCCGGTATTTCCAAGACCTTCACGGTACGCAAGATGTCGAGTGGTATCGGCGTGGAACGTATTTTCCCGTTCGACTCCCCCTTCATCGACTCGATTGAACTCAACAAGGTCGGCAAGGTGCGTCGCGCACGTATCTTCTACCTCAGAGGCCTGACCGGCAAGAAAGCCCGGATCAAGGAGAAAAAGAGAGCTGCCGTCACTGCTTCCGCAGCCGAGTAAGCAGCACTCAACCTGGCTCCTTAGCTCAACTGAATAGAGCATCTGACTACGGATCAGAAGGTTGTGGGTTTGAATCCCGCAGGAGTCACCAGAAAACCCCGTTAGAAGTAATTCTGACGGGGTTTTGCTTTTTATTTGCCCCACATTTGCCCCACCGATTTGTTAGGAATTGCAGCCACGATGCAATAGAACGGCGATTTAAGTGGGTAATCGTCTAGTCTTTCAGGCAGCCGATGGGAACAACGTAGACGCCGTCGTCACGGCGGTATGCCAACTCGCCGATGCCGACCAGGACCATCAGGAAGGAAGGGTTCTTCATCTTGGTGGGATCGATCTTATCGCGCAATTTAATTAAGGTCTCGACGCCATCATTAATGAGGCCTTCGCCACCAATCTTGATTTCGATGAGGCCATAGCTCCCGTCACGCAGATGGACGATGGCGTCGCATTCGAGTCCTTCTGAATCGCGATAGTGGAATACCTCCCCCATCAGGGCGGATGCATAGGTACGCAGGTCCCGCACGGCCAGTCCTTCAAAGTGGAGGCCGAAGGTGTTGAAGTCTGAGAGCAGGTCGCCGGGGCCGATGCCCAGACTGGCGGTTCCTATGGAAGGATCGCAGTAGTAGCGCGTGTTGGTCGTTCGGATGGCCGTCTTGGAACGGAGGTTCGGATTCCAGGCTTTGGATTCTTCTATCACGAACAATTTTCGCAGGGCTTCGATGTAGGCCGACACTGTTTCGGCATCCATCCCCTTTGGCTCGTTGGCCTGCATATCGGCTGCAATAGTCTCATAGGGAGCCTGCGAGGCGATGTTTCGCGCATAGGAGCGCATCAGCTGGCGTACACGCTCAGGATTGCGGCGGACTTTGTCCACCACACGGTTCATGTCTTTCTTGGCTACGGAGTCCACGTAATCGAACGCCTGGTCCAAAGCGATATCTCTATCCAGGTCAAGTGATCCCGGCCAGCCGCCCCTGCAGAGGACAAAAGCGAGATCCTCTCTGGACAGCTCGCTCTTCGCGTAAATCTTTTCCGGAGAGCTGAAAAGATCCTTCAGGCTAACGGAACCGTTGGACTCACCTGACTCATAGAGCGCCATCGGGCGCATCTTTACCCAACCGAACCGACCCGTACCAGTATGGCGCATCTTCTTATTCTCTTCCTGCTTTTCTTCATCCTCTTCTTCTTCATCGACCGGAACGGACGAACCAGTCAGGATGAAATGACCATTACCGGAACGATGGTCAGCTTCAAAGCGAATGGTATCCCAAAGTTGAGGGGCAATCTGCCACTCGTCAAGCAGTCGCGGCGTTTCTCCTTCAAGCAGTTCCTGCGGTGCCAGATCAGCTTTGATCAGATTCTCCTTGATTAGTTTAGGATCATCCATATAGATGATGCTCTTTGCCTGTTGTTCCGCCGTGGTGGTCTTTCCACACCACTTGGGACCTTCAATCAGTACAGCACCTTTTCCCGCCAGTTTCCGGGTCAGAACGAGGTCGGCAATTCTAGGTTTGTAGTTCTCCATATGCTCGGTATTTGTTTGCAAAGATAAGAAAAACCGGAGATTGTGGAAATATTTTTCCGGAAATTGTTGGTAAGAAAAACCGACGATTGTTGGAAAAATTATCCGGAAAATGTAGAACATGTCACAGAACCGAAATCTCTCGCCAGGAAATAATCTCCCGAAAGAGTTATTTAAGAGGATAATTATTGCATTGTGTTTGCATTGGATTACAACTTGAAATAAAAGACATAATATTCTGTAAAATAGTTTTTTATATTCATTTCTTTTCCTATATTTGTTTCGGAATCTGAGTGCTGCTACAAACGTTGAATAACCGAAATTGTAGCATACGATGATTGCCAATCCTTCTATAGCATTCAATGAATTTTCCGGTAGCGCCAAGGGCGTGACGGCTCGCTTTACCAAGGGCCGCACAGTTCTCTCCGTCCGCTCGTATCCGACGGGCCTGGCCACGGCTGCGCAGCTGGTCTCCAGAAATAGTCTCAACCAGATCTCCCGGGCTTACAAGCAGCTCTCCGATTCCCAAAAACTTGCCTGGGGGATCTTGGCTGAGCGTCTGAATTCACGGACCGTTCTGGGTTCGAAAATAAAACTTACTCCCCACAACGCCTTTGTACGACTCAACTGCAATAGGGCTCTCGCCGGTGAAGGCATCCTGATGGACCCTCCAGTGGAGAAAAACATCCCACTGGTGCGCTTTGCCGCTTTCTACGTGAACAGCGAGGAGGTAACCGTCGAGGAAGTGCAGCAGCCGGACGACAACTATAAGCTCGTGGTGAAGATGACCGGTGCGCAGAGCGCTGGTGTGAGCAATGCCTGGAGCAAGACCGTAGTCATTTCGTCCGCAGAGGATGCCGATTGGGGTGATCTCGACTTGACGGATGCTTTTGCTGAGGTCAAGGGTACCTCCCCTGCCGATGGGATGAAGTATTTCGTCGAGATGTACTGGCTTGACGCTGAAACCGGCTTTACCGGCCCGGTACGCCAGCTCTCGGGTCTTGCAGGCAGCGAATCGCTGGATGGGGATGGTTCCTCGGGCACTCGCCGGCAGGTGAAGGTCAAGATGTATGACCAGCACACTGGCTACAACCCGACCTATATGAAGGATATCGACTTTGAGTTGACGCCTGGTTCTCTTTTGGGTTCTTTGAAGGGCAAGTTTGTGTCGGAAGACTCGATGGCTGGCTGGCCGGCGAAACTTGACGGAGATGTGCAATACAAGGTGCCGCCGTTCATGACTTATGCGATCGGACGTGAGATTGACATCCGCAATAGCAGCAGCCAGTGCAGGCTGGGCGTGCTTGAGGTCTATTCTCAGGTTTACGGGGGCTGGGGCTCTGAGCCAGTGAAATATGAATTCTTCATCAGCCGCTTCAATGTGACGAGGGTCAAGAGCTTCGAGATCTTCGATACGATGGCCGTGAAACTCAAATAAGGAGGACCTATAGATGATTACCGCAACAGGCAACAATTTTGGCGCTGGAACCATCCAGCTGAAGGATTTTCAGAATGACAAGATGATCATTCTGAACGGTCGGGTTCCTCTCGACCCCAGCCAGGCAGACTATGAGGCTGCCAGCCAGCTGGAGATCTATGTGCCGGATCTGATGCTTCCAAAGAGTACGACCACGGCTGTGTTTCTGCACGGGCTCAGCTGGGAAAAGAAGTACGTGACGGCTGTCCGGAGCTGGATCAAGAACAAGAATACCATTGTGCTTGAGAAGCCGCCTATTTTCAGAAGGGCAAGCGACAGCCCTGTGCTGGACTTCCTCTGTGCATACGTTCCCAAAGGCGTACGTTTCGACATTCAGGACATGCAGTTGACGACGCTGGCGATAGCGGACTCTACGAGCGAAAGCGCGCAGATCCATTACCAGCAGTGCTTCATCACGGACAACTGGGTGTCGCTGGCCATTCAGCTGCAGGGATTCAGGGGCGAGAACGAAGGCGACCCCTTCTCGCTGAGACTCACGGGACTGCCGAGCGACCTCAATATTGATGTGCCGTTCTTTTTCAATTCCCACACGTACAGCTACCCTGGCAGTTTTGAGATTCCGATTACGATTCAGGGCGACCAACTCTCGTGCGCAGGCGTATCGGGCGTGCATCACTCGGGTGGATACACGATTGAAACCAAGGTGTTCATTGTCAGATAAACCAGGAGGAGCAACGATGGCAACGAAAGAACTCACCAAACTGCAGTCGGCTCTGGCCATAGCCAGTTTCTCGTCGGGAGTGACGATAGCCTGCTGCTGCCTGTTCATCGTCCCGCCACCGGGCGAGATATCGAACTCAGCTATCTCGATTGTGAGCGAGCTGCTAGTGCTGGCCGGTGCGATTCTCGGAGTTAAGACTTCTTTTGACATCAAGTTCCGGAAATTTGAGGCAGAACTGCGGCACAAGGCCGATAAGACGGATAGCCTATACTGAAAACCATCAACTTATGAAATACTTCTTCCACTTCTTCTCTCTCCTTCTGCTCCTCGTGGCGGCTTCTGCCTGTGGTGCTGCCCGGCCTCTCGCCAATACGGCCGACAGCACCCGGGTGGAGGTTCGCACGGAGCGGGTCTTCATCCACGACACGGCTTACGTAGAGTTGCCGGTCATCGTTGAGAAGATCCAGACGCTGGATACGGCATCGACACTGGAGAACCAGTTCGCAAAGTCGGAGGCCATTGTCACGGCCGGCATCCTGCAGCATTCGCTGGAGACGAAACCTGCCCAACTGCCGGTACCAGTAGAGAAAGAGATCGTGTACCGAGACAGCATCATCTTCAAGGACCGGGTGGTCAAGGAAGAGGTCGAAGTCGAAAAGCCGCTGACCTTCTGGCAGCAGTTAAAGATGAGAGTTGGCGTTGCAGCAATGATTCTGACAGCACTATACGGAGCCTACCTCCTGCTCAAGTTCTTTCTCAAGAAATACCAGATCACGAAATAAACCACTAACCAATAAAAACTTACTACCATGAAGTACAATCCTTCCATTGCATTCGATGAAATGAGCGGCTCCGCCAAGGGCGTGACGGCCGCCAAGACCCGTGGCCGCAAGTACATCCGTAATCGTGGCTACGGCGGCGCTACCCGCAGAGCTATCAGGCCTCGGTGAAGTCTGTGTTCAAGCAGCTCAGCCAGGCCTGGCAGAACCTCACCAATGAGCAGATGCTTGCCTGGCATGCAGCTGCTAACTCGGCCCAGGGCCGCAGTGTTCTCGGCACCAAAGCAAAGATCACCGGCTCGAACCTCTTCTCCCGTCTGAACTTCTGGGTGGTCACTGCAGGCGGAAGCGTCATGACCACGCCTCCGGCGCTCACCGGCGTTGAGGCTCCTGCAGCCGCTACCGTGGCCCTCACCGCATCGACGATGACTTTCACGCTGGCCGACATCCCCAGCTCGATCACCAACCTGAAGCTGGTCATCCTGGCTTCCGAGCCCCAGAGCAACGGTATCCGCAGCGCCTACAGCAAGGCCGCTGCCTTCACCGACCTCCAGACGCCCGCAACCACGGCCATCAACATCAAGACCGACTATGACAAGAAGAACGGCACCCCGACCGCCGGCAATCCGAAGGTCTTCTTCCGTTACTTCTATGTCAACACCGCTACCGGTGAGAAGTCGGCCGACATGTACGCCAGCGCGAAGCTCTCGGCGTAAGCCAAACCTGAACCCTCTCTACGCAAGGCGCCCCGGCCATTAGGTCGGGGCGCTCTGTTTAATTATTGATGGACAACTACTTTCGAGTAAACGTAATATCTCTCTCCCAATCATCAAACATGGTTCCATTATAACCTACACTTTCGGTCTCTCCAGATGATAGGACGAGCCGCTTTTGCGAACATTCCTTGATTCGATAGGTAATCGACCCGTTGATGCCGCAGAATGAAGCCTCCCGGATGGTTAGCGTTCTGCCAGTCTCGTCGACATAGTAATAATAGACAGAATCTGGATGCCACGTAGTATGACCCTCGGTAACAGGAGCATGAATGGTCAGCAATGACTCGTCGCCGAAAGTCCACGTGGAAAGGATACCATCCGCAGACTTCCGCTCCCAGGTATCCTGAAGCGATTCCGTGATCAACCCACCTTCCTCCCTGTCAAGTACATCGCACGCGCACAACCCGATTACAAAGGTGAGCGAAGCGAACAATCCTATCGATAACAAACGATACTTCATTGTCTATCCGATTAAAGTGCCATAAATAATTCAAAGTGCAGGAACTCGTGGTCCTCACGAAACGGTTACAATGTAAAGATACAAAAAACTCAGAAACATTGCGTGAAAAACGCGACTATTTACGTTCATGACTGTGAAACAATAAACGAATGCTGCTGATATTGGCTGCGATACCCTGTTACCCGGTCGAGCAGGACGAACCGGGCGTGCACCTGGTACTGATGCTCGTCGAGGCCCCAGCGGTCACGATAGTCAGTTATTTCAATGGTGACTGGCTGCTGGCTGCAGGGATCGGCGGCGAGGAAGTTTCGCAGCAGGCCCGGCTTCAGGCCCCTCCCCGGTGCGGCCAGCTGCAGCTTGGCCAGCAGTTGGTACCGGCTCGGATCATCACACAAATCGAAAGAGACTGCTGCCTGCAGGAAAAGACTGCTGCCCTGACTGCTTGCTCCAGCCACCTCAACCTTGTACGCCGGAAAGCGCTCGAAGGCCCTCGGCTCCGGAACGTGCTCCACCCCGAGCGTGGCAAACCCGTGATATGCACTCACGAAGAGATTGTAGCCGGAGATCCAAGCCTTATGATCGAACGGCGGCCGGTGCGGCTCCACCCCGACGGCCAAAGACTGCCACTGGTTCTGGGTCTGCTGATCCAGCGACCTCCAGGCATCCAATGCCCGGCGATGAACACTCAGGGATGCAGACTGATTCTCCGTGTATGGAAATACACACCGGGAACGCTTCCTGAGGCGGCACTTCCCGTCCTGATGGTAGGCCGTAACCTCCCCTGCAGACCCGTACAGGTCGGCAAAAAGGACGGAGGTGTAAAGGTCGTTCATCGCGTTGGAAGTCTTAAGCTCATAGGTAGCTGCCAAGTACCTCAGAGGCTACACAAAGGTACGAAATATCAGGCGTTTAACCAACGGTCCACCCACGAAGAAATGCCACTTATGATGGTCCCCCACAGCGGCGGCGAGCCGCTGCTGCTCCCTGGTAGTTTTTTTCTCGAACTATGCCAGCGCCAGTGTGCCTGGCGGTCGAGTTCGTGCCGGAAGGTGGCAGCTGGCCGTGGGTCGCTCTGGTCGGGTTGCAGGGTTAGGACGCGTGCGGGCCAACGCTGCAAGCCGGCCAGACCAGCGAGGCGCGACGGGCTGGTGGATGATGGAAGGATGTGGACCGCCGAGCGGTGGTTGCGGAAGCGGGCGACGGTGAGCCGGAGCCGGCTGGAGCAGCCGGAAGCCGGAGCGGAGCGAGCGCGTAGCGTGAGTGAAGCGAGCGTGGAGCGAAAGCGGAACGGGAGCGGAGGCGGAGGCTTCCTTCCGGCCGCGGAGCGGACGGTCAGACACAAGATGCCGAGCTGCGGAGCGGACGGCACGCTTTGGACGGCCTTGGACGGCCAATGGGTGCAGGCCGTGGAGCAGCCCAGCCGAAGGCCGGAGGATGCTGCCGTCGAACAGTGCACTTGACAGTCGCAACTGCGCCGCCAAAGCGGCGCGGCCTGATGCGAAGGCCCCGGGTCCCGGGTGGGGCCTGGAGCGAAGGCCTTGTGAACGCAGCAGCCGACTCCGACCGGCCCACTCAAAGAAACTCGGTCAAAGAGCCGTCCCGGATACTTATCATAATCCGGATTGCGCTAAATCGTTGCCTGTAGGCTGGTTGCGGCGAGAGCCACACACACGCTACCCACATTGATACGAACGGGAAACTGACGGTCCTGCACGATTTACGCAATCCCGACGGAGTCACAAATTTTTGAAAATGAGAGACTTGCAAAGCAAGTCTCTTTTTTTGTACGTTTATCCCGGCGTGTACATCGGTACGGCATCCAGTTCTCCTTGTTGCGCCTTGATGAGCGCCTTGCGTTGCTTGTCTGTCATGGCTTTCATCCTTATCATCCGGCAAATAAAACGATTTCACTTGATACATTACGCTGATCGACGGATTCCTTTGGCGAATCTATATCCAATCGGATAATTTGTATCTTTGCGGCCGCAAATGAATCCATCGACATCAGACAAAAGGCTGGTCGGCTATGCAGCCGGTATTGCCGCGGGTATCTCCTACGGCATGAATCCCTTGTTTGGCAAACCCTTGCTGGAGAGCGGCGTTCCCGTCATGGTTATGCTGCTGTTCCGTTATTTGTTTTCAGCTATAATTTTGGGAATCTGGATGTTGCTCAAAAGAGATTCTTTCAGGGTACCCGGTCGTGCGTTATGGCTACTATGCGTTTTGGGGCTGCTTTTCGCGGGAAGCAGCATCACGCTGTTCTGTTCCTACCAATTCATTCCGTCCGGCCTCGCTACCACACTTGTCTACCTATACCCCGTCTTCGTCGCCCTCATCATGGTGACGCTCCGGCTCTATCCCAGCTGGCAGACCTGGGTTTCCATCCTGGCTTCTTTCGCAGGCATCGCCTTGCTCTCCATACCGTCAGGTGGCGTTACACTCAAGACGGCCGGACTGGCGCTGGCCACCGGATCGGCACTCTGCTATTCCTTCTACCTGGTCATTATAAACCGCAGCAAGGGTATTCGGAAAATATCTGCACACACACTCACTTTTTACGCCCTTCTGACCGGCGTGCTCTTATTTTCAGCCATCATTCTCGCACAAGGAGGAAACTTCACAGAAGGAATCTCCAGCGGCGCGGACTGGGGCTGTCTACTGGGTCTGGCCATCTTCCCTACCATGATCTCGATGCTGACGCTCGCTGTCTCAACACGCTACATCGGTCCCACCAAGACATCTGTCCTGGGTGTCTTCGAACCGCTGACGGCTATTCTGATCGGCGTTCTGGTTTTCGGAGAGCCCTTTACCCTGCAGATTGCCGCCGGCGTCCTCATCTGCATCGCCGCAGTCATTTTCATGATCCTGAAGCCCGGCAAATCCAACGTGGCGTAGTCATTTCGATGCTACGAATTGCCTGAGGGCCTGCTCCGTAAGCCGCTGCACCGTCCACTCGTCCAGCGGAACGGCGCCGATGGAGCGGTAGACAGTCAGGGCGGGTTTGTTCCAGTCGAGGCAGATCCACTCCATGCGACCGCAATGGCGTTCCAGGGCAAGATGGCCCAGGTATTTGAGCATGGCCTTGCCATAGCCCCGTCCGCGCTTTTCGGGGAGGATGAAGAGGTCCTCCAGGTAGAGTCCCTTCCGCCCCAGGAAGGTGGAGAAGTTGTGAAAGAAAAGGGCAAAGCCGACAATTTTGCCGTCTTCTTCGCCGAAGATGACCTCGGCGGAACGCTCCACGAACAGGGAATGGCGGAGCGTCGCCGTGTCAGCGACAACCTCGCCGGAACATTTTTCATAGTCGGCCAGTCTCTTGATGAAGTCAAGGACGACACCCTCTTCGCCAGGCCGGGCGGATCGGATTGCAAAGGATGGTGATTGGTTCATATACCACCAAAGGTAGAAAATATTTGCCGGAAATCATTTCCAAAATCGATGACTACTGAAGGCAAGATGGCGATATCCGGAAAAAGACAGGACTTTTTATCCATTCTTCTCCCCTTGGAGTTGTTGGCATTGTTATCTACGAAATAATACCTAACTTTATTGTGATGATCAACAGAAGAAATTTCATAAAAATCGCTGGTGCCGGCGCTATCGCACTGGCTATCAGCCCACTGGACATGCTGGTTTCTTCCTGTACGAATCGTATGGGGAGGGAAAGGACCCGGGCATTGATGGACTGCGCCCAAAGAGTATTTAGCAATTTGAAAGACAATTCGGTACTTCTTCCGGGCGAACAGGTCGTCGTCCCTGTACTGGATGCGCCGCTGGTCGGGGTCGCACGTGCCGACAATCCCCTGTTCGAATCTTTCAGGAATAACGAGGTCATCGGTGCGCAATGGCGGCCACCGGGCGCGTGGATGCCGGAAGCCAAATCCGTCGTAGCGTTTTTCTTCCCTGTCTCTTCGGAAATCCGGGCACGGCACCGGGCGGCCCGTACGGCTACGAACGAAGCCTGGAACTTCGGATATGGCAAGCACGGTCAGGTAACGAACGCCTTTCTCGCCGGCATGACAGCCGAAATGGAGCGCCAGGGAGTTAAAACCTTCATTCCTACCAAAGATCCTTCTTTCAAAATTGAGCGGCAGCCAGTCATGAGAGACGGCAAAGAGGATGTCCATTACTCTTCTTCCTGGTCGAACCGGCACGTTGCTTTCGCCGCCGGCCTCGGGACTTTCGGTGTCCATCGGCATCTTATAACACGGAAGGGATGCAGCGGCGTCCTCGCCTCGATGATTCTGGATTGGGAGATGGAGCCCACCCAGGCCGATTACAGGGATCCCTATGAAAACTGCATCCATTGCGGCGCCTGCGTCAATCGCTGTCCCGCCGGTGCCATTTCACTGAAAAACCTGCGCAACCTCAAGGAATGCTCGGCATACGCCGCAAGCCTGAGGACAGAGAATGATCCGGCTTATTGCGGGAAATGTCTGGTCGGCATTCCCTGTGAATCTGTAAAACCGTAAACGGGGTTGCGTCCCAAGGCGGTCTATGCGCTGTTGGCAGCGGTCAGTACCTCTTCGAGAAACTCGGCGGCATCCGCAACACAGTCAGGACATTCCCGAAGGACGTGTCCTGTGTCGGCACCCTTGAGCTGACGGCACTGTGTCGCGCCATTGCGCGCCTTGAATTTTTCCATGATGGTCTTCATGCGCTTGCGTGCAAGATCGCGGTCTTTCGTCACCAGGCCCAGAACCATCCCGGCACCGACAAGCGAGCCGCAGGTGCCTTCCATGTTGCCCATTCCAAGTCCGAATGACCCGGCGATCTCTTCCGCCACCTTGGGATCCAGACCGCAAAGGTCACAGTATGTACAGGCCACAGCCTGTGCACAGTTATGCGTTTTTTGCCGATTCTTTTCAGCAGCGATATGTTTCCTTGTTTCCATTCTTAAACTGGTGATTCGACAAAAATACCAAAAATAAACTAAATTTGCTCTGCAAAACTTATACTTTCCATGAAAAAGAGCAGCTCCTTACTTTTGCTGGCAGCCGTTATCGCCACCACAGTGTTCACGGCCTGTGAAAAGGCATCATTTCCCATAGCTGGTTCCCGCCTCTATTTCGGGTCTTATCCCACGAACGAAGTGGTGGACGGCACCGACGGCACCTTCATGGCTGTGGACGGATATGCCCTGAACGACGGGGACGTCATCGCCGACCCTGCGTTGTATGCGAAACTGGAGCACGCTCTATGGGACGAGAATGACGACACGACAATAGACGGCAAGCGCTATCACCGGCTGCGCGGCGACGGTGCCGTCACCGCCACGGGAAACCGTGCGCAGCACTACCGCTGGGAGCATCCGGAAGCCTGGCACTACTTTGCCTACGCTCCCATCAAGTGGCGGGTGCTGAGCGTCTCGGGAGGGAAAGCGCTGCTGCTGGCCGACCGGATGCTGGACAGCCACCCCTTCCACGACAGTACCGGAGACGTTTCTTGGAGCGGATCCCGTCTCCGGCAGTGGCTCAACACGGCCTTCCTGCAGCGTGCCTTTACGCCCGCCGAGCAGGAGTCCATCGTGGAGACGGCTGTCGAAAACGCCCCGAATCACTATTTCGGCACTTCCTGCGGTCCGGACACGAAAGACCGCGTTTTCCTCCTCTCCGAAGCAGATGTGTTCGCCTCGAACAAGGCCGTTGCCTACGGCTTTGATCCCAGCGACGGCAAGACCGATTCGGCCCGGCGTTTCCATGCCACGTTGTATGCGAAGTGCCGTGGGGCCTGGTGGTCGCCCAAGGATTCGTCGCGCGGCGGTTCGTTCTGGTTTCTGCGCACCAGTGGCTATACTGCGGAGAATGCCGTTTACGTCGGGGCAGAAGGTGATATCTACAATCGCGGGCAGGTCAACACCTGCGAAGATGCCGCCGTGCTGCCCGCTATCGTGATCGATTTGAACCGCGCGCCCATCAGTCCTGTCATAGAAGCGACGCCCGCCGGAAAGAAGTACTCCATCCCTTCGGAGCGCTATTCCGGTGACAGTTACGGCGGATTGAACAGCCCCTGGGTGAGGGAGGAACACACGTTCTCGCACGAAACCCGCTGGTCGTGCCTTTACTTCGGGGCCTATCCTGCCAACGAGATTGTCGGCGATACATTCAACGCCGTGGACGATTACGCGCTGGCCGATGGTGATGTCATCCTGGATGCGTCGCTCTACACCCGGCTGGAAAATGCCGCGTGGGACGATGCCGATGACACGATGCTGGACGGCGTGCGCTATCATCGCATTCGCAGCGAAGGCGCCGTCACCGCCGCCACGGACCGCGAGCAGCACTATCGCTGGCGCGATCTGACGGCCTGGCATTATTTCGCCTACGCCCCCATCAAGTGGCGGGTGCTGAAAATCACCGGTTCAAAAGCGCTCCTGCTCGCCGACCGGATGCCCGACACCCATCCTTTCCACGGTAAGGAGATGGATATAGACTGGGGTCGCAGCGACCTGCGCCGGTGGCTGAACGATGCATTCCTGAAGCGCGCCTTCAGCAGGCAAGAAAGCGCCGCCATGCTCGAGAACCGTATTGAAAACGCCACCAACGCTTATTTTGGCACACCCAGCGGCCCTGAAACGCATGACAAGGTATTCATCCTTTCCGGCAATGAGGTATTCAATTCCCCGCTGGCAGCCGACTATGGTTTCTATCCCGGGAACGGGCTCGATGACCCCGCCCGGCGTTTCCGCTCCACGCTGTATGCCAAATGCAGGGGCGCCTGGTGGTCGCCCGTCGAGGCCTATCGCGGCAATTCTTTCTGGCTCATGCGCACCAGCGGATATACGCCCGGCAACATCACCTACATCTGCGATTTCGGCTACATCTACAATCAAGGCACACTGGTCACGTGTGACGATGCGGCCCTTCTGCCCGCCATCACCATCGACCTCAGTTCCGCGGGCTACACGATCGCACCGGAGGTCAGCTCCAAAGATATCATCCGTTGAGCCGTTCATGAAAATACGTCTGGGACGATTGAGGCGCGTTCCTTTTACAAGTTCAAGAGCCGCCGGGTTTCCGCCCATATCCTTTTGTCCATAGACGGGTCGATATACCGGGCCGGAATGTCACGGCTTTTTCCTCCCACGTAGTAGCGCGTGCGTGTGCCTTCCGCAAGGGCGCGCAGCGCCGGACGGACGCCGGCCTGCGGTGACTTGCACCATGGCTTGAACAATACGTCGGCCAGCGGATCGTACCAGTGACCCAGGTCAATCATGTCGGAAGCGACGATGCCCGGGTCGGCCAGGTTGACATGCAAGTCCGGATGACGCCGCGCCAGCTCGAGAGAGAACGACAGCAGCGCGCGTTTGGCCCGGGCATACGTACCGAGCTGGCTGAATTCTTTCTCGCCCGGCTGCAGGATGGCCTCGTCCAGCGACACAAAACGGCAGGTCAGCGACACCATATTCACGACATGCGCATCCTGCGGCAGTTTCGGCAGCAGGAGCTGGGTCAGGAGCCAGGGTCCGAAGTAATTGACAGAGAAGGTGTTTTCAAATCCGTCTTCCGTCAGGCAGAAGCCTTTCGATATGACACCGGCGTTGTTGAAGAGCGCCACGGCCGAGCCGGGTTCAACGCTTTCCGCGAAAGAACGCACGGAAGCCATGGAAGCCAGGTTCAGGGGCCGGACCTCGATGTCAGCGCCAGGAACGCGAAGAAGAATGTCTGCACGCACCGCCGCGGCTTTCTCTAGATTACGGCAGGCCATCAGCACAGGAATCCCCCGGCATGCCAGGGAAGTTGCCGCCGCGGCCCCCATACTGCCCGTAGCGCCGGTCACGATGATTCTTCCGCTCATTTCCACCTTTTCTCAGCCTCTTCCACCTCCCGGCGCAGCCGTTCCGGCAGGTCGGCCACGCAGCGGTTGCATTTCATCTCCAGGGTATACATCCGTCCGATACAGTAATTCGAATGGCCGCACGAGCTCCGGTCGATGGCTCCGCTATGGAGTTTGTTGACGAATTCGGTGTCCCGGATCAGCGCCCGGGCCATCTGCAGACCCGCAAAACCCGCCGCGAGCACTTCTTCCATCTTCTGCCGGGAAACCATGCCGCCCACGTAGATCAGCGGCAACTTGACCGCGGCACGGAACTTCAGCGCATCTTCCAGGAAATAAGCTTCTTTGTAAGGGACGGTCGGAATCATCTTCTTTCCAGCCAGCAAAAGCAAGGGTTTGAACCACAAGTATTGGAGACGGGGAACATAATGAGCCATCGTACGAAGCGGCATGTCGCCGCGCATCACTTCCATGGGAGCCTTGCTCACGAATCCCGCCGAAAGGACGAGCGCATGCACGCCCAGCCGCTCCAGTTCGCGGGCTACTTCAAGGCATTCATCCTCCTGCATGCCGCCGCGGAAGCCGTCGTGCATATTCATCTTTACCACCACGCCCATATCATCGCCCGCCGCCTCCATGACGCGCCGGATGACGCGCTGCATCAGCCGCATCCGGTTTTGCAGCGAACCGCCGTATTCATCGCGGCGGTGGTTGGTATAAGGAGACAGGAACTGGCTGATGAGGTAACCGTGCCCGGCGTGGATCTCCACGCAATCGAATCCGGCTTCCCGCGCCAGGTCTACGGCATGTCCGAAATCTTCCACCAGTGCATCGATCTCGGGAACCTTGAGGCCCCGCACGAAGGTGGGCGAGTACAGGTTGAAGCCGCCCGAGGCACCGACGGGCATACAGCCGCAGGTGGAGCGGTGTGTCATGTTGCCACAGTGTCCCAGCTGGATGGAACACTTCGCACCGGCGGCATGCACCGCATCCGTAATCCGTTTCAGTCCGGGAACGATGGCCTCGCGCAACCAGAGCTGTCCCTTGAACGACAAACCGCTCCGGCTCACGGACGCGTAGGCCAGCGTGGTCATCCCTACTCCGCCCCGGGCCACGGCCACATGGTAGTCGTACAGGTCCTGCGACGGGCTGTTTCCATACGCCATGTTCTCGAAAGCCGCCGAGCGGATGATACGGTTCCGCAGGATCACGGGGCCGATGTTGAATGGCGTGAAGATCGGAGAGTCAATCATATCAGTAAATAAAGGGAATTATGCGTTTGGTGCGCGCCGTATCGAGTTCCCCGGGGTATTCGTGATGGTAGAGTTCATGGATGCGCGCGGCTCGGGGCGCCAGATTGGCGAAGGTCCAGAGCGCGAAGACCGCACCCGCCCATGACCAGGTGAGGATGGCGAAGCCCACCCATTCCATGAACTCACCGAAGTAATTGGCGCTGGTCACGTAGCGGAACATCCCGCCGCGGGGCAGGTAATGTGCCGTATCGCCCGGTTGACGAAGACGCCGGATGATGCTGTCGGAATGAATGTTGATGAACATCCCTGCCAGAAAGACCGCCGTGCCGCACAGGAAGGGCGCGCTGGTCAGCCAGGACAAGGGATATCGTTCCGGCGGTGAAACATAGAAAATCCAGCCGCCCTGCATCAGGGCGTTCAGCGTATTGAACACCATGCCCATCAGCACGATGGACAGCGGCATCCGGCTGTGCCCGCGCAACTGCAGTGGGAAAATGAACGAGCGGTGAAAATAGTGGCTCTCGAACAGGACCAGGAAGACCAGCCGGACCACATCGTCGCGGCGGTCGGAGAACCACCAGAGCAGCAGCATCGCCACGAAGACCGGCGCCTCCATCAGGACCCATCCCAGATGGTTATCGCACGAAGGGCCCCATTTTTCCGTATAGAATTTCCCGTATCCGGCGTTCACGCGGTACAGTGCAAAGAACACCACCACGGCAATGGCGGCCATCACCGCCAGGAAGATATTGAATGTGTGCGGAGAGAACATCACTTGACTTTTTTCCAGAGAAAGGCGACCAGCGGGCCAGGCAGCAATGCGATCAAGGCCGGAAGCCATACGTTCATAAAACCGGGGCTGACAACACGGCGGCGACGGAACATGGCGCGCAGGGCTTGTTTCACAAGTCTTTGCGGGGTCATAATGATACCCAGGCGCACGCCCAGCCGCATTTTGTTTTCGTCCAGGCGATAGAGCGGCGTGGCGACAGCCGCCGGGCAAACGGTCGTGACGCCCACACCATAGGGTTTCAGTTCATACGAAAGCGAGCGCCCGAAACTTCTGAGATAGGCCTTTGTGGCGGAATAGATGGTGATGCCCGGCGCGGGAATCCGGGCGGCCATGGACGACACATTGAGCAGGTAGCCGCTTCCCCGCTGCTTCATGGCATGGCCGAACAGCACGCACATCCGGGTCACCGTAGCCACATGCAGATTAACCATGGACTGAATCATGTCGAGGTCTTCAGGCTGGAGTTCCTTGAAAAAGAACATACCCGCATTGTTGATGAGGATGTCGGGCAGGAAAGCTGCTTCCCGGCACCATTCGAACAAGCGATCTGCGGCATCAGGAGTGGCCAGGTCCTGGAAACGGGCCCTGACTTCGACCGGAAAACACGCACGCAACATCTCCGCCGCCGCATCCAGTTCATGCTGCCGGTTGCTGACCAGAACCAGATCATATCCCCGGCCAGCCAGTTGCCGCGCATATTCCAGTCCCATGCCGGAACTACCTCCTGTAATCAGTGCCGTCATTGATTCGATCAATCAACTGCGAAGATACCGAAATAATCCTGCAAACATTATCACTAAACGGGACAATCCTTCCCCGGCCATGTCAGGGACTGTTACAGGCGCACCATCAGGCCGCCGTTGAGCCAAAGGCCTGGCATCGGGAGACCCCCGAAATCGAAGTACGGCGTGTTGAGTATGTTTTCTGCTTCGAGGTAGAGGCGGAAAGAACCGCGCTTGATCAGGCCCGTTTCGAAGCCCAGATTCCCATTGAGCAGGAAATAGGGCTTATATGACTGGGTGGTATGGTCTGCCGCCGCATAATTGCCTGCGCGATCGTAGAGCGTACCGGTGAGCTGCAAATCCAACCGGTCAGACCAGGGAGAAAGCATAACATTGATTGATAGCTTGTTGCGCATGTAGTCAAGCGCATACTCCGAGATCATTCCCCCACTCTCCTTGTCGGACCAGAGATGGCCGTAGAGGAGCGTTATGCTCCGCAGCCAGGTGCCGCTCCGGTACTCTGCCCGCAGATCCGCACCCCAGGTATCGAGGCGTGTCAATTGCATGCACTGCCAGTCTGCATCGGCCGACTCCCTCACCCAGTCGATGATGTTGAGACCTCGCCGGTAAAAGCCCGTCGCTCCCAGGATGACGGGGCCCAGCCTGTAAGCCGCACCTGTTTTGACAGTCAGTGCCTTTTCCGGCTGCAGGTCCGGATTACCTTTATGGCCGGGCGCGGTATAATACAGGTCGGTAAAGCTGGGCAGCCGCATCGACTGCGACACGCCCGCATCCAGGTGCCATCGCTGTGCCGGCCGCCAGTCCAGATGGGCATTCCAGAGCGGCGCCGTACCATAGGGGGAGATGGCGGCGCCCAGCGAAGCCTGCAGGCCGACTCGCCTGCCTTCCCAGGCATGCCGCAGGAAAAAGTCGCCGGTATGACGGACCTTCCACTTCGTGTAGGTCCGGTCATATCCGGGAACGGGCAGCCGCCATGCCGGCACAGCACCCGTCGGGATGTCATCGCCCAGCACCGTGCTCAGGATGTAATGGCAGGCATAGTCCGTCACCAGCGTGGTGGTACCGCCCCGCCAGTGGTAACCCGCCGCAGCATGCGCACCGAAATTGTCGGTCTGGTGGTGGTTGTAGGGTACTTTCGATGCATCGCCCCGGATCAACTGAAAACAGTCGTAGTTTTTGCGATACGATACCCAGGCGGCCAGCGAGAAAGAGCCTGCCGTCTTCATCCAGCGAAGCGAGGCCAGCGCCGTGGAGGTCTTTTCATACTGCTCCGGGTAAGCCAGTGAGTAAAAACCCGCGGCACCGAAATCGCGCTTCTGCCACCCCGCCTGTGCATCGAAAGTACCTGCCTGCCCGCTCTCAAACAGCACGCGGCCATAGGTATTCCAGTTTGTGAAGTCCGTGCAGGGCCTGTATCCGTCACTGCGCCGGAGTGAACCGGCACCAAACAAGGTAAGGCGGTCGCCCGCCGTGCGCAGCGAGCCGCTCAGGTTGCCGTAGGCGTAGCCGTAACGGCCTCCCGTCAAATTGGCGCGCAGGTAGTTTTCGCCGCTCATCCGTGTCCGCACGTTCACTGCGCCCGTGAGGCCTGTATTGCCGCCGATGCCCTCGATCAGGTCCATGCCGCCGATGATGTCGGAATCGACGGGAAGGCTGTGGCTCTGGTGACCGGTTCGGGCGTCGGTGAAATCGACGCCGTTGAGCTGGATCATCGTCTGGTCAGGGCTGCCGCCCCGAATACCGATATCCGTCTGGACACTCTTCCCGCCACGTTCACGGATGTCAATGGACGGACAGAGCCGCAACAGCTGCTCCAGTGTCTGGGCCTGCGCCGCAGGAATACGGGAAACGGTCACCAACGGCTCCTGTGTGGTCAGGTTCTGGATGGAAGACCGGTTCTCTGAAGTGACAGTAACCAGATTCAGCGTATCCTGCGCCCGCAGGGTAAAAACAGCCAGCAAGCTGGCTGCAAGGACGATGAGATGTCGCATGACCGGCAGATAATCTTTGATGCCGCAATTTAGCAAATTTTAACGATTCTATCTCAACCGAACCGACCTGATCAGGTACAGGATGGGAAATATCTCCAGGCGGCCGATGAGCATTTCCGCCATGGAAGTAAGTTTCAGAAAGTTCGAAAGGCCGGCATAATTGGAAATGGAACCCACTTCGCCGAATCCGGGGCCGACATTGCCGATGCAGGCAATGGAGGCCGTGACGCCTGTGGTAAAGTCAAGACCGCCGGTAATGTTGACTGCAGCGAAGAGGACGACAACCATCAAGTAACTGAAAATATAGATGAACGCGTCATTGACGTGTTCGTCCGGACGGACACGCCCGTCAACGCGGACCGGCCGTATCAGATTGGGAGACACCGTAAGCAGGACTTTACGGTGAACTTCTTTCACCGCCAAAAGAACCCTGTCCATCTTAATTCCCCCGGACGTAGATCCCGAGCATCCGCAGACAAGGGAACACAAGAGAAGGACAGCCATGCTGAGCGGTGGCCAGAGGGTGGTATCCTGTGTCGCGAAACCGGTCGTGGTCGATATGGAGGCTACCTGGAAAGAGGCATCACGCAGGGCAGCGCCCAGTGACGGGCTGTGACCATGGGCCAGCAGATCGATGGTCACGATGACGATGGCCAGCATGACTGCACAAAGAAAGACTTTGATGGTCTCGGACTTCCATATGCGATCCGGCCGCCGATTGATAAAGGCCAGGAACAGAACCCCGAAATTAATGCCGGAAGCGAGCATGGCAAGCGTGAGAATTATCTCAGCGGCCGGGTTGTCATAAAAGGCGATGCTGGTGTCCCGGATGCAGAAGCCGCAGGTGCTGCAGGCCGACATGGCGTCCGTAATCGCGTCAAACCAGTCCAGACCCGTAAGCATCAATGAGCAGAAGGTAACAAGGGTCAGCGTAATGTATGTGATCAGCATTCGTCTGGCAAAAGTGACGGTCCGCCCGCCGGAAAAGGCGTTGCGCGCCACCAGAGAGATCTCGGCCCTGGAGAGCGTCATTTTGTCGTGGTCGCCGCTCATCATCATGGAAAACAGCGTGACAATGCCGATTCCGCCCACCCATGCAGTTGAGATTCGCCAGAACTGCAAGCCCCGCGGAAGCGCCTCGATGTCGTTGAGAATGGAAGCACCCGTGGTCGTAAAGCCAGAAACACTTTCGAACAAAGCATTGACGGGGGTAAATTCCTTTCCATAGAACAAAAAAGGGAGCATCCCAAAAAAGCAGGCAGCCAGCCAGGCGAACACGACGATGGTGTTTCCTTCCCGGAAACTGAGCCGCTGCTGTCCTTTCCGGACAAATATCAGCGGGAAAAAGCCGACGCAGGCGGTAAGAATGGCGGAAAACAAAAGAACGGCCCGGCTGTCGTCACCAGGGGTAAAACAGGCGATCAGGCCGGCAAGGGTCATCAGTGCCGCTACCAGAAGGAGGGAGATTCCCAGATGCCAGGTGATGATGTTCCAATTCATTCTTTCCCGCTTTTAGCTACAAAGTTATTTTCCGAAAGACCATTAATCAATGCAATAATATTTATCTTTGTATTGAAATTTTCAATCAAATGCCATGACAATTCAACAACTCCGTTATATCATCGCAATCGATGAATACCGCCATTTTGGAAAAGCGGCGGAGGCCTGCCGCCTGACACAGCCAACTTTAAGCCTGATGGTCAAGAAGTTGGAAGAAGAATTGGATGTTAGGATCTTTGATCGCGAGGCACATCCCATGACACCGACTGAAGTGGGCCGGAAGATCATTGACCAGGCGAAAGTGGTTTTGTACCATGTAAACCAGATTTCAGGAATCATCCTATCTGAAAAAGAACTCATCTCCGGACACCTCAGGATTGCGTTGATTTCAACCGTGTCTCCGGTCCTGGTGCCCGGCCTGTTTAAATATTTCAGCCGCCACTATCCGCTCATCTCCCTGCAGACAGAAGAGATGATCACAGATACCATTATAGACAAGCTTCGCAAGGCAGAGGTGGAAATGGGAATCGTCACCGGTCCTGTAAACGAACAGAACCTCTTGGAGATTCCGCTGTATCACGAAGGTTTCCTGGCATATGTTTCACCGGACAACCCACTCTATTCCGAGTCAGAGATCAGAAATGAACAGCTCTTTGGCCAACCCATCTGGATTATCCGGAACGGCCTGCGAAAAGAGGAATTGCCTGAGATGGAAAAGGCCGGTACCTTCACTTACGAACGCTTCTTCGAAGGCGGGCGTGTGGGCATGCTTGTACAGATAGTCAACGAGAACGGGGGTATCACCATCGTTCCCGAAACGCACAAAGACCTGATCCTTTTCAGCCACCAAACCGGACTGCGCCCCATCGTCCAGCCCAAAAGGACCCGTACCATTTCCCTGCTATTCCGGAATGACTATATTCACGAAACGCTGCTGAACGGGGTCGTGGCCGCCATCAAACATTGTGTCCCGCGTACGTTATGGGACAACGTCATCCGTCATCAGCCCCTGACGCTCTGATTATGGCAATACGCAAGCGTTTAAGATATTCCCTATGATTAAGAACATCCTCCTATGATTAAGAACATCCTCCTATGATTAAGAACATCATCTTCGATTTCGGCGCCGTACTGGTTGACTGGAACCCCCACTACCTGTTTGACGACTATTTCGGCTCAGCCGAAAAGGCCCAATGGTTTCTCGACCATATCTGTACCAACGACTGGAACCGGCAGTTCGATGGAGGAAAGCCCTTCGCTGAAGGGCTCGCCGAACTCACAGCGGAGCACCCCGAATGGGCGTGTGAAATCGATGTATACTGGGATCAGTGGGAAAAGATGATGGGCGCCGCCATACCGGGCATGTACGAGCTGGTGGCGGACTACAAGGCTGCCGGATACGGCGTCTACGGCTTGACCAACTGGTCGTCCGAAACGTTCTACCGGATCGAGAAAAACTATCCGGTCTTCGCCCTGCTGGATGGAAAAATCGTCTCCGGCGATGTCCGGATGCTCAAACCGGACGCAGCGATCTTCCATTGCCTGCTCGACAGATACGGTCTCCGGGCCGAAGAATCGGTGTTCATCGACGACACCCTGGCCAATGTCGAAGGTGCGCGACGCGCCGGCCTGGAGGGCCTTCATTTTACCGATGCCCCGACGCTTCGAAAAGAACTTGACAGCCTGCTGAAAAAAACTATTTGATGTAAGAGAGAATCAACTCGACGGCCTCGTCTTCGGTCAGGCGGTCCATGTTGATGACCAGATCATAGTTGCGGGCGTCGTAACGGCTCGTGCCGGTATAGCGCTTGATATAGGTTTCACGCGACTGGTCCACGCTGTCAATGACGGCGGCGGCCTGCTCCTCCGTCATGTGCTGCTTGCGCATGACGCGGGCAATGCGGTGCGGACGGGAGGCCGTAATGAAAATGTCGATCTTGTCGGGGTAATCCTTCAGCACAAAGAAACCCGAACGGCCGGCAATGACGCAGGGCCCCTCATCGGCAATGGCCCTGAGAATCTCCGACTCTGCCTTGAACACGTCATCCGTCGTGATTTCCGAACGGAATTCCCGGACAAAGCGGTTGTTCTCCCCCACCAGCATTTTCTGCTTGGGCATCGGAGCAACCCATTTGACGAAATCGGACATCCAGTTCTTTTTTTCGCCTTTGATCTCTTCGATGTTGCTGTACGTAAGGTTGAACTGGTCCCGGAGGGCTTTGATCAGGTCTTTGTCGCTATAGCGGACATCCAGTTTCTCGGCCAGTTTCCGGCCGACCGTGCGACCGCCGGAGCCCAATTCACGGCTGATGGTGACAATCAGATGGTGATTCATACGAGCGTGGTATTAGGGTTTCAACTAATTTCTTTCAAATATAATCATTTTTGGCGAATTCATGCAATAGCGGTTACTTCAGGCGCTACATGTCATGTTGTGCTTCTTTGAACATTTCGATGAGACCGGCTGCAGACCGGGCGATATCATAAGAGCGCATGGACTCGGCATAGCGACGGCCCTGTTCCCACCGTTCCACGGGGTGGGAAAGCCACCAGTCGATGCGGGCGGCGAGTTCCTGCGGATTCTTCTGCGGGAAGATGCTGCGCGCATCCAGGGCGAACTGTGCAGTTCCGGACAGCGGTCCCTCAGCAATGACGGGTACTGCCGCCTGTTGCATGGCTTCCATGATAGAAAGCCCCTCTACCTCTACAGTGGCGCAGTGGATACAGAGATCCGCCTCCGCGGCCAGGACGCGCAGCTCATCCCGGGTATCGAAAGAGAATTCAGGCTTGTACTTGACAACCCCGTCCTCATAGAGTTTCATCGCCATGCGCCGGTACATCCGGTCCTTGGGTCCCAGACCGGCGAAATGCAGCTGGATGCGGCCGGCAAAAGCGGAATGGCGGATGGCCTTGATCAGCGTAGGCTGGTCCTTCTCCACCGAGAGACGTCCGATATAGACGACCCTGAGCGGACGGTCAGGATTCAGGTAATCGGCGGGCGGATCCACCGGCCGGATACAGGGATCCGGAATCAGGCCGTTGGACAAGACCCGCAGTTTCGTCTTGAAATGAAAGCGCTGAAGACGGTCATATACATTCTGGGTCGGACATTGCAGGCATGCGCAATGATTGAAGACCCAGTCCCGCCAGATGGCCAGCATCAGGTGGTTGATTCCTTTCCACCATCCCATGCCCAGCGTGCAGAAGATATTCTCCGGATGAAGATGATAGGTCCCCGTAATGGGCTTCCCCAGCCGTTTCGCAAGCTTGATGGTCTTGATCTGCAAGACGAACGGTTCTTCAAGGTGGATCACGTCCGCCCAGCGCACCGCCTCCTCAATGATGTGTTTCTCACCGGAGGCGAATTGATAGCCCTGCGCGTCAATAAGAGGCTGGACAATCGGAAAATGGTAATTGGGGAGTAGGAATTCGGGCTGTGGCCCAGTCCCGTTCAGGTTCGGCCCCGAGAGGACGCGGACGTCCTGTCCCGCATCTCTCAATGCCTGCACAGTGCGGCGTGCCGATGCGGAAAGACCGTTTCCATTTGTGTAAAAATTATTTAAGACAAACAGTATTTTCATAGTTTCTTGAAAAGAAATTACAAAAATACGGAATTCTTATGAATAATTTGCAGTTTTCCGATAATGACAGTTGATGACCTGGCCGCAGTCGCCATGCCAGTTGTGCATGCCGTTGCCCTGGCAGTCGCGCCAGACGGGGCAATCGGCACAGATGCCCCGGCGGGTCCAGCGACGGTCGCGGAACGGCTCGAAACGCTGCTGCCATACCTCCCAGAGCTTGTCATGATAGATATTGCCCTGCGAAAAGACATCCCGGTCGATGTTCGGGCAACCGCAAATCCGTCCGTCTATCAGAACGGAGGCAATGGTGACGCCGGCCCGGCAGAAGAAAGGATTCTGCCGCACTTTCCGTTCATACGGGCCCAGATAGCCTTCGCAGCTGAAGGTCACGTTCATGCGGTCGTCCTTCGCCCTGGCGGCGGCTTCGCGCCGGGCCTGGATGAAATCCATCAAGCGGACGAATTCCGCATCGGTCAGGTGCATGTCGGGATCGTCCTTGGCCCGGCCGATGGGGATGATGGTAAAGATGCGCCACTGCTTCACGCCCAAGGCCTGCAGCCTGTCATGTAACGCATCGAGTTCCCCGATGTTGCGGCGGTTGATGCAGCTCACCACGTCGAAATTGATGCGGGGCTCCTTCGCCGCGATGGAGATGGCCCGCTCGGCCCGTTCGAAACTGCCGCTGCGGCCGCGCATCCAGTCATGCCGCTCCCCCAGCCCGTCGAGGCTGATCGTCAGGGCGCCGAGGCCGGCACCCAGCAGTTTCCTGTGCATCGCTTCGTCGTAGAACCAGCCGTTGGAGACCATGCTCCAGCCGATTCCACGCCGCCGGATGGCCCGTCCCACTTCCACGATGTCGGGGCGCAGCAACGGCTCGCCACCTGTCAGCACGACGGTAAACTCAGGAGGTCGTTCATTGGAAGGAATCGTGTCGAGTGCCTGCAGAAAATCGGCCAGCGGCATGTCGATGTCTTTGCTCGCGGCCATGCAGTCGCTGCCGCAGTGGCGGCAATGCAGGTTACAGCGCGTGGTACATTCCCAGAACAGGTAGTTCAGCTCGTGTACCTTCGTCTCATTGGCCCGGAAGAGACGGAAGAGGACGTCTCGCAGCATTTATTCCGCTTTGGCCAGACGGATTTCGACGGTGCGGTACCTGGTGTCGACGAGGACGGTATCCTTGACCTTGTAGTCCGAATCCATCCTTTCGAAGCGGAATTGCGGATCCTGGCCTTCCTCCGTTCCGAAATAGACGTGTACCTCGCCGTCTTCATTGGTCCTGCCGCAGGGAATCCAGTCCAGATTGTCGGCGGCCTGCACGCGGGAAGACACGTAGACATCTTTCAGCGGCTCGCCGGTATCGGCGGCCACCACCTTGAAATGGAGGTTGGCGTCATGAAACCATTCCGGCGTGCCGTAGCAGGCCTGGAAAATAAACAGGGCCGTAGTCAGGGAAAGTCCCTTGAGAAGATTATGGAGCCATTTCATAGAAACGGAATTAAAAAGTACAATACAAAGATGCAAAATTATACCCAAATGTTGCGTCAATCTTTCTATTTTTTATCCTTGCGCCTTCAAAACATCGTACCATTCATGAAAAGAATAACTATCCTGACCGTCCTGCTGTTCCTGCTGAGTCCCGTCGTGGCCCCGGGCCAGACCTACAGCGGCGAGCGCAACTTCAACGGCGTACACTACCTGACGCTCGACGCCATGTGTGAAAACAACAATCCGGATCCCGGTGACTACCTGATCCGCGTCCAGGTAGACGATGACGGCGGTCTCTCCTACAAGAAGGTCCACATGGACTATGCCAAAAAGAAGTAATAAAAAAAATCAGGAGCGGTTCGAGCCGCTCCTGATTTTTTATTGGCAACCAGTTTCCCTATTTCACGAAGGACAACTCGTTGATGATGTTGGTCGCACCGCCGAACTTCTCCACCATCCAGAGGACGTAGCGGATGTCGACGCAGATGCAGCGCTGGAGTTCAGGCTCGAACATCACGTCGGAGCTCATGCTCTCCCAGTTGCCGTCGAAGGCCAGGCCGATCAGGTTGCCCTTGGCGTCGAGCACCGGTGAACCGGAATTGCCGCCCGTGATGTCATTGTTGGTCAGGAAGCAGGTGTGCAGCGTGCCGTCGGCGTCAGCCCAACGGCCATAGTCACCGGCCTCATAGAGTTCCTTGACCTTTGCCGGGACGATGAACTCGGGGTTCGTGGGATCCTCTTTCTCCATCACGCCCTTCAGCGTGGTGTAGTGCAGGTATTTCAAGCCGTCCTTGGGCGAATACGGCAGCACGTGTCCGTAGGTCAGGCGCATGGTCGAGTTGGCATCCGGATACATGGCCTGGCCCTTCTGCCATTCCATCAGGGCGGCGGCGAAGTTCTTGCGGGCCTTGTTGTACGCGGCTTCCTCATCGGAGACGGAAGGACGTCCGCCGGGGCCGGGACGCATGGAACTGCCATAGAGGGCCATGTAATGCTTCATCAGCGGACCGGTGACGGCATTCATCAGGCCGGCGGCCGGATCAGCCTGAAGCTGCTCTTCCGTGGCGCCGGAGAGTTTCTCGTAGGAGGTGAACACGCTTTCGTCGAAAAGTTTGTTCACATACGCCGGAATGTCCATCGTAGCGAAGTCTTCACCCTGGATCTGTAGGTAGTCTTCGGGTTTGGCATGCTTGCGGTAAAACTCGAGCAGGGCAACAGCCTCCTTGCGGTCCAGTTCGGCCACATAGTCGCGGTAACGGGGCTGGAGACGGGGCACGACACTCGTCATCGTGACCGAATTGTCCTGCTGCTGCGCACGTCCATAGGCATTGGCCAGAGCGGAGAACATGCCCAGCAGTTCGATCTGGCTGGGAGCCTCGGAAAGAAGGGTGACGGCGCGGTTGTCGGCTGCATTCTTCGCCACATAGGCGGCGATGTCTTCGATCGGCGTTCCGTAGCGTTCGGCGCGGGCCGGATCGGCGGCGATCCATGCTTTCAACGCGGCCTCCTTCTCTTCCTCACGGCCGATGATATTCAGGTTCTTGAACGCGAGTTCCTCGCCCTGCCACTTCTTCCAGCCATTGGCACTACCGGCATATTTGTTGGCATATTTCAGCTGGACCGAAGGATCGGCGCACATGGCTTCCCACATCAGGTCCTGACGCACGGTGCGGGCGTCGATGCGGATACGGTTGGTGGCGATCATCTGCTCGAGCTGCGCGGCGGTCTGGTAGCGCTGCGTACGGCCCGGGTAGCCCATGATCATCGCATAGTCGTTCTCCTGCGGGCCCTTGAGCGAAATCTTCAGGCTGTGGGCGGGACGATACGGCACGTTGTCGACATCGTAGTCGGCCGGCATGTTGTTCTTGTCGGCATAGACGCGGAACATCGAAAAGTCGCAGGTATGGCGGGGCCACATCCAGTTGTCGGTCTCGCCGCCGAACTTACCCATGGAGGCCGGCGGAGCACCCACGAAACGGACGTCGCGATAGGTGCGGTAGATGATCAGGTAATAGATGTTCTCATTGTAGAAACCGGTCACGACGGCACGGCACTGCGGATTCTTCTCCGTAGCGGCGGCGATGATCTCGCGGCGGGTTGCATCGGGATCTTCCGAAGCTTCCATCTGCCCGGTCACGTCTTCCATCGATACGAGGAAGGTCACGCTGAGGCCGGGAACCGGAATCTCCTCGGCACGTTCGTTGGCCCAGTAGCCGTTCATGAGGTAGTTGTGCTCATCGGTAGACAGGCCCTGGATGCTGCCGTAACCGCAGTGGTGGTTCGTCACCAGGAGGCCCTGGCTGGAAATCATCTCACCCGTGCAGCCACCGCCGAACTGGACGATGGCGTCTTTGAGCGACGACTTGTTGATGTTGTAGATTTCCTGCGGAGAGAGCTTGCAGCCGGCGGCTTTCAAGTCTTTCTTGTTCATTTGCTGGATGAGCGGCAACAGCCACATGCCCTCATCGGCGACTGCACTCAGCGAAAGGGTCAGTGCAGCGAAAAGGATCAGGATTCTTTTCATGGTTATGGATTGAATTTGATGGAACAAATATAGAAAAAAAGCCTAAAAAGCGGACAGGAAGGTGCTGCGTTCAGCGTCCCAGGCCGAAATCTCCCACATGGCGTGGCCGCAGGTCGGCACGCAATAATAGCGTTTGTCTTTGGTTCCCAGGTTGTTGTAGATGGAGAAATTGGTATGGGGCGGGCAGGTCGGATCCTGCAGGCCGAAGGCCATGTAGACGGGGCACTGGATGCGCGGGGCAAAGTTCTTCACGTCAAAGTACGAGAGCATGGTGAAGAGGTCTTCACGTGCAATGCCCTCCTGGTCGGCCTGCTCAAACACTTCATGCACCGGCCACCACACGATCTTCGCATAGTCGGGATAGTCGCCCAGGAAAGGCACCGCCGGTGCAATCGCCTTGATACGGCTGTCCATGGCGGCGGCGACGCAGGTCAGGGCACCTCCCTGGCTCTCCCCCATCGCGATGATGCGCTCCGGATCAGCCTTGTCGAGCGAAGCGGCGAAGTCGACGGCACGCCGGGCGTCCGCAAACGCACCCCGGTAGTAGAAGCGCTCCTTGGCAGCCAGGCCGCGGTCGATCCAGCGTTCCTGATCGTCCTTGAAAATGCCCTGGTCGCGCACGCTCACCAGGAAGTCGATGCGGTCGGGTGCGGCATTGGGATCGAAATAAAAGACAGGAGCGCCATAGCCCATGTACTGCAGGTAGACCGGGTACTTGCCCTCTGCCACGGGGATAGACACGATGCCGCCCGAGATGCCGCCGCCGAACGAGGGATAACGCACTTCATAACAGGTCCGCACTTCGTTGGAATACGCCGGAACCTCGGTCCAGACTGCTTCCAGCGGAATCTGGTCCAGCTCAGCCAGGGTCTGCGTCCAGAATGCGTCGAAGTCAGGCTGTGCGTCCGGTGCGCTCACGACGGCGTCGGGACGCACGCCGATGTTCCAGCGCACGGAGTCGCGCAGGCGTACTTCATAAAAGCCGGGAGCCAGCTTGCCCAGCGGCACGGTCAGCATGCTGTCGGGCGTAATCGTCACTTCACGGGAAAGGACAATTTCCGGCGCGTCGGCCATCAGGGAGAGATCCGTCACCAGCTGGAACGTAGCCGGTCCCGGTGCAGCGTCCACATGGGTGCTGAGCGTATAAGGCGCTTTTCCGGTGAAAAGCCATCCCAGATCGGGAACGGAAGCGCCTGTCGGCGCTTCGATTTTCGGGGTGCACGCCGCCAGCCAGCAGCAGCCCGCCAGGGCGACGATCCATGCATGTTTCATATTCGTAGCAATTAAAAACCTTCAATGGGAAACCAGACGGTGGGCAGGAGCAGCAGGAGCCCCAGCACCAGCAGCACCACGACACCCTTCCACACCCACTTCACCCATTTTTCATACGGGATGCGTGCCATGGCCAGGGCGGCGACCAGCACGCCGGAGGTCGGCGTGATCATGTTGGTGAAGCCGTCGCCGAACTGGAAAGCCAGCACCATGGCCTGGCGCGAGACGCCGACCAGATCGGAGAAAGGCGCCATGATGGGAATGGTGATGGCCGCTTTGGCCGTCGCACTGGGTATCAGGAAATTGATGAGGGCCTGGATGCCGTACATGGCCGACAGCGAAGCCACGGGGCCGGTCCCGTCCAGACCGCTTTGCAAGCCATGGAGGATGCTGTCGACAATGTGGCCGTCCTGCAGGATGACCACGATGCCGGAGGCGAAGCCCACCACCAGGGCGGCAGACAGGATGTCCCTGGCACCCGCCATCAGTTCATCGGCGATGCGGTTGGCTCCGAAGCCAGCGATGATGCCGCAGACGATGCCCATCAGCAGGAAGAGGCCGGTGATCTCAGGCATGTACCAGTCCCAGCAGGTCACGCCCACGATGAGCATGACCACCGTGGCCAGCAGTACGAGCAGGATGGCTTTCTGGCGGCCGGTCAGCACAGGCGTTACACCTGTCCCGACGGCAGCCGCAGCCGGCCGGGCGCGCCGCGTGCGACGGGCGTACACCATCACGAAGAGCACCATCAGCAGGGTCAGCAGGCCCCAGCAGAAGAGGCGGTAGTTCATGCCGGAGAACAGCGGCAGGCCGGCCATCCCCTGCGCGATTCCCACCGTGAAAGGATTGAGGAAAGCGCTGGAAAAGCCCACGTTCGCCGCCACATACACAATCAGCATGCCCATGAAGGCATCGTAGCCCATCGACACGACGAGCGGCACCACGATGCCGATAAAGGGGATGGTCTCTTCGCTCATGCCGAAAACGGCGCCCGCCAGCGAAAAGAGCAGGGTCAGCGCCACCAGCACCAGCTTGTCGTAGTGTCCTACGCGCCGGATGAAGCGGCTGATGCCGGCCGAAACAGCGCCTGTCGCGTTCAGGAGCCAAAACGCGCCGCCCACGACCAGGATGAAGATGATGATGCCGGCCTGTTTCACAAAACCGTGGTAGATGGCGGAAAACACCTGCCAGGTCTGTGGTACGGCATCAACCTGTTCGTAAACCAGGGTTCCGTCCTCCCCCGTCACGTAGCTGCCGCCTGGCACGAACCAGGTCGCTATCGCGCAAAGCGTGATGAGCATGGCGATGATGACGTAGGTATTCGGGACCCTGGCTTTCACAGGGCTTAAAGGTACGAATAATCCGGCAAAAAGCCAATTATTCCGTCACGTCCGGACGGTTATCTTTCCTTTAGAACTACAATAAAGATTAACAGACCCTTCGATTGTCTTGCCGTTCAGGGTATAGATGAAGCGGACGGTTCCGCTGCCGCTTTCGGTGAAATGGAACTGCCAGCCACTCCCCTCTTCGTACCGTTCCAGCACAATGTTCGAAGAGCAGAGACATTGGAGAGACGTCGTTTCCTTTCGATGGATCTGCTCGTCGGAAAAGGCTTTCGACAGCGTGACGGTCACGTCGCCCAGCACGAAATTGAGGTCCGGATCGTCCTGCGATTCGAGACGACCGATGGTCAGGGATTCGGGACATTCCAGCGCCTGCGCCGTATAGCGCGCCGTCGCCGTCAGGCCGCCATATTCAGCCGTCAGCGTCAGCTGGCTGCAGGCTGCCGTCGCCGTCAACAGGCCGCCGGCGGGGTCGACCGACAGACATCCCTGGCCGGTGTAGCCGGACGCAGCCGTCACGTCGGCCTGCGAGCCGTCGTTATAGTCGGCAGTCAGCGTAAAAGGCTGTGTATAGCACAAGCTGCCCGCCACGATGCTGACCAACTCATAGGAAGTCCTGTCAAAACGCAAGCCCGTCAACTCGCGCGGACGCGGATCCTGCCGCAATTCGACCGTCACGTCGGATACGCCGTCGGCACCCAGCACCAGGAGCCCGGTCTTCGGCGCAGAAAAGCTTTCATTGGCGGCTTCCGGCCAGACCGTCACGGATGAAACTCCTTTCCCATGGATGAAGCCGTCCGGACACTGTTTCACCGACCAGTCGACATTGGCGCTGACCTGGATGGCCGCACCGCTTCCGGAACCGGCAGCGTCCCAGGTCCAGTTGAGCGATTGCGGGCTGGCCGTCAGATACCGGGTCTCCGGTTCCGGACCGGGTTCAGGGCCTGTCGACGGGATGACCGCCAGCGAAGCATCTTCCCATTCTTCGGGCGCATAGCCGTCAAAATGGCCCCGGATGCGCGCTGTTCCAAGCGAAACGCCCGTTACTGTGCTGCCTGAAAGCGAGACGTGCGCACCTGTCGCTTCATTGCTGAAGGAAGTCGCGTCCGTACGCAGCACGGCGTAGTGTTCGCCGCCGTCCGTACTGGCATAGAGCACCGCGGAAGCACTCGTCGTCCCGCCCACCGGAATGCTGGCTTCCGCCACGGAAGTCACGACCTTGTAGCGGGTCACGGGCGGCACGGCGGCCTGTCCGTAGTGGATCAGCCGTACGGAGCGGCCCGAAACGTCCTTCCCCGTAATGGTCAGCCGGGTTTCCAGGTCTGTCGACGCACTGTTGGCCGTGACCGGGTAGACCGTCACCTGGGCAAAGCCGCTTCCACGCGTTGGACTGACCTGCCAATGCTCGCCCATTCCTTCAATGACCCACTCGGCATTGCCGGTAATCCGGAAGTTGCGGCCGGCCGTCGGGCCGGCTTCTTCCGCCTGCCAGCTGAGTTCCGCAGGAGAAACCGAAAGGGTCGGCTGGTCCGGTTGTACCGGCTCCACTGGCGGATCCTGCTTACCCGATGAAGGCTGCACCACGTCAATCGTCACGCCGTTGCTGGTCACGCCCCCGAAGGACGCAGTCACCACGGCGCTGCCCGCGCCGACGGCCCGGCTCGAGTTGCCCGAGGCCGCCACGACGGACGGATTGCTGCTCGTGAGCTCGAAACCATCAAACTTGAAAGAAATGTCGTTATTCTCGTAGATGACACGGATTCTCCAGCTCTGGCCGCTACCTGTCACGACTTCTTTCCGATCCCACAACCAGTCGCCTTCTTCACCCAGCACGCAGAGCTCCACTTTCGTGATCGCCCGGTCCCGCAGCGTCAGGCTGGCGTCGGCCGTGACCGTAACACCGTTGTAGGTATAGGCGGCATGAACCTGGGTCGTACCGTTCGTATCTCCGGTGGTAAAACGGCCGTTGCCTTTGCTCGTCACCAGGCCGTCAGCGCTCCACTCCGCCTTGCTCGTCACGACTTCCTGCGTTCCGTCTTCCAGTGTACAGGTCGCTGTAAAGGTTGCCAGGAAACCGCCGGAGAAAGCTTCCTGTGTGCTGGGACTGATGCTCAGGCTCACCGGCAGCGCCGGGTTCTTGATGGTTGCCTTCACGCTGGCCGTCTTCGTCACCTTGCCTTCGGTATACGAAGCGGTAATGAAGGGCCTGGGGGCATTGCCCAGACGGGTGAGATTATAGAATTTGTAGCGGTAAGCATCGACCGGCGGCCCCAGATAGACATCGGTGGACTCCGAATTGGTATAGGCCCTATAGACCGACACCAGACCGTTGCACTGCGAAGAGGCATAGGCGTTGGCCGCATGACTGTAATTGTCACCGTTCACATAGAAAAGCATCGGCATATTGCCCGTCCAGGAAGACGCCTCGCTCACATCCATTTCAACCCCGTCATGATAGAGGGCGTAGACATGGATCTGGACGTTGGTCGAAGTCGAATAGTTCTTGGAATAGCGGCTGTCCGCGAAGTTTTCACTGCCGCAGCCGGGCAGGTAGATTTCCTCCGGCTCCACGCGGATACCCTGCAGGGTGGCATAGGTCGTGATGTTGCGGCTTGCCGTGACGGTCGTTCCGTTTTCAGTATAGGCGAGCTGCACGCTGGTCTGTCCCCGCTTGGTCCTGGTCCGCAGTTTTCCGTCGCCGATGTATTCCACGATGTCCTCGTCGCCGATGGTCCATACCAGGTTGTCAGGGTCTACATCGAACTGTCCGCTCAGGCCGGTATAGGTCACTTTCGCGGTATAGGTCACGATGCTCCCGCCCGTCAGCAAACGCTGATCCGAGCCGGGTGTCACGATCAGCGAAGCCGGAATGCGGCCGACGATGAGCGTCGCTTCCGCCGACCGCCTGCCGTCGAGGGTTTTCAGACGGACAGGGCCGCTCAGCGGCGCTGTTCCGGCTGGCGCCGAAAAGCTCAGTTGGTCGCTGTCCATGACACTGCCCCAGGAAGCTCCCGAGAGGGTTACGCCTGCCTGGATCAGGGCAGGATCGGCATCTACCGTATATTTCAGGCCCGCCGGCGTGCGGACGACCGCTTCATCCACCGAAGATCCGGGCGGGAGCAGGATGGTCTCATGGGTAAAGGCCAGGGAACGTGTATCGGTGTAGGAACCCGTTTCCAGCTTCCAGTGATGACTGTCGCCCGACACCGAGGCGTCGCTCAACAGCAGCGTCACCGTATGCGTTTGGTTGCGGACCACGTCGAAATTATCGACGGCATTCTCGCCCAGACAGAAGCGGCAGGTCAGTTCGCGTGTCAGTTCACTGCCGTCCGTCATCCGGAGCGTGCCGCCGATCTCGATATAGCTGGGATAGGCATCCGAAGGGATGTTGGCCGGTATCTTGTCCCAGGGGCTGCCCCCCGCCGGCAGCAGGTTGCCCAGGCAGTTTTCAACGGGATAATAGGAAGCTGCGCCTCCTGCGTTGAGCGCCGCCAGGTCTTCCGCCGTCGCCGCGTCGGTTACGGCCGAAGCCGCCGTTGCGCTGGATCGGCTGTCAAAGGGCGTCACGCTCGTCACCCCGCAGAGGGTCAGGCGGGTTGCCGTAAAGTTCCAGGCGGAAAGGCCCGACGGATCTACCACGATATCGTAGCGCCCGACCAGACGGGTCAAGGGGATGGTGAGTTTCTGCCCGCCGGCGAGCTGTCGCCGGGAGAAGGCAATGGGACCGGGACTGCGCCAGGCCATGGGAAGCCCGCCGGAAATACCGGCGTCGATGCGCAGCGTCCGCATGTCGTCGACCGTGGTCGTTCCGACCGTGAACCGCCCGGTCAGGTCCCCCACATTGGCCAGGGCAAAATAGTCGTACGGACGGTCGGTCATGATGTCCAGGCTGAGATCCCCGGCAGATTCCCGGTAGTATTTCGCCTGCAGAATCCCGCCTTCGAAGACCAGCAGGTTCCAATTGTTGACCGCGTCGTCCGCACCCGTGTAGCTGCTTTTGGTGGCACTGGGGTCGGACGGCGGGACGACCGACAGGGCCGCGGTGAGCGGCTGTGCGCGGAAAAGGCTTCCCGGCTCGCCCGTCAGCGGGGACTGGCAGCCGGAAAGCGCAAGACAGAGCCATCCTGCCAGCAGAATGAACTTATAGTAGGATCGTTTCATAGGGCGTCCTTTTTAATCATAGAGGCTGTAGATGTATTCGTCCTTCCAGTCCGCGATGCGGAGATACAGAAGGGCGTCGCGGAAGTCGATCCGCAGGGAAAAGTCCGGCAGGTCGGCGGCGGCGGGATCGTAGCCCGCGGCAAAGAGATACAGCCCGACCGGACAGGAGAAAAGAAGGGTATGCCTGCCCTTCTCCCAGAACTCCAGCAGCAGGTCGTTTCGGAGCTGCCGGGGGATGCGGACACAGATGCGCCCCTGGCCGTCGTCTTCCTGTATGGTATAGAGATACTCCCCTTCCACGGCAGACAAGTCCGCCGCATCGAAACCACAGGTCGAGCCGCGGATCACCATGTTGTAGCGACGGCACAACGCACCGTCCGCCTCGTCGGTAAACTGGAGGGTCGAAAACTGCTTGTGGGGCTGCAGCACGCAGCAGGCTTCCTCATCGCTGCAATCCACCCACTGCGTGCCTGCGTAGATCGCATCCATTTCATTGCCGGGATCATAGGTCACGCGGGTGCCTTCGGCCAGAAAGTCCCGCCAGGGTTTGTCGTGAACCAGGGAGATCACCTGCAATTGGCTCTTTTCCACGGAAATCTCTTCCAGTTCGGGGCACTGTTCCAGGGGATGCTGTGTCATCCAACGGCTGTCTGCGTCCTGCAGGAGCAAGTCCACCCGGGCACTTGTTCCGACGGAAGGTTCCGCGGCGAGCAGCTCCCGGTAATCGATGTCCAGGTAACAGGGACAGGGAAGCCTGTCCTCACGCACCGTGCAGCCGATGCAGGCACAGAGCAGCAAGCAGCCAAAGAGGGACTGGATGAAATGATATCTTAACATACGTACTTCATTTATAGTGGTTCAGAATAATCAGGGCCGTCCGACCAGCTGTTGCAGGAAATCTGAGCCGTCAGCCGGGCTGCCGTCACCGGCTCATTGGGGTCGGCCGATCCGCTGGCGCAGATGGTCAGGGCGACGTCGTAGGTCGTGTTGCGTTCCAACCCTTTTCCGTCATGGACCAGGGTCACCGGATACCACCAGTCAGCACCGTTGACACGGGCCAGCACCACCAGGCGTGTCGGAGCGCCCGTGCTCTCCGTCGCTTCCGGGCCCGGATGGTCCTGGATGACCGCGTTGGGAAAAGTGTACAGACACGATTCCGACGGCATATAGTCCTGGCCACGGGGCAGCGGCACGGACAAAGTATGGTAGAGATGGGAACGGCAGGCGGCGGGTACTTGCTCCGCAGATCGGATGTAGTCCTGGCTATCCGTAGAGGAAGCCCTTCCAGCAACCCGGCCGCCCAGGTTTACCCATCCCGCAGGCACAGCGGTGGTTCCCAGATTCCAGCCCTGCAGCGCATTGATCAGAAAGATACCCTTGAGGGTCATCGCGCCACCCTCGGCATAAGCGGCGGGAAGGCGGTTGCGGATGATGGTCACCCGTACCCGCGCGACATAGCGTTGCATGGGTATGGTGACCTGGCTAACCTCGCCGGGGCTGATCTGCACCGCTTCGCCCGCCATCATTACGAAACCCGTTGCTTCGCTCAAGCCACAATCCGTCAGGCTGATAGTCGTCTCTCGAAGCGCTGCTTCCGTCGTCACCGATTGCAGGTCCGGTCCGTTGGCCACAGCAAATATTTGGTAGACACCGGCACCCAGGGCCGGATACTGTTTCGTATAAGGGAAATTGACCAAAGCGGCGTCGAGCCGCAGATAGTCATAGCGCTGTCCTCCTTTGAAAAGCAGCAACTGAACTTGGTTGACGGCCTCCTCGTAGGCATAGGCCGTATTGTCGGAGAGCGTTTTGGTCGGCATGCCGGGACCGGAAATGACCAGGGAGAGGCTTCCCTCCCCGGCCGCCGGCTGCCAGCGTACACAGGCTGCCGCCGTTGCGATCAGCAGCCAGGCCGCCAGCAGCATCCGGAACGTCAGGGCCGTTTTCATCAGAAATCCCCCTGGTAGCTGGTTCCGTTTCCCCAGCCCGTAATCGTCACCGCCACGTCGAGGTTGCCGTTCGAAACGCGCTGGTTGGGATCTTTCGTGCCCGGGCCGGATATCACGAAGGACACGTCATAACTCGTATTGCGCGCCATGCCGGGCAGGGTCACCGGATAATACCAGCTTTCCGCCGGCGTGCCGTAGGAGACCCGCAGGACCAGGCGGGCACAGACGGCATCCGCGGTGGGTCCGGCGAAATGGTCGGCCGTCAGGGACAGCCGGTTGGGATAGCTGTAGAAGGGCAGATTGAAACTCTCCGCCGCTGTCAGGCTGCGGGCGACCGCCTGCTGCGGTGCCTTGAAAGTCAGGGCGGCGCACTCGGCATCAGCGGCTGCGGCAATAAAGTCGTCCGCAACGGTCGAAGTATTGCAGCCCGCCTTGCGGCCTGCATAATTCACATACGACGATGGCTCGTCGGATGCCAGGAGCGTCCAGCTGCCCAGGCCGTTCTCCAGAAAGATGCTTTCGACGGTCAAGGGGCCGCAATCCGCCGGCAACTTGTTCTGCACCGTAGTCAGGCGGACACGGCTGACATGGCGCTCGAGTGCAATGGAGACGTTTGACGGCGTATCGCTGTTGCTCAGGACCGTCACGGTATTGGCCGCTTCGCCATACATGACAAAGCCCGCCTCGGGGTTGTTGAGCGACAGCGCAACGGTCTGCTGCCGCAGCTCGTTCCGGGTCTGGATCTCCGCCATAGCCGGTGCGTTCGCTACCGCCACAAGGTCATAGTAGCCGGCTTTCACGCCATCGAGAGAACGGGTCGCCGTGTTCTCGGGAAACACCTCCCGCCGGTAAAGCGTTCCGTCCGTCTGGAAGATAAAGACCTGCACGTCTTTAAGATAGTCTTCTTTCCCGGTGGCATCGGTCACCGACTTGGTGCCGGGCGTGCCCGCAGGAACAAGAGAAATTCGCAGTGATCCGGTTCCCGCTTCAGTCTCCGGAGCCAGGTTCGTCTGGCATGCCACCGCACTAAAGCAGAGGCATGCGGCAAAGAGAATGATTCTTTTCATATGATTGTATGGTTTTGATGGTTAGTGTCAGAAGTTACCCTGCAGGCTGGCTCCGGATGTCCAGGGCACGACGTGCAGCCGGGCCTGGAATCCATTGTAGTCCTGCGGCAGGTCTTCGGGATGATCCACCCCGAAATTGGCGATGGTCAAGTCGATGTGATAATGATGGTTGGCCCGCACGCGCGGGATCGTCACGGGATAATAGGTAGTGCAGCCCGCCAGCGTGGCCTTTACCACGAAACGGGTGCACCGGCTCCCCCACTGCACCTTGTCATGGTTGTCGGGGGAGGCATTGGGATAGGCGTAGAACACGGGGCCGCCCTCCAGGAGGGCCAGCGGCGCATCGGCACGGTCTTCCCGGTCCATCCGGTTGTACCACAACGCCTGGGCTGCCGGCAGCGAGTCGGTCAGGGCCAGGTTGCTGCCGCCCACGACGTTCGTCAGGTAGACCTCGTCCACCTGAAAGGAAGCATCCGCCAGCGGGCCGGAGAAGGCCGTATGAATTTCGTAGGAAACCTTGGCGACCAGGCGCTCCATTTCCACGGTGATCTTTTCATCCGCTTCGATGAGGTGGTTGTCGAGCCGGCCGACCATGACGAAGCCGCCAGCCCCGTTTTCCGCAAGCGTGGTCTCCGCCCGGAAGAGATCGGTCTTCCCGATTCCGGAAAGCGGCAGCGACGCCTTGTTGGCCACGGCCACGAAATCATAGGTCTCATCGGTCAGGAAAAAGTCGAAACGTCCGTCGGAGGACTGGTAGCAATTGACCAGGTGGCCGCTTCGGCTGAATACATAGAGCAGGCACTGCGACACCTGGCTTTCCAGGGTCTGGAGGGCATCGGAGCCCTTGGTTTCCGGCACGGATCGAAGCAGGGTGAGTTGGAGACGGCGCGGCACCGGCGATTCCGTACAGGACACGCAGGTCTCTCCCCTGTCGCAGCCGCAGGCCAGACAGAGCACCGTCAGGAATAAAGTCAGGGTATGTTTCATCGTAGCTCGTTTTATGTCAGGATTCTCGGTTCAGGTCGTATTTCCGGATCAGGGCGCTGATCTCCGGATCGAGGTTGCCACGGTGCACGAAGCTCCCGTTCTGCCCGCAGGCATGGAGATAGCATTCTACGGCACTGCGTTCATCGCCTTGTCGGGCATAGACCAGGGCCAGCATGTAATTGACCTCGGCGCTGCGGTCAAGCTGCTCGAGGATGGCACGTGCACTCGCATTGTAGTCGAGGCAGCAATAAGCAATGGCCGTATTGAAATCGGCATAGGGCCGCAGGAGCGTCAGCGCACGCTGGTAGTCGCGGTCGCGAATAGCCTGTACCCCAGCCATATAGGCAGTATCCAGCACGGTCGTATGGATCGTATCCTGGACCATGTCGCGCCGGTGCAGGCGGAAATCGAAAGCCACGACGCGCAGCCGCGGATACAGTTCATTTTTCAGGTAGGAATAGGAATCGTCCGCCTGCATGGACAGTTCGCGCCGGTCAGGATCGGATTCAGTGCGCCGGGCCCGGTATCGCTCTTTCTGCTCCGCGCTGAGCAGCGTGTCAGCGTCGACCAGACGGTCGAGCTGGTCCCAGTTCTCGGGCACGGCATGGCTGCGAAAGCGGATGCCCGGGCGCGCAGGCGCCATCGCGAAGCTGCCGTCCAGATCGAGCCGGATACCCCCAGCCCGGTCGGCGGAGTCGGCATACTGCCGCATGAAGCGTTCGAAGTAGTGTCCTACGCTTTGGCTGCGACGCTGCGAAAGTGCGGCGTTGGTCTGCCAGCTGCCTTCGGGCGAAGCATGGGCCGTGACCACGATGCTGTCGAGGTCGTATTCCTGGTTTTCAAGCAGGGAGGCCAGCGTGGCGCGGATCTGCAGGATTTCCGTCAGATTGTCGCCCAGGTCTTCCCGCACGCCGTCATCCCCCAGTCCGAAGAGCAGCCGGGCCTCGGTCTGCACATCCACCCGGCGCGAAACCACCTGGTCGAGGAAGCGTTCACGCCCGTCGACAAATGCACTCAGGGAACTGATGTAGAAGGTCAGCGGCTCGCTTTCCGGCACCCGGTACACGATTTTCTCCTGTTCGCAGACCTCCCCGGCCAGGCTGATATCCACCTTGCGCAGCCGGGGCCGCGTCTGCAGGGTCTGCACGTAGTTATATACGAACTCCCCCGCTTCGTTGACCAGCAGTGTGTCGAGCCGCAGGTGTTCCGTCTGCACCGGCACTTTTACGTAGCGCTGGAACATCTTGTCCTTGTCGCGGATGCGCCGTTCGTTGCGCCGCACCAGCCAGCCATAGGTATAGTAGTCCACAGCCTGCCGTTCCCTGACGCCGTAGATCGAGGCAAAGGCTTCATCGGAAACTTCCGTGCTGTCCTGCCGCAGGGCGTAGAGACGGGGAAGGTTGCGCCGGATCCAGATCTCGAGCTGGTGCCGGTCGATAAAGCGCGTGGAATCGGTGACGATGCTGCGCAGGAAGCGTTCATATTGCTGGTATCCGCGCAACTGTGCCTTGCGGTATTCCTTGCCCGTGATCAGGATGTCATCGAGCGCCACGTCTTCGTCGAGCAGCTTCATCCGGGGATGGAAACGGACTTGCCAACGGCTGTCCTGCATGGCGGCGGGCACGATGACCTGGAAGGCCAGCTCGATCCGGCCGTGGCGTTCGGCCACGTTACGGAAGCGGGCCGTCACCCGTGCGGCCTGGAGCGTCTCATGGGCCACCATCTCGCCGCTCGCCTCATCGCGCACGGCGTTCATGATGATGACCTCGCGGCCCAGGAAATCATGGACCACGAGACTGTCTGCCTCGAAGTGCGGCAGATCCTGTTCCGGAAGCGACTGCCGGTCTTCCGGCAGGATCAGGGATGCGGTCAGCTGGCTTTCCTGCAGCCGGCCTGCCTTCCGGGAAGTCCCGCAGGCAGCGGCAGCCAGGGCACCGGCCAGCAGCGCGATGAGCAGCACAGGTCGGTTCATGGTCAGAAGATATAGCTGATGGACACTTGCAGTTCATTGGAAGGCAGAACGAACCAGCGCGTCGCATCGCGCACCGGGGTTCCGTCGTCCCGGCTCACGACCCGGCCGCAGCGCGGGCAGCGGTACTGCGTATACCAGGCCTTGCCGAACCAGCCGCCCAAGCCCAGGTCGAGGTTCCAGTGGCGGCTGAGCATGCGGCTGTAGCCGACGCCCAGGCCCACGCCCGCCGCCAGCCCCTCTTCGGTCAACGGACGCTTGAGCAGCCCGCCGCGGTTGTATTCCTCCACTTGTGCGCGGGCGCTCACCCACCAGGAGGAATAGACATTCCAGGGCCAGTAGCGAAGGCCCAGCAAAGCGGAGCGGGCGCGGTTCTGGAAGGCCGTTCCCTTTTCGGCAGAGCCAAAGTTCCAGTTGTTGTAGCGGGCGCCGGCATGCAGCGAAAGATGCTGGCTGAAAGCGAGACCTGCCTGCGCATTGATCGTCCCGAGGTTCGCCCAGTCCAGCACGTTGGTGGACAAGGAAAAAACCTGGGCCTGGAGCGGGCCGGCCAGCAGCAGGCAAAGGGCCGGCAGTAAAAATCGTTTCATAGGGCTTTGTGTGTTTGGGACGACAAAACTAGAGCGGCCCGCCGCGAAAAAAAAACTCGGAGCGCTTATCTGGTCAAAGTTTTCAGCATCTCGAAAAAGCGGGGGAAAATGCAGATTTGTCGGGCCGGAAAAGGCTTTCGGAGAGCCGTTTTACAAGAAACTGACAATTTGTCGCACCGGGGGCGCTGGTATCTTTTTTGATTTCTCACGTGCCAGAAACGAAAAATCTTAAAAAACGATAACCATGACGAAAGGAAAAATTGGCGTGACTACGGAAAATATCTTTCCGGTCATCAAAAAATTCTTGTATTCCGACCACGACATCTTCCTGCGTGAACTTGTGGCCAATGCCGTCGATGCGACCCAGAAGCTGAAAGCCCTCGCCGGAACCGGCGATTTCAAGGGCGAACTGGGCGACCTGACCATCCGCGTGGACGTGGACGACAAGGCCAAGACCATCACCATCACGGACCGCGGCATCGGCATGACCGAAGAAGAGGTCGACAAGTACATCAACCAGATCGCTTTCTCCTCGGCCGGCGAGTTCCTGGAGAAATACAAAGACAAGGCGGGCAGCATCATCGGCCATTTCGGCCTGGGCTTCTACTCCGCCTTCATGGTGTCGCAAAAGGTCCGCATCGAGACGCTTTCCTGGCAGGAAGGCGCCAAGGCCGTGAAATGGGAATGCGAAGGCGAGCCCGATTTCACCATGACGGCCGGCAAGAAGACGGAGCGCGGCACCACCATCACCCTCTTCCTGGATGCAGACAGCGAAGAATTCGCCGAAGAAGCGAAGGTGGGCGCCCTGCTCAACAAGTACTGCAAGTTCATGCCCGTTCCCATCTGCATGGGCAAGCAGAAAGAGTGGAAGGACGGCAAGTACGTGGACACCGACAAGGACAACATCATCAACGACACCGAACCCCTCTGGACCCGCAAGCCCAGCGAACTGAAGGACGAAGACTACCTGACCTTCTACAACAAGCTCTACCCGATGCAGGAGGATCCCCTCTTCCACATCCACCTCAACGTCGACTATCCGTTCAACCTGACCGGCATCCTCTATTTTCCGAAGATCAAGGACCGGCTCGAGGTCACGCGCAACAAGATCCAGCTCTACTGCAACCAGATGTTCGTGACTGACTCCGTCGAGAACATCGTGCCGGAGTTCCTGACCCTGCTGCACGGTGTCATCGATTCACCGGACATCCCGCTCAACGTGTCGCGCAGCTACCTGCAGGAAGATGCCAACGTGAAGAAGATCTCCACCTACATCACGAAAAAGGTGGCAGACCGGCTCGAGGAAATCGCCAGGAACAAGAAAGAGGAATTCGAGCAGAAATGGGACAATCTGAAGCTCTTCATCGAATACGGCATGCTCACCGACGAGAAGTTCTGCGAGCGCGCACTGAAGTTTGCCCTGCTCAAGAACACGGAAGGCGCTTTCTTCAACTATGAAGCCTACGGCGAGAAGATCAAGGAAGCCCAGACCAACAAGGACAAGAAGACGGTCTATCTCTACTGTACCGACCCGGTGGCCCAGTATCCCTATGTGGAGGCGGCCCGGGCGAAAGGCTACGACGTGCTGGTCTTCGACTGCCCGCTCGACGCGCACTTCGTGAATTTGTTGGAAACCAAGCTGAAAGATGCCAGCTTCAAACGGGTGGATGCGGATGCCATCGACCGTCTCGTCGAGAAGGATGAGCGCGCCGGGTTCGAGATTTCCGAAGAGGACGCCAAGTATGTGACCAGCGTTTTCGAGGAAATCCTGCCGAAGGAGAACAAATACGAAGTGAAGGTGGAGAACCTGGGCGAAGCTGCGGCTCCGATCCTGATCACCCAGAGCGAATTCATGCGCCGTTACCGCGACATGGCGGCCCTGGGCGGCGGCATGAACTTCTACGGCGAACTCCCCGACAGCTTCAACATCACGGTCAACGCCGAGAATCCGGTGATCCGCAAGATCATGGGTGAAACCGGTGTCAAGGCCCTGACGGCCGACAGCACGCTGCTCAGGCAGGCTACCGACCTGGCCCTGCTGTCGAACGGCATGCTGAAAGGAAAAGCCCTCGCCGACTTCATCAAGCGCAGCGAGGACCTTCTGACCGAATAGCATTAAAAAACTACGCAGCTCTGGTGTTTGTCCCGCTCGCAGAAAAATGCTCGCGGCTCCAAACACCACCCGCTGCTACGTTTTTATTCCCGATCGCCCTCTTCGAGCGCGCCGATTTCATCGACATCGAGGAGGGCTTTTTCTATCTGTTTGCCTTTGCGGGCGCCCATCTTGGCCAGCTTGATGGCCGTGGTGGTGATGCTCTGCCCATTCGGCGCGAGTTTGCGTCCGGCTTCCCCATAGGCTTTCATCGCGTTTTCCAGCGACTTGCCGACCGCTTCGTAGGAGGACAGAAACTTGTCCACGCGGTCCATCATCTCGCCGGCCAGGGCATACACTTTTTCGTGGTTTTCGGCCTGCTGCACCTGGGTCCAGGTAAGCTGCACGATGCGGATGGCACCGTAGAGCGACTGCTCGTCCGCGATATAGACATTCTGGTCGGCCGCCCAGCGCCAGAGTTCGGGTTCCTGGTTGAGCGCCGTCCAGAGCGCACCCATGTTGGGCACGAACATGATGACATAGCCCGCCGACATCTTCGGCGGCTGGATATAGGACGCGTAGTCTTTCCGGGCGAGTTCCTTCACGTGCTTGCGGATGCTGTCGATGTGGGCGCGAAGACAGCGGGCGCGGTCTTCTTCGTTCTCGGCGTTGACATAGTTCACATAGTCGGCCAGCGACGTCTTGGCATCGACGATCACCTCGCGCCGGCGGTCCAGGTGGATAATGACGTCGGGGCGCAGGGCGGACCCGTCTTCGGTGTGGACGGTCCGTCCCTCGGCATCCGTGATCGTGGGCTGGACGTCGAAGTGGACGCCCTTGGTCAGGCCCTGCGACGAGAGGATCTCCTCGAGGATGGTCTCTCCCCAGGTGCCCTGCAACTTGTTGCCGTATTTGAAAGCGGCGGCCAGCTGGTCGGTGCTGCGGGCCACGCGGCCCGTGTATTTCATCAGCGATTCGACATCGCTCTTGATGGCGCTCTGGGCCGTCTTGTGCACGTCGCTGTTGGCCAGCATTTCCTTGCGGAGCTCGTCCATCTTCTCTTTGACAGGAGTGAGGAGCGTGCCGAGCGCCTCGCTGCTGGAGGCCTTGAACTCCTGCTGCCGGGCCTTGAGCAGCTCGTCGGTCGCCAGCCGGGCCTGGTCCTTCATCTGGCCCATGGCCTCGTCGAACTGCTGCCGCATCACCTTCATCGCCTCTTCATGAGCCCGGTCACGGGCCTCGATGACCGCATCCTTGGCCTTCTCCGCATCCAGCACGTCTTTGCGTGCGTTTTCCAAATCAGACTCAAGGCGGGCCTGGGCAGCCAGCAGGGACGCCCGGGTCAAGGCGCGGGTGATGAAGACCGCCAGCAGCACGGCGACCACGGCGGAAATAAGCAGGATCAGGGTTGTCGTTGTCATAAGAGTTCGGTTCAAGCTTTGATTTTAACGCAGAGCATGGTCAGGTCGTCGCTGGCAGCGGCGTCGACATAGGGTTCTGTCCAGCCCGGGCGGTCATACTTCTTGGTTTGCGCGTACCAGGGCATCTGCTCCCATTCAATGATATTATCCTCGCTCCGGTAGGAGAAAATAGAATAAAACAGGCCTTTGCTCCGGTAGAAATCGGGTTCGAACGCAATGGAACAGCTGCTCAGCACGGGATTGACCCAGAAGCTGATCTTGGAAGACAAGGAATCCTTGATGCTCGGAAACTTCATTGTTCAATGCATTACCTGACAATAAAAATATAGTGTCCGGAAGGAAGCAGGTAGCTGCCGCTCCCCTTCTCTCCCAGTTCCTGCGCAAAAGCGCCGCCATGCACCGCTTCACAGTATACGCCTTCCGAGACGGGAAGCTGCAGCCTGGCATGTGTATTGGCCGGGACGACAAATTCATATTCCAGGCCGTCTCCGTCTTCCAGCCAGCGCCAGCCGCTCTCGATGCGTCCATAAACCGTGTCATAGGCCCCGTGGGCATGGCGGAATGTGCCGCCCGGACGCGGTGACAGGACAAAGCTGTGGTAACCGGGATCGCTCTCCACGGGCTGGATGCCCAGCATGTAGGAAAACATCCATTCTTCGATGGCGCCGAAGGAGTAGTGGTTGAACGAGTTCATATCGACCGGACCGAAGCCCCGCCGGATGGTATAGGAGTTCCAGCGTTCCCACATGGTCGTGGCGCCCTGAAGCACGGGATAGAGCCAGGAAGGATACGCCGTCTGCTCGAAAAGCTGGTACGCCACTTCGTCGAAGCCGTTCTGCGAGAGCACGAGATTGAGGTAAGGCGTCCCGATGAACCCGGTGGTCAGCTTGTAGCCATGCGCCGCCACATTGTCGACGAGGTTCTGAATGGCCAGCATCTTGTGGTCCTCATCGAAGAGACCGGCCTGGAGCGGTACCACATACGAGGTCTGGGTGTTGGCCGTGAATGAAGCGTCTGCGCCGCCGGCGATCCATTCCTGGTAGGGCGGCACGTTCTTCGACTCCTTCGTGACGCCGTCGGGGCCCACGAATTCCCGGTTGAAGGCCCGCTTGATCCGTTCATAAAGGGTATTGTAGCGCTCCGCATCGGCGTATTTGCCGATGGCCTCGGCCATCTTGCTCATCAGCAGCGCGTCATAAGCATAGTAAGCCGTATTGGTCAGCGGCGTGTTGGTATGCTCGACCGCCACCCAGTCGCCGTAGCCGCTGCCCGGCTGGATGTCCTTGACGGCCCTGTGCTGGAGATAATCCATGTACGCGACCATCGAAGGATAGTGTTCCCGGATGAACTGGCTGTCACCGTATTGCAGATACAGTTGCCAGGGGATGATGATGCCGGCCTCCATCCAGCCCATCGCTCCCCCGCCCTGGCCGGCGCCATGCGGCGGAATGCCGACGTAAGGCACGAAATCGGGATAACTGCCGTCTTCGGCCTGGCTGTCGCGCAGCGAATGGAACCAGCGGGTGAAGAAGGGATCGACCTGCATGTTGTATGTAGCGGCCCGTGCGAATACCTGTGCATCGCCCATCCAGCCCAGGCGCTCGTCGCGCTGCGGGCAGTCGGTCGGAATCGACAGGAAGTTGCCGCGCTGGCCCCAGACGATATTCTCGTAGAGACGGTTCACGTCAGCGTTGGATGTCGTGAAACGGCTGGTCTGCCGCCCCACCGATTCGAGGACGAGGCCTTGCACATGATCGAGCGGAAGGGCTTTGGAAAGGCCGTGGATCTCGATGTAGCGGAATCCGTGGAAGGTGAAATGCGGCTGGAACACTTCCTGAAGGCCGCCTCGGCAGATATAACGGTCTGTCGACAGCGCGCCGCGATAGTTTTCATTGTACACCTGTCCCTTGCGTGCCTCATAGACCGCAGCGGTCAGCGGCGGCAGCGGATCTTCGGGGACCTGTTCCGGATAAATCATCTCACCATAACGGAAGGTGATTTCCTGGCCGCGTTCGCCGTGGATCCAGATCCGCGGCACGCCTACCATATTCTGGCCCAGGTCATAGACGAAAACGCCCGGCTGGGGTTCCGTCACGGAAACAGCCTTCAGGACAAGGTGGTTGCGGATGGGAGAACCGATATAATACTGAATCTCGACACTGTCGGCCGGTGCGGCTACCAAGTTGGCCGGGGTCCAGGCTTCTGCGTTATAGCTGGCTTGCGTCCAGCCGGCGCATTCACGGCGGGCATCGTAATCCTCCCCGTTCTGGAAGCTGTCGCTGGTGACGGGTCCGCCGTTGAAAACGTGCCAGTCGTCATCGCTCACGATGATCTCCCGGCTGCCGTCTTCATACGTCAGCACGATCTTCGCCAGCAGCGAAAGTTCGGTGCCGTACTGATCCTGCCAGGCCGTGGCAAAACCCGTAAAATCGCTGTACCAGCCTGCACCCAGCATGGCGCCGATCACATTGTGGCCCCGCTTGAGCAGCGGCGTGATGTCGTACGTGTTATAGAGCAGGCGGAAACGGTAGTCGGTCGAGCCAGGATTGAACCAGTCGCCTCCAACGCGTTCACCGTTGATCTCGTATTCATAGATACCCCGCGCCGTGGCATACAGGCGGGCTGAGGCCAGTTTTCTCTTGACATCGAAGACCTTTCGGAGCATCGGTGCGCCGCTTTCGTCCGCCGGCGAGATGATCTTCCGCTCACCGCCGGCAATGGCATAGGCCACTTCGCTCCGGTACAAGGTCGTACCCCAGGCCCGTTCCGACACGGTCAGGTTCGAGAAGGTGGCAGGGCTGCCCGCAGGCTGGTCGAAGCCCAGCTGGTTGAAGCGGCAGTAAGGCTGCCATTCCTGCCCCGGGAACAATTCCACGACCACGGGCTCCTTGACCAGGAGATGGCCGTCTACGGAAGGCCAGATCTTGTAGCTTTTGGCATAGTCCATCGCCACGACGCGCAGTTGCACATGGTGTCGCGCCTCAAGACTGGCATCGGCAGGCATCCCTTTCAACAGCGTTTCAAAATCCACCGCTTCCTCTTCGGCACCGGGGTGACGGATGACAAAAGTAAAGTCTTTTCCACCCCGCAGCAGCTGCACCCGCACGTAATGGGCATCGTCGAGCCAGCCCATCAGCAGATCGGCTTCCGCACTGCCGGCAGGCAGCGTCACGTCGTAGTCCAGCACAAAGCTGGCGCGGTATTTCGAGAAATGAGGCTGGCCGCTCGAAATCCAGCGGGCGCCCGACCAGCCACTGTCCATCAGGCCGGTCTCAAACCAGGAAGACGCCGACTGCATCACCGCATCCGCGTTGGTCACCTCCACCGTCCAGTTGTATCGTGTGCAGGGCTGGAGGGGTTCTCCGCGATAGACCACACCCACCGAAACGTCCGACAGGCAGCTTTCGGAATCGTACACCAACCGGCCGCCGGCCGCCTCGCTCACCGTAATGCGGTACGTGTTCTGCCGCTGGTCAAAGTTATCGCTCTGCATTTTCCAGCTGAAGCGTGGAGACGCGGCGTCGATGCCCAGCGGCGTGGTCATGTAATCGACCTGCAGGTCCGTCACACGGAAGGGAACCCGGCTCTCCTTCTCACAGGCGAACAAGACGAGGCCTGTTGCCAGCCATGCCAAGAATCGTTTCATGGACAATTGTTCTTATTCGGCCATCCGCTGGACCTGTTCCATCACCCGCAGGAAGTTGCCGCCGGCAATGTGACGGATCTCGTATTCGGAATAGCCGCGCTTGCGCATTTCAATGATGATTTTCTGCATACGGCTCACGTCTTCCAGACCGTCGGGCGTGGCTTCGATGCCGTCGAAGTCGCTGCCCAGGCCCACATGGCGGAAGCCCACCAGCTTCACCACATGGTCGATATGGTCCACGATCTTCTTGTAGGACGGACGCGGCACGGCCTGCAGGGCCTCAATGGCCTGGCGCATCCGCTCCTGGCGGGCCGGATCGGCAGGGTTCTCCAGCCAGGCGTCCTGAGCCTCTTCCTGCGCGTCAATCAGCGCTCCGGCCCTTTCCGAATAGCTTTTGTCGAGGAAAGAAGGGTAGAAATTGATTTGAATGACGCCGCCCTTCTCCGCCATGGCTACGATCATTTCGTCGGTCATATTGCGGGGATGGTCGCTCAGGGCGCGGCAGCAGGAATGCGTCGCCACCACCGGTGCCTGTGAGTATTTGATCACATCCCAGAACGAAGCGTCGGAGATGTGCGACACGTCGATGAGCATGCCGAGGCGGTTCATCTCGGCCACCACCTCGCGGCCGAACGGGCTCAGGCCGTTCCAGCGGGGTTCGGGCGAAGTGCAGGAATCACAGATCTCATTGCTGCGCGCATGGGTCAGGGTCATGTAGGTGCAGCCCATGCGGTTGAACATGCGCAGCAGCGACAGGTCTTTCTGGATGGGCGCGCCGTTCTCCATGCCCATGAAGATGGAGATCAGTCCGTTCTTGGCATTGCGGCGGGCCTGGGCCGGGGTCTCGGCGAAGGCCACTTTGTCGGGGTTCCTTTCGACGGCGTCATAGACATACGACACCAGTTCGAGGGCCCGGCGGGTCGCCTGGTCGGGGGTCAGGAGATTGGACGTGTAGATGGCGAAGAAGGCGCCGTGGACGCCGCCTTTCTTCATACGGGGGAAATCGATCTGGGAGACCGGAAAACTGCCGGGCGCGCAGCCGATGTTGATGCGTTTACCGAAATCAGCGCCCTTGGCCAGCATCAGCGGGGCGTCACAGTGGGAATCGAGCAGGAACATAGCGGTCTGTTATTTATGACGTTTGAGGGTCGAGGCACCGCCGATCTTGTCACTCTTGATCCGCAGTTCCTCGGAATCACCATAGTATTCACATTTGGAGGCGCCGGCCAGGTCGACACTCAGTTCGAACACCGGAAGGACGCTCACTTTCGAGGCGCTGTTGGCCTTGACCTCGATGTTCTGGGCTTCGAAGGCCTCGGCATTGACTTTCGAAGCGCCGGTGGCATTGACCGTAAAATCGGCGGTACGTCCGACGACATCGAGACGGGACGCCCCCGACAACTCTGCCTTCACATTGCTCGAACGGAAACTGACGACAGCCTTGGAGGCGCCGGAGATCTTGACGTCCACATCCGGAGCGTCGATATTGAGATTCGAGACCTCGCTGCCGCCGCTCAAGTCCATGGAGAACGAATGCATGGGGCTGGTGAACTGGTCGTTCGAACTGAGCTTCGAAGCGCCTGTCAGGCCCACGTAGTGCAGTTCGGGCAGCTTGATGACGGCTTTCGCCACTTTGTTGCGATTTTTCTGCTTGAGTTTCATCGGCAGCTTGGAGAAACTGAGTTCCACGATGCCAGCGCGATTCTTCACCACCAGATACGGCACGAATTCGCTGGTCAATTCTATCTCAATCTTATAGCTGTCTGACTGTTCCACAATGATTTCAAAGGCATCATCCGCCTGGATACCGGAGAATCCATCCATCTTGAAGGATTTCTTCACGGTTTCCGCTTCTGCCACCGCGAAAGTAAGCAGGAGCGCTGCAAATGCTAGAACGATTTTTCTCATATTCTGTATATTGGCTTTAAAAACAAAATCTGGACTAAGGGTTGGTCCGCTGGCGGACGACTTCGAAGAGCAGCACGGCCGTGGCCACCGACACGTTGAGTGAACCGGTCTCCCCCACCATCGGGATGCGGGCGCCCACCGTGCAGAGGCTGAGCACAGGTTCGGAGATACCCGTCCCTTCGGAGCCCATGACCAGCACGGTGGCTTTCCGGAGGTTGACGTCATACATCGTATCTTCGGCCTTTTCACTGACCGCGACGATCTGGAACTCGGAATCACGGAAATAATACAAAGCCGTACGCAGGTTCGCCACGCGGGCGGTCGGGATGCGGAGCAAGGCGCCCGCCGAGGTCTTCACAGCATCGGCATTGATGGCGGCGCTGCCTCTCGCCGGAACCACGATGCCGTCGACACCGGCACATTCCGCACTGCGGGCAATGGCGCCCAGGTTGCGGACGTCGCTGATGCCGTCGAGCACCAGAAACACGGGGTGAGCCTTGCGCGAAAGGGCGGCCTCGACCATCTCTTCGAACGGGACGTATTCGATCTGGGCCAGATAGGCGATCACGCCCTGGTGCGCGGCCTTGACCAGCCGGTTCATCTTCTCGACGGGCACGAACTGGTACGGGATCCCGCGCTGCGTCACTTCCTCGAGCAGCACCCGGAACTGTTCGCCTTCCAGCCCCTTCTTGAAGAGGATTTTTTCGAATTTGCGGCCCTGCCGCACCGCATCCGTCACCGGATGCATTCCATAGAGATAGTATTGGTTGTTGGTTTCCATGGCCAGATGAATCTACAACCAACAAATATACGCAATTATTTGGGACGGCGCAAGAGCAAAACGGCAGTCATTCCAGCACCCAGCAGTACCGCGACGACCGACGCCTCCACACCGAACGCCCCGCCCGTGATCCAGTCGGAGCCGGAGAAGACGGGCGTCAGGATGGACATCGTCTCCGTGCCGGACACAGCCGCACCGAAAACCGGGCCTTCCGCCAGGTTCCAGGCCCAGTGGATGCCGATGGGCAGCCAGAGGTTGCCGCTGACCTTATAGGCGGCGCCCAGAAGCAGGCCCGCTTCGATGGCGATGGCCACGGACGACCAGAGCGTCGCACCATCGTTCATGATATGCGTTCCGCCGAACAGCGCGGCAGAAACCACCAGGGCGGCCGTCAGATTGAATCGCCGGTCGATCATCCGGAAAATAATCCCCCGGAAAACCAGCTCTTCGCCCACAGCTACCACCAGGAATGAAAACACGTTCAGGATAAACGGGAGGGCGACGAAATGGACCGACGCCACGCGGTAGCAGCCGCACAGCGCCAGGATGCCGACGGTCAGGGAGATGTAGAGCAGGCCCATAAGAAAGCCGCGGCCCGTGTCGGGCACCACCCTGTCCATCGGGAGGTCCGTCACCGGCTGGCGTTCCACCTTCCGTACCCACAGGCTGTACAGCACGAGCAACAGCACCGCCACCGCCACCAGCGCCGGCATCTGCAGCCACAGGACCGGCATGGCTTTCACCAGACCCGGCAGCAAAGCATACAGCAACAAAAAGACCAGCGTCCCGCCCACCAGCAGCAACGCCCATTTCCAAAGTTTCATTTCTTTCATAGCAAGCAGGGTTACAGGCTTGCCCACTCCTCCATTTTGGCGTCGAGCTCGCGTTTGCGTTCGAGGTAATCGCGGGTAAGATCCATGATATCGACGTCGGGGGTTGGCGCAGCGAGGATTTTTTCAATATCGGCCATCTGGGCCTCAAGTTCGGCAATCTGTTTCTCCAGAAGGTTCTGGCGGTTCCTGGCGCGTTTCTCTTCCTTGGACTGCTGCTTCTGCTGCTGATAGTCCGGCTTCGGCTGCGCCTTCTTGTCGGGCTGCTTTCCTGAGGCGAAATCAGAACCCTCGTGGCGATCGGGGGCGCCTGCCACGAGGAACGCTGATTTCTCCACCAGGCCAGCGCGCGCAGCCCTCTCTTTCGGCGCAGCTTCGATGTCACGGAAAGATTCGGCTTTCTTGTGACGGAGGAAGTCGTCGACGCCGCCGAGGTGCTCCTTGACACGGCCGTCGATGAACTCGTAGACTTTGTCGACCAGGCCGTTCAGAAAGTCGCGGTCGTGCGAGACCACGATAATCGTCCCGTCGTAGGCCTGCAGGGCCTGCTTCAGGATGTCCTTCGAACGGATGTCCATGTGGTTCGTCGGCTCGTCGAGCGCCAGGAGATTGTGCGCCTTCAGCATCAGCTTGGCCATCGCCAGCCGGGAGCGCTCGCCGCCGCTCAGCACCGCCACTTTCTTGTCTATATCTTCGCCCTTGAACAGGAAGGCAGCGAGAATATCCCGGAGTTTCGTCCGAATGTCCCCTACCGCAATCCGATCCAGCGTATCGTAGACCGTCGCCTTCTTGTCGAGAATATCTTCCTGATTCTGAGCATAGTATCCAATATCAACATTGTAGCCGACCTTCGCCTCGCCGGCGAACGGCTCCAGCTCGCCCATCAGCACCCGCATCATCGTCGTCTTGCCCTCGCCGTTCCGCCCGACAAAAGCCACCTTCTCTCCCCGTTTCACGATGAGATTTGCTTTATCCAAAACGATCTTTGCACCATCAGGGATATTGAGATTCCGGGTCGAACCCGGAATGACGGAAGGGAGCGCAGCGGCGGGCGATTCTCCGGCGAGCGAGCTTTTTTCAGCGAGAGAGACGGAAATCGGAGCCGCGGAGCGACCGCCGGAGACGTCCGGAGCCGCGGAGCGGCCACCATCGGCCGGATAACCAATCACCGCATCCTTCACCTCGAAGGCCACGTCGCCGCTGCGCGGCGCCGGCGGGAACTTCACATGGATTGCCGACAGATCCTCCTCGTCGATCTCGATCCGCTCGATCCGCTCCAGCTGCTTCACACGCGACTGCACCTGATTGCTCTTCGTCGGCTTGTAACGGAATTTCTCGATGAACTCCTCCGTCTTTTCAATCATCCGCTGCTGGTTCGCATAAGCAGCCTTCTGCTGGGCAATGCGCTCCTTCCGGAGCTCTACATATTGCGAATAAGGAACCTTATAATCGTAGAGATGCCCCAGCATCACCTCCACCGTGCGCGTCGTGCAGTTGTCCAGAAAACGCCGGTCGTGCGAGATGAGCACCAGCGAGCCCGTGTAAGTTCCTTTCAGATAATCTTCCAGCCACTGGATCGACTCGATGTCCAGATGATTCGTCGGCTCGTCGAGCAGCAGCACGTCCGGACGGCGGAGCAGGATCTTCGCCAGCTCGATGCGCATGTTCCAGCCCTGCGAGAAAGTCTCGGTCCTGCGCCCGAACTCGGATTTTTTGAAACCCAGGCCCGTGAGCGTGCGCTCCACCGATTCTTCCGGCGCCTCGCCCTGTGCGAGCACCAGTGCGTCATTCACTTCGTTGAGTTCGACGATCAGCTTGTGGTAAGCGGCTGACTCATAATCCGTCCGCTCCGCCAGTTCCTGCGATATCTCATCCACGCGCCGGTTCAGCCGGTCGAGTTCGTCGAAGACCGTCATCACCTCCTCGATGACCGTACGGCCCCGGTGATGTTCCATGATCTGCGGCAGGTAGCCGATGCGCTGGCCCGCCGTGCGCGTGATCTTGCCCGAGCTGGGGCTCTGCAGCTCCATGATCAGCTTGAGCATCGTGCTCTTCCCCGCCCCGTTCTTGCCCACCAGGCCCAGGCGCTCGCGGTCGCCGATGTGCAGGCTCACACCGTCGAGCAGCGTGAATCCGCCGTAAGAAACCGTGATGTCATCCAGAGAAATCATGCTTTGACCTCCGCATTTCCGTTCGTTTCTTCCGCCTTTTCTTCCTCTTCCTCCTCCGGTTTCTCTTTCCGGCAGACCAGGATGCTGATGCCGTAGAGCAAGGCCAGCGGAATCGCGGCGATGAGCATGGAGAAGGGATCTGCCGGTGTGATGATAGCCGCCAGCACGGCGATGAGCAGCACGGCCCACTTCCAGCCGCCGATGAGCGTCTGGCGCGTGATCAGGCCGATCTGCGAAAGCGCGGCCAGCAGCGTGGGAATCTCGAATACGATGCCGAAAAGCAGCACCGTCGAATTGACGGTCGAGATATAGGAATTGAGTGAAATGGTATTGATCACCGACTCGCTCACCTTGTAAACGTCAAAGAAATTGATCATCAGCGGCAGGATGATGCAGTATCCCACCGCGATGCCCAGGTAGAACAGAAAGGAGGCGAAAAAGAACGCCCTGCGCGTTGCGCGCTTCTCCCGTTCATAAAGCGCCGGCGCAATGAAGCGCCAGATCTCAAAAAGGATATAAGGGCAGCACACGATGAGCGCGCACATCATCGTAACGCGCATGTGGACCATGAACTGCGTGGAAAGTTCGATGTTGACCAGTTGCAGCCCGGTTTCCATGCCGAACCAGCGGTAAAAGAAGAAATCCGGGCGGGTCGGCGCCAGAATCAGCTTGTCGAAGAGGAAATCCTTGAAGAAAAACAGTACGACAAAAGCCGCAACAAGGGCGATGACCATACGGAACAGCCCCTGTCGGAGTGCTTCCAGGTGATCCCAGAAGCTCATGTCCTTGGATTCGTCGAGCTTTTCTTCAGCCACGTTCAGCCGTTACGCCTCCTTCTTCTCTTCTTCCTTTTTTTCGGGCTTCTTCTCGTCGTCATCCTTGACGATCTCGGCCTTGATCTCCTGGATGTCCTTCTCGGCATCCTTCATCCCGGCCTTGAAACTCTTGACGCCCTTGCCCAGGCCGTGCATCAACTCCGGAATTTTCTTGCCGCCAAAGAGCAGGACAATCACCAGAGCGATGATGACCCACTGCCAGGGACCGATGACCCCAAGCGGAAGCATTACTATAAATAAACTTTCCATATCAGCTGGTATTTAATGGTTTATTACTTCTTTAAATCAGCGAGACGAGCCTGCAGATTCTCAATCTTGGTGGTCGCGTCGGCCAGCTTCTTGCGTTCCGTCTCCACGACTTTTTCCGGCGCGTTTGCCACGAATTTCTCGTTCGAAAGCTTCGCGTTGACACCGCGCAGGAAACCCTCGTAGCGCTGGATCTCGGCCTCGATTTTGGCGATCTCGCCTGCGATATCGATCATGCCGTCGAGCGGGACACAGAACTCCGTGGTACCCACCATGAAGACCTCGCCCGTTCCGGAGAAGGCGTCCACGGACGCGATGTCGCTGATGAACGCCATCTTCTCCACCACCGGCGCCATCCCCATCGGGAAAGCACCTTTCACCTGGAGTTTCAGCGGCTCCTTCGGGCCGATGTTCCGGGCCTGGCGAATCGCGCGCACGGCGACGACCACTTCACCGGCAGTGGCGAAGTCAGCGATCAGCTGTTCGTCGCAGGCGCCGCCGACCGGGATCGGCTGGAACATGATCGTTTCGCCTTCGGGCCTTTCCTCGAGCGCCTGCCAGAGTTCCTCCGTGATGAACGGCATCACCGGATGCAGCAGGCGCAGCAACGCGTCGAAGAATTCAAGCGTTGCGGCATACGTGGCACGGTCGAGCGGCTGCTGCGTACCGTTCACGAACGAGGGCTTGACAATCTCCAGGTACCAGGAGCAGAAGTCGTCCCAGAAGCACTTGTAGGTATGCATGACCGCATCGTTGATGCGGAAATTCTCGTAGTCACGGTGCGTCTCGGCGGCGGTCTGCGCGAGTTTTGCGCGGAACCAGTCCACCGCCACGCGGTTTACATCACTCTGCGGCACGTCGGCCACTGTCCAGCCCTTCACGAGCCGGAACGCGTTCCAGATCTTGTTGCTGAAGTTGCGGCCCTGCTCTACCTGGGTTTCATCGAAGAGGATGTCGTTGCCCGCAGAAGTGCAGAGCAGGATGCCCAGACGCACGCCGTCAGCGCCGTATTTCTCGATCAGGCCGATCGGATCGGGCGAATTGCCCAGCTGCTTGCTCATCTTGCGGCCTTGCTTGTCGCGCACGATGCCGGTGAAATAGACGTTGCGGAACGGCACGTCGTGCATGTATTCCTCGCCGGCCATGATCATGCGGGCCACCCAGAAGAAGATGATGTCGGGGGCCGTCACCAGATCGGAGGTCGGATAGTAGTAGTTGATTTCCGGGTTGCCGGGGTTGCGGATGCCGTCGAACAGCGAGATGGGCCAGAGCCAGCTGCTGAACCAGGTATCGAGTGCATCCTCGTCGTGGCGCAGTTCTTCGGCACTGATGTGCTCGTAGCCGGCGATCCGGCGCGCCTTTTCGAGCGCCTCCTCACGGCTGGCCGCCACCACGAAGCGTTCCTCCTCCCCTTCCGGGGTCGGGAGATAGTACGCCGGGATACGGTGTCCCCACCAGAGCTGGCGGCTGATGCACCAGTCGTCAATGTTCTCGAGCCACTGGCGGTAACTGCCGACGAATTTTTCGGGATAGAACTTGATTCCGCCGTCCAGCACGGGTTTCAGCGCGATCTCGGCCAGGTGCGGCATCTTCAGGTACCACTGCTTGCAGAGGCGCGGCTCCACGGCCGTGTCGGCGTTGCGCTCCGAATACCCCACCTTGTTCACGTAATCCTCCACCTTCTCCATCAGGCCGGCAGCCTCCAGGTCCCTGGCGATCTGCTTGCGGACGACATTGCGGTCCAGGCCCACATAGAGCGGCGACTGGTCGCTGATGGTGCCGTCGGGATTGAAGATGTCGATGGTCTCGAGTTTGTGGGTCTTGCCGAGGTTGTAGTCGTTCACGTCATGGGCCGGGGTCACCTTCAGGCAGCCCGTACCGAACTCGATGTCCACATAACGGTCCTCGATCACCGGCACTTCGCGTCCCACGAGGGGCACGATGACGCGATGGCCGCGAAGCCACTGGTTCTTCGGGTCCTTGGGGTTGATGCACATGGCGGTATCGCCCATGATGGTTTCGGGACGCGTGGTGGCCACCACCGCGTAGTAGCGGCCTTCCTCATCCCGGTGAAGGACTTCGCCTTCTTCACCGGTCGGCTTGACGGCGGCCTGGTCGGCCACGTAGTATTTCAGGTAGTAGAGTTTCGAATGTTCTTCCTTGTAGATCACCTCGATGTTCGACAGGGCCGTGCGGGCTTTCGGATCCCAGTTCACCATGCGAAGGCCTCTGTAGATCAGACCCTTGTCATACAGGTTGCAGAACACGCGGATCACGCTCTCGGAGCGCGGCCCGTCCATCGTGAAGGCGGTGCGGTCCCAGTCGCAGCTGGCACCCAGGCGACGCAGCTGTTTGAGGATGATGCCGCCGTGCTCGTTCGTCCAGTTCCAGGCATGCTCGAGAAACTGCTCGCGCGTGAGATCCTGCTTGCGGACACCCTGCTCGGCGAGACGGCCCACTACCTTCGCCTCCGTGGCGATGGACGCGTGGTCGGTACCCGGCACCCAGAGGGCGTTCTTGCCGAGCATGCGTGCACGGCGGACGAGCACATCCTGAAGGGTGTTGTTCATCATGTGGCCCATGTGGAGCACACCCGTCACGTTCGGCGGCGGAATCACGATGGTGTACGGTTCACGTCCGTCGGGCTCGGAATGGAAGAAATGATGGTCCAGCCAGTACTGGTACCATTTGTCCTCGGTCTGCGAGGGATCGTATTTAGCAGAAATATCCATTTGTGTCTACTGGGGCGCTGCCCCAAACCCTACCGCTGCGGCCTGCTGTCACACGAATCCGCGCGACGGCCTCCACTAGCGGCTGATGCCGCTTTGACATCATTGTTATAATTATTTTTTATCAACAATAATCCTGCAAATTTAATGATTTTATAATATCTTTGTAACTTATGAAGAATAAACTCCGTCTCGTCATTTTCTCGTCCGCCCTGCACGACAGCAACAGTGTCATGGGCTCCCGCCTGGAACTGCTCGAAGGGCTTCGCCGCTTCGCCGGGCTCGATATCCTCTACCCTTCCATGCTGGACGCCTCCGCCGCCCTCAACAGCCAGATCGACGGCGGCACCCGGACAGGCCTGACCCTGGAAGATTCGGCGCACGTAAAGACGCTCTGCTTCATTGCCACCGGCGGCACGGAAGAGTTTTTCCGCAACTATGCCGAGGTGCTCCCCCGCCCCGTCCTGCTTCTGAGCGATGGCCTGCACAATTCCTTCGCCGCCGCTTTCGAGATCAAGTCCTACCTGGCGCAGCGCGGCATTGCCAGCACCCTGTTCAACGCACCGCTCGACGAGAATCCGGATTTCTATACGGAATTGGAAGAAAGTCTATTCGGCACGGGCGCCGTGGCTGACACGCTGACGCCATCCGATCCGCTTCCCCGCTTTTCCAAGAGCGTGGTCAAGGCTTTCGAAAAGACGCGCATCGGGCTGATCGGCGGAGCGAGCGACTGGCTCATCGCTTCCGGCATCGACCGCGAGGCCGTCGCGAAGGCCTACGGCGCTACCTTTCTCGACATTCCGCTCCGGGAACTGGAGTCGGAATTTGCTGCGATGCCCGACGACACGCCGGAGTTGCGTTCCGTCTTCGCCCGGACGGAGCGCTTCCTGACCGACGACCGGACGCCCGCGCAGCTGCGGGAAGCAGCCCGCATGTACCTGGCCCTGCGCAAACTCTGCACGAAATACAACCTCAACGCGCTCACGCTCAAATGCTTCGGATTGCTCAACAGCTGCCGCACCACGGCCTGCCTGGCGCTTGCCCTGCTCAACGACGAGGGCGTCGTTTCGGGCTGCGAGGGCGATATCCCTGCGCTCTGGACCATGTTGTACACGCGTTATGCGTTCGGCGAGCCGGCTTTCATGGCCAATCCTTCGTCATCGAACCGCCGGGAGTGGACCATCGATTTCGCGCACTGCACCATTCCGCTGAGCATGGTACACGGCTACCGGCTTCCCTCGCACTTCGAATCGCAGACAGGCATCGGCATCGCGGGCAGCGTGCCTAGCGGGCGCTATCGCATCCTCAAATTGTTTGGAGAGCGGCTCGACCAGTACTACGAAGCGACGGGCGACATCATCATGAACACCAACATTCCGCAGCGCTGCCGCACTCAGATCCGTTTCCGATTCAGTTCGGAGGCGGAATTCGACCGTTTCTTCCGGATCAGCAAAGGAAACCACATAATTCTGTGTAGAGCCGCTGGACCGGGAGCCCCATCACGTTAAAATAGGAGCCGCGGATCGCGGTGATGCCCACAAAGCCGATCCATTCCTGGATACCGTATGCGCCTGCTTTGTCGAACGGTTCATACGTATCGACGTAATAGGCTATCTCTTTATCTGTCAACGGCTTGAAATCAACTTCCGTCGTGACCGAAAAACTATGCATTTTTTCACGGGTCCGCAAGGCGACACCCGTTGTCACCGTATGCGTACGTCCCGACAGCGCCCGGAGCATGGCAACGGCTTCTGCCCGGTCGCGGGGCTTGCCGAGGATCTGTTCATCCAGGAACACCAGTGTATCGGCGGTGATCAGGACTTCTTTCGGGGCCAGTGCGCGGTGGAAGGTTTCGGATTTATGGCGGGCCAGAAAGGCCGGGATGGCGGCGTGGGGCTGGTCGGCGCTGTAGGCTTCTTTTTCGTCTTTTCCGGGTTCGACCGTGAATGCGATGTCGAGTCCCTTCAGCAGTTCCCTTCTGCGGGGGCTTGCCGATGCCAATGTAAATGTATATTCTTCAAACATAATCTATTCATTGCTTTTTCGCTTCGTGTGCTTTTGCTTGCTGGTGCGCTCTGGGTGTTGTTCCAGAACCGTCTCGCTCCGCTCGACCCCTCCCATGCTGCGCATGGGCCCCTCCCTCTTACAGTGCCGAGGGTGGCATGGGTTCTGGAGCAAGCACCCACCCGCGCATGGCGCAAGCAAATACCTGCATATCCGAAAGCGAAGTGTGCGGTCAGTGAGACAGGGTATGCCTTGCGAAACATGGCGCCCACGCCCCAGTGGGAGGGGCCCACGAAGTGGGAGGGTGGTTGAGCAAGGCATACCCTGCGAGCCAGCACACAAGCGTTAGTTATTGTGTATTTCTTCCGGTCAACTTCGCAAACTTCGTGATGGCCTCCGGATGCCCGCCTTTCCAGGGATCCTTCGGATCGAATTTCCACTGCCCCTGAGATTTCAGGACCCTTTCAACCAGGTCGCGGATACAGCCGCGGCCGCCGTTGAAACCCGACACGAAATCCGCCGCCTCGCGGACTTCGGCCACCGCATCCGCCGGGCAGACACCGAGGCCGGCGAGACGGATGGCAGGAATGTCGGGAATGTCGTCGCCGACAAAAGCCACCTGGGCCGGGTCGAGACCAACGCTCCGGCAGTAATGAAGGAAATCCTCCGCTTTGTCTTTCGAGAGCATGTACAAGTGCCGGTCCTCTACCCCAAGCGAGCGGGACCGGTGCAGCAGGCTCTGCGAAACGCCGCCGGTGATGATGGCGCAGGGATAGCCGTTGTTGACGGCGGTGCGCACCGAATAACAATCTTTCGAATTGAACTGCCGCAGCAGGTCGCCGTCAGGCATCGCCAGCACCAGTCCGTCGGTAAAGACCCCGTCCACATCGAACGCAAAGGCCTTGATATCTTCAAATCGCGTCATATGCCGCAAAGGTACGCATTTTATTGCATGAAGATAGCGAGCAGCACCGTCAGCGAACTGATGACCAGCAACACGGCAGCATACATCACGGCATACATGATGCCGGTGGAAATGGAGAGCCGCAGGCTCTTTTTCCAGCCCAGACCCAGCCATTGCCGATAATCCACCACCAGCAGAAGAAACATCAGAAGCGCATTGATGGACGTTTTCCTGCCCAAGGTGAGCAACACGACAAAAAGCATGTAAAAGCTGAACTGGCAGAGCACGTAGGCTGCAGCGGCCGCATGTGCGGACGGCCGCATCTTATAGCGCCGCAACACCACGCCCATGGCCAGCCAGAGAAAGAAGAAGTCCCCGATGAAAAGTGGGATGCCCTGGCTCCTGAGCGCCCCTTCCAGCGCCGCCAGCGAAGCTTCGCGCTGGGTATCCACCTCTTCCGGATACTGATCCAGATGGAGCAGGATCCATCCGTGCCGCACGATGAGCAAGGTGTTCTGTATCAGCTTGGCCCCACGCGTATCGGGAAGCGTCTCCGACATCTCTTCATTGAAAGCAAAGGGTTTCTTCGGCACTTCCTTGACGGGTTGCAGCACCGACGAGATCAGGGCGAAAAAGGCATAGAAGACAATCAAGGAGGTCAGCGGCGCAAGGTAGATCTCATGTCTGCCCCGGATATAGTCGCGGATCATGCAGCCGGGCCGCAGAAGCAGATGCACAAAGGTCCGCTTCGCATCGTCGTTGAGGAACGGGATGGCGGTAAAAGCGCCTTTGTAGAAATCTCCGGATCCCGCCTTGCGCACTTTTTTCGGCCGGTGCCAGGGATTGAAACCCAGGTTCTGCCACATCCGGAATGCGCGCCAGCGGACATTCCATGCGTGCTGTTTCTTATGCTTCTTCTCCGCCATTCTCCGTCATCTCTTGTTCTTGTTCTGCTTTTTTCCGTTCATTACGCAGTTCCTCCATATAACTGGCGGTAATCACACCGGAAGGAAGCGCGATGATGGCAACGCCGAACAGCGAGGAAACCATGCTGATGAAACGCCCGACGTTCGTCACGGGCGTCATGTCGCCATAGCCCACGGTCGTCAGGGTCACGGTTGCCCAGTACAGGGCGTCGAAGAAAGAACCGAAAGTCTCTTCCCCGTTTTCCGGATTGAAATGCGGCTCCACATTAAACATGACGAGTGCAGTCAGGAACACGTAGAAAATGGCAATGGCCAGCACGGAAAACAAGACTTTCCGCTCTTTCCGAATCACCCGGATCAGCACTTCGAAGCGGTCGGAATACCGGAAGAGCTTGAAAAGCCGGACCATGCGCAACGGGCGCGTCAGGCGCGTGAGTCGGAGAACCTTGAAAGAGTCCGAGAGGACGGTGAGCACGGGAAGGATGGACAGCAGGTCGATGATGGCCCAGCCGGTAAACGGGTAGATCAGAAAGGACCATGCCCCTTTCCCAAGATGATAATCGGCTGTCATCCAACGCAAGAAATAGTCAACAATAAAGAGGCTGACCGTGACGAGTTCAATGTAGCGAAACACGGGATAATATCGCGCGAACATCAAGGGAACGATACTCGCGATAATGGCCAGGAGCATCAAGCTTTGGTAGGCAATGCTCAACGTATCCTTGTTCGTAGAACGATGGATGATGTGATAGATTTTCTTACGCATGTCAAAAAGCCTTGATCAGTTGATCAACAACAGTAAAATGTATGTCGCGGCCGGCATAGGACAAACCATAGCTCCGGCCGGGATCGTCGTGGTAGGCAGGACGCGGGTCCTGCGCGAGAATCTCGCAAAGGGTCGCGCGCTGATTGTCTGTCAGGCCGGCAGCCAGTTCGGGCGCCAGCTCGACGTCGAGCAGGCACTGGTGGTTGGCGCCGACAAAGCCGTCCGTCGCTTCAGGATGGGCGTCTACGCCCGGCAGATAGGGTTTTATGTCGTAAATGGGCGTTCCGTCCATCAGGTCGGCGCCCGAAACGAGGAGCACCCGGCCGTCGGCCCCGTCATCTTCGATGGACTCGAGACGGACGCAGGACAGGCCGATGGGATTCGGACGGAAGGGTGAGCGGGTGGCAAACACGCCCATCCGCACGTTTCCACCCAGGCGTGGGGGCCGCACCGTAGGGTTCCAGCCTTGCGATTCGGAGAATTCCCAGATCAGCCAGATATGGGAGAAGCCTTCGAGGCCGCGCAGCGCCTCGGCCACGCGGTAGGCCGGTTCAAACACGATCTTCGCACGCAGCGACGGCGCCAGCGACGCCTGCCGCGGCAGTCCGAACTTGGTCGGAAAATCGTTGTGTATCCGTGCAATGATCTCCATCCTGCTTATACCTCGAAGAACCGGAAGGAGTCAAGGACCTCGAATATCATGTCCACATAGGAACTCGAAGTCTCATCCCAACGGAAGCCGAGCCTGTGCAACACGTTCATCGTGTAGGTGTTGTCCGCCTGGTTCTCTACCATCGGCGTCTGTCCTTCAGCCTGGTTATAGGCGATGATGCTGGACAGGATCCGGGCCTTTTCGGGGTCGGTGCCCGCCTCCTCCATCCGGCGCGCAAACGCATCCACTTCCAGATGATCCAACGGACTTCCATCGTCTTTGTGCAGGCGGGACAACACGTCGTCCATCGGTAACAGGTGATTGTTGGAGACGTGGAAGACGCAGTTGGCCGCCGGGGTTCCTGCCAGCAACACCACAGCGCGCGCTGTCTCATCGATGGGAGAAAACTCCATCCGGCTCACCATCAGCGGGTAAGGGACGGCGCCCAGCATCCGGAACGCCTTCATGCGCCCCATCGAGGCATTGGAATTGAAATTAGCCTGGAATTCACCGTCCGCAGCACGCGGAGACAAGTTTCCCACGCGGACGATCTTCGCATTCAGCCGGCCTTCCGCCACCTTTTCCAGAATACAGCGTTCTGCCAGGAACTTGGACACGACATACTGGTTATCCGTATTCTGTCCGAAGAACAACATCTGTTCATCCATGATCTTCGGGACGAGGCCTTCGGCCATGCCGCCGACACTCTCGGTGGAAACCTGCATCAGCCGGGCACCGGAAGCCAGGCAGAAGTCCACCAGGTTCTGCACCCCGTAATAATTCACCTTGAGAATATCGTCCCCACGAGAGAAGTGCTTGACATTGGCCGCACAGTTCACGACCATGTCGAACGAGGTCCCCGAAGCAAGAATCGAGTCGAAGACTTCCTTGCTGGTGATATCGCCCTGGATCAGGCGGATGCGTCCGCCCACCAGCTGGCGGTAATTCTTTTCGAAATAATACACCAGCATCTCCTTCAGACGCTGCTCGGCGGTGACGGAGCCCTTGCCCCGGAGGAGACACCAGATGACTGTATCTTCTCCCGTTTGCTCGATCAGCTCCCGCAGGACATGGATGCCCAGGAAGCCCGTGGCGCCCGTCAGCAGAATGTTCTTGCCCAGTTGCTGGGGCTTCCCTTCCAGGAAAGCGTCGAGGCTATTGCCCGCCAGCAGGGCGTCAATGGCAGAATAATCGTAGGCGGACACATCGTCTTTCCTGTCGTCGAGTTTCGGGTTGCCGCCTTCCAGGGACGCGGCCAGGGCACGGGCTGTCGGGAAAACGAACACGTCGGCGTAGGAGAACTTCAGGCCGCGTTGTTCCGCGCTGACCAGCACGCTCGTGACCATGAGCGAGGTCCCGCCCAGATCGAAGAAACTGTCGGTGGCACCCACGCGGTCCATTCCCAACACTTCGGCGAAAATTTCGCACAGGGCGGTCTCAATTTTCCCCTCGGGCGGCACATAATCCCCGTCGGAAGTCATCTCGGGAGCCGGAAGGGCCTTGCGGTCCACCTTCTGATTCACATTCAACGGAATCTTGTCGAGCTTCGCAAAAGCAGCCGGGACCATGTAGGGCGGTTTCCGCTGCAGGATAAAATCGGACAGCGCCTTCTTGTCCAGTTCCCCGTCACATACGACGTAGGCCGCAATGAACTTGCCGCCGGAAGGATTGTCGAAAGGCTGGACTGTGACATCGGTCACGCCCGGGAACTCCCGGATCACGGCTTCCACTTCCTTGGTCTCGACTCGGAAACCCCGGATCTTCACCTGGCCGTCGTTGCGGCCCACAAATTCGATGTTGCCGTCCATCCGGTAACGGACGATGTCGCCGGTCCGATACACGCGGTCATACGGATACGCCCCGGCGAACGGATTGGGGATAAATGTTTCAGCGGTCTTTTCCGGCCGGTTGAGGTACCCGCGGCTGACCTGGGGTCCGGAAACCCAGAGCTCGCCCACCGCGCCGGCGGGAAGCCGACGGCCCAGGCTGTCCACCACGTAGAGCCGGAAGTTGGACAGCGGATGGCCGATGGGGATGTTGGGTTCCTTCTTCTTCACTTCGAAGATCGTGGTGAAAATGGTGCACTCCGTCGGACCGTATCCGTTATGGAAGTGATAGGAAGGCGGATCCATCGAAATGAGTTTCTCGCCGCCCACCGACAGATGCTTCAAGGAAGGATTCCCGGGATAGTTCTTGGCGAACATGACGCCCACCTGGGTCGTCATGAAACTGTGGGTGACTTTGTTGTCGGTGATGAGACTGCTCAGCAGGGACATGTCGTGACGGGTTTCTTCCGGGACGATGCATACGCTGGCACCGGCCGTGAGGGCGGGATACATGTCCATCATGCAGGCATCGAAGCCATAGCTGGCGTACGCCGCGACACGGCTCTTTTCCGTAAGCTGGAAGTAGTCACGGTACCAGGCACAGAAATACGCGAGATTGCGGTGTTCCAGCATACAGCCCTTCGGAACGCCAGTGGAACCCGACGTATACAGGAGAATGAACAGGTCTTCCGGCGCAGGGCCCTTGGGAACGGAGCCTGCCGGCAACGAAGCAATGTCGGCCGTGTCCAGGACAGGGCCTTGATAGGAAGTGATCAGCTGCCGGTACTGCGCATCGAAAATGAGCAGGCTCGCAGCAGCGTCTTCGACCATGAAGTTCAGGCGTTCTTCCGGATAGGAAGGATCCAGGGGCTGATAGGCGCAGCCCGCTTTCAAGGCGCCGAGGGAGGCGACGGCCATCAACTCATTGCGGCCGATCAGGATGGAGACAACCTGTTCGCGCCCGAGTCCCAGCGAGGCGATATATGATGCAATCCGGTCGGAAATATCGTCCAACTCCTTATACGTCAATATCTTCGACTCAAAGAGCACAGCCGGCGCATCCGGGTGGGCGGCCGCCTGTGCGCGGAAGAGGGAAACGATGGTCTGCTTGTCGTCCACAGGAAGCGTATAGGCATTGAAACCGTCCAGCATCTTTTCCTGGGATTTCCCCACCAGCGCGAGTTTTCCGAGGGGCCCGTCGGAAAGCATTCCGTGCAGCAGCTGTGTCAGCGTATCGGCAAAGCTCCGCATCAGCTCCGGGCTGTAAAGCGTCTCGTCGTACTGGATCAGAATGTGCTCGGCCGCCTCGCCGCCGTTGACAAAGAGACTTACGGGGAACATCGGGGTCTGGGTCGCCAGATCCTCGTAGGAGATTTCCTTCCCGCCGATCCGGTAGGATTCCAGCAGGCCGACCTGGTAGGCCATCATCACCTGCGGCTGGAAACCGTAGTCGGAAGACACCTTGGCAAAAGGATAATATTCATGTGAACGGGACTCGGCGAACACGCGGTCCGTTTCCCGCAAATAGTCATCCACTTTGTCAGCCCCGGTATCGGCGGACAGCGCGAGCGTATTGACGAACATACCGATGGTATCGGATACCCGCAGGTCGGAGCGGCCGTTGCTCACGGTGCACATATAGACGTTCCGGCTGCCGGAGAAGACACCGACGGCCAGGTAGGCCGCACCGAGGAAATAGCTGGCCGGAGAAATGCCCAGCTGCTGGCAGCGGGCGGAGATGGCCGCATCCACGGGCAGTTCCAGGGAGGCCACGACACCGGATTCCTCACCCTTCTCCCGGTCGGGAAGAATGGCGCTGGCGCCTTCGCAGCCCGCCATCCGTTCCTGGAAGAAGGACGCCGCAGCGGTGAATTCCTCTCCGCCTTCCGAAGCCTTCTGGCCGGCGGCATAGTCAAAGTAGGTAAAATGCTCCGGAACAGGGTCCGTGCCGTCCATTGCCGCGCAGAACTCCGTCATGAAGATGTCCATCGAACGGCCGTCGAAGACCAGGTGATGGAAGTCAGTCAAGAGATACAGGCCCTTCCCCGCCGTGACGACGGTGGCCCGGAACAGCGGTCCCTCCGACAGGTTGAACGGCTCCAGGAAATGGGATTTGAAATCCGGGAGGTTCTCCGCCGGAAGGGTCGCCAGGCTCACCCCGGGTTCCTGCTCACAAGGGACCAGCATCACCTTGCCGTCCCGCATCTCGAAGCGGGAATTCAGTGCAGGGTGACATTTCACCACCTTCAGGAAGGCGCTGCGGACAGCTTCGGGATCGAGGGAAGCCGGAAGGGTCCAGCAGAGCGGCAGGTTGTACACCGTCTCGCTGGGATTCTTCATGCACTCGAAGTAGAGACCTTCCTGCTGGAAAGTCAGGGGCTGCGCCGACACCGTGCCCCGGGAAGTACCCGGCTGCAGCGGGGCCTGTCCGGAGAACATGGCGGAAAGCACCTCGTTCTCAATACCCTGGAGCGTCGCCGTCTTGACAAAGGATTTCATATCCACCGTGATGCCGAAGCGCTTGTTCAATTCGACCGCGAGCCGGAGTGCCGCAAGGGAGGTAAGGCCCGAATAGATGAGCGGCTCCGTCAACGAGAAGCCGTCGATATGGGTCGTCTCACGGATCAGGTCGGCGAGTTTCTGCTCCAACAGGTTGAAGGGCGCATCCGCCGCCGGCTTGTCCTTCTTGCGCGCCTCAGGCTTCGGCAGGGCTTTGCGATCCACCTTCTGGTTTACATTCAAGGGAATGGTATCGATCTGCATGGTCACCGACGGCACCATGTAAGGCGGTTTCCGGTCCAGGATAAAAGTATTCAGGGCGTCAATGTCCACCGGGGCGTCGCCGACGACATAGGCCGCCAGGAACTTGCCACCCCCCTCACCCTCTTCGTCGAAGGCCTGGACGGTGACATCCGTGATGCCTGGGAATTCCCGGATAACGCTTTCCACCTCCTTGAGTTCGATGCGGAAACCGCGGATTTTCACCTGCATGTCCTTGCGGCCGATGAACTCGATATCGCCGTCGGCCCGGTAGCGGACGACATCGCCGGTCCGGTACATGTGCCTGTAGGCAGGGTCGTCGGTGAAAGGGTTATCAATGAACACCTCGGCGGTCTTGTCGGGCCGCCCCAGGTAGCCCATGCCCACCTGCCAGCCCGAAATCACCAGTTCTCCGGCGGCGCCAACAGGCAGGCGCCCGCCGCTCTTGCCCAGGATATAGGCATTGACACCCGGCAAGGGACGGCCGATGGGGATATCCGGTTCCTGCACGGTCACATGCTTGCTGACCACATAGACCGTGGTCTCCGTGGGACCGTAGCAGTTGAACAACGCATATTCGGGCGGTGCCAGACTGACCATTTTCTCACCGCCGGTGTACATGGCTTTCAGGGACTTGTTTTCCGGGAAATTGATGGCGAACTGCGTGGCAACCTGCGTCGTCATCAGGGTGTGGGTGATGCCGTTTTCCTCGAAGAAATCATTCAGGGCAAGCAGATCCAGGCGAATTTCCTCGGGAATGACATAGAGGGCCGCTCCCGCCATAAGGGCCGTTGCATAATCGCTCATGAAGGCATCGAAACCGAAGCTGGCGTACACGGCCATACGGGAGGTTTCCGTGACGCCGAGATTGGCCTGGTTGTTCCGCCCGTAGACAGAAATGTTCCGGTGGATCAGCTGGACGCCCTTGGGAACGCCGGTCGTTCCACTGGTATACAGCAGGATGAAGCGGTCATCCGGCTTCGGTGCCGGAACCTTTGCCTTTCCTTCGGGAAGGGAAGCGATGTCACGGGTCAGGAAGACTTTCCCTTCATAACCGGCAACCAGTTCTTCCAGTCCGGGATCCGCAATGAGCAGGGAGGCGCCGGCGTCCTGCACCATGAAAGACAGGCGTTCGGCCGGATAGGAAGGGTCCAGCGGCTCATACGCACAAGCAGCCTTGATGGCGGCCAGGGGTGCAACGACCATATACTGGTTCCGGTTCAGGATGATGGCGACCACACCGCCGGGTTTTACGACAGAAGCGATATATGCGGCCAGCTTGTCAGTCAGCCGGTCGAGCTGGGCATAGGTGAGCGTCGTGTTCTGATACACCACGGCCGGATGGTCCGGGAAATTTTTCACGTTTTCCCGGAAAGCGTCCAGGAAGGTCAGGTTGATGTCGCCGGAGAAGGGTTCCGGGTTGAAGGAATCCGTTTCCTTCAGCTGCGCGTCTGTTATAAAGGCGAGCTCTCCCACCGTTTCCGCTTTCCCCATCGACAGGAGACAAGCGGAGAAACTGTCCATGAACTGCCGGAGTATCTGTTCAGAATACTGATCGGCCCGATAGCGGCATTCCATCTGGAAAGAGCCGTTCTTGCCTGCCGTCATGCGGAACGCCAGCGCATCGTCGCCGATGGCGGCTTCCGGATCTTCCGGTCCGTCGAAAAAGGTTGAAACACCCGGTTCCATCTCGCGGACGCAGTCCGCATAAGAATAGCCTTGGCCGCGGTGAACGAGTTCCTGCTGTTGCTGCCGTTTGGCCAGCAATTCCTTCAAAGGCATCTCCGGCGTCCATTCCACCAGCACCGGCCACTGGCCACCGCCGGTCGGGAAAAAGGCCCTCGTATCGGCGTTCCAGACCGAAACGGTGACACCGAACGCGCTGGTCAGCAGTACATCGGCCGGGCAGCCGAAACGTTTCCGGAGGGTTTCCAGGTCTTTCGGCCCGGCCAGCAGAGGAAAGGCCACTTTTTTCATGGCGGGCTTCCCGCCCTCACGGATATCGGGAATCAGCCGCGTCTCCAATCCGGCACAGGCGGAAAACTGTTCGACAAACAGAGATGGCGTTTCTTTCTTGGTGGCCTCTTCAGGCGATTCACACTGCTTTTTCATAGAATCCAGAAAATAATATCCCCAAATTTACGAAAAAACCGTGAAAAGAAAAATGGAAAATATAACCAGATGCGCCGTCAGCTCCAATGACGGGATCACAGGCTCAGTTCGAGCCAGCGGGTTTCTTTTTCGTCGAGCTCGGCCTTGAGGGCTTCGTAGCGTCCGGACGCGTCGCGGATCTGTTCGTAAGTGGCAGTGCCGGCGGCCAGAAGATCTTCGATCTGTGTTTTCTCGGCATTAAGTCGCTCGAGTTCGGTCTCAAGGGCGTCGAATTCGCGCTGCTCCTTGTAGGACAAGCGTTTTTTCTCGCTCGCTTCGCGGCTCCGGTTGCCGTTTCGCTCGCTGAGAAATGCTCGCTCACCGGCAACGCGCCCGCCGCTACGCTCGTTATTTCGCGACAGGCGACGCTGTTCGACTTCGTAATCCTTGATGAACGTACGATATTCGGTGTAGCCGCCGACGAAATCCTTGATCTGGCCGTCGCCGCAGAAGACCAGCAGGTGGTCGACGACGCGGTCGAGGAAGTGGCGGTCATGGGAGACGACGATCAGGGAGCCTTTGAAGTCGAGCAGGTATTCTTCCAGGATGTTGAGGGTGACGATGTCGAGGTCGTTGGTGGGTTCGTCGAGAATCAGGAAGTTGGGCTGCTGCATGAGGATGGTCAGCAGGTAGAGCCGCCTTCTTTCGCCGCCGGAAAGTTTCGACACGGGGTTGCCGAGCATGTCGTGCGGGAAGAGGAACTGGTTGAGCAGGCCAAGGTTGCTGACGGTCTCGAGGACGGTCTGGTCTTCGTCGAACTGCATGCCGCCCTGGCGGTAGTAGCCGATCTTGAGGGACTCGCCGCGTTCGATGCGGCCTTCCGTCGGTTCGAGGGCACCGGTCAGCAGGTCGATGAACGTGCTTTTGCCCACACCGTTCCGTCCCACGATGCCGATGCGGTCGTAGCGCTGAAACTTATAAGTGAAGTCTTTGATCAGCGACGCTGTGGGCGGCTGCGCACTGGCCTGGTGGAGCGTCGGGCGTTCCTCGTGGCGAGTGCCCGACAGCCACGAGGGTTCCCGACGCGCCTCAGAACGAGCCGTCCCACTGCGGAACCCTTCATAGCTGAACGATACATCATAACAGTCGATGATCTTCGTGCCCAGGCGGGTCGCGCCTTCCAGGGCTTCCATCGTGAGCTGGCGAACGGTGTGGGTCTGCTCGGCACGGCCTTTCAGTTCCCAGAAAGCCTGTTTCCGGTATTTGGCCTTGCCGGTGCGGGCACAGGGGGTCGCATGCATCCACTCGAGTTCGCGACGCAGGAGGTTGCGGACTTTGTCGGTTTCGGCATTGTAGTTGGCGATGCGCTCCGCGCGTTTTTCCAGATAATTCTCATAGTCACCCTTGTACACATAGATCTGGCCGTGATCGAGTTCCATGACGATGTTGCACACGCGGTCGAGGAAGTAGCGGTCATGGGTCACCATGAAGAGGGTGCAGCGGGAACGGCGGAGGTAGTTCTCCAGATATTCGATGGCGTCGACGTCGAGATGGTTCGTCGGCTCGTCGAGGATCAGAAAATCAGCTTCGGAAGCGAGGACCTGCGTGATGGCCACGCGTTTGACCTCACCGCCGGAGAGTTCTCGCATCCGCTGGTCGGGCCGCAGGCCGAATTCGGTGAGGATGCGGACGATGCGGTGCTCGTATTCGAAGCGCCCCGCTTCGTCGAGCGGTTCCAGGAAACGCGCACTGCCGCTGAGGACCTGGCCGAGCAGGGTGGCCTCCGGATCGTAGTCGTAATCCTGTTCCAGAAAAGCGATGCGGATTTCCTGCAGGAAAGTGATCCTGCCGCCGGAGTCGGACTTGTCCTTGCCGGCCAGGATGCGCATGAGCGAGGTCTTGCCGGTGCCGTTGGGCGCAATCAGGGCGATCTTGTCGCCCTCATTCACATTGAAGCCGATGCTGTCGAAGAGGACCTTCGGCCCGTATGACTTGGAAATGTTCTCGATCTGCAGGTAAGACGCCATGGCAGGGCAAAGGTAGGAAAAAAGGACGGATCATTTCACCGTCACATGCGGAATCTCGCCCCAATGCGTGGTCCGGCGGGGTGATTGCTGCTGACGGGCACTCTGCACCCTGCCGTCCCCCTGGATGCCGAACAGCACCGTGCCGGGGCCATAGGTGGCCGTAAGGGTATCGAGGGCCCGGGACAGGCGTGCATCCCGCGCATCGGCTTCAGGATCGCGGAAAAGCGAGCCTGTGTGCCCCTCCCTGGGGGCGATGCGCGTGAATACGACGCCGGCCTTCTTGTAGCCGTAGCGCGGATTGAAGAACGTGCGGACGGCGTCGGCGGCCGCCATGACCACGGCGGCATGGTCATCGGTTCCGTCGGGGAAAACCACCACCTGGCTCGCGAAGGTCTGCGGATCGTCTTCGTGGAAGCGGTTGGTCAGGGCAAACACGGCCATTTCGAAGGCCAGCGAACCCTGCCGCCGCAGCTTCGTCACGGCAGACTCGGCGAACGTGGCCACCTGGCCGCTCAACTCCCCTACCGCGCGGATCTCCTTGGCGAAACTGCGCGACACGCAGAGGCTCTGCCTGGGCTCGATGTAGTCTTCGAATTCCACGCAGGGCACCCCCTGCAATTCCTTCCAGGTGCGCCAGCCGGGCAGCGCGAACTGCCTGCAGACGTCATACTCCCTGAGTTGTACGTAATCCCAGGCCGTGTTCACGCCCAGCAGGGCGAGCTTCTTTACGGAGCGCCGGCCGATGCCCCACACATCCGCCGCGGGGAAGCGGCGGAGCACCTTCTCGATATCCTGCGGGCAGTGCATGTAGCAGCCCCCCTGCAGTTTCGGATATTGCTTGCAGAGCTTCGACGCGATCTTGGCCAGGGTCTTGGTGGGTGCGATGCCTACGGACACGGGGATACCGGTCAGTTTGCGGCAGGTCCGCGAGATCTCACGCGCAAAAGCACCCATATCCGCTTTCTCCACGCCGCGCAGGTCGAGAAACGATTCATCGATGGAATACTGTTCGACCGAAGGGGCGAACGAACGCAGCACTTCCTGCACCCGGTGCGACATGTCGCCGTAGAGGGCGTAATTCGACGAGAACACTGTCACCTTGTTTTTCTCCACGATGTCGCGGATCTTGAAGAGCGGGGCGCCCATGGGAATGCCCAGCGCCTTGGCCTCGTTGCTCCGGGCCACGGCACAGCCGTCATTGTTGCTCAGCACAATCACGGGCTTCCCCTCCAGGTCGGGACGGAACACCCGCTCGCACGAAGCGAAGAAATTGTTGCAGTCGGCCAGGGCGAACATGTCTGCGGCTAGGCTTTCTTGATGATATAAGTCACGACGCCCCAGATGACAAAGTCATTGTCGGGACCGACCGGAATGGGCCTGAACTTCGTGTTGCGTTCGTTGCAGGGCAGCAGCACGACGCCGGCACGGCCGATGGACACACGCTTGACCGTGAATTCCCCGTCGATGAAGCAGACCGCCTTGCAGTCGTTGTACGGGTCCACGGCCCGGTCGACGATCAGGATGTCGCCTTCGTCCATGTCGGCATCGACCATTGACACGCCGTCCACCTGAAAGAAAAACGTGGAAGCCGTGTGGCGTACCAGCAGCTTGACCAGGTCGAGCTTTTCGCGCAGATCCTCGGCCGGCGACGGGAATCCCGCCTTGACGGCGCCCACGAGGAGGCTCTCGAACGATTCGGAATCGGTGATCGGATGCGGTTGCATGGTTACTCGCGGATCCAGACGTGCTCAATTTCGCCTACGTATACAGAATGCACACCCAGATTGCGGGAGGCATAGAACTGGGCGGGAACATCTCCCATTCCTTCGGTGGAGAACGGAGCGCCATAGATCTTCCGCGCCTCGATCACCATCTGGGCCTCGGCGAAGGAAGGCTGGCCGCTGTCCAGGAACTCCAGCGTCAGCCCCGAGGCGGCAATCTTGTCGGAATCCCTGCCCGAATGCGTCCCCAGGTAGTTGAGTGCCTGGCGGTAACGCTCCGGGAAGAAAGCGACGGTGAAGCGCCCGTTGCGTTCCATAAATTCGTGGGTGTACCGTGAACTGGATACATAGACCGTAACGACGGGCTTGTTCCACAATTCGCCCAGCGAACCCCAGGAGATGGTCATCGTGTTGAGCTTGCCGGGGACACCTGCCGTCACCAGGGCCCAGGTTTCATCGAAAAGGCTAATGGGGTTCTCTTTGATCTCAGTGGGTTGAATTTCTCGCATAGTTCCACGGGGTGATTTTGATATTTTGTCTTTCAGTTCCTTGTCAAAAATCCGCCGGTCGACAATCCGGTAATGAGGGTGGTAGGTTTCGCTGAAGATCTCGCTGTGGTGGAGGATCAGCTGTCCGGAAGAGACCAGCGAGTCGATGACGACCAGGTCGCCCGACGCCCCGGGTATCTCCGGAAAGTCTTCCCGGATCACGGCTTCCACCTCACTCCATTTCTGCTGCCAGGCATCCTGGCTGATCACTTTCCCTTCGTTGGCGCTCCGGACGAAGGCATCCAGCAGGGTTTCCGCGTCAACAAGCCCGTCCAGCACGACAGACAGGTCGACCCGGACGTAGTTGCCCTGGTCACCCACCGGCATATAGCGGAGCTGCGGCTTCCTGTACCTGCCCCCGCCGAGGTCCTCGCGGTAGGCTTTCAGTTCCGACATCAGGTACGCCCTGGCCTGCACGGTGTCGGGAATGAGATGACCGGGGCCCAGGTTGTCCTGACAAAAACTCTTGTAAATATCCTGGACGCGGGAAGCCGGATACTGTTCCAGTTGGCGTGAGATGGCCTCCCGCGTGACATTGCCCTGACAGGCAACGGTCAGCAGGCACATCGTCCAGGCCGATGCTACAATCAGGTAAAGACGGTATCGTTTCATACCAAAAAGGAATTAACGTCAAAGATACAAAAAAGGCACTAACGGGCCACCGCCGGAAGGCTGGGATGGCCCGCCGGCGAGACCGAACGGACGGCAAAGAAATAATTGTCCTTGCTGAGCGGGCATTGGAAAGAAGGGGCGGCGCCCGCTTCCACGACGCCGAGAACCGTCCAGTCGGGCTGGTCTGTCTCCCGGACGAGAACCTGGCAGGAAACAGCCGGATCGACAGGATCCCACGCGATGACCGTATGGTTTTCCAACTCACCGGCATTGGCGATGCGGGCATTCGCCGGGCTGGCGGGTGCGAGCGCCAGGCTCATCACCGTTGAGAGGTTGATACGGATGTTGCGCGTGAGCGAGGGAATGTCGACCCCCGTGAGCACATCCCCGTAATCGATGCCGTTCTCCGTGCGGACATCCTGGTGCGTACGGTCGTAATTCTCGCAGTATTCGCTCATACGCACGGCCGTGAATCCATTCCGCAGGAAAGGAGTATGGTCGCCGCTGCGGCGATACCGGTCGTTGCGATAGATCAGCTTGACTTCCTGTTCGGGCACATAGCGGCCGGCCGTCTCCTTGATATAGCGCGCCAGCTGGCGGGGCCCGCTGTCTTCGCCGGTGCGGCTCTCGGAGAACACGCGGACCTTATGGTCTTCTTTCAAACCGGTACCGCTGGCCACCGCATTGCCGATCATATCGTTGTTGATCATCGCCAGGACGGGCCAAGCCTCTTCCCGGGCGCGGGCCGCCAGGAAACTCGAACCGTCGAGTCCCTGCTCCTCCCCGGAGACGAACAGACACTTGACCGTCTGTTCCAGCGGGATGGACGACAGGATGCGTACCACTTCGAGCAGGCATGCCAGGCCGCTCCCATCGTCATTGGCCCCCGGCGCAAAGGAAGTGGAGTCCATCACGTCGGCCACCCGCGTGTCGATATGCGCCGACAGAAGTATCTCCCGCTCCCCTTTCGTTCCGGGCAGCGTGACCACCACCTCCGGGACCGCCAGCACACGGTCGTAACGACCGCCCTTCTCTCCTGCCGTGTACCGGACCACCTCCACTACGGGCGTCGGACGTATCCCCTCCGCCTGCCGGCCCCAGTCTTCACAGCGGCCGGCGATATAGCGGACCGCGGCCCCGATGCCCCGTTCCGGATCGGTCTGGCTGCTGAGCGTATGGCGGGTGTGAAATCCGACCAGCTCCTCGATCCAGGTATGGACACTGTCGGAGTTGACTTCCGCCACGGCGGCGGCGATGACCGGGTCGGGGGCCAGACAGGCCGTCCTCCCGTACGGCGCCTGCCGGCAGGCCGCCAGCAGGCACAAGACCATGCAAATGGAAAAGAGACTACGCTTCATATCCGGATTCTATGCTTCAATTTCGTTCAGCGCCCCGCTTGCGGAATCCATGATAAAGCCGCGGACACAAATGTCCGCAGGCACCAGCGGGTGGCGCACAATGGCAGCGACGGTCTTCCGCACAGAAGCTTCCGTGTCGTGAAAGCCCTCCAGCCAGGAGGCGATCCCCTTCCCTTCCCACTCCTCCAACACTTTTTCCGGAATGCCGCGCTCCAGCATATGCGGCCTGAACGCCGCATAGCTCATATGACAGGCACCACAGCCGGAATGATGCACCACCATCACTTCCTTCACACCCAACTCGTAGATAGCTACCAGCAGCGAGCGGATGGCCGAATCGGTCTCGGAGGGGACCAGTCCGCCGGCATTCTTGATGATCTTTGCATCTCCGTTCCTGAGGCCGAGCGCCGCCTGCAGCAACACCGTCAAACGCGTATCCATGCAAGTGAGAACTGCCAGTTTCTTTTTGGGGTACTTGTCGGTCACAAAGGGCTCGTAGCCCTTCCTCGCCACGAATTCTTTGTTGAATTGAATAATTTCGTCTATCATATCGTACAAAGTTATAAAAAAACGATTCAGCTCACAAGAACCATACACAAAATAATGACTATCTTTGCGAATTATGAAGAAACAGCCTACAGTAGCCCTGATATACGACTTCGACGGCACGCTCTCGCCGGGTAACATGCAGGAATTCGGCTTCATCCAGGCCATCGGACAGACACCCGCCGAATTCTGGAGCAAGAGCAACCAGGTGCCCGAAGGGCAGGAAGTCAGCAGTATCCTCTCGTACATGAAGCTCATGATCGATGAGGCCAGGAAGAAGGGCATCTCCCTGACCCGCGACTCCTTCGTATCCTTCGGCCGGCACATTGAGCTCTACGAAGGCGTCCACCACTGGTTCTCCCTGATCAACGAATACGGCCGCCGCCACGGCGTGGTGATCGAACACTATATCAATTCTTCCGGCCAGACAGAACTCATCGAAGGCACGAGCATCGCCCATGAGTTCAAGAAAATCTTTGCCTGTTCCTTCTGGTACGACGAGAACGGCGTCGCCGTGTGGCCCGCCGTCGCCGTCGACTACACCGGCAAGACCCAGTTTCTCTTCAAGATTGCCAAAGGCATCCTGGACATCAGCGACAACACCAAGGTCAACGACAGCCAGAAAGAAGAAGAGAAACCCATACCATTCAGCCACATGATCTACTTCGGCGACGGCACCACCGACATCCCCTGCATGAAGATCGTCAAGATGTTCGGCGGCAACTCCATCGCCGTGTTTGATCCCCACAACCAGCATCAGATCGACACGGCCCGCACCCTGCTCAAGCAGGACCGTGTCAATTTCATCTGCGAAGCCGATTACCGCATCGGCGGCCAGATGTACGAAGTCGTGACCACCATCATCGACAAGATCAAAGCCGAGAACGACTTCCTGACCCTTCAACGCAAAAACCGCAGAAAATAATGAAATTCAATACCCGAATCATCTGGGCCATCGTCTTTCTCCTCTACGTGGCGGCTGTCGCCTGGCTCTGCTTCGGCAACTTCAGCCCCAGCCCCGACATGCCCCGCGAACTTTTCGGCATCCCCATCGACAAGTGCGTGCACTTCCTGATGTTCTTCCCCTTCCCTGTCCTGGGTACGCTCGCCTTCCGCGAACGCTCCTGGTGGCGGACCCTTTGCTGGATGACCCTGGCGGCCAATGTCATCGCCGCCCTGTTCGAGACCTTTCAGACCCGCATCAATCCGGAGCGGTTCACCGACCCGGCCGACCTGAACGCCAACCTGCTCGGCATCACCACGGGGCTGCTGCTCATGGCCGTCATCGGCCTGTTCTCCCAAAAGAAATAATCCGGTACGGAGCTGCCCGCCCAGGGCCGGACAAGCCTACAACTGAAAACTGCCCGACACCGGGAAAAGGCCGAAAAGACCGCCGGTGTGGATGAAGAGGATATTTTCGGAGGAGCGGAGGCGCCCGCCGGGCTTCAGCTCGTTGACCATGCCATACGTGGCCTTGCCCGTGTAGACCGGGTCGAAGACCGTGCCTTCCAGCCGGGCCATCCGTGCGATGTGCGCCAGCTCTTCCGGCCGGCTCAGGGCATAGCCGATGCCTACATACTCTTCGAACAGTTCGAAATCCATCGGTTCAAGGGCTTTCGCAACATGGTCGGCACGGTCTTGCGAAAGCTCGCCCTGCGCCACCAGATAAGGTAAAGCATCCCTTGAAATACGTACTGCAATTGCCTGGAAATAAGCCGTATCGTCACAAACGCAGACGCCGATAATGCGTTTTCCATATCCGTTCACCAGGTTGGAGAGCTGCAGGCCGGCAAGCGTTCCGCCGGAGCCGGTAGCCACGACAAGCGTGTCGAAGCTGATGCCCATTTCGCGCTCCTGCGCCACGATCTCCTTCATCGCGTGATAGTATCCCAGCGTCCCGATGCCGAAGGAGGCCCCTTCCGGAATGATGTAGGGTTTGAAGCCCTGCGCCGCGTAAACGTCGGCCATCTCCTGCATGATCTCCGCCCGGTGGTCCCGGTATTCGTCACGCGTACAGAAGCGGACATCTGCCCCCATCAGCCGGTCGAGAAAATAATTGCCCGCCAGGGGCGGCTGTTCGCTGATGCGCAGCAGCACGGCTGAACGCAGGCCCAGGCGCGTGGCGACAGCCACGGTGGCGCGGCAATGGTTCGACTGGATGCCGCCGCAGGTAATCAGCAGGTTGCAACCCTGGTCGAGGGCTTCCTTCACGGCGAATTCCAGTTTCCGGATCTTGTTGCCGGACCATTCGCTGCCCGTCTGGTCATCGCGTTTGACGTAGATGTTCTTCCCGCATTCGGCCGACCAGCGGGACAGGTGCTGGATCTGCGTGGGGAGGTTGGCAAGGGATAATTTGTTCATATCTTACAGTTCAATGGAATGCACGTTCTCACAAATATACGTAAATTTGTCGGATAAAGCTTACTTCGAATGAAACGTATCTTCCCGCTCCTTCTGACAGTCCTCTGGCTCGCCGCTTCCGCCGCTCCGGCACAGGCAGCCCGCGACAAGGACCTTCAGCCCATGGCCGATTCTCTTACCAACTACCTGAAGGAAAAGACCACGGTCCGCAGCTTCGTCCAAGTGGAAAAGGCCACCATCCTGAACGACGGCACCCTCCGCCTGACCCTCAGCCGCGGCCTCGTGGACTTTCCCCTGCGCGAACAGGAGATCAAGGACATCTATGCGATCGCCCGGGCGACCCTTCCGAAAAAGTATGCCAAATATAAGAAGAAGCTCTCGCTCTACGCAGACAAAAAGCCCGTGGAGTATTACAAGAGCCGCTACTTTACCGGACAGCGCGACCGCGGCGCCGTGGAAGAGCACCGGCAGTACGCCGGACGCTTCCATGACCAGCTTGCCGCTCCGCTGCTGACCCGCTGCTCTTCGCCCAACCAGCCGACCCGGGGCCTCCAGAAGCGCCACATCGCCCTCTGGCAGAGCCACGGATGGTATTACGAACAGTCGTTGGCCCGCTGGGAATGGCAGCGCGCCCGCATCTTCGAAACCGTGGAAGACCTCTATACCCAGAGTTACGTGGTGCCCTTCCTGGTGCCCATGCTCGAGAATGCCGGCGCCGTGGTGCTGCTGCCGCGCGAGCGCGACTGGAATGTCCACGAAGTGATCGTCGACAACGACCTGGATGCAAAAGGATACCATGAAACCGGCCACTGGCAGGCCGCCCCTGATACGGGCTTCGCCCACAACCGCTCCGTCTATCTCTACAAGGAAAACCCCTTCAAGATGGGTACCGCCCGGATGACGACCACCGACGCCAAAGGCAGCAAAAGCATCCGCTGGATTCCCGACATCCCCGCAGACGGGGAATACGGCGTGTACGTGTCCTACCAGACCGTACCGGGCAGCACCACCGCCGCCCAGTACGAAGTGCGCCACAAAGGCGGCGTGACCCGCTACAGCGTCAACCAGCAAATGGGCGGCAGCACCTGGATCTATCTGGGCCGATTCGGCTTCAGCAGAGGCAGCCATGAGCAGCAGGGCGTATTCCTCAGCAACCAGGGTGACGGCCGGAGCATCGTCACCGCCGATGCTGTCCGCTTCGGCGGCGGCATGGGCAACATGGCCCGCGAGCCGCTGGAAACCCAGGAGGGAGCATTCGACTTCGAGCCTGAAATCTCAGGCTATCCCCGTTTCACCGAAGGCTCGCGCTACTGGCTGCAGTGGGCCGGCTTCAACGACACCATCTACTCGCGCAACGCCGGTACCACCGACTACAACGACGACTACATGTCGCGCGGCCTCTGGGTCAACACGATGTCGGACGGTTCCTACCTGAAGCCCGACAGGAAAGGCTACAATGTGCCCTTCGACCTTTCGTTCGCCTTCCACACGGATGCCGGCACCTACCTCAACGACTCGATCGTCGGTACACTGGCCATCTACACCCGCCTGTCGAACGACGAAGAGAAATACCCCAACGGCGAAGACCGCTCCATCGGCCGGGACTATACCGACATCGTCCAGACCCAGATCGTGGAAGACATCCGCGCGCTTTATGAACCCATCTGGAACCGCCGCCAGCTCTGGGACCGCTCCTATGCGGAAAGCCGCATGCCCGAAGTCCCCGGCATGCTTCTGGAACTCCTCTCCCACCAGAACCTCGCCGACATGCGCTACGGTCTCGATCCGGGTTTCCGCTTTACCGTATCGCGCGCCATTTACAAAGGCATGCTCAAGTTTCTGGCCTATGTCAACGACTTCGACTATACCGTGCAGCCGCTGCCTGTGGAGGGCTTTGAAGCCCACTTCAATCCCGAAGGAAGCGTCAGCCTGAGCTGGACGCCCGTGGACGATCCGCTGGAGCCTACGGCCTCCCCCACCGCTTACATCCTCTACACCCGTCTCGACGACGGGGGCTTCGACAACGGACGTCCGCTCGGCGAGACCCATGTCGAGCTGGATATCGAACCGGGGCACATCTACAGCTTCCGTGTCACGGCCACCAACGCCGGCGGCGAGAGTTTTCCGAGCGAAACCCTCTCGATCGGCCTGGTCTCGGAACAGGCACCTACCGTGATGATTGTCAACAATTTCGACCGCGTCAGCGCACCGGTAAGTTTTGCCAGCGGCGATTCGCTCTACGCCGGATTCATGAACCGGCTCGACAGCGGCGTTCCCTACGTGTACGACATCTCCTTCATTGGCAACCAGCACGAATACCGCCGCCACATTCCCTGGATGGACGATGACAGCGCGGGTTTCGGCGCCTCGGACAGCGATTATGAAACGAAGGTCATCGCCGGCAACACCTTCGATTACCCCTATGTGCACGGCATGGCATGGATGAACGCCGGTTACAACTTCGTCTCCGCCAGCCGCAGCGCCGTGGAGCACCGCCGCATCGCGCTCAATGACTATCCCGTGGCCGACATCATCTGCGGCAAGCAGATCACCACGCAGATCGGCCGGGAAGGTGCCTCCGCCCTGCGCTACCACGTCTTCCCGCAAGGCCTGCGCGAACAGATCGCAGACCTGACCCGCGCGGGCGGCAGCGTACTCGTCTCCGGGGCATATGTCGGCTCCGACCTCTGGGAGCCGGTGTTCCGCTTCCCTGTCGACTCCACCCTGCAGGCTGACTATTTCACGCCGGCCCAGCAGTTCGCCGCCGAGGTACTCCATTATAAATGGATGACCAACAGCGCCGCCGTAACAGGGCAGGTGCGCGGGGAACAGAATCCCTGCGGCATCACCCGCAACAGCCGCTACTACTTCAACCAGCAGCTGGGCGAGCGGGTCTACTGCGTGGAATCGCCCGACGGCCTGACGCCGGTCGGCCCGGGTGCCTGCACCATCTACCGCTACGCAGAAAACAACATCTCGGCCGGTGTGGCATACCAGGGCGATTATAAAACCGTGGTCCTGGGCTTCCCGGTCGAGACGCTGGAAACGCAAGAGCAGATCGACTGCCTGATCGGCGAAATCGCCCGCTTCTTCCGCAAAGAACGCTAGAAGGCGCTCATGTCGATGGCCGATATGCCGGCGACGCTCTCCATCGCAAAGGAAGTGCCGCCGGCGGATTCTATCACCACTTTGTGGGTGCCGGCGGCCGCATAATTCCATTTCAGGCCGGCGGCATAATTCTGTTTCTCCCCTTCCCCGAAGTCCACACGGCCCGTCAGGCCGTTGCCGGTGAGGGTCGGCACCACGAACGTGGAAAGGTTGTGCGTGATGGTCAGTCGCTGGTTGAGCGGCTGTGCCTGGGTAACAGACACCGAACGCGTCAGATCCTGACAGACAAAGTTGATGGCTCCCTTCCGGATGGAAGAGCCCGTATTGGCGGCAATCGTCACCGAAACCGTGGTCGAGCCCTTGTCACCCGACGAAGGACGGATGGTAATCCATGGATCGGCCGTGGCGGTCCACTTGTAATTGGTGGTAACGCTGACGGACGCCGAACCGCCTTCTGCCAGCATCGTGATCTGGCCGGTGCTGAGCGTCATCTCAGGATCTTCTTTCTGGCAGGAAGCAAGTGCCAGCACACAAACGAATAACAGCGAGATATATCTTTTCATGGCGTATCAGAAAGTAAGGTTGAGGGAAAGTTGGTCGTTGCCGCGCTTGAGCGTCAGGGTATAGGCGCCTTTCAGCTTCGAGGCGTCAATGTTCATCTGTACGCCGGCATAGGTAACACAGTCAGACGCGTCTGCGCCGGAAGAGGACTTGAACGTCCAGCTGACATGGTCCTTCGTATCGATCGTGACGATCTTGAGCGTCTTCGCATAGGAGAATGTGGTCGCCTCGGCAAGCGTCTGGTTGTCGTAGACCGGAATCTCCGCCACCGTCCCGTCGGTCGTGTCGTAGAGGAAAGGCATCCACTGGTTCTCGCCCCAGTTTTCGCCGCGGTAGAAGCCGCGGATCCGGTCGCCTTCGAGCGGGAAAGTATTGAGGATGCAGCTGACGCTGGGATAACCGCGCCAGCTGTGCGAATTCGTCTGCTCATAGTACTGCGAGCCGCTTACGAAATCCTTGATGTTGCCTTCCGCATCGGTAAGCGCCAGGATGAAATAGCCCGCGAACGGTTGGTTGCTGCCGTTGCAAATGCCACCGACCTTCATGGTGAAATTCTGGCGGGGAACAATCTCACCGCTTGCCTCCAGGCCTTTGTACTCGGTGCCGCTGGACGCGGTTCCGGTCAGCAGGTAGAGGTATTCCACCGGCATGCCGCCCTTGTCGGGCGCAAGCCCGAAGATGGCGGAATGGTCCAAAACATACTGTCGCGTCGGTGTCGGCACGAAAGCCGAGAGTGCATAGTAGCCGTTGCTGGAGCCTTCCCAGCCCCAGTTGACGCTCAGGTTGCCCGCTTCGTCGTAACCGTCCACCAGGAAGGCGTGTCCACCCCCCTCGCGGTGTGCCGCGTAAATCAGCGGATGGTCCTGCAGTTCCTTCTTGAGCATGTCGAGCCAGACTTCATCCGTATAGTAGGCACGGTAATAGAATGTCGCGGATGCATCGTAGCCCAGGTGGTCAACAGCCTTGCTGCACGCCCTGTAGGTATTGGCGCTGGTGGACGCGTTGTATTTGGCCTGTACCATCACGCCGCACTCGAAGACCAGCTGCGCTACGGCGTCAGCTTCCGCCTCGGTAAAGCCTTCGCTGTAATCCATCTTGATGTTCGCCCAGTCGTACGGCTGGCCCAGTTCCATACCCGGAATGGTGACGTTGGTCCCGTCGGCCGTGTAGGAGTAACTCGGCAGGGTTCCCTTGCCCGCAGCCGGATAGCCGAAGAAGCGTGCCAGCATGCCCATGGACAACGGAACGCAGCCGGCCACGGCCTGCTTGCCGCCCACTTCGGGTGCCAGTCTGTTGAAGGGAGCACCCTGCCCCCAGAGCGGCGTGTCATACTTGACGGCCGGCTTGTAGGCAGTGCCACCCTTCGTCCGTACGAAGACGGCATCCCACTTCCGCAGCGCCTTTGCCCGTTCGTCGGCGGTCGCTTCTCGCGCCAGGGTCACCTGGTCGGCCAACTCGTCGAGCCAGGCACGCAAGTTGTCCGGCATATCGGCGCCATGGCCGAAAGAATGGGTGAAAGAATAGCCCAGGATGGGGTTGCAGGCATCGTCGGCCGCCACGATCACGAAGCCGCCGCCGGCACGGTTGAAGATGTGAAAAGGAGGTTGCTCCTCTCCTGCCTTGGTCAAAGGAGCCGCGGCTCGTTCCACGGGCTGCAGCGGGGCCATCCGCAAGGCCACGTTGCGGTCGTTCTGGAAGAAGGCGCGGGCCACCTCAGCGGCACGCCGCGCATCGACCGAATCCGCCCGCAAGGGCAGCACGGACAGCAGGATGAGAGACATCAATAAAGAGAAGTATTTCATTGTCCAGATGGTTTAATTCGATGGATCCTGAAGTTGGTATATCCGAAGATAACGGCGATCACCGGCGTGATGAAACAGAAGATCGCATAGGGAAAATAAGCCAGGGTAGCGATGCCCAGCACGCTGGACTGCACCACGGCGCAGGTATTCCAGGGCACCAGCACGGAACTCACCGTGGCGGAGTCTTCCAGGGTTCGGCTCAGCACCTCGGGCGCAAGGCCGAAACGCCGGTAAGAATCTTTGAACATGTTGCCCGGCAAGAGAATGGCCATGAACTGGTCGGACAAGGTCACGTTGCAGAAGATGCAGCTGACCACCGTCGCCAGGATCAGGCCTCCGGTGCCTTTGACAGAGCGGACAATGCGCTCCGTTATGGTTTCCACCATGCCGCAGGCCGAGAGGCAGCCGCCGAAGAGCATCACCGAGAGAATGATCCAGACGGTGTTGATCATCGCCTTCATGCCGCCGGTCGAAGCCAGGTGCGTGACCAGCGGGTCGGCCGTCTCAAGCGCGACATCGGCCGACATCATCTGGAAGATCGAGCCGAAGAAACGCCGGAAGGCCGTCGCGTCGGGGCCGGCAATGTGGTCGATGATCTGCGGCTGGGCGAAGTAGGCCAGCAGGCCGCCTGCCAGGGCCGAGAGGAACAGTGTCACGATGGCGGGCACTTTCTTGTAGATCATGAAGATCGTCAGTCCCGGTACCAGCAGATACCAGGGCGAGATATTGAAAACCTCCTGCAAGACAGTCAGCTGGCCATCCATTTCAAGGCTCGATGTGACGGGCACGACCAGTCCGACCACCGTATAGAAGGCCAGGCAGATGATGAGAGCCGGTATGGTGGTCACAAAGGTATAGCGTACATGGGTATAGAGGTTCACGCCTGCGATCGACGCCGCCAGGTTGGTGGTGTCACTCAGCGGTGATACCTTGTCACCCAGGTAAGCGCCCGAAATGATGGCGCCGGCCAGCCAGCCCGCGGGCAGCCCGATGAAACTGCCGGCACCGAACATGGCCAGTCCCACGGTCGCCACCGTGGTCCAGGAACTGCCCGCCAGCATCGAAACCACGGCGCACAGCAGAAAGGACATCACGATGAAGATGCGCGGGTGAATGAGCTTCAGTCCGTAGACAATCATTGACGGCACGATGCCCGAAAGCATCCATGTAGCCGTCAACGCGCCGATGGACAGCAGAATGATGATGGCCGGAGCCGTATTCTTGTAATTCTCCCCTATCTTCTCCTCGAACTGATGCCAAGGCACCTTGAGGTAATACAGGCCGATGAGGGCTGCCACCACAGACGCGCCGAAGAGGGCCAACTGCGACGGGCCGCCCGTCAGCTCATCGCCGAAAATCACGACGCCGACCACCAGCAGGGCAATCAGGGTCAGGACGGGCACCAGCGACAGGAAGAGACCGGGCTTCTTCATGGCCTACATCATTTTTTTCCGACGGAAGAACAGGAAGACCCCCACGACAATCAGCAGCATCGCGCCCAGCACGATAATCATGTCCCAGGCCCCGCCGACCAGCGGCAGCTGGATGTTCATGCCGTAGATGCTCGCGATCAGGGTCGGCGGCATGAGCAGCAGCGACACCATCGTGAAAATCTTCATGATTTTGTTCTGTTCCAGGTCAATAAGACCGAGCACCGTATTCTGCAGGTACTCCAGTCGTTCGAAGCTGAAATCCGTGTGGTTGATCAGGGACGTGATGTCTTTCAGCAGCACCCCCAGTTTTCCGTTGATCACGTCGGGCGTCTTGTCGGAGCGCAGGATGCTTGAAATCATGCGCTGCTTGTCGACGATGTTCTCGCGGACCAGCATGGTGTTCTCCTGCAGCTGGTTGATGTCGAGGAGGAACTCTTCGTTGACATCCTCGCCCAGGCTCACGCGCTTGCTGTACTGGCCGATCTCTTTCGACATGAGCTCAATCATGTCCGCGTCCAGGTCGATGCGGTTTTCCAGGATGCCCACCAGCACATGGAAGCCCGTGGGATAGAGTTTCGCATTGAAGAGGATGCGGCGCTGGATGTCGGTGAAGCTGCGCAGGGGCACCTGCCGGATGGAGGTGATGGTATGGCCGGTCAGCACGAAGGAGACCGACTCCATGGTGTAGTTTTCGGCGCTCGGAATCAGGAAGTTCGTGTTGGCGAAGATCGCATCGAGCGTCTCGGAGTAGCGCGATGAACTCTCGATCTCCTCTGCCTGCGCACGGCTCTGCAGGGTGGTGTGCAGGAAAAGTTCCACAGCCCGCTTCTCTTCTCCCGTAGGATTGAAGAGGTCGAGCCACAGGGCATCTTCCATCGTGATCTGATTCAGGATCGCAATCGATTCGGAGACTTCCGCCTGTCCGTTAAGCGTATAAAAGATTTTGATCATGTTCCTCGAGTTTAAGTGTGTATGATTCCGTGAACCGGACCTCCCGTCCGGGCATCAGCACACACATTCTCGAGGGGTCAGCTTCTCCAGGGCCACGCGACGGAATTCCGACAGTCCGGCGCGTTTCTCACTATCGAGCGTGAAGGAAATGTTGTCCCGCAGATATCTGTAGGCATACTCCCTGGGAAACTGATGATCGTATTTTTCTACGGCCTCGGGGATATGGCGGATGCCATATTCGAGGGCCTGGTTGAAGGATTCGATGAAAGAAGGTTCGAGGGGCCGCGAGGCGGTCCAGCACGCGAACACGAAAGGCAAATGTTTGAGGGCGATCCACTCGGAGGCCAGGTCATACACATGGCGGAACTCCCCGCCGTGCCGAAGGGCCTTGTCGCCGATGAGCAGGTAGCAGCGGGACAGATCGAGTGCGTCGCGCGAAAAATCGAAGGGTTTCAGGCGCGGAGCGATGTGCCACTTCTCGCGGCAGAGATACTGCGTCAGGAGCACAGAGGTACGGCTGTCCACATCGAGCAGGATCTCGTCGACTTCCTGGACAGGGCGGCCGGAGACCACCAGAACACTGGCCACGGGGCCCGTAGCGCCGATGCAGAAGTCCGACACGATGGAGGGGTTTTTCAGGTCGCCCAGGGCACCCACGGGCATGATGCCGATGTCGGCCTTCCCCTCCCGCAGCAGGGCGGCGGAAACCGACGGGGTGCAGAACTGCATGACGATCTCGCCGGGGGCCATCCTGGTCTCCAGCCCGTACAGGAACGGAATCGTGTTCAAGTAGTTGATCGCAGCTATTCTCACCATATCTTGCAAAGGTAAGAATATTTTGTCATTCTAGCAATTTGGGGTATTACATTTTCTCACCTTCGCCGGGCAAGCCGGCTCGTCCCTCCCAAGCGAGCTTGGGCCCCTCCCGTTCATGAGCCACGGGCGGTTACGTTCCAAAATGCAATACCCCAAATTGCTGAAAACTACTTCTTCACGCGGAACAGCCACATGCCGAAGAAGGTAAGCAGGCCGTTGACAATCAGCAAGGTGAAGCCCAGGTCAAAGCCCCAGTAATGCTTGCTCACCAGGTTGAAGACCAGGCAGAGCACAGGCGCCGCCACGGCGATCCATGGCGTAGCGCCGTCGCGCACCTTCACTTTCGTCAGGATGCCGAAGAAGAACATGCCCAGCAACGGTCCGTAGGTATACGAAGCCAGCTTGTAGACTAAGTTCACCACCGCATCGCTGCTGACCACGAAGAGCACGACGATGATCACGAGGAAGAGCAGGGCCACGCCGGCGTGCACGCGCTTGCGGATGCTTTCCTTGCGGGCATCGGTCAGTTCCTTGCGTCCGTTGAAATTCAGGTAGTCCACACAGAAGCTGGTAGTCAGCGAGGTCATGGCCGCACCGGCGCTCGGATACGAGGCCGAAATCAGGCCGATCAGGAAGAAGACGCCTGCCCAGACGCCGAAGTACTGGCTGGCGATGGTCGGGAAGAGTTCGTCGGTCTTGTCGATACCCAGGGCTTCGAAGCCGCCCAGGTGCTGGGCGTACACGCAGAGCAGCGCGCCCATCAGCAGGAAGAAGAAATTGGCCACCACGATGATGATGGAGGTCGTATACATATTCTTCTGGGCAGCCTTGATATCCTTGCAGGCCAGGTTTTTCTGCATCATGGCCTGGTCCAGGCCCGTCATGGCGATGGTCACGAAGATACCGGCGACGAACTGCTTGATGGCGTTGGTACCGTGGCTCCAGTCCCAGTCGAACCAGCTGGTGAAGCTGTGGCCATAGCCCACGGTGCCGGCGTTCTCATTGACCGTGGCACCCACGACCGAAAACATCTGCCCGAAGTTCCAGCCCATGTTCTTGCAGATGTAGAAGATCGTCATCCCCACGGCCAGCAGCATGAAAGTGGTCTGCAGCACGTCGGTCCAGATGATGGTCTTCACGCCGCCCTTGAAGGTGTAAAGGTAAAGCAGCAGCAGGAACACAGCCGTGATGAGCGTAAACAGGAGCACCGGCGACATGCGCTGCGACAGGCTGTGCGGCATGAAGGCGAAAAAGACCACGATGACCACGAACACGCGCACGGCCGCACCCAGGATACGCGACACCATGAACACCGTGGTGCCGGTCTTGTGCGACCTGGGCCCGAAACGCTCTCCCAGATAGGTATAGATCGAGGTCAGGTTCATCTTGTAGTAGAGCGGCAGCAGCACCTTGGCGATGATGATGTAGCCTCCCACGAAACCCAGCACCAGCGGCATATAGAAGAAATTCTGCACCCACACGTTACCGGGGACGGAGATAAAGGTGACGCCCGAAATGGACGCGCCGATCATGCCATAGGCCACCACGGGCCAGGGAGCCTTCTTGTCACCGGAGAAGAAGGAGCTCGATCCGGCTTTGCGCCCCGTGAGCCAGGAAATCAGGAACAAGAGCGCGGTATAGGCAGCAAAGGCCACGAGGAACCAGACAAAGGGAAATTCGTGTCGCATGGGTCAAGGTTTAAAGGGTTGTCGGTTGGTGATGGAGCGACCCAGGGTCAGCTCGTCGGTATATTCAAGGTCGTCGCCGAAACCCACGCCGCGCGCGATGGAGGTCACGGTCACGGGATACGGGGCGATCTGCTTGTACAAGTAATAGGCGGTGGTCTCCCCTTCCATGCTGGTGCTCAGGGCCAGCACGACCTCCTGGATGCCGCCCTTTGCGAGGCGTTCACCCAGTTCCCGGATGCGGAGATCGCCGGGGCCGACCCCGTCGATGGGAGAAATGATGCCGCCCAGGATGTGGTACAGACCGTTGTACTGGCCGGTGTTCTCGATGCTGAGCACGTCGCGCAGGCTTTCCACCACACAGACCACCGTTGCGTCGCGACGCGTATCGCTGCACAGAGGGCAGACGCCGTCATCGGAAATCATACCGCAGACGGGGCAATGGCGGACATCCTGCCGCAGGCGCATCAGCGCGCCGGAGAACTGCTCCACATTCTCGCGGGGCTGGTCCAGCAGGTGCAGCGCCAGGCGCAGGGCGGTCCGGCGACCGACCCCGGGCAGCGTGGCGAGCTGGTCCACGGCCTCTTCGAGCAATGCGGAGGAGTAATTCCGGCGGAACATCGGCGGAAAGGGCGCTTATTTGCGCTTGTCAGGGTTCTGTGCGAAATACGTATCAACTGCGCTGCGGACGGAGCCATAGCGCAGCAGCATGGCCTTGGCTTCGCCGTAATCCTCGATCCCGGTCTCGTCCATGATCATCTTGGTGCCGCGGTCCACCAGTTTCTTGTTGGTGAGCTGCATGTCGACCATCTTGTTGCCTTTCACGTGTCCCATGCGGATCATCGTGGACGTGGAGATCATGTTGAGGATGAGTTTCTGGGCGGTACCCGACTTCATGCGGGTGCTGCCGGTCACGAACTCGGGACCGACGACGGCCACGATGGGAATCTCAGCGGCGGCGGCCACGGGGGCGTCGGGGTTGCAGGTGATGCAACCGGTGAGCAGGCCGCGCTTGCGGGCCTCCTCGATGGCGCCGATCACATAAGGTGTGGTGCCGGAAGCGGCGATGCCGATGACGATGTCTTCTTTCGTCGGGCGGTACGGCTCGATGTCCTTCCAGCCCTGTTCCTTATTGTCTTCCGCACCTTCGGCGGCCCGGCGGATGGCGCTGTCGCCACCGGCCATCAGGCCGATGAACAGATCATACGGTGCGCCGTAGGTCGGCGGAATCTCCGAAGCGTCGAGGATGCCGAGGCGGCCACTCGTGCCGGCGCCCAGATAGAAGACGCGGCCATTGCAGCGCATGCGCTCCACGATGCCGTCGACGAGTTTCTCGATCTGCGGGATACATTCGGCGACGACCTCCGGAACGTGGCGGTCTTCGCGGTTCATGTTCTCGAGCAGCTCCCGCGTGCTCATCTGGTCGAGGTTCGAATAGTTTGAACTCTGTTCGGTTACTTTCATGGCTGTCATTCTGAGCGAAGCGAAGAATCTATTTCACATTCTTATGATATTCGACGAGGCCGTCGATGGGGCCCTTGAGTACGATGCCCATGCGCATGCCGGCGGCGTTCACGGCCTTCTCCAGAATATCCTTGTAGTAGAAGGCGATGGAGCCGACGAAGTTGACGGGATACTTCCTGTAGTCGTAGTGGACAATGTTCCGGTGCAGGAATTCCTCGAAGCTGCTCTTCAGGAGATTGGCCATGTGGGGATGGTTCTTGAACTCGCTGATGAACGGCGAGAAGGAAGCGAGAAAGCGGCTCGGCATCGGCTCGCGGTAGACTTTCTGGACGATGGCCATGTAATCGAGGCCATAACGTTTCGTGAATTCGTTCTCAATGGCCGGTGGAAGCAGGCCCTTGATGAAGTCGGAGATCAGGCGTTTGCCCAGGTAGGCGCCGCTGGCCTCGTCGCCGAGAATGAAGCCGCCGGCACGCACGTTCTGCGCAATCCCCTCCCCGTCGTAGAAACAACTGTTCGAACCCGTGCCGAGGATGCACGCGATGCCCGGCTTGTGGCCGCAAAGCGCGCGGGCAGCCGCCAGCACATCGGATGCGGCTTCACAGGTCGATCCGGGGAACACCTTGCCGAAGCAACGTTCCAGCTTGGCGGAGATCTCACCGCCCACCATACCGGCACCGTAGAAGTAGATCCGGTCGACCTTCGTGCCGATCTCCGGCACCAGATTCTCGTTCAGGATCTTTTCGATTTCGGCATCTTCCATGAAAACCGGATTGATGCCCACGGTCTCGACGGTCTTCACAGACCCGTCTTCCGCAATGGCCCGCCACGATACCTTGGTGGACCCGCTGTCAGCGATCAGTTGCATATCTGTATCAAAATAATAATTCAATCTACAAAAGTAATAAAAAAGGGCATATGCCCGACAAAAAAAGCCCGCAAAGCGTGTCGCGCAGGGCGCGAGGGGTCCGGGGATGTGCCCCGGTAGAAAAGAGGCGGCTCAGCCGCCTCTGCTCATAAAGAAAGAGAGGCTTTCGGCCTCTCTTTCTTTATGAGCCACTTGGCAGACTTGAACTGCCGACCTGCGCGTTACGAATGCGCTGCTCTACCGACTGAGCTAAAGTGGCTGATCGTTGTTCCCGGGTTGAACTTGGGACTGCAAAAATAGTCAAAAGTCCGGGAAACGAAAAATTTTTTTCATTTATTTCAGCCGGATAACCCGCAGGCCGTTGTGCGACTTGATGCCGTTGGTGTACGGCACCAGCGGCGTCTTGTTGATCACGACTTTCTTGTCCGTGTAAGAGGCGTGGATGAAGGTCAGGGTGTCGCCTTCCCAGTATGCATAGGCCACGTGGGCGATGTCGAGGCCGGGTGTGGCGCTGTTGAAGCCGATGATGTCGCCGGTCTTGATGTTCCGGATGCACGCCGGCAAATCTGCCTTGGGAATGTACCAGTAGTCCCAGCTGTCCAGATTCTGCTCGACGGCCTTGATTTTTTCAACATTCACCGGGTTGTCCTTAAGCTGCTTGTAGGAGGCCGGATGCGTGGACATGAAGAAAAAACGCTGGTCGAGGGGACTGCCGCCGCATTCCCGGCTGACTTCCCGGAAAATGCCGCGGAGCTCGCCCTGGATGATCCATTCCGAAGTGTAGTGGATGCGCGAAGTGTAGCCGTCCACCTTGCCGTTGCGGTAGCGCAGCTGCCGCAGGTTGTCTACATATTTTTCGAAGGTCGGTTCTGCCTCTTTCGCCGTCAGTGACATCGCCAGGCACATCTCCACAAAGAGGATGCAGTCGGTCTCGCGCGTGTTGACCGTCAGGCGCTCAGGCTCCTGTTCCAGTGTGCCGGCCACGTAGGGCGTGCCGAGGAAGTGCTTGGCTACCTTGATCACCAGCTCGCTCACCGGACGCTCGCGGTCCGGGGCCAGCAGGGTCATGACTTCATAGAAATTGTCCACGTCTTTCTGTGTGAAGCGCGCGTCCTTCTTGTCGAAGGCGGCGGCGCTAAAGACGAGCCCGAAAACGGCGGTGAATAGTATGATGGTGCGTTTCATAGTCAAAAATAAGGCAAGCCGATAAGCCGAATTCTGTACCCTTGCGGGCTTCTGTCATTTATCTGATGCAGCCTACCCCTCGGCTCAGGCGAGCAGCCCTCAGACGCCGATATATTTGGCCTTGCAGCCCTCCGGTGCGTACCCCGCGTACGTCGCCGCACGCGGTCGTGGGCTCTTGCCCCACGTTTTCACCCTTGCCGGCCCCGGAACAAGTCCGGGCCAAACCGGCGGTTGTTTTCTGTTACGCGATCCATAAACTTTCGCCCATCTGTGCTTTCCACAGGGAGGTGCTCTATGCTGTCCGGACTTTCCTCACCGCTCATCGCGGCGCGACAGAATGGCTTGCCCTTGCTATCGCCTGATGGCGATTTTTATGCAAAGTTAGTCTTTTTCATTATATCTCGCAGTTTTTTTGTAGCTTTGTGACCCGTTAATACATCTAACGGGACTATGAAAATCGGCTTCGACAACGACAAATACCTGAAGATCCAGTCGGATCATATCAAGGAACGCATTGCATTATTCGGGGATAAGCTTTACATGGAATTCGGTGGCAAACTGTTCGACGATTTCCACGCCAGCCGCGTCCTTCCCGGCTTTGAGCCTGATTCCAAACTCAAGATGCTGATGCAACTGCGGGACGTCGCGGAGATTATCATCGTTGTGTCAGCCGTCGATATCGAGAAGAACAAGATCCGCAACGATCTGGGCATTACCTACGATGTGGACGTGCTGCGTCTGCGAGAAGAGTTTGAAAGCCGCAACCTGAGCGTCAACTCGGTGGTCATCACCCACTACAACGGCCAGGCCAGCGCCAGTGCCTTCCGCACCCGGCTCGAAAAGATGGGCATCAAGGCCTACTACCACTATATCATCGAAGGCTATCCGACCAACGTGGACCTTATCGCTTCGGACGAGGGTTTCGGCAAGAACGACTATGTGGAGACCACCCGTCCCCTCGTCGTGGTGACGGCCCCCGGCCCGGGCAGCGGCAAGATGGCCGTTTGCCTGAGCCAGCTCTACAACGAGCGCAAGCGCGGCGTCAAGGCCGGTTATGCGAAATTCGAGACCTTCCCGATCTGGAACCTTCCTTTGAAACACCCCGTGAACATCGCCTACGAGGCGGCCACCGCCGACCTGGACGATGTCAACATGATCGACCCGTTCCACGTCGAGGCCTACGGCAGGATTGCCGTCAACTACAACCGGGACATCGAGATCTTCCCCGTGCTGGACGCCCTGTTCACCCAGATCTACGGAAGCAATCCCTATAAGTCACCCACCGACATGGGCGTCAATATGGTGGGCTTCTGCATCAGCGACGACGACGTCTGCCGCGAGGCCGCCAACAACGAAATCATCCGGCGCTATTATACCGGCCTCTGCAACCTGGCCGAAGGTGACGAAAACGAAGATGAAGTCAACAAGCTCACGCTGCTCCTCAAGCAGGCGAACCTGGCCGCCGAATACCGCCGCGTCACCGTAGCAGCCAAGCAGAAACAGGAGAGCGCGGGCGAGTACGCCGCCGCCATTGAACTGCCCGACGGAACCGTGATCACAGCCAAGCAGAGCTCGCTCCTGGGCCCGAGTGCGGCACTGATTTTGAACGCACTCAAGCACCTGGCCGGCATTCCGCATCCGGTCAAGCTAATCCCGGCTGAAATGATCGAACCGATCCAGAAGACCAAGGTGTCGTATCTCCACGGGCACAATCCGCGCCTGCACACCGATGAAGTGCTGGTGGCCATTTCCATGCTCAGCCTGACCGACGAGAACTGCCGCAAGGCCATCGACTGCCTGCCCCAGCTGGAAGGCTGCCAGGTACACTGCACCGTGATGCTGACGGAAGTGGACCGGAAGGTCTTCAAGAAGCTCGGCGTCGGCCTGACCTGCGAACCGGTCAAGAAGACCAGCAGCAGCTACCGCAAATATTCCATGCAGTAAATGAAAGCGTTCCTACGATATCTCCTCCTTCTCTGTTTCCTCCTGACGCTGCCGGCCTGCCAGGCCAGGGGCCAGCAGGTCAAGACCTATGGCTACAAGGTGGACGAAGTGCTGCCGCACGATGCTGGTTCATATACCCAGGGACTCTTTTTTGAGAACGGCATCCTCTACGAGTCGGCGGGGCAGTACGGCCAGTCCAGCTTCCGCCAGGTGGACCTCAAGTCCGGCCGCGTGGCGCGGCGCATGGATTTTGACCGCCGTTATTTCGCCGAGGGCTCCTGCGTGCTGAACGGGCGGCTCTATGTGCTGACCTGGCAGGAACACGAGTGCCTCGTCTATGATTTCACTACCTGGAAGAAACTGGGCACGCACCGCTACCAGGGAGAAGGCTGGGGCCTGACGACCGATGGCAAGCAGCTCATCATGAGCAATGGTACTTCCGAAATCACCTTCCGGGATCCCGGGACCTTTCAGGTCCAGCGTAGTATCACCGTGACGCTTCGCGGACAGAAAGTGCGCTATCTCAACGAGCTGGAATATGTCAAGGGGGAAATCTGGGCCAATGTCTACGGCAACGACCAGATCGTCCGCATTGACCCGGCCACGGGCGAGGTGCGTGGCGTCATCAACCTGCGGGGTATTCTTCCCGCCCAGCTGCGTTCCGGCACCGACGTGCTCAACGGCATTGCCTACGAACCGCGCAGCGGTGCCATTTACGTCACGGGCAAATACTGGCCGAAAATGTATCGCATATCCTTAGTTGAAAAGAAATAGTACCATGAGCAAAGAGAGTCTGATCGCCAGTCTGCGGACTGTTGCCGATTACCCCAAGCCCGGCATCAAATTCTGGGATGTTACCACGCTCTTCAAGAATCCCGTCGCCTTCAAGGAAGTCGAAGACATTCTCTATGAAGTCTACAAGGACAAGGGCATCACGAAGGTGGCCGGCATCGAGAGCCGCGGCTTCGTGATGGGCGCAGCCCTGGCCTCCCGCCTGAACGCCGGTTTCGTACTGATCCGCAAGCCGGGCAAGCTGCCCTACGAGACAGTGGCCCTCGAATATGAACTGGAATACGGCCGCGACAAGATCGAGATCCATACCGACGCCATTACTCCCGACGACGTAGTGCTGGTGCACGATGACCTCCTGGCCACCGGCGGCACCGCCAACGCCGCGGTAAAGCTGGTCCGCTTTTTTCATCCGAAGCAGGTCTACGCCAGCTTCATCATCTATCTGCAGGATTTCGGTTCCATCGAGCGCTTCCCCAAGGACGTGCCGGTGACCACGGTACTTAATCTCCGCGGGGCCTAGGACATGGACGGAATCAGCGCTTATTTCGCCGGTCTGGACGTCTGGGGCTGGCTTGAGATTTTCGCCATGATGGCGGGCATCTACTATGTCTTTCTGCAGATACGGAAGAGCCGGAAGCTCTGGTATGTATGCATCCTGACATCCGTGCTCAACATTTTCGTGTACTGGCACAACAACTATGTTTCGATGACGGTCATCCAGTTCTATTACATCGTGATGGCCTTCTACGGCATCCACGCCTTCCGGGAGATCAAGGAGGAAGCGATTGAAGAATACGGGGAGGAGCGCAACCCCACCGGCCGGAAGGTGGCCATCCGCCGTTTCGACTGGAAGACCGGTGCGTGGACCCTCGGCATCGCCATCCCGGTTTATTTCGCCCTGGTACACATCATCCGGGTGTATGCCGTCACGCACGGCGGCCTGCTCTTTCCGAGCCAGCCCTGGTGGGATGCCTTCATTGCGGTGGGCAGCATGGTCGGCACCTTCTTCCTGAGCAAATCTTACATGTGCCAGTGGTATATCTGGCTTGTGCTCAATACCATTTCGGTCGGCGTTTTCGTCTATAGCGGCATGTACTGGATTGCCCTCATGTACGTGGTCTACATCGTCCTGGGCCTTATCGGCCTCCGCAACTGGCGGATCAACGGGGTCTACGTTGACTGACAAAAAAACGGCCGGCGGAATGATCCGTCGGCCGTTTTCAAACATTACCTACTTTATTATTTCTTGAAGTAGTCGGCTACTTCGTCGGTAGGAACGAGTTCCTCTTGGAACGCGTAGGCACCCGTGCGCTCAGATTTGACCATCTTGATGCACTTCACCACATTTTTCAGCTGGGATTTGTCGCCGGAGAACGTTGCGACCGCTTTCTTTGCCATGGTATAATAAAGTTAGATGTTACTTGATCTCTTTGTGAACGGTGTAGCGCTTGAGGTACGGATTGTACTTCTTGAGCTCCAGACGCTCGTTCGTGTTCTTCTTGTTCTTGGTCGTGATATACCGGGAGATGCCGGGAACACCGCTTTCTCTCTGTTCGGTGCATTCGAGGATGACCTGAACTCTGTTACCTTTCTTTGCCATTTCAGTAAAAAATTAAACGATGTTGATCAAACCTTTCTCACGGGATTCCTTCAGGGTTTCAGCCAGACCGTTCTTGTAGATGGTCTTCATACCCTTGCAGGACACTTTCAGGGTCACGAAACGCTGCTCCTCTTCGAGCCAGAAACGTTTGGTCTTGAGGTTCGGGGCGAATTCGCGTTTAGTACGTCTCTTGGAGTGGGAAACGTTGTTTCCGATCACTCTCTTCTTTCCGGTAACTTGACAAACTCGTGCCATTGTCTTATATTTTTTATTTTCTATTTTTCAAAGGGGCTGCAAATATCTTGAATTTTCTGCAAAAATCCAAATAAAATTACTCATTTACAAAAACTTCAGCAAACGCTGCCAACGGATGTTCCGGGGGAACTTCTGGTTCGCGTCGGTCGACATCCAGATCACCCGGGGCTTGCCCACGATGTGGTCTTCGGGGACGAAACCCCAGTAACGCGAGTCGAGCGAATTGTGGCGGTTGTCACCCATCATGAAGTAGTAGTCCATCCGGAAGGTGTAGCGGTCGGTCTCTTCGCCGTTGATGGCGTAGCGGCCTTCGCCCAGTTCTTCAAAACGGTTGCCTTCATAGACTTCGATGATGCGGCGGTAGAGCGGCAGATTGTCGGCGGTCAGCACCACGGACTCCCCCTTTGCCGGAATCCACAGCGGACCGTAGTTGTCGCGCGTCCAACCCGTAGCCACGAAGGGGAACAGCATCTCCTGCGAGTCGGGGTAGTCGGGCGGATAGATATCGACGTTCTGTTCAACGCTCACGACGTTGGCCAAAGTCTGGATCTTCTCTTTTCTTTCGTCGGTCAGCGGCAGGGCCGGATAGCCGGGCAGCGTCTGGCTGAACCAGATCTCGCCCAGGTTGAAGCCCATGTCACGCAGCAGGACCGGATTGACCGGCGTGCCGTCCGTCACCACCTGATAGGTGTTCTGGATGCCCGGCCAGCTTTCCTGTGCCTGTCCGTTGACATATACCTTCCCGTTGATGACACGCAGGGTGTCGCCGGCCACCGCCACGCAACGCTTCACATAATGATCCTTCTTGTCCACCGGACGAACCCGGATGGGGCCGTAGGTCTTGATGGCGTAGTCGCGCGAAGTCAGCCGCACATGGGTGTAGTAGTCTTCGGCGGGCGCCTTCGACAGCACCGTATCGCCGTGCGGGAACGAGAACACGACATAGTCGTCGCGCTCGACATGGCCGAGGCCCTTGATCCGCCGATACTTGAACTGCAGGGCGGTCGAGTAGCTCTCTTTCCCGGAGAAAGGCATGGTGTTGTGGACAAAAGGCATGGAAAGCGGTGTCTGGGGCAGCTTCGGGCCGTAGGCCGTCTTGCTGACGAAGAGATAGTCACCTGTCAGCAGGGAACTCTCCATGGAAGAGGAAGGAATCTTGAACGCCTGAAAGAAGAAGATGTTGATGAAAGTGACCACGACCACGGCGAAAATGATGGCATCCAGCCATCCCGTCGCCACCTTGACGGCGCGGCTCTTTGCAGACATCCGGTCAATCCAGGCCTTAAGCCGGCGGCTCACGCAGAACTCGAAAATCACGGGCAGCCCTAAGAGCCACCACCAGTTTCCGTGCCACGCGATCCAAGCGACATAAAGTGCGGTCCAAAGGACGAACCGCACCCAGGATTTCCTATCAGTTCCCTTGACAGTCAATGCACGAAACTATTTTACCGAATTGACGATAGCTTCGAAAGCCTTCGGATTGTTCATCGCCAGGTCGGCGAGGACCTTGCGGTTCAGACCCACGTTCTGCTGTGCGAGCTTGCCCATGAACTGGGAGTAGTTCATCCCGTGCTGACGGGCGGCTGCATTGATGCGGGTGATCCAAAGGGAGCGGAAATTGCGCTTCTTGGTCTTGCGGTCGCGGTACGCGTAGGTGAGACCCTTCTCATAGGTATTCTTCGCTACGGTCCAGACATTTTTCCGGGCGAGGAAGTTACCGCGGGTTTCCTTCAGGACTTTCTTACGGCGTGCCCTTGATGCGACACTGTTTACACTTCTAGGCATAATCTTTGGGTTTTTTGGAAGTCAGCGCCCTGTCTCGCAGGGTCTTTTCGGCTGATCATCCGGTTCAACAATAATAAAACTACTTGACTAACAAAGCTTTTACGCGACCGACGTCGGCCTTGTCGATCAAGGACACGTGGGCGAGGTTTCTCTTCTGCTTCTTCGTCTTCTTGGTGAGGATGTGGCTGTGATAAGCGTGTTTCCTCTTGATCTTACCCGAGCCGGTGAGCGTGAAACGCTTCTTTGAACCGGTGTTCGTTTTCAATTTAGGCATAATACTGTGTTTATAATAAGTTGTGTAGTTTACTTCTTCTTGTTCGGGGCGAGCATCATGATCATCCGCTTGCCTTCCAGTTTCGGCATCTGCTCTGCTTTTCCGTATTCCTCCAACTCGAGGGCAAAGCGCAGCAGCAGCTTCTCGCCCTGCTCGGAGAAGAGGATGGAACGGCCGCGGAAGAACACGTAGGCTTTCACCTTGGAACCTTCCTGGAGGAAGCTCTTCGCATGGTTGAGCTTGAACTGGAAGTCGTGTTCATCGGTCTGCGGGCCGAAGCGGATCTCCTTGATGACCACCTTCGAAGCATTCGACTTCTGCTCTTTCGCCTTCTTTTTCTGCTGATAGACGTACTTCTGGTAGTCGAGGATCTTGCACACGGGAGGATCGGACGAAGGAGCGATCTCCACCAGATCCAATTCCCGTTCTTCCGCCATCCGCAATGCTTCCGAGAGCGAATAGATTCCCTGCTCGGGCACATTGTCACCTACCACGCGGACGCGCGGTGCGGTGATGGCATCGTTGATTCTGAGTCCGTCCTCCTTGTCATGCCGGTTCTGCGGCAGTCGCTGATCCGGTTTGCGGGGGCCTTGCGGTCTCGGTTTCGGGGGTCTGTAGTTCGTTGCTATGGTCTGGTCCTCCTGTTATTAAAAGGTTTGTATGCGTTATCTCGTTATTTCAATTCGTTGGCGATATCTTCCTTGATCATCGCCACAAAATCGCTGACCGTCATCACGCCTTTGTCCTCCCCACCCTGCTTGCGCACTGATACTGTGTCAGTTGCCTGCTCTTTTTCACCAACAATCAGCAAGAAAGGCATCCGTTTGAGCTCATTCTCGCGGATCTTCTTGCCAATCGTGACGTTACGATCGTCGATTGAGGCGCGAATATCGGAATTATTCAACAAATCGCAAACTTTTTTTGCAAAATCGTTAAATTTTTCACTGACAGGCAGTATCGACACCTGGTCGGGGGCGAGCCAGAGCGGAAGCTTTCCGCCCGTGTGCTCAAGCAGCACGGCCACGAAGCGCTCCATCGAGCCGAAGGGGGCACGGTGGATCATCACCGGACGATGACGCTTGTCGTCGGCGCCCACATATTCAAGTTCGAAGCGCTCGGGCAGGTTGTAGTCCACCTGGATGGTACCCAGCTGCCAGCTGCGGCCGATAGCGTCCTTCACCATGAAGTCGAGCTTCGGGCCGTAGAAGGCGGCCTCGCCGTATTCGACCACGGTGGGCAGGCCCTTCTCGGCAGCGGCCTCGATGATGGCGGCCTCCGCCTTCTCCCAGTTCTCGTCGGAACCGATATACTTGCTGCGGTCCACCTTGTCGCGCAGGGACACCTGGGCGGTGAACTTGTCGAACTTCAGCGTGCGGAAGATGTAGAGCACGATGTCGATGACCTTGCAGAATTCCTCTTTCAGCTGGTCGGGACGGCAGAAGAGGTGGGCGTCATCCTGCGTGAAACCGCGGACGCGGGTCAGGCCGTGGAGCTCACCGCTCTGCTCGTAGCGGTACACGGTGCCGAACTCGGCGAAACGCAGCGGCAGGTCGCGGTACGAACGGGGCTTGGACTTGTAGATCTCGCAGTGGTGCGGGCAGTTCATCGGCTTGAGCAGGTACTCCTCCCCTTCCTGCGGCGTGGTGATGGGACGGAACGAATCCTTGCCGTACTTGGCCCAGTGGCCGGAAGTGATGTAGAGTTCCTTGTTGCCGATGTGCGGCGTGATCACCTGCTGGTAGCCGTACTCTTTCTGGACCTTGCGCAGGAACTGTTCCAGGCGTTCGCGCAGCGCGGCGCCCTTGGGCAGCCAGAGCGGCAGGCCCATGCCCACCTTGGGCGAGAAGGTGAAGAGTTCCATCTCCTTGCCGAGTTTGCGGTGGTCGCGTTTCTTGGCTTCCTCGAGCAGCACGAGGTATTCGTCGAGCATGCTCTTCTTGGGGAAGGTGATGCCGTAGATGCGGGTCAGCTGCTTGTTGTGCTCGTCGCCGCGCCAGTAGGCGCCCGCGATGTTGAGCAGTTTGACCGCCTTGATGACGGACGTGTCGCGCAGGTGCGGTCCGCGGCACAGGTCGGTGAAGGCGCCGTTCTGGTAGAAGGTGATGGTGCCGTCCTGCAGGTCGCTGATCAGTTCGCACTTGTACTGGTCGCCTTTTTCCGTATATTTCTTGAGTGCATCGGCCTTCGAGACGTCGGTGCGGACAAAATGCTCGCCGCTGCGGGCCAGTTCGAGCATCTTGTCTTCAATTTTCTTGAGGTCAGCTTCCACGAGCTGCCGGTCGCCCAGGTCCACGTCATAATAAAAGCCGTTCTCGATGGAAGGGCCGATGCCGAACTTGACGCCGGGATACAGCGCTTCGAGCGCTTCGGCCATCAGGTGGCTGGAAGAATGCCAGAACGTGGCTTTCGCCTCGCGGTCTTCCCATTTGTGGAGTTTGAGCGTCGCGTCTTCAAGGATGGGGCGTTCGAGATCGTAGACTTGATCGCCGACCGATGCACACAATACATCGTTGGCGAGCCGGGGGCTGATGCTCGACGCGATCTGGTAAGCCGTCGTCCCCTTCTCGAACTCTTTGACGTTGCCGTCAGGAAATGTGATCTTAATCATTACAAATTGATTTATGGATTGTTCTGTTTTATTGCCAGTAGCCAGGTGGCCGGGGCGTCAGCGCACGCGGAGCCGCTGCCCGATCCGGAGGACTTTCTTCGGCGTGATGCCGTTGAGCCGGCAGATGGCGTTGACGGTGGTGCCGTATTTCTTCGCGATCTTGCCCAGCGTATCGCCCTTCTTCACTTTATAATATACCGCGTCGGTCACGGCCTTCGACTGGGCGTCGGTCATGCCATAGTGGGAACCCACGTTGAAATAGTGGCGCTTGAGGGTAAGCAGCGTGTCGCGGAGCGTGCCGTTGTCGAAATTGATGACGCGTTCCGGATCGAAAGGCTTGCCCATGTAGCGGGTTTCCATGTGGAGGTGCGGGCCGGTGCTGCGGCCGGTGCTGCCGCCCAGTCCGATCGGGTCGCCGGCCGCCACCAGGTCATTCTCCACCACCAGCCGCTGGGACAGGTGGCCGTAGTAGGTCTCCAGGCCGTTGGAGTGCCGGATCACCACCAGGTTGCCGTAACCGCCCGTGGCCTTGCCGCCGCCCACATAGCGCACCACCCCGTCGAAGGGGCTGCGGATGGTGTCGCCGACGCGTAGCGGGATGTCGATGCCGTTGTGCGGGCGGCCCTTGCGGAACTTGAAGGTGGAGCTGCGACGGCCCACGTAGGGCGCGGCGAAATGATGGATGGAGTCGACCAGCAGGAGGTCCACTTCTTCCGGCAGGTCGGAGATCTTCACATCGCGGTAGGCGTGGACCGACTCGATGTTCCAGTCTTCGAACAGGCCGGTCGTGTCGATGTCCGGACGTTCCAGCTCGATATAGTCCCAGGTATGGTCGTCGAAGAGGATGATCTTCACGTATTTGTCGGGCGTGGCCAGCGTGTCGATCGCCTTGGCCAGCATCATCGTCGAGTCGCTCTCATCGTGGACTTCATTCATTTCAGGATGCGAGAAATAGGATGTGTCAGGTTCCTGTGCCGAGAGACTGAAAGTGCTCAGCAACAGAGCGAAAAGGATGAGGAGGCAATGCTTGGCCATACGATGTTGATATATTTTGGCAAAAGTAACAAAATTGTTTCAAAGAATGATTATATTTGCTAAATATTTATTTGTCATGCGACGTTTCCTGCTTCTGCTTTCGCTGTTCGTCTCCCTGGCCGCCCCCGGCCAGAATAAAAAAGACAGCTTCTGGAGGGACCTCAACGATTTCCTCAATATGCGCGAAGACAAGAGCTACGCAAAACTCGATTCCAACTATATAGGCCGCTACCCCTACCACTGGGACGCCCGCCTCTTTTACAATTCCACGAGCCTGCGCATCAGAGTCGACGGCCTCAACGACGTCGACCTGGCGACGGGCATGAACCACCGGGCAGGTATCGGCCTGAGTTACAGAGGCCTCGGCCTGAGCTACTCCCGCGCCATCGGCAAAAAGCTCAACTTCAACTTTTCCCTCGACAGTTACGGCAAGAATTTCGGCTTCGAATACGCGCTGCGCTTCACCACAGCCCTGAAAGGTACGGTCAAGACGCCTTCGTCGGAAAGCCCGATGGAGAATCTGGTCCTGGGAGAATCACGCCTGAACCTGTTCTACAGTTTCAATTCCCGTTTCTCGTATGCGGCCGCCATGAAGCAGTCGAAGATCCAGCGCCGCAGCGCGGGCAGTTTCATCGCTTCCGCATCCTGGTCCGTATGGGACGTTGTCTCCCTCGACGGCTTCGGCACCGTGACGGACCCGGAAGAGGTGGAATCCGTCTTTGATCTGCTGCAGTCCAACCTGCTGTACAACCGCGTATCCATCGGTGCAGGCTACGGCTACAACTGGGTGTTCGGCAACCGGCACTGGCTGATACACGGTTCCCTGGTTCCGATGTGGACAGTATACGAAGCCACGACCGACTGGGAAAAGGGGAAGCGGAGCCATCACCCCTATCCTTACGGATGGGTCACTTTCTGCGCCACGGGAAGGGCGGCTGTTTCCTATCAATGGGGCGAACGCTGGTCCCTGGGGCTGAACGGCGTGATCAACCAGATGGTTTCCCGCAACACCAAGAAGGGTGATGACTTTCATCGCTTCGGTGCGCAGGACTGGCAGATCCGCTTGTCGCTGAGTTTCCGTTTCGGCTCGCGCTAATCACCGTAAGAAGCTGGCCGAAAGGCCTGTCATGTCAAATACCTCCTGGACCGTGTCGGTCACTTTCGTGATCGAGAAAGAGCCGCCATTCCTCGTGACAGCCTGCTGGAAGGCCACGAGGATGCGCAGGGCCTTGGAAGACATATACTCCAGTTTCGAAAGGTCCATTTCGACTTTCGTATCCTTGCGCTCCATCAAAGGCTCGATGTCACGCTGGAACTGTGCGCTCGTGTCCGTATCCAGTTCACCCTGGACAGATACGACCACTACCCCGTTTTTTTCTTCGATGATCGTTTTCATACTATTTTGATATAAATAATTGCAATATCGTCATTCTGCAAGGCGTTGCCGCGGAAGGCTGCCAGCGTATCCAGCAGGGATTGGCAGGCCTCCTCGCTGGAGATGGCGGGATCCAGCCCGTTCATCCATTCCTGCAGCCGCTTCTCCCCGAAGAAGGAGCGGTCCGCGCCGCGCGCCTCGGTCACGCCGTCCGTGTACAGCAGCAAACGGTCTCCATGATGCAACTGCACGGTCTGCGTATGATAGGGATAATCCCGGTCCAGGCCGGCGAGCAGCTGCGAATCCTGGTCAAGGAAGTCCCCGTTGACCATCGTCCGCGTATGCCCGGCATTGCAATATTCCATTTTCAGCGTTTCAGGATCGATGTGTCCCAGGAACAGCGTACAGAGCATCTCGTACTCCGAATTGTCACAGATCAGGTAGTTCAGTTCTTTCATCAGTTCACAGACAGGAACCTCGCCGCGGGTACGGGAATGAATAAAGGAACTGATCGTAAACATCAGCAGCGCGGCTGTCGTGCCCTTGTCCGATACATCGCCGATTACGTACTGGAACTTGCCGTCCTGCATCCCGAAACGATAGATGTCGCCGCCCACCTCGCGGGCCGGCCGGAGCACGGCATGCGAATCGAAAAAGGAATTCTTGGGAAAGACCGTCGTCACCGCTTTCTGCTGCAGGTCGCGTGCCTCGTTGAGCTCGTTTTCAGCCAGGCGCTTGCGTTCGAGGACACGTTCCACGACAGGAATGATCCAGAACCACGAGACAGCCAGCAGCAGCAGGAAAAGGAGGACCAGCACCATGATAAAGTCTTTCGCGGTCTCCTCGCGATCACTGAAAATATAATCATAGTCGTAGACGCCGATCAATTCCAGGGGACGTGTCGGGAAGGGATGGATGATGATGAAGCAGCGGTCGCCCCAGACGTCCGCCAGCCAGCAGGTACCCGTTTTGTCAAGTTGCTTGACCTTCTTCATCTTCAAGGTACGCCCCGCGGCAAAAGAAGGCGCGATGACTTCACCTTCCTTGTCCCTCACCACATAGGAATACTCTCTCTCTTCGTGCTGCACGCTTGAAACCAGTTCCAGGTAGGCGAAGCAGTCCTTGTCCCCCTGGTCCATACGCAACTCGAGATAGGGAGCAATGGTCTTCAGATCGTCCTCCAGATCTTCGTAATTCAAGTTGTAAGATTGTTCCAGCGAGACATGCAGCACCCACAGGGTAACACCCGTCGTCAACAAGCCATAAAGGGCCAGCAACAAGATAATCAGCAGGCGTGGAGATTCAGATATCCGCTTTTTCATTTCCGAAATTTACGAATTAATCGTAATCCGAGCAAATTTTTTTTATATACATCCGTTGGCCTGATTCCGTTTCATATGCTCATAAATATTGGGCAATCCGCGACAAGCACAAGTCTTTTTTTGTTATATTTGAAAGTTAAAATCCTCAGGAGTATGAGTTATCCCCTATCCCAATCTCAACTAAGCATCTTCCTGGCTTGCCAGGGGCTGAATGAGAACGACGGCAACTATCAGCAGGCATCGTTGTACCGCCTTCCCGACAGCGTTGACATCAAACGGCTCGCTGCAGCCCTCGAAGCTGTGATCCAGGCACATCCCTATGTCCTTTCCCGCATCGTTCAGGAAGAAGGAATGCCGCGGATAGAAGATCATTCTACCGACGAGTGGCATCCGCTCGTGAAGGAAATCACCTCCATTGACGAGGTTCGCCCGACTTTCTGCCGGACGATGAACCTCCTCAAGGATCCGCTGCTCCGCATCGAGATCTACAAAACCAAAAAAGGAAATTATCTCTATTGTGATTTACACCATATTATTTTCGACGGTGCCTCCACCCTCTTGCTGACAGACCACCTGACGCGTGCGTATGCGGGGGAAGAACTGCCTCCGGAGCCCCTCAACGGCTTTGACATTGCTGCCCGGGAAGAGGCGCAGCGACAGGGAGAGACCTACGAAGAAGCGAAAAAGTGGTATGCCGGGACCTTCGGGGAAGGCGCCCAGCTCGACTCGAACATCCGGCCCGACGTGTACGACACCCAGCCGCGGCCCTATCGCGAACTGCTCATCGACCTGCCGGTCAAGGGTTCTGTCGTCAAGGCACTCCTGGCCAAATACCGCTGCGCCGACAGCGTGCTTTTCACAGCCGCCTTCGGCGTGACCCTCGCCGCCTGGAGCGCCGAGCCGAAAGCCGCTTTCAGCACCATCTGGAACGGCCGGAAAGGCCCTTCGATGAACGCCCTCACCATGAGCGTCCACACCATGCCCGTCCTGGTGAACGCAGACCCCTCCCAGACGGTGACCGGCCTGCTCGAAGAGCTCCGCCAGCAGATCAGCGGATCGCGCAGCCGCGCCTTCTACTCTTTCGCCGACTGCGTCCGTGATTTCGACTTCAATCCACCCATCAATTTCGGTTATCAGGGCAAATTCGCCGCCGCCACCGTGACCATCCGGCTGGAAGGAGTAGATATTCCCGCCGAAGACCTGCGTACCAACCCGCCGGGTCTCGGCCTTACGGTCGAACTCTTCGGACACGACGACGGCAGCCAGCTGCTCCGTTTCTGGCACCGGCCCGACCAATACTCGGAAAAGATCCTCCGCCAGTTCGCAGAAAGCTTCTCCGCCGTGCTCATTTCCATGGAAAAGGCCGAAACGCTGGCTGACCTGCAATATGTTACGGCGAAACAGCGAAAACAGTTGGACCGTTTCCAGCCCGCTGAAGCGGCCATCGATACCGGGAAGACGGTCCTGGACTACTTCAGGGAATGTGCGTCCAGGACGCCCGAAAAAACAGCGGTGGTCTACGGCGACAAACGGCTCACCTACGCGGAGCTGGACCGGCTCTCCGACAACCTGGCCGCTGAAATCAACAAGACCGTGAAGCCCGGCGGCGTGGTGTCGATCATCCTGGGGCGCAATGAGCACATGGTCACCACGCCCGTGGCAGCCATCAAGGCCGGCTGCACCTACCAGCCCCTCGACCCCACCTATCCCTCCGAACGCCTGGGCTATATGGTGCAGGACGCGAAAGCGGGCCTGCTGATCGCCGACCCGGGGCTTGAGCAACTCGTGGAAGGCTACAAGGGCCCCGTCCTCCTCACCGACAAGATAGCCGGACTGCCGAAAGGCAAGGGCAAGGGTGCGCCCAGGGCGGATGACTGCATCATCCTGCTCTATACCAGCGGCACCACGGGAAAACCCAAGGGCTGCATGCTCTCCCACACAAACCTCCTGACCTTCTGCCTCCGGTCCAACAAGCAGTTTGAACTCGGGCCGGACTCCGCCATGACGGGCTATGCCAGTTTCGGCTTCGACGCCTTCATGGGCGATATGTGGCGGACCCTGTGCGCCGGCGCCACACTTCACATCATTCCCGAAGACATCCGGCTCGACCTGGTGGCCCTGAACGAATACTTTGAGAAGAACGGTGTCACCCACGCCTTCATGACCACCCAGGTGGCCACCCAGTTCGCCCTCACGTTCCCGCGCTGCAAGGGTCTCAAAGTCCTGTCAACCGGGGGCGAGAAGCTGGCCAGCATCACGCCCCCGGGCTTCAGGTTCTACAACTGCTACGGCCCGACCGAATGCTGCTGCTACGTGGTGAGCAAACTCGTTGAGAAAAAGGAAACCGACATCCCCATCGGACGTCCCTCGGAGGGCATACACGTCCATATCGCCACAAAGAGCGGGCAGCTGCTGCCGGCCGGCGCGGCTGGCGAACTGCTGGTCGCCGGACGGCAAGTGGGCATGGGCTACCTGGGCCTGCCTGACAAGACCGGCGAGGTTTTCATTCCCAACCCCTATGAAAAGGAGGCTGCCTACAGCCGTATCTACCGTACAGGCGACATCGTGCGCTGGCGCGAGGACGGGGACATCGAATTCATCGGCCGCAAGGACTCCCAGGTGAAGATCCGCGGCTTCCGCATCGAGCTCAAGGAAATTGAAACCGTAATCCTGGCGTATCCGGGCATCACCGACGTCACCGTGCAGGCCTTCGACGAAGAGGGCGGCGGGAAGTATCTGGCCGCCTATGTCGTGTCGGAACAGCCGGTCGACGTCGAAAAGCTGAACGCCTTCATCCTGGAGCAGAAACCGCCGTACATGGTGCCGGCCGTTACGATGCAGATCGACAAGATTCCGCTCAACGTCAACCAGAAGGTTGACCGCAAAGCCCTGCCCAAGCCCCAGCCGCTACAGCAGGAGCACAAAGCCGTCGACGCTCCTTTCAACATCCTCGAACAGGAGATCGCCGACCTGATCCGCGACACGGTCCATATCGAGGGCTTCTCGCTCACCGAACCGCTGCTCTACTACGGCCTGAGTTCCCTCTCCGCCCTGCGTCTGGCCACGGAGCTCTACAAGAAATACGGCGTCCAGATGAACATGGACTCCTTCGTCAAGACCGCGTCGCTGCAGACCATCGAGAATGAGGTGATCAAAGCGCTGATCGCGGGCCGCGGTGCGGCCGCACAGAGCGCGATGCAGCAGGCCGACACGCCGCAGCCGCTGACCTTCCAGCAGACCGGCGTCTATTTCGACTGCATGAAGGCCCCGCAGGAGACCATGTATAACATTCCCATGTTGTGGACCTTCCCCGGGGAAGTATCGGCCCAGGCCCTGAAGAAAGCCGTCGAAAAGGTGCTCGCCGCCCATCCTGCCCTGCAGTCTCACTTTGAGCAGAAAGACGGGCAGATCTGCCAGGTGCCTTCCGACGTGCCCATCCCGGTGAGCATCAACGAAACGGACATCCAGTCCCGCAGAGAGAATTTCATCCTTCCCTTCAACCTGGGCAAGGGCCCGCTGGGCAAGGTGGAAATCGTGCCCGGAAAGGACAAGACCTACCTGCTGAGCGACTTCCACCACCTGGTGTTCGACGGCCGCAGCTACGACATCTTCATCGAGGAAGTCTGTGCTGCGCTGGAAGGCAGGGAAATCGCCCCTGAAAACTACAACTACTTCCAGTATGCCGCCTGGCAGAAGGAATCCGAAGGCAGCGAGGCCTTTGCCCAGGCCCAGGACTTCTTTGCCCGGCAGATGGGCGGGCTGGAAAGTCCTTCGACCGTCATTCCCGACCTCGAACACGGCGACCATCCCGGCCGCGAGGTATTCCTGAGAAAGTTTGTCGAAGCCGACATCCATCCGCGCTGCAAAGAACTGGGTATCTCGGCCGCCAGCTTCTACCTGGGCGCCGCTTACCTCACCCTCAGCGCCTACAACGCCAACAAGAAAGTATACATCTGCACCGTCAGCAACGGTCGCGGCAACCTGAAGACAGCCGACAGCTTCGGCATGTTCGTCAATACCCTGGCCCTCGCCGGGGACTGTTCCATCGAGCGCACCGGGGACTTCCTCAAACAGTGCGACCAGGACTTCCAGGCCACCTTGCAGCACCAGGACTACCCCTTCGCCAGGATTGCCGCCGATTTCGGCTTCCAGCCGCAGGTGATGCTGGCCTATCAGGTAGGCGTCCTGGCCGACTACCGCGTGAACGGACAGCCCGTCACTGGCGAGAACCTGGACGCCGGCGCGCCCAAGTTCCCGCTGAGCATCTATATCGACGGCAGCGAGGGCAAGGAGGCCATCGTGCTGGGCTACGACAGCAGCAAATACAGCGAAGCCCTCATGCAGGCCTTCGCCGACGCCATGGAATGCGTGGTAAGGGGGCTGCTGCAGCATGAGAAGCTCTCCGAGGTGCCGTACGTGGACGGCGAACGCCTGAAAGAGCTGGATGGTTTCAACCACTACAGCCAGCAGGTGGATGCCACCCAGACCATCGTCAGCCTCTTCCGGGAGCAGGCCCGCAGGACACCCGACGCGCCCGCCGTGTGCTACGAAGACTATCGCTGCACCTATGCGGAGGCCGATGCCCTCACCGACCGCATCGCCGCCGCCATTGCCGCCAGGGGCCTGAAGAACGAAGACGTGGTCTCGGTGCTCATCGGCCGCAGCCAATGGATGCCGCTGGCCTCGCTGGGTATCCTCAAGGCCGGCTGCGCCTACCAGCCGTTGGATCCGTCCTACCCGGAGGAGCGCCTCAACTTCATGGTGACCGACGCATCGGCCCGCCTGGTCATCGCAGAGAAGGAACTCCTGCCCGTGCTGAAAGACTACAAGGGACCCGTGCTTACCACCGATGAACTGGAGTCCCTGCCAGAAGGTCCGGTTCCGGAAGGTCCCAAACCGGAAAACCTCTTTATCCTGCTGTACACCTCCGGCTCCACGGGCGTGCCCAAGGGCGTGATGCTGGAGCACCACAACCTGGTGAACTTCTGTGCCTGGTACCGGAAGTACTTCGACCTGAACGAGCACAGCCGGGCATCGGCTTATGCCAGCTATGGCTTCGACTGCTGCCAGATGGACATGTATCCGACCCTCACCACGGGCGCCTGCCTGTACATCATCCCCGAAGAGACCCGCCACGACATGAGCCTGCTGAACAGTTTCCTCGTCAACAACGGTATCACCCACAGCTTCATGACCACCCAGGTGGGCGTGATGTACGCCAGGAACTACCCGGACAACCCGACCCTGCAGCACCTCACGGTGGCCGGCGAAAAGCTGGTTTCCATGGACCCGCCTTCCTACGGCTTCCACAACGGCTACGGCCCCACAGAATGCACCATCCTCTGCACCATCTTCGACGTGAAGAAACGGGAGGCCAACATCCCCATCGGCCATGCGCTGGACAACACATATATGTATGTGGTGGACAAAGACTTGCGCCGTGTGCCCGTGGGCGCGGACGGCGAGTTGCTCATTACCGGCGACGCCTGCGTGGGCCGCGGCTATCTGAACCGTCCCGAAAAAACGGCCGAGGTGTTCATTGAGAATCCCTTCCGGAAAGGCATGCGGGCCTATCGCAGCGGTGACATCGTCCGCTGGCGCACCGACGGCAACATCGAGTATGTGGGCCGCAACGACGGCCAGGTGAAAATCCGCGGCTTCCGCGTCGAGACCAAGGAGGTGGAGGCTGTCATCCGGGAATTCCCCGGCGTGAAAGACGTGACCGTCCAGGCCTTCGACGCATCCTCCGGCGGCAAATTCATCGCCGCCTACGTGGTAAGCGAGGGCAATCTCGACACGAAAGCCCTGAGCGCATTCATCCTCGAGCGCAAGCCGCCCTACATGGTGCCCGCTTCCATCAACGCCATCGACAGCATCCCGCTCAATGTCAACCAGAAAGTGGACCGAAAGGCGCTGCCCGCCCCCGTGCTTTCCGCTTCCGACGACTATGTGGAGCCGGCTACCGATACGGAGCGCACGCTCTGCGAGGTGTTTGCACACGTGCTCGATGTGGAGAAGGTGGGGGCGCTCGACAACTTCTTCGATATGGGCGGTTCCTCGCTCATGGTGACCAATGTCATGGTGGAAGCCGAGAAGCGCGGCCTCAAGTTCAGCTACGCCGAAGTCTTCATCTTCCCTACCGCGCGTGCCCTTGCCGCTCACATCACGGGAGAGAAGGTCCCCGACGCAGCGGGAGCTGAAGCCAGCGCTCCGGCGGAAGACGTGGCGCATTACGACTACACGGCCATCGACCAGCTGCTGGCCGCCAATACGCTGGAATCCCTCGCAGCCGGCAAGATGCAGAAGCTGGGCAGGAACATCCTGCTGACAGGCGCCACCGGCTTCCTTGGAATCCACCTGTTGCGGACACTCATCGACTGTACGCCCAAGAGCACGGTGATCTGGTGTCTGCTGCGCGGCAAGGGAGCGAACCTGACGGCCGAGCAGCGCCTTGCCGGGATGCTCATCTACTATTTTGAGCAGAAATACCGCAAGCTCATCGGCACGCGCATCCGGGTGATCGAGGGCGACATCACCAGGCCCGCCTCGTTCGAAGCCCTCCAGGCCACCGGTACCTCCTTCGACCTGGTCATCAACTGCGCCGCCAACGTGAAGCATTTCTCCAAGGGCAACGACATCGAGGAGATCAACTACACCGGCGTGAAGAATCTCGTGGATTTCTGCGAGAAGGCCGGAGCCCGGTTCATCCAGGTCTCCACCGAGAGCATCTGCGGCATGACCGGGGACGGCCAGCCCAAATTGTTCACCGAACAGCAGCTCTGGATCGGCCAGAACACCGACAACCAGTATATCCACTCCAAGTTCCTGGCCGAACGCCATGTGCTGGAGCACGTGGCGGCAGGTACGCTGCGGGCCAAGATCATGCGCGCCGGCAACCTGTCTCCCCGTGCGGAAGACGGTGAGTTCCAGGCCAATTTCAATGCCAACACCACGATGGGACGCCTCAAGGCATACCGGATGCTGGGAGCCTTCCCGTATCCGCTGCTCGACATGAAGATGGAATTCTCCCCCATCGACGAGACGGCGCTCGCCATCGCGCTGTTGGCAACTACGCCTGACGCGAACTGCGTGTTCCACATATCGAACGACCACCTGCTGCCGATGGACGACATTCTCTCGCGCATCCACCGGAGCGACGGTTCACCGATTGCGTATGTGGAACTCCCCGACTTCGCCGCCCGCATGGAAGCGGCCAAGGCAGACCCGGAGAAGGCCAAGGTGCTTTCGAGCATCATTGCCTACGCCAGCGCCCCCGACGGCCCCCATATGATGCCCAACGTAGCGTCCACCGCCTACACGATGCAAGTGCTGCACCGGCTCGGCTTCCGCTGGAATGCCACGGCCAGCGACTACGTGGACATGATCTTCGAGATGCTGGCTTCCCTCAGATATTTTGACATTTGACATATTACGATCCCGCTATGAAGAAAATTCTCACCCTCACGCTGCTGCTGGCCCTGCTGCCTTTCCTGGCCGGTGCCCAGGAAGGCGTCAAGAAAGTCTATGACGGAACGCTCAACCAGATGGATCAAATCGACAAGGCCGTCCGGCAGGCCAAGGCGGACGGCAAGTTCGTGGTCTGCCAGGTGGGCGGCAACTGGTGCCCCTGGTGCCTCCGCTTCGCCGACTTCATCACCAAGGACGCCGATATCCGCCAACTGGTCAGCGACCATTTCGTTTACATCCACGTGGACTATTCGCCCAAGGAATTCAAGAACGACCCCGCCCGGAAGGAGCGCTCCGAGAAGATGATGAAACGCCTGGGCAATCCGGGACGATTCGGCTATCCCGTGTTCGTTGTCCTCGACGAGAAGGGCAAGGTCATCCACACCCAGGACTCCAGTTTTCTGGAAGAGAGCAAGGGTTACGACAAAGCCAAGGTCGTCCGTTTCTTCAAGAACTGGACGCCTGAATCGGTCCGTCAACCGTAAGTAAGGTTATTCCCCGGTTTCGCTACGCTTCGTCAACGAGTTCCTGCAGGTGCTCGTTGACGCGTACGATGTCGGCCAGCAGGTTGTAAAGGCCGTCCTCCGAGAGGACGCCGCGTTTGAGGTCGCCCGGTACCAGCCCGGCTTCATCGGCCTCGAAATCTTCGCGCCAGGCGCCGCTTTCCAGATAGTCCGTCAGACGGTCTATGTCAACCTTTACGGTTTCATAGGTATCCAGGGCTGCTTCCAGCATCTGTACCGCCAGTGCGGTCCGGTCGAACGCCGCCTCCATGGCGACGATGCGCTGGATGGTATATTCGTTGAGTGCCATGCTCATGCGTTTTCTTCCGTTACAAAAATACAGATTTATTTGTTATATTTGTATGGTAGAAACCCATAATGGCAACCCCGACCATGAGATTGTCTTCCCTCCCCGGCTCATTCCGCAGTCTTCTGCTGCTGAGTGTCCTGACGGTTGCCTGCTCATCGCAGGGCCCTTCCACGAACTTCGCATTGCGGCACCGCGCCTATCACTCCAGTGCCATCGACTTCAACGCCACGGCCCAGCTGGCCGTGGACGGTATCATCGAGACCGACATGCCCTACTGGATCGAAGTGTGGAAGAATGAGGACGAAAAGCTGTCGAAAATCGAGCACGACATACCCTTCGACCCGCGGCCGTGGAGCACCGTGACAGCAGAAGGGCCGCACGCCGAATTGTCCGTACGCACCTTCGGCTTCCGGGAGCCGGTCGACCGGATCACCATGACCTTTTCGGCCGGTCTGCGGGACGGGGTACAGCAGAGTCCGTATACAGCCTGCCTGATGAGCCAGGACGGCAGCGGACAATGGAAAGTGGAAAAACGCTTCCAGGGCGTCTACGGCGGAAAGGCCCTCACCCTGCCCTGGGATGCCCCGCGCAGGATGGCGCCCGAGCGCTGGAAATTCATCGTGGACATGCCGGAAGCCGAGACGGTCGTCTGGCAGGAATGGCTCTTTTTCCGGGACGGCAAACGGCTGACGATGCTCGCCTCGGAGCATTTCAGCAGTGTCTGGGCATCCGCCACCGGCGACCGGGAATGGCTGTCGGTCGATCTGGGCCAACCGCGCAGTTTCCGGGAGATCCGCCTGCACTGGCTCAACGCACCGAAGCACGGCGCGCTGCAGGTCGGAACGGATTCCTCCAGCTGGCACACCGTGGCGGAGCTGGGAGGCAGCGGCGCGGTGCGGTGCGACACGCTGCGCATAAGCGGTCGCGGCCGCTGGATACGGATCCTGCTCGACGCTTCGACCAACGGGATGCCCTACATGCTCAGTGAATTAGAAGTGCTGGGACGCGGAAGGCAGAAAGCGCTGGTTACGCCCGAAGGCTGGCCCGTGGACGCCTCAGTCCATCACGACCTCGACCATCGCATCGACCTCGACCGGAACTGGCTCGTCGCCCGTCAGCCGGAGGCCAACGATCCCGGGAGCTGGATTCCCGCCTCGGTACCCGGCACTGTCCTGTCGAGCTACCTGGACGGCGGCATGCTCCCGAATCCGAATTTTGGTGACAATCAGCAGTATATCAGCGAATCCTACTTCCTGTCGCCCTTCATCTACCGCACCCGCTTCGCCCTCCCCCGCAGCTACCGCTCCGGCGTTGAAGACGAACGCATGCTGCTGCATTTCGACGGTATCAACTGGAAAGCCATCGTCTTCCTGAACGGATCGTCTGTCGGTATCATCGAGGGCGCTTTTACCGATGCCACCTTCGACATCACGCCCCTGCTGACGGCGGACAACCGGCTGGAAGTAATTGTCATGCCGCCGGACCATCCGGGCATGACCAAGGCGAACACCCTGGAGCGCTGCGCCCCCAACGGCGGGGTGCTGGGTGCCGACAACCCCACTTTCCACGCCTCCATCGGCTGGGACTGGATTCCGACCATCCGCGGCCGCAACATGGGCATCTGGAACGACGTGTGGCTCGAACGCATCGGTCCCGTGCAACTCACGGAGCCCACCGCAACGCCCCTCTTCGCGGCGCTGGAGACCCTTCCGCCCATCCTCGACACCAGCCAGGTGCGGATCCGCCTGGGCGCCACGCTGGTCAACCGCGCAGAATATGCCGTGGAAGCCCTGTGGGAAGGCAGCTACGGTGATGTCCCCTTCAGCCAGTCCGTCTGGCTGCCGGCGGGCGGATCCCAGCGCGTCACGACCGAAATCACCCTCAAGAACCCGCGGCTCTGGTGGCCCAACGGCTACGGCGAACCGCATCTCTACACGGTCGACATGCGTATTCGCGGCAGCGATGCGCTCCGATTCCAGTCCGGTGTCCGTCGCTTCGACTACGACACTTCCGACGGTACGCTACGCATCTGGATCAACGGCCGTCGGCTGGTGGGGCGCGGCGGCAACTGGGGTTTCAGCGAAAGCAACCTGCGCTACCGGGCGGAAGATTATGAGCGGGCGATGCAGCTGCACCGCCACGAGAACTTCAATCTGGTCCGCAACTGGGTGGGCATGACCGGCGACGAAGAATTCTATGAGGCCGCCGACCGCAACGGCATCCTCGTATGGCAGGATTTCTGGCTGGCCAATCCCGCCGACGGTCCGGACCCCGCCGACGAGGCTCTGTTCATGGCCAATGCCGAAAACCTGCTGAAACGCATCCGCAACCACCCGAGCCTCCTGCTCTGGTGCGGACGCAACGAGGGCTATCCGCCCGTCTCGCTCGACACGGCGCTGCACGCGCTCGTGGCCCGCGAAGATCCACAGCGCTATTACATCTCCTCCTCGGCCGACGAGGTGGTGTCGGGCCGGGGACCCTATTACCGCCTCCCGGCCAAAGACTACTGGCAACTCGACCAGCGCCCCGGGTACCGCAACGAGAGCCGCATGTTCCACAGCGAACGCGGCATGCCCAACTTCCCGAACTACGAGAGCCTGATCGAAATGATGCCGGCTTCCCAGGCCTGGCCGCCGACCCGCCTCTGGGGCGTCCATGACTTTGCGCTGCAGAGCGCCCAGCGGGGACAGACCTTCATCGATGCCGTCAACGCCTACTTCGGACCTTCCCCCGACGGCGAGACCTTTGCCCAACGGGCCCAATGGGTCAACTACGACGGATACCGGGCCATGTTTGAGAGCCGCAGCCGCGAGCGGCGCGGACTCCTGCTCTGGATGAGCCACCCGGCCTGGCCTTCCATGGCCTTCTGCACCTACGACTGGTTCCTCGACGGCACAGCCGCTTACTACGCCTGCCGCAAAGCCTGCGAGCCCCTGCACATCCAGTGGAACCCGGCCAGCCGGCTGGTGGAGGTCGTGAACTACAGTGCGGGCGACCAGCACGGGCTGCGTGCCGTGGCCACGCTCTACACGGAAGACGGCCAGGTAGCCAGCCGCCGCGACACGACGCTGGCCCTGCGGGAAGATACGACCATGGAACTCTTCTCCCTGGATTTCCAACGCGCCGGTCTCAATGGCAATCCGCGCTGGGGCCACCAGGTCTGCTTCCTCCGCCTCCAGTTGTTCAACGGGGCCGAAGTGGTGTCGCACAACGACTACGCCATCGCGGCGGAAGAAGACAACTACCGGCAGCTCAACGGTCTGCCCAACGCCCATGTCAAACTGTCCCGCAAGCGCGCCCGCAACGGACAGCAGGCCGCCGTCACGGTGACCAACACCTCCGACGTTCCGGCCCTGATGCTTCACTTCGTAGCCCGCCGCGGCGACGGCACCCGCCTGCTTCCCGCCCTCTGGTCGGACAACTACATCCACCTGATGCCCGGCGAAGAACGCGTGCTGCACTTCGAAACCCCGGGAGACAACGCACATGCACTCGTCGAGGTCCGCGGTTTCAATGTCCCGGTCAGCGAGATACTCGTACGCTAAATTTACTATCTTTGCGGCTTTGGAAATCATCAATTCAAAAACATGAAAAAAATGTTGTTTTTCCTGGCCGCTGCCGGGCTCATTGCAGCCTCCTGCGGCACCAAGCCTGCCAGGACGGCCGGGCTCAACTACGACTACATGGACACCACCGCCCGTCCGGGCGACGATTTTGCGAAGTACGCCACCGGCCACTGGGGCGACTTCAACCCGCAGCCGCCGGAGTATCCTTCCTGGGGCGCTTTCACCAAGCTCGCTGAAGAGAACACCAAGACCCTGGCCAGCCTGATCCAGGGAATCGCAGCCCAGGACAATGAGAAAGGCAGCATCGCCCAGAAGATCGGCGACCTCTACAACATGGCCATGGACTCGGCACGCCTGAATGCCGAAGGCGCCGCGCCGCTGAAGGCCCACCTCGCCGAGATTGACGCCCTCGACAGCCGCGAAGCGCTCCTGCAATACTGCGCCAGGGAGCACGACAACCTCCTCTTCAGCATGTATGTCGACGCCGACGAAAAGGATTCCGACAACAACATCGTCGCCATCGTCCAGGGCGGTCTGACCCTCCGCAACAAGGAGTACTACTCCTCCAAGGACCCGCAGAACGTGATGGTCCGCGAAGCCACGAAAGAGCATATGCAGAAGCTCTTCGAACTGGCCGGCTACCCGGAGAAAGAAGCGGCCGCCAAGGTTGCCCGCATCTGGGCACTGGAGACCGAACTCGCCGCTGCGCACTATTCCATGGAAGAGCAGCGCATCCCTGAAAAGAACTACCACAAGATGAGCGTGGACGAACTGATGGCTGCCTGCGCTCCCTTCGACTGGAAAGACTATCTCAAGAATTATCGTTACGACAAGACGACGGAGGTCGATCTCGGCCAGCCCGAGCCGGTGGCCAAGGCCTGCCGTATGCTCATGAGCACGCCGCTCGAAACCCTCAAGGATGTCTATCGCTGGAAGCTCATCAACAGCGCCTCCTCCCTGCTGTCCGATGATTTCGCACAGGAGGATTTCGAATACAGCCGCAAGATTTATGGCACCCAGGAGATCACGCCGCGTTGGAAACGTGCCGTCAATCTGGTGGACGGCCTGATGTCAGACGCTGTCGGTCAGCTGTATGTCGAGAAGTTCTTCCCGCCGGAGGCCAAGACCGAGATGGTCGAACTGGTCGGCAAACTCCAGAAATCGCTGGGTGAGCGCATCCAGGCGCAGGAATGGATGACCGAAGAGACCAAGACCAAAGCCCTCGAGAAACTTGCCGCCTTCCACGTGAAAGTGGGCTATCCCGACAAGTGGGACGACCTGACGCCGCTGGTCATCGACCCGGAGAAATCGCTCTATGAGAACGCGCGTGCCGCTTCCGAGTTTTACTGGAACCTGAACTACGACAAGCGCTACAACAAGCCGGTCGACAAGGACGAATGGCTGATGCCCGCCCAGATGGTCAATGCCTACTACAACCCGACCAGCAACGAAATCTGCTTCCCTGCCGGCATCCTGCAGCCGCCGTTCTTCGACTTGCAGGCTGACGCCGCCGCCAACTATGGCGCCATCGGCGTGGTCATCGGCCACGAGATGACCCATGGCTTCGACGACCAGGGCCGTCTCTACACGAAGGAAGGCAATCTCCAGAATTGGTGGACCGATGCCGACGCAGAGGCCTTCAAGAAACCCTGCGACGCCATGACAGACTACTTCGACAGTCTCTGGGTCATCCCGAACGAACTCCACGCCAACGGCAAACTCACCCTGGGTGAGAACCTGGCGGACCACGGCGGCCTCAACATCGCCTACAACGCCTTCCAGATGTGGCAGAAAGAGCACGGCCGCCTCGGCGACGACCACGGTTTCACGCCCGAGCAGCGCTTCTTCCTCGCCTATGCCAACGTGTGGGCCGGCAGCACCTCCGAAGAGATGCTCCGCTACCAGACCATGATGGACGTGCACTCCGTGCATTACCTCCGCATCAACGGCGCCCTCGCCCAGTGCGACTACTGGTATGACGCCTTCGGCATCCAGCCCGGCGACGCCTACTATGTAGCACCCGAGAACCGCGTGAAAGTCTGGTAACGACGCCCGTCCCGTGGCGCTTCGCTATCTGACGATCCGTCGTTTAAACAAAACCGCTTGCGTAATTGTACGCAAGCGGTTTTCGTTAATTCGCTGATACATAAGTACCCTTCTGCCACGCATCAATCGCGCTCAGGGCGCGTTTCGCGGGCAAAGCGGAAAAGTTCGAGCGGGAGATGGCAATAGCCGTCCGGATTCTTGTTCAGGTAGTCCTGATGGTAGTCTTCGGCGCGGTAAAAGTTCTGCAGCGGCCCGACCTCGACGGCGAGGGGCGCAACGAACGCACGCTGCACTTCGTCAAAGATCGCGCGGATCTTCGGAAGGTCGTTCGAATCGGCGTAGTAAATTCCTGTCCGATAGCGGGTTCCTTCATCTTCGCCCTGCTTGTTCAGCGAGGTCGGGTCAATGGCTTTGAAGAACATGCGCAGCAGGAACTTCAGGCCGACACGCTCCGGGTCATAGCGGACATGCACCGTTTCGGCATATCCGGTGGTATCGGTGTAGACTTCCTTGTAGCTGGGGTCGGGCGTGTGCCCGTTGGCGAAGCCAACCTCTGTCATGACAACGCCTTCGATCTGCTGAAAAAAATGCTCGGCGCCCCAGAAGCAGCCGCCGGCCAGATAAATGTCTTTATGCATGATAATCCATTATTTCGATATAAAAACTGAACGGTCGGAAACCGTCGTTGCAACTGATCATGGCGCTCATGGGGTTCTGCATCCACCCGTCGAAGAAGTTCCCTTCGCCGCGGGCCAGTGATTCGACAAAGGGCCGCATCACCTCCCAGGCCGACGGGCACAGCCCTTCCGGCCGCTGTCCGTCCACGGAAATCCACTGCTGACCCGGACGGACCTCGCAGGCATGCTCGATCGGGTTTTCATATAGCGCCATCAAATCGGGATACACCGTCTGGCGGACAGCCGTGATCCGGACTGCGTTCATAGTCTAGACGAGTGAGACGGGTTCCACATGGTGAAGGAAGGCTTCGGCGAAAGCGCAGCGGCATTCGAGACCACGGAAGCGTTCCATCGGGTCGTGCCACTCCTTCATGAGCTCTTCCAGCTGCTGGCTCTCGTGACAGAAACAGGCCTTGTACTTGCGGTCGCGGGTCGCGCTGATGTCCACCCAGTCAGACGGATGGAACATCTGTGTCTGCGTACCGCTCATCACCTCGAAATAGTATAGTTCGAAGCGGCGGTCAAGCCGGCGCCAGGCATCCAGCACCAGAATGCCGCAGACGGCGTGGTCGCGGTGCCCGTCGATGGGCCAGTGTGTGATGACGACATCCGGCTTCTCGCGGTCGAGCAACTCCCGCATTTCACGATAACGCTCGAGGTTCACCTCCGTGCTGCCGTCAATCTGGTCCATGAACAACGGCCGGGCACCCGTGGCTGCACAAGCGGCTTCCGCCTCTTTTTTCCGGATGGCCGCAGCCTCGGCGTGGCTCTTGCCGGCAATCCCCGCCTCCCCTTTCGTGAGATAGACGCACACCACTTCGTGCCCCGCATCGGTGAGCAGGCAGATGGTTCCGCCCGCCGCGGTTTCAGGATCATCGGGGTGCGCCCCGATCACGAGAATCTTCTTGCGGTCCTTGCGTTTGCCCGCCGGCGTCATGCCGGCCGCTGCAGCATCCAGCGGAATGCCGCCGAGGATGGTCAGCGCGGCGGCCCCGCCTGCTGCCTTCAACATTGATCTTCGGTTCATGTCGTCAAAGTTAGAAAAAAAACAAATCTGTTCCAGCCCGGTCAGCGCATGTGCCGGGTGAGGAAATCAAGCACGTAGCTGTAATACAGTTTGCGGTGCTCCGGTTTCCAAAAGCCGTGGCCGGCGCCGAATATCAGGTGAAGTTCGCAGTGGTCATAGACATTGGAGGCCAGGGCAGCATACTCGGGCTTGACCAGGCTGTCCTCGGTCCCATGGATGATGAGCACGTCGCCCTGATAGCCGGCAATTTCCTGATAGATGTCAAAATCGTCGTAAAACGGCTCATAAAAGACCCGGCCGAGACGCATTCCCATGATCGTGACGGTGTCAGGGACGTTCTCGCGCGTCGGGAAAAGCGCAAATCCGTCGTCCGGAATGCACAAGGCAGGGTATACGAGCACGATGGAATTGATCTTGCCGGCGGCATAAGGGGCGGCCAGGGCCGAGACACATCCGCCCTGGCTTTCGCCCAGCAGGAAGACATGCTCCGTATCCACGCAGTCCCAGCTGCGGACCATGTCGAGGATATCCAAGAGATTCTGGCGTTCCGTGAAGAGCGTCATCTCTTCCGTGCGGCCTTCGCTGCGGCTGTGGACAGAGCCACCGGCAAAATCATAGCAACAGCACACGTACCCCAGTTTGGCCAGCGTGTCGACCATTGCATAAAAGCCCATGTGCGTGCCGTTGTAGCCATGCGAGAGGATCACGGCCGGATGCTTCCCGGGAGAACGCGGGATGAAAGCCTCGCCATAGAGGCGGTTCCCGCCGCTTGTGCACGAGATTTCACGCATTTCATAAGAGGGATCACTGGGTGCCTGCCACTGCCGGGCCGGCATCTGGGCAAAGGTCGTCAGCGAGCACAACGCCGCCGCCAGGACACAGAAGAATTGTCGGTATGCCTTCATGATGGTTCGGTTTTGCATTGGGATTTCAAAGTTAGGCAATTTTCTTCAGGAAACCGCATCCCGGTTCTAAAAGAACCGTGTGTCGCTTTTTTTCGTATCTTTGAATTTTATTGGATTACTGTGCACCTATAAAAAAGTGCAGCAAAACGAACAAAAATTTGATTATGAAAAGATTACATAGCTTACTCGCAGCCGTGCTGCTGCTAACCCTCACAATCCCTGCATCGGCGGGCATCAGTTTCAGACGGTCCCCGCATTACAACCAGGACACCGTCACCAACAGCCGCTACTACCTGGTCTGCATCACCGATCCGGGCAACCTCGCCGCCATCAACGGCGAACAGGTCAAGGTCTACAAGACCGGCACATTCGGCCGCCAGCTGCGCCTTGTGGAAGGAGACAACCGCATCGAAGTGACCCTCTTCAAGGGCCAGGAGGTCGAGACCCGGGAAGTTCATATCTACTACCGCCCCGGGACCGGCCTCGTCAGCCGTCCCGCTGCTGAACCCCAGCTGGAAGACCGTCTTTTCTACGTCACCACGAAAGAAGGCGCCTACCTCCAGTACGGCTCCGGCAGCGACCGCCTCGGCGGTTCGAAGATGGGCTACCTGGATCCCGGCATTGTTTTGAAAGTCACGGGCGCCGTCGGCGACCTTTACAAAGTGCAGCTCGCCACCAACCGCTTCGCCTACATCCACCAGGAAGATGTGGAGTTCTGCCCGAAGAGCAGCCGCATCGTCAATACCAACAGCATGAACCTCAACAACGTCGGAGGATGCGACCGCATCCGGCTTTCCCTTCCGGAGAAACTCCCCTACGCCGCCTGGACCTCCCTCGACCCGACGACCATCAACGTGGATGTGTTCGGCGCCATGAACAACAGCAACTGGATCACGCAGTACAATGAACTGGGCATGGTGGATTACCTCGACGTGCAGCAGGTCGACAGCGACGTGCTGCGGCTCGTAATCAGGCTGAAGGACAAATACTGCTGGGGATACAGCGTGCACTACGACGGCAACGTGCTGCAGATTGAAGTCAAGCACACACCGAAGAACCTGACGCTCAAAGGGATGACCATCGGCGTCGATGCCGGACACGGCGGCAGCGCCTCCGGCGCGGTGAGCAACACGGGTTTGAAAGAGAGCGACGTCAATTTGAGCATCGTTCGCGAAGTCGAGAAGCTCTTGCAGAAAAAAGGCGCCAACGTCGTGCTCAGCCGCACGGACGACCGCGACATGACCATGACCGAGCGCAAGAAGATCTTCCTCGACGCCAACATCGACCTGATGGTCTCGGTCCACAACAACGCCGGCGGCTTTCCGCTCTCCGCCATGGGCACCAGCACCTACTACAAGCACATCACGAACCGCGATCTGGCCGCCACGCTGCTCAGGCACATGCTAGAACTGAATGTTCCTTCCTACGGCCTGACCGGCAACTTCAACTTCTCGCTCAACGCCCCGACGGAATATCCGAACGCCCTCGTCGAATGTCTCTTCATGAGCAGCCTTCCCGACGAAGAGATCCTGGCCGATCCCGCCAACCACCGGAAAATCGCCGAAAAAATCGTCGCCGGCCTCGAAGACTATCTCAACCAGGTCGCCGAATCGAAAGGATTAGTAACCAAAAAGAAATCAAAGAAATAATGCTTGCGCTGACACTCTGGAAATTGCCTTTCGGACCGACGCTTCGCGTCTCCCTCCCAAAGCCGCCGGCTTTGGGCCCCTCCCGCTATCAAGCGCGGGTGCTTAGGGTCCTCAAGGCAATATTCCACCCGTGTCCGTACGCGCAAGCATTTATTCCTGTGAAGAACCAAGTTTTTGCCTCATGGTCAGTTCTGATTGCTTGCGTTACAGCGCGGGTGATACTTGCTCCCGCAACCCATGCCACCCTCGGCACTGTAAGAGGGAGGGGCCCATGCGCAGCATGGGAGGGGTCGAGCGCAGCGAGACGGTTGCGGAGCAAGTGTCAGAGCGCAACGCAAGCAATTATCGAAGGAGAACGGTAGACAAATGAATTTTGAGTTGACAGCACCCTATCAGCCGACCGGGGACCAGCCGGAGGCCATCAGGCAGATCGTAGCGTCGATCCGCGAGGGGAATGCTGCGACCACACTCATGGGCGTCACCGGTTCCGGCAAGACCTTCACCATGGCCAACGTCATCGCGACGCTCAACCGCCCCACCCTCATCCTCAGCCACAACAAGACCCTCGCCGCCCAACTTTACAGCGAATTCAAAGCCTTCTTCCCCAAGAACCTCGTCGAATACTTCGTTTCCTACTACGACTACTACCAGCCCGAAGCCTATCTCCCCACCACCGATACGTATATCGAGAAAGACCTGAGCATCAACGACGAGATCGAGAAACTCCGGCTCAGCACGTCCTCCGCCCTGCTCTCCGGCCGCCGTGACGTCGTCGTCGTGTCGTCCGTATCCTGCCTTTACGGCATCGGCAACCCGGACGACTTCCATGAGACCACCGTACACGTGGAATGCGGCCAGAAACTCAGCCGGCAGAAGTTCCTCTACAGCCTCGTCGACGCCCTGTATTCCCGCAACGAAAGCGAATTCAAGCGCGGCACTTTCCGCGTGAAGGGCGACAGCGTCGATATCTTCCTGGCCTACGGCGACTACGGCTGCCGCGTCGTATTTTTCGGCGACGAGATCGAAACCATCGAAACCATCGATCCCGTCAGCGGAGCCACCCTCGAGTTCCTGAACGAGATTTCGATCTACCCCGCCAATAACTTCGTCACCACGAAGGAACGCACCCGCAGCGCCATCGCCACTATCCAGGATGACATGATGGCCCAGTGCGCCTACTTCGAGGAGATCGGCAAGCATCTGGAAGCCAAACGCCTCAAGACCCGCGTGGAATATGATCTGGAGATGATCAAGGAGGTCGGCTACTGCCCCGGCATCGAAAACTACTCGCGTTACTTCGACGGACGCAGCGCCGGCATGCGGCCCTTCTGCCTGCTGGACTACTTCCCCGACGACTTCCTGACCTTCATTGACGAGAGCCACGTGACCATTCCCCAGATCCGGGCTATGTCGGGCGGCGACCGCAGCCGCAAACAGACCCTGATCGAATATGGCTTCCGCCTCCCCGCCGCCGCAGACAACCGCCCGCTGCGCTTCGATGAATTCCAGGCCCTCGTGGGCCAGCGCCTCTACGTGAGCGCGACCCCGGGCGACTACGAACTGGAAGAGACCGGCGGCGAAGTCGTGGAGCAGGTGGTGCGTCCCACCGGCCTGCTGGACCCGCCCATCGAAGTGCGGCCCATCGAAGGACAGATCGACGATCTGCTGGAAGAGATCCAGCTCCGAGCCGAGAAAGACGAACGCGTGCTGGTGACCACCCTGACCAAGCGCATGGCCGAAGAACTCGAGAAATACCTGACCCGCCTCGACATCCGCACCCGCTACATCCACTCCGATGTGGACACGCTGGAGCGCGTGGAGATCCTGGACGATTTCAAGGCCGGCCGCTTCGACGTACTGGTGGGCGTCAACCTGCTGCGCGAAGGCCTGGACCTGCCCTCCGTGTCGCTCGTGGCCATCCTCGACGCCGACAAGGAAGGCTTCCTGCGCTCCGACCGGAGCTTGACCCAGACCGCGGGCCGCGCCGCCCGCAACGTCAATGGACGCGTGATCATGTACGCCGACAAGATTACCGAATCGATGCAGGCCACCATCGACGGCACCAACCGCCGTCGCGCCAAGCAGATGGCCTACAACCAGGAACACGGCATCACGCCGACCCAGGTGGGCGTCACCGCCCACAATGCCGTACAGGGCCAGAAGACCTACGCCGACGCTCCGGACGACAGGGCCCGCTTCCTCGAGGAAGACCCCGTGATCGCCCGCATGAGCCAGGCAGAACTGAAAACCGCCATCGACGCCGCCCGCCGGCAGATGGAAGCCGCTGCCGCACAGCTGGATTTCACCGCCGCTGCGCGCTGGCGCGATGAGATGCGGGCATTGGAAACCCTAGCCGGAAAGAGATGATGTTACCCAAGAAACTGCAAGAGATCCTGAGCGACTTCTCCGAGCGCGAGAAAAAGATGGTGCTTTCGGCCTATGAAGCCGCTGCCGAAGCCCTGCAGGGCAAGATGCGCAGCAACAGCAGCCCGTTCATCGAGCACCCGCTCGGCGTGGCCCACATCGTGTGCAAGGAAATCGGCCTGCGCGCCGACGCCGTCACCGCCACCCTCCTTCACGAAGCCAACCGCTTCCAGGCCCACCACGTGTCCGAACTCAACAAGACCCCGCTGCTGGAATCGTTCCGCGCCGAGTATCCACACGACATCATTGAGATCGTGGAGGGCCTCAACAACATCTCCAACGTGCAACTGCAGGAAACGAACCTCGACGAGGAACGCTACCGCAAACTCATCATCTCCTACTCCACCGACCCGCGCGTGATTCTCATCAAGCTCGCCGACCGGCTCGAAGTGATGCGCACCATCAGCATCCTGCCGCCCGCCAAGCGGACGAAGAAACTCATGGAGACGATGATGCTCTACATCCCCCTCGCCCACCAGCTGGGCCTGTACCGCATCAAGAGCGAACTGGAAGACATCTTCCTCAAATATACCGAGCCCGAGCGCTACAAGGAGATTGTCCGCCGGATCAAGGAAACCGAGCCCCAGCGGGAAGCCCTCTTGGAGCGATTCATCAATCCACTGCGGGAGAAACTCGACAAGGAAGGCATCCGCTACATTCTCAAGGCCCGTACCAAGAGTCCGTATTCCATCTGGAAGAAGATGCAGACCCAGCAGATCACCTTCGACAAGGTATATGATCTCTTCGCCATGCGCTTTATCATCGATTGCGAACCGGACCACGCCAAGGAGGAAGCCCTCTGCTGGAAGGTATACTCCCTGGTGACCGAAGAATATACCCCGGACACCCGCCGCCTGCGCGACTGGATTTCCAAGCCGCGCGACAACGGCTACGAGTCGCTCCACACCACCGTGCAGACCAAGGAAGGCCTGCCCGTGGAAGTGCAGATCCGTACCAGACGCATGGACGAGATCGCCGAAAAGGGCCAGGCCGCCCACTGGTCGTACAAAGGCATCAAGGGCGGAGGCGGCGACCGCCTCACCGACTGGCTCAACCAGGTCCGCGAACTGATGCAGAGCGACGACGAGGAGAAATACGAACACGCCGCCCTGTCCCTCGACGAACTGCTGGTCTATACGCCCACCGGCGATTTGCGACAGCTCCACGCCGGCAGCTGCGTGCTCGACTTCGCATTCGAGATCCACAGCAACCTGGGCCTGCGCTGCACCGGCGCCCGCATCAACGGCAAGATGTGCTCGATCCGGGAAAAGCTCCACACCGGCGACGTGGTGGAGATCATCAGCAGCAAGAACCAGAAACCGACCGCCGACTGGCTGAACTTCGTGGTCTCCTCGAAGGCCCGCAGCAAGATCAAGCAAAAGCTCAAGGAAGAAGAGAACGCCCGTGCGGCCATCGGCAAGGAACTGCTGGCGCGCCGGCTCAAGAACTGGAAGCTCGTGATCTCTGATGCCGAGCTCTTCCGGCTGGCCCGGAAAAACAAGTTCAACACGCTGAACGAGTTTTTCGGCGCCATCGGCAACGGGCAGCTCGACGTGGCCATCGTCAAGGATTTCCTGACCCGCCAGCTGGAGACCGAGACGGCTGTCGAAACCAAGACCGAAAACGTCCAGGCCGGGAGGGCCAGTACCGCCAGCGGCGATTTCATGATCGACCGCAAGCTCAAGGGCGTTGAACTCAAACCTGCCAAATGCTGCACGCCGGCCTATGGCGATCCGATCTTCGGATTCCTGACCATCCGCGACGGCATCAAGATACACCGGGAGAACTGCCCGAATGCGGCGCGCCTGCGCGAGAACTATCCCTACCGCGTGATTGAAGTCAGCTGGGCCCCCAGACAGAAAGATGGAGACAAAGGAGATACACATAAGAGGCGCCAGGGTTAACAACCTGCAGAATATCGACCTGGACATTCCGCTCGGGAAACTGGTGGTGATCACCGGCATCTCGGGCAGCGGCAAGAGTTCGCTTGCCTTCGACACGCTGTTTGCCGAAGGCCAGCGCCGTTTTGCCGAAAGCCTGTCTTCCTTCGCCCGCCAGTTCCTGGGCCGCATGAGCAAGCCCGACGTAGACCTGATCTCCGGCATTCCGCCGGCCATCGCCATCGAGCAGAAGGTCAACACCCGCAATCCCCGCTCCACCGTGGGAACCAATACGGAAATCTACGACCACCTGCGCCTGCTCTTCGCCCGCATCGGCAAGACGTATTCGCCGGTCTCCGGCCGGGAAGTCCGCTGCGACACTGCCCGCAACGTCGTGGATTACCTCACCGCGCTGCCGGAAGGCTCCACGGCCCTGCTGCTGGCCGACATCCGCTGGCAGGAAGGCAGCAGGACAGAAAAGATCCTGAGCCTCAAGGAAGAAGGCTATTCGCGCCTGGCCACATGCGACGGTCGCATCGCCAAGATGGACGAAGCCCTGCAACACATGGAGGACTTTCAGGACGAATGGATGTTGCTGGTGGACCGCCTCACCGTGGCCCGCGATGAAGATACCGTGAGCCGGGCCCTCGACTCCGCACAGACCGCCTTCGCCCAGGGCGGCGGCTACCTCTGCGTCTGGAACGAACAGGCCGGCGTCCGCCGCTTTTCCAATCTCTTCGAAGCCGACGGCATGCGCTTTGAAGAGCCCAGCGAGCATCTGTTCAGCTACAACAGCCCGCTGGGCGCCTGCCCCGTATGCGGCGGCTACGGCAAGACCATCGGCATCGACGAGGCGCTCGTGGTCCCCGACCCCACTCTGAGCGTCTATCAGGGCGCTATCGCCTGCTGGCGGGGCGAGATGATGAAGCAGCTCAACGACGAGCTGGTGATGAACGCCTACAAGTTCGATTTTCCCATCCACAAACCTTACATCGAACTTACGTCCGAACAGAAAGAGACCCTGTGGCGCGGCAACGAATTCTTCACCGGCATCGACCCCTTCTTCAAGTGGGTCGAGAGCCAGCGCTACAAGATCCAGTACAAATACATGCTCAGCCGCTACTCGGGCAAGACCACCTGCCATGCCTGCGGCGGCTCGCGCCTGCGCCCCGAAGCCCTCTACGTGAAGGTTGGCGGCAGGAACATCCACGAACTGATGACCATGCCCATCAGCGAGCTGGTGCGGTTCTTCGACCAGCTGGAACTGGACGCGTATGACCGCACGATCGCCGAAAGGCCCCTGCGCGAGATCCGCTCCCGTCTGGGCTATATCGAATCGGTGGGGCTGGGCTACCTCACGCTGAGCCGTCCGTCGAACACCCTGAGCGGCGGCGAAAGCCAGCGCATCAACCTGGTCAGCTCGCTGGGCAACAACCTGGTGGGTTCCATGTATATCCTCGACGAGCCCAGCATCGGCCTGCACGAGCGCGACACGCAGCGCCTGATCGGGGTCCTGCAGCGTCTGCGCGACCTGGGCAACACCGTCATCGTGGTCGAACACGACCGTCACATCATCGACGCGGCCGACCAGCTCATCGACATCGGCCCCTACGCCGGTTCGAACGGGGGCCGGGTGGTCTTCCAGGGAACCATCGCCGAAGGCATCGCGAGCGGCGCACGCTCGCTGACGCTCGACTATCTCTCGGGCCGGCGCAGCATCCCCGTCCCTGCCCGGAAACGCAGTTGGAAGTATGCCATTGAAGTGGCGGGCGCCCGGGAAAACAACCTCAAGAACATTGACGTGAAGTTCCCGCTGCGCTGCCTGACCGTGGTCACCGGCGTGAGCGGCAGCGGCAAGAGTTCGCTCGTGGGCGACATCCTCTACCCCGCCGTCTACCGCCAGCTCAACCAGATCGGCAGCAAACCCGGCATCTACCGGGAACTCAGGGGCGACCTCAACAAAATTGCCTCCATCGAATACATCGACCAGAACCCCATCGGCAAGAGCACCCGCTCCAATCCTGTCACCTACCTGAAGGTATACGACGACATCCGCAAGCTCTTCGCCGACCAGCCCTATGCCCGGATGAACGGCTACGGACATTCGCATTTCTCGTTCAACATCGACGGCGGCCGCTGTCCCGAATGCCTGGGCGAAGGCGTGATCCACATCCCCATGCAGTTCATGGCCGACGTGGAAATGGTGTGCGAGGCCTGCGGCGGCCGGCGTTTCCAGAGCGACATCCTGGAGGTGAAATACCAGGGCAAGAACATCAGCGACGTGCTCGACATGCGCGTGGAGGAAGCCATCGCGTTTTTCCGCGCCCAGCCCGAGCCGCTGGCGCGCCGCATCGCCGAACGGCTGCAGCCGCTGGTGGACGTGGGCCTCTCCTACCTGCAACTGGGCCAGAACAGCAGTTCGCTCAGCGGCGGCGAGAGCCAGCGTATCAAGCTGGCCTCTTTCCTGGGAAAGGATTTTGAAGCCAAGGGCTCCATTCTTTTCATCTTCGACGAGCCCACCACGGGCCTGCACTTCCACGACATCGAGAAGTTGCTGGCCGCGTTTGCGGCGTTGGTCGACCGGGGACACTCCATCGTGGTGGTGGAGCACAACCTCGACGTGATCCGTGCCGCCGACTGGGTGATCGACCTGGGGCCGGATGCGGGTGAAGCAGGCGGGCAAGTGGTGTTCGAAGGAACGCCCGAAGAATTGGCGCAAGCCGGCACGTTTACCGGTGCGGCCTTGCGCGAAGACATGAAAAAAGAAAGATAAACATAAACTATGAGAGTAACGATCCAAGAAGTAACGACGAAAAAACAACGCAGACAGTTCGTTCATTTCCCGAACGAGATGTACAAGGGCAATTCCTACTACGTCCCAACGCTCGAAAAAGGCGATCTCGATGCGCTTGACCAACAGAAGAACCATGCGTTCGAATTCTGCGAGGGGAAATACTGGCTCGCGCTCGATGAAGGAGGGCGCATCGTGGGCCGCATCGCCGGCATCATCAACCGCCAGTACAACGAGAAGACGGGCACGGACTACGCCCGCTTCGGGTTCATGGATTTCGTCGACGACAACGATGTGGTGGACGCGCTCTTCGATACCGTGGAGGCATGGGCGCGCGAGAAAGGCATGAAGAAAATGAACGGTCCGCTGGGCTTCCTCGAATTCGACACCTCGGGCGTGCTGGTGATGGGCTTCGACGAGCTGCCCACCGCCTACGGCAAATACAATTTCCCTTATTACGAACCCCAACTGCTGCGACGCGGTTACACAAAGGACACAGACTGGGTGGAATACAGCGTGAAGATGCCTGACGACATTGAAGCGTGGTTCAGCCGTCCGGCCGCTCTGGTCGCCCAGCGTTACCATTTGCATCAGGCTACAATCGACACCAAGAAACAGATGGTCGACTATTTCCCGCAGTGCATCCCGGTACTCAACGAAACCTACCGTAATCTCCACGGTTTTTCCGAACTGACGAAGGAGCAGGTAGACGACCTTATTGACCAGTTCGTACCGACTCTCAACACGGATTTCGTTTCGATTATCCTCAACGAGAAAGACGAAGTCGTGGCTTTCGGCATCGCCATGCCTTCCCTGTCGAAAGCCTTGCAGAAATGCCGCGGCAAACTCTACCCCTTTGGCTGGTGCCACATCCTCCACGCCATCCGGCACAACGACACGCTCGACCTGCTGCTGATCGGCATCAAGGAGGAGTACCAGGGAAAGGGACTCAATGCGATGATTTTCGACAAAGTCGCCCCTGCCATCACCCGCTACGGCATCAAATACCTGGAAACGACGCGCGAACTGGAAGAAAACAACAGCGTCCAGAACATGTGGAACCGATTTGAAACGCGTCTTCACAAGCGGGCAAGATGTTATATCAAAGAATTATGAAAAGGTTGATTGTCCTGCTGGTCGTCCTGCTGGCTCAGACGCCGTCGGGAGCGCAGGAACTGCGGCATAACGCGCAATATCCCGACGATCCGGCGTTCGCGCCCGTTCCCGATTCGCTCAAGGGCCTGATTCTCGAAGGCGAATGGACCGACTCGAAGATCTACGCCGGGACCCGCCGCGAATGGAAAGTCTACGTTCCCGTCCAGTACGACGGCACCACGCCCGCCTGTCTGCTTGTCGGCCTCGACGGCATCCTGTTCAACGCCACCACCGTGCTCGACAATCTCATCGCCGCCGGGCAGATACCCGTCACCATCGCTGTCTTCGTCCAGCCGGGCGTATCGTACGATGCGGAAGGCAACGTGCTGCGTTACAATCGCAGCAACGAGTTCGACCGTACCGACGACACCTTCGCCCGCTTTCTTGAAACCGAGATCCTGCCTATGACCGAGGGGCTCGTCACCCCGGACGGACGCCGTATCCGCCTGTCGCACAATCCTGACGACCGGGCCATCACCGGCGCCAGCAGCAGCGGCATCTGTGCCTTCACGGCAGCTTGGGAGCGCCCCGACCTCTTCCACCGCGTCTACAGTTCCGTGGGCACCTACGTGGCCATGCGGGGCGGCAACGACTACCCCGCGTATATCCGCAAGTGCGAGCCCAAGCCGCTGCGCATCTTCCTGCAGGACGGCCTGAAAGACGCGTGGAATCCGCTTTTCGGGGAATGGTGGGAGCAGAACCTGCTCATGGAATCGGCGCTGGATTTCGCAGGCTACGAAGTGATGGCGCACTGGGACCGCGGCGGACACAGCATCTGGCACGGCACGAAAATGTTCCCCGACGCCATGCGCTGGCTCTGGAAAGGCTGGCCGGCGCCCGTGCAGGCCGGCGAATCGCGCAACGACATGCTGCAGTCTCTTCTTGGCAAGGGTGCTGAACGCGAAGCCTCCTGGCGGGAAATCGCGCCCCGGGATTTGCCGAAGGAGGTGCGCAGGCGTCTCGAGCATCCCGTCACTACGCTGCGCTATCCTTCCGGCAAGCTGGAAGTCGCGGCGGAGCCCCACTCGAACTGGCTGCTCAGCTCTCTGATGGGCCCGGACGGCAAGCGCTCGGCCAGCGAGCAGTTCTACTGGCTGCACAACCCGGATAATCACACGCTGACCGGTGCCATCGCCAAGGACCTGGCGTTCGACGCCCTGGGCAATCTCTTTGTAGCCACGCCCTTCGGCGTACAGGTCTGTGACCAGAACGGCCGCGTACGCGCCATCCTCACCCTCCCTTCCCGCCGCGTTGATGCGCTCTGTTTCATTGGCTGTACACTCTACGTGCGCAGCGACGGCCGCTTCTATGTCCGCACACTGAAGCACAGCGCCTGGAACCCCGCCGACGGATGGATTACGCCTCCTTCTCAAGGGCAGGGATAATTCGAGGAAGCAATATATTTGTATTTTTGGGGAATCCTTCTTATGAAGAAATGCCGATATACCATCCTGTTGACAGCCGCGGTCGCGGTTCTGTCGTTAACCGTGAGCTGCTCAAAGCCGGACCGCAGCGAGGAGGCGACCCAACTCAAGTACGAGCTCCAGGATTTATTATTCTCGGCCCCGGAACAAGTATTGGCGCGGGTAGACAGTGCGGAGCGGGTTGGCGTGTTTTCGGAAACTACGGCCAATCTGATCCGGTCCAATGTCTACGCGCAAATGGGCAAGACGCAACTGGCTATTTTCTACGGCGAGCAAATCAAGCATAGCCCCCTGCTCAGGAGCGAAGGCGTCAACTATTATTCGGCCCTTCTCAATCTTATCTCTCTGCTGAACAAGAGCGGTGAATGGGGAAAAGCCCTCCATCTGGCCGATGAAATGATTGCCGACGTGGACAAAGGCGGCATGGACGAGCAGGTGGCCCTGCGGATAAAGAGTCGCGCACTCACCATCAAAGGCGATTGCGAGAAGGATATGGGGCATATGGAAGAGGCTGAACGCTATTATCTGGAGGGCCTCGATCTCATGATGGACGGTGTCATACATCCCGATAGTTATTGGGTGATAGATGCCCTGTTCATGGCTGTATTGGAAACAACGGAGTTCTACCTGGAGTGGGGAAAACCCCAAAAGGCGCTGCCCCTGGTGGCAAAAGGTGACACAACCCTGGCCCGTATGGCCCGCTGTCCCGATATGCCGGAGCGCGTCCTGAACGTCCGCAACAACAACCTCACCATCAACCAGGCCCTGACCTATGCCGCCAATGGCCTTTACGACAAGGCCGAGCTTCTCTATGAGAAGCATCGGCAAGCTCCCGATCTGACGCCCTATGATCTGGTGGCCGAAGCCCGCTACCTCACGATAATCGGTCGCTATGACGAGGCCATCCGCCTGTTCCGCAAGACCGATTCCCTCTATATTGCCCGGGGCAGCTCCATCAACAACTCCTACATCAACAATTACATGATGAGCCAGTACAAGGCCTTGAAAAAGGCCGGGCGTACGGACGAGGCCATGGTATACGCCGACCGCATGCGTCACCTGAGCGATTCCATCCACCGGGAGGAGCGGAAGATGGAGATGGAGCAGCAGGAGGTCATCCGTCAGAAAGAGGCCGAAATCACCAGTCGCCGCCACTCGCTGGCCGTTCACCGCATCATCCTCTTTTCGGCCATCATCATTATCCTGCTGGTGGGTTATCTCCTTGTACGCGCCTGGAAGTACAACAAGGCGCTGGAGGCCAAGAACCGCAGCCTGTATCAGGAAATCCAGCAGAAGGAGAAGGCCGAAGCCGATGAGCGCGCAGCCCTTCAGGAAAGACAGGCCGATACGCTTTCGCAGAGCGAGTTGCTCTATCGCCGCCTGTGCGAGATCATGAGCAGTCCCGATGTCTTCACCAATCCGGACACCAACCAGGATACGCTGGCCACGCTGGCCGGTACCAACCGCACTTATGTCTATGATGCCCTGCGCGAGTGCGCCGGAGTAACACCCACCGACTTCATCAACGGTTACCGCCTGCGCTACGCAGCCCGCCTGCTGGCCACCACTTCTGATTCCGTAGCCCTCATCGCCGAACTCTGCGGCCTCTCCCGACGCACCTTCTACCGTCTCTTCGACGAAGCATATTCCATGTCCCCTTCGGAATACCGGAAAGCGGCCAAAAAGTAGATTTTGCAGAATTGGCACAATGTTTTGTAGGGGTGGCACAACGGGCCACCCCTCTTCGCATACCTTTGCAAACGGATTACATGAGCAAAGCGTATGGATTTTACCATGATCATCACCGTAGCCCTGGCAGCCGCCATCATCGTCATTATACTGATGCTGGTTGCCGTCATCATTTTCCAGCGGTGGAAAATTGGCGAAAAAAATGCTGCCCTGGGAAAATTTATCCAAGAGAATATCGAACTGTTAGATGAAATAAATAACAAACACTCAAAAATATGAAAAAGATGCTCACGGCGCTCGCAGCCGCCCTTTGCTGCGCCACCCTGTTTACGTCCTGCGAACACTGGGAACCCATAGAATACGGAAAAGTGTTCCCCTATACTTATGAGGGGCAGACATTGTACTACGTGATAGACGAGGCATCTCAGGCAGCCACAGCTGTAGCGCCGTGTTATCTTGCTGAAAATCTCGCAGACTTTTGGAAGGGCTACGAAAAGCCGAAAGGCAAAGTCGTGATACCGGGAATCGTAGAATACGGCGGGAAGTCCTTTCCCTTGACTGCCCTTGAGTTTGGACTTTTCTTATACTGCGACGACATAACCAGCGTGTCATTGCCAGAGGGCATCACCACCATCCCGGAAGCAGCCTTCGCATATTGCAGCAGCCTCACGGATATCCATTTCCCCTCCACATTGACAAAGATAGAAGGCTGGGCGTTCCAATATGATGAGAAACTAGGCCCGGACCTTGTACTGCCCGAGGGGCTGACCGAAATCGGCCCTGTGGCATTCGGTGACTGCATCGGCCTGGAGTCCATCGTCCTGCCTTCCTCGCTGCAGAGTATCGGAAACGCAGCCCTGGATATGTGCACCAAGCTGAAAGAAGTGACATTCCCTGACCAGATGACCCGGATTGGCAGCTCAACCTTGCAACTGTGCTCGTCCCTCACCACATGCCATCTTCCCGCTCAGTTGGAGAACATTCCCGCATTTCTTTTCTATGGTTGTGAAAACCTGACTACCGTCAACATTCCAGAGAGTATCACCTCCATTGACGAAGCAGCCTTCTACAACTGCTGCAGCTTAACGTCCATCGTCATGCCCAACTCGCTGCAGAGCGTCGGAGACTATGCCTTCTCCTACACCAAGATCACGGAGGTAACATTCCCCGACCAAATGACACACCTGGGCGAAGGGGTCTTGAAAGGTTGCACGATGCTCACCAAATGCCATCTGCCCGCCAAGTTGGAGTACATTGATACGTATGCCTTGGGGAAATGTCTTTCGCTGCGCGAACTGAGCCTGCCGGCCGGTCTTACCGCCATTGCAGACAGTGTGTTTGTCGATGGGACGAAGCTTGAATCGCTCACGCTCTCCAGCTTGGTGCCACCGACCGCCCGGCAGAATACCTTCGAGGACTATTCAACCGCAATTATTGTCCCGAAAGGGACAGGCGAAGCCTACCGCCGCGATGAAATCTGGGGACGCTTTGCCAACATCACTGAAAAACAGTAGCGCTGTAGCATAAAAACCAAGAAATTGCGGCTGTTGTCGCAATTTTCCGGACAGCGGGAGCGGTGATTGCAGAATTCGGCTTGATGAAGCACAGCGTAAAATATTATTGTATATTTGCGGCTGATTATGGACATAGCCGATATTCTGTTGGATGCCCTTCGGGCAGCAGTGCTCATCACCGGCATGGTGGTGATGATGATGATGATGATTGAGAGTTTGAATATTTCTTCGGGCGGCCGCTTTTTCAGCCGGCTCCGCCAGACGAAATTCGGGCAAATCGTCTTATCCGCTTTCCTCGGCTGGATTCCCGGCTGCATCGGCGGCTTCGCCTCCGTGTCGCTCTTCTCGCACGGCATGATCAGTTTCGGCGCGCTGGTGGCGATGCTCATCGCCACTTCGGGCGACGAAGCGTTCGTCATGCTGACGCTCTTCCCGGGCAAGGCGCTCTGGATCTCCGCGCTCATCCTGGCCATCGGCATCGCAGTCGGTGTACTGATCGACTATGCCGGTCCGAAACTGGGCATGAAACCTTATGCGCTGAAGACCTGTGACGAAATGCAGATCCACGAAGAGGACAAACACGGACACGAGCATAAGCACGAACTCGCACACAACCCTGCGGAGAACAGCCGAAAACGGCACTTCTTCAACTGGAAACGCCTTCTTCTCTTCATCGGCACCGCCCTGTACATCGCGGCGCTGGCCACCGGCATGCTCGAACATGAGCACGAAGGCGGCGCCGGCGACGACCATGGATTCAATCTGTTGAGCGAAGACTGGATGAACATGCTCTTCGCGGCGATCAGCCTGATCATGGTGGTCGTGGTGGCCTTCGGAACCGACCATTTCGTGGAAGAACACCTCTGGCACCACGTGATTGCGCGCCACGCGCTGAAAATCTTCGCATGGACCTTCGGCGTGCTCGTTCTGCTGGGCATCATCACGGAACTCGTCGATATCAACGACTGGATCGGCAACAATATCCCGCTGATGATCGTGCTCGCCACGCTCATCGGCATCATCCCCGAGTCGGGGCCTCACCTGATCTTCGTCACGCTCTTCGCAGCCGGCGTCATTCCGGCACCCGTGCTGATCGCCAGCTGTATCTCGCAGGACGGCCATGCCTCCCTCCCCCTGCTCGCCGAGTCTAAAGGCGCCTTTATACGAGCGAAGGCCATCAATTGCTTGACGGCCCTCGTCGTAGGCTTTATCGCCTACTGGCTGTTTTAGATCCTTCGTCGGCTCCGCCTCCTCAGGATGACAGGATGACTGTCATTTTGAACACCCTCTGTCATTCTGAGCGAAGCGAAGAATCTAGCGAAGCGAAGAATCTAGCGAAGCGAAGAATCTAGCGAAGCGAAGAATCTAGCGGAGCTTCGTGAAGCCATATTTCGCGCAGTCGCCGAGCTGCTCCTCGATGCGGATCAGCTGGTTGTACTTCGCCATACGGTCGGTACGGCTCAGCGAGCCGGTCTTGATCTGGCCGCTGTTGGTCGCGACGGCGATGTCGGCGATGGTGGTGTCCTCGGTCTCGCCGGAGCGGTGGCTCGTGACGGTGGTATAGCCGTGACGGTGGGCCATCTCGATGGCGTCGAGGGTCTCGGAGAGGGAACCGATCTGGTTGACCTTGATCAGGATGGAGTTGGCGGCACCCATCTTGATGCCCTTCTCCAGGAACTTCACGTTGGTCACGAAGAGGTCGTCGCCCACGAGCTGGCAGCGGTCGCCGATGCGCTCGGTGAGTTTCACCCAGTTGTCCCAGTCGTTCTCGTCCAGGCCGTCTTCGATGGAGTCGATCGGGTATTTGGTGATGAGCTGCTCGAGGTAGTCGATCTGCTCCTTGGCCGAGAGTTTCTTGCCGTTCGGATCTTTCTTCGTTCCGTTCTTCAGTTGGCGATAGTCGTAGAACCATTCTCCGTTCTCCTGTACGGCGAATTCGGAAGCGGCGCAGTCCATGGCGATCTTGATGTCCTTGCCGGGTTCGTAGCCGGCCTTCTTGATGGCCTCGACAATCGTGTCGAGTGCATCTTCGATGCCGTCGAAGTTGGGCGCATAACCACCTTCATCACCCACAGCCGTGCTGAGGCCGCGTGCTTTCAGCAGTTTGGCGAGGTTGTGGAACACTTCGGCACCCATGCGGATGGCTTCTCTTTCGCAGCATGCGCCGACCGGACGGATCATGAATTCCTGGAAGGCGATCGGAGCCGCACTGTGCGCGCCACCGTTCACGATGTTCATCATCGGGACGGGGAGGGTGTAGGCGTTGGTGCCGCCGAGGTAACGGTAGAGGGGAATATCGAGGTAGTTGGCGGCTGCGTGTGCGCAGGCAAGCGAGACGCCGAGGATGGCGTTGGCGCCGAGGTTCTGCTTGGTCGGGGTGCCGTCGAGGTCGATCATGGTCTTGTCGATCAGGCGCTGGTCGAGGACGTTCATGCCTTCCACCACGGGCGCGATCTTCTCGTTGACGTTGGCCACGGCCTTGAGAGTGCCTTTGCCCAGGTAACGGGACTTGTCGCCGTCACGGAGTTCAAGGGCTTCGTTTTCACCGGTGCTGGCGCCGCTGGGAACGGCTGCACGGCCCATGATTCCACTTTCGAGGGTCACATCGACCTCCACGGTCGGATTGCCACGTGAGTCAAGAATTTCTCTTGCAAATACTTTTTCAATGATCATTTTTACAGTTCTTTATGATAATACATTTTTCGTGTCGTCTGTCGTCCGGGGCCGCCATACTCATTTCCGGGCTTTTTTGAGGATGGAATCCCATTGTCGCAAGCTCATGCCCCGGCTTTTCATTTAAATCGTGCAAATATAGGAATTTTTTCACAATTCCTTGAAAAGCCAACGGGTCATGCCGCCGGGGACATGCTGGACGAAGCGGGTGCACAGGTTGTAGAGGCAGATGGGGCGGCTGCGCCAGGGATGGTTGTAAAGGTTCTTCCAGTCGAAGAGACAGAATTCCCAGTATCTTCCCCGCTCGTTCCACCACTCCCCTGTCGTATTATGATGTTCCTTGCCGTAACGGTTCAGCAGGGCCGGATTGCCGTTCTGTCCGGCCGCTTAATAAACCTCCCAGGGCGCCAGCAGCCCGAGAATCAGAATAATCTTGGTGCCTCTCATTCAGTACGCCATCATAAGCCCGATTCCCGGGAGTTCAAACTCATATTATTCTTCAATGATTCTTTTCTGAACCAGCAGTAAAGAACTCGACCACTTTACCTACTACTTCTTTTCGCCGGCGGGAGATGGTGTGATTCTCGCCCTCAACCTCGATGAGTTCGGCCTGGCCGCCGTAGGTCTCCAGATACTTTTCACTGCACCACATGGGGACGATGCTGTCCTTTGTACCATGCAGGATGCGCACCGGACCCTTGTAAGCCGATGCTTTACCGTAGATGTCAAGCTCCTGTGTTGAAAGAAGATAATCTCTCCCGAGCTTCATGATGCCCCAGCAGCGGATATACTCCGGCGGGTCGGCAGGGTCGAAGCGGGCGTTGAAGAACCGGCCGCCCTGGCAGGCATCCTTGATAACGGCTCCCGGAGCAATGAGCACCAGTGCCTTGACGGTTTCTCCTTTGTCGGCCAGCCTGCCGGCAGTCATGGAGGCGACGACCCCTCCCTGTGAATGTCCCAGCATGCTGATTTCCGTAACATACGGCAGCGCTTTTGCATATTCCCAGATGGCCATTGCATCGGCAATTTCCTTTTCGACTGTCATGTCCTGCATCCGGCCTTCGCTCTTCCCGTGGCCGTTGAAATCAAAGCGGATGGAAGCAATCCCGGCCTTGGCCAGCCCCCGGGCAATGGAGGGCATGGGATTATAGTCCTTGCTGGAAAAAATCCCGTGCATCAGGATGACCATCGGGCAGCGGTCTGTCTGAGGATCGAACCCTGCGGGAAGACTCACTTTCAGGGCCAGGCCTCCTTGCGGGCCAAGGACTTGGTACTCTCTTGCGTATAAGGGGATCAGCAAAACAGAAAGGACAGCCGTTATTACAAGTCGTTTCATCGTGTTTGAGCTTGTTTTATTGACCGGTACCATTTCAGCATTTCAATCACATCACCGGGAAGCAGGCTGTTCCCTTGGGCATACGGGAGGCGGCGGACTTCGCGGAAATCTCCTTGTCCACCTTCATGCTGTGGCCTTCCATCCGGCTGCTCCAGTATTCGTCACCGGAGCCGTCCTTTGCGGTTTTGAGGATGGTCTCTGCCACCGACCCCTGCAGGGCCTGGCAGATCTGTTGGGCGAGTTCGCGTTCAAGCGGAAGGGTTGGGGAGGTGGTGGGCATGGCTGTGTGGCTGGAAAATGCTATCTTTCAAATTTAACATTTTTTTGGCAATCCGCCAAATATCAGGCTCCAGACACACGGATTGGGACGCTACCACGGGAACAAATACCATATAGAAGTCATCTATCCGGCAGCATTATATTTAGCAGTTTACCGGATTCTGGAGGATGGCTCCCAGGTATGGCCTTTTGACTGATAAAGCGGCATTGCTGTCCGCTGCCATCCAGGCTTGAAACCTTAACTAGAATGGGATATCTTCGCCGAAATCCGCAATGATGACACTAACCAAGGGTGTATACCTTGGCAAATGCTCTCCAGGCGGTGTCTTCCGGGAAGTTTTCGGAGAAGAGCAGCGCAATGACCTGAGGCTTCCTCTTAACGTCCGAAGCGAAGTTCAAACGTGTCGAGGCTCTTCATGCCGCCATACTTGGATACGGCGCAGTTGACAAGTTTCCCTTTGTATTCGTAAACCCAGTTCACACCTTTGAAGTCTTCGAAGTTCGCAATAGGTTTGCCCTTCTGGATGCCATTGGCGCCATCGGCCACAAGCGTGTACACGGTCCCGCCATCTGCAGCGGCCTTGCAGCGCTCAAAGTACAACTTCTGCAGGTCTCGCTCCTCAATGCCTTTGGCTCCTTTGAACTTCAAGTTGGCATTGCCTGGGCTGCCGTATGCTTTATCCAGGGTCATCCCTTCACCGGGATTGGGGTCAACACCGCAAAGTGCCTTCACAAGCTCCACGTAGTTGTCGCCCGTGACATCGGACACGCTCTCATACTTGGGCGAAGCCGCAGCAGCGGCAGGTTCTGCCTGAGTCTTTTCGCTATTCTTGTTGCCGTTGTTTCCGCAGGAAACCAGCATCACGGCGCATGCTATCAGCACCAGGGTAATGATTGACTTTTTCATCTCGTTGATTTTTTCTGAATGTTAAACTAATAATCAGTCGGATCTTTTTTCATCGGGCCTTTCCACGTCACGGTCACATCCTTTCCATCATCATCTTTTCCGGTCGCTTTCAGCTTACAATAATCTTATTTGACGGTAATTTCCAGGACGCCGATCCTCTTCATATTGTTTCCCCAATATCAGTTCGTGACGTTGGCGGATTTGTCACCCCTGACAACCAGGCCGCTGCCTTAAATAATGTTTTTTTTCATAATGCTCGTTTTTTATATGTCGGTTGAAGAGGTTGGTGGTCTGGCGACCCTCCATCTTGTATATCAATACGTTCCACAAGCCTGAACACTCCGCTGAACTCCTCCAGGTGCACTTCGCGGGACAGCCGCCTGGCATTGTTTTCGCCGTGATCGAGTTCATCGCAGGAAGGATATGTCATCTGAAAGCACTGTTCTGCTGAATCTTTCCCTTCGAGATGTTTACTTCATAGTCGGGAATGGGCAGGATTTTCATGCCGTCGGAAAGCGATTCGTTCCGAATTGCCTTGCCGCTGCGGATGAGATCCCAGCGTCTGTGGCTCTCAAATGCGAGTTCCCGGTTCCTCTCTTCCAGTATTTCATCTATGAAGGATTCCGTACTTGAAAAATCTGACATTGAAAGTGCAACCGGCTTATCCTCCTCCAGAAACGGCCTGCAACGGACATCATTCAGATGGCCGAGTGCCTCTTCCGTGATGCCGTCCCGCCTGGCAAGCGCTTCCGCCAGATTCAGTTTCACCTCCGCAAGACGAAAGAAAACGACGTCGTCGTAGCCATCGTTGTTCGAATACTTGAGACTCGTCAAATCAGAAGGATAGTGATTGGTACTGCCGGTGCCGACAAGGCCGGCGACCGAACCTTCGAGGATGCCACGATGGTCCCCGGACGCATATGTACCGGCGACCCAGCCGGGTTCCACCAGCAACATTTTCTTTGTGAAGTAAGGACTGCTAATGCCGTTCGGGAAGAGCTCTGTGCTGATGCGGCTGGGTTGATAGAATATGATTTCCGGAGACCGGGACGTCGGATCGGGATAGGAAGAAGACAGGCTCTTGTCGTAAGCGTTGAGCGGGAATATCTCTCTTAGCGCACTTACATGGGTATTGAACGAATAATCCCCGGTCATAAGCAACGCCCTTGAGATGTCAATGACTCTTGTCATGCATTCCCTGTCGTTCACATAACTGCCCATATAGAGGTATACCCGGGACAACAGGGCATTGACCACCGGAGCGGAAGCTCTGAACCGGGACTCGGGAGCCCCGGGGTTCCCGGGTAGAAACTCCGCTGCCTCCGCCAGATCGTTGATGATAAACCGCCAGGTTTCCGAAACGGAGGCACGCGTCTGAATCTGGTCCGGATTGTATCCGTCATAGGGCTTGTCCCTCAGGATAAGGCCCAGTCCTTCCCCTTTGCCCGTCAGGGCCCCATCCCCGAACATCTTCTGCAGATTGAAATAGACAAAAGCCCTTAAGAACCGGGCCTCAGCGACGAGTTCCCGGTTCACGGGATCATTCATGTCCCCATACCTTTGGATTCCGTCGATGACATTGTTGGCATAATCTATCGCATTGTACCCTTTGAGCCAACAACTCAGGATATCTCCGTCCCGGACGCTGTGGTCATAAATCCCTTCTTCGAGCGCCGTGTACGAAGAATAACCCCCGTCCCGGGCCTTCAGATTATATGTCCCCAAGTCACCGGCCATCCAGCAGAACGAGGGATAACTGTAATTGTTCTGGTCCTCCGGGGCACCCGCCAGAAAAACGGCCATCCGGACATAGGCCCCCATCAGTGCCGCCTGCGCGGTCTTCGGATTGGAATAGACAGTCTGGTCTACCAAAACATTCTCCGGGGCCAGGTTCAGATTGCATGCACCCAGGAGCAGGATAGAAGACAATACTATGATGTTCTTTCTCATGGTCAGACTTTAAAAAGTGATTCTCGTACCTATCTGGAAACTGCGCGACTGTGGCATCGTCATGTAATCATAACCGGACGAAATCACGGAAGAACCGAAAGCGCTCACCTCCGGATCCAAACCCGAATATTTCGTCAGCGTGAAAAGATTCGTAGCAAGGACGTATATCTTGAACTGCTTGAAAACCCGGGTCTTTTTCAACAGATTCGGTCCCATCGACCAAGACAGCTCTAGGCGCTTGAGTCGCAAATAATCCCCCCTTTCCAGATAGCGGGTCGTCGTAACAGCTGAAGTATAGTCGTAATTCCCTATTATCGAGCTGTTCCTTAACGCCGGCACATCCGTCTCCTGTCCTTTCATCTGCCATGTCTTCAAGATATCTTTATGAAGATTGAACGCATTGACCGTGGTATACATCATCAGGTCCGCCTTGGTCGCGTTGATGATCCTTCCGCCGACGGAAAAAGAGAAGAGGGATGTCAGTTCCAGCGTTTTGAACAAAAAAGTATGGGTGAGGCCGCCATAAAAGGCAGGAAGGGCCGTTCCCATGACCTTCTTGTTTTTGTTGGAATCTTTCCAGTCTGCCGCCGGGGGTACCGGGCTGAGGGTTCCGTCCGAATAGCGCCACAGCGGATTGCCGGTTTCGGGATCAACACCCGCCCACTCATGAAGATACCACTGTGCTACCGGACATCCGACAGCATAATACTTGAACGTCGTATTCAACTGGTCCAGCTGGTCTCCCTCAAAATTCAGCTTCAGTATCTTGTTGGTATTGTGGGAGAGGTTCAGCGCAGACATTCCGACCCAGTCGCCTTTTTGCAACCAAGTGGCCACCACCCGCAATTCGACGCCGCTATTCTGCATGTCGGCGATGTTCTGGTCCTGCTTCGTGTATCCCGTGTATGCCGGGACATCCGAAGGAAAGAGCATGTCCATCGTCTTTCGGTAATACCAGTCGAAGGCGACAGTCAGTCTCCGGTCGAAAAAAGAGCCGTCCAAACCGGCATCGTAGGTGATGGTTCTTTCCCAGTCGAGATTGACGTTGCCCGGCTGCGTAGTCCTCAGGTAGATATTTCCGCCATAGGCAAGGGAAGTCAGCACATACGTGGCCTGCGCCCCATAGTAGCTGTTGTAAGCATCTTTGCTCTGCCAACCCACGGAAGCGCGCAACTTGAGATCGTCTATCCACGGTGCCGCGTTACGGATGAACGGTTCCTCAGACAGACGCCAGCCCACCGATACGGAAGGTGTGCTCAAGAAACGGTGGTTTCTGTTAAATCGGGAAGACCCGTCGATCCGGTAGGTGACTCCTACAATGTACTTCTGCCTGTGCGTATAATTCGCACGGGCGAAGACCGAAAACAGCGCCCATTTCCTGCTTCCGGCAGAAGTTACCCGTTTACTCTGCGCCGCCCCCACCCCGACCAGCTGCGGGCTGAAGAAATCCGAGCCGAAAACAGCGCAGGTATATTCGTCTGACATTTCATAACTTTGTCCTATGACTCCCTGGAGATAGCTTTTGTTCTTCAATTCGAAATTGACATTTGCGATATTGTTGCTCACGAAACGGAAATTCTCGTTGATACTCTCCGACGCATGATTGTTAGGGATGCTGGACGCGATGGAGGCAGGCAGTTCTTTCTTCTTCGTATAATTTTTTCCATTGTTCAAATCCATGCCGACTTCTGATTTGAGCATAAGCCACTTGAAGGGTTTAAACTCGCCGAATACGTTGCCGATGGCCCGCATGTCTTTTATCGTGCAGATGTTGTCATACGCACTGGCCACCGGGTTGTATGCATCGACAAAACCAATCGAATTGTACGGGCTGAAACCGTAATGGTATTCGCCGTTGTTTTCATAGACAGGGACATTGGGAGCATTCTTGAGGGCGAGATTGTAGATTTTTGAAGCTTCGACAGCGTCATTGTCCTGCTTCGCCATTGACATGTTCGCTCCCACGGTCAAGTACTTGTTCACCTCTGAAGAAAGGTTGATGCGCGCACTGTAACTCCGCATCTCGTTATTGATGACATAGGACTGATTCGTGGAATACTTGATACTGACGAAATAATTCACTTTGCCGGTCCCGCCGGTCACGGAAGCCGACATGTCATGGCTTACGGCCGTGCGGGTGACGGCATCTACCCAGTCGGTGTTGATGCCGGCCTTGAATTTGTACCCCGAGCCGGGATAATACAGCGAATAGATGTTAGCATACTCATCACCGGAGAGGACAGGTATCTTGCCCAGGGGACGGTCGAAGGACATACTGTAATTGACGGTCACCCTTGCATCGTCCCGGGAGCCCTTCTTGGTCGTAATCAGCACCACGCCGGCCGCCCCTCTCGAGCCATAAATGGCGGTGGCGTATGCGTCTTTCAGAATCTCTATGGATTCTATGTCATCTGGATTCAATAAAGACAGCGGATTCTTTTCGAACCCCTGTTCAATGAAAGACGGATCGTACTCAAGAGAACCGCCGCCCGTACTCATGCCGCCGAAGGCAAAACCCTTGATGACACCTCCCGTCGTACTCGTCATATTGCTGTTACGGTCCGTTCCATAGATGGGAACCCCGTCGATTACATACAGCGGGTTGTTGTCGCCCATAATAGAACTCACGCCCCTGATGACCAGAAGGTTCGCCGAACCCAAGCCGCCGGAGGACGTGGACACGAACACGCCCGGCGCCTGTCCCACGAGCATCTGGTCGAGCGACGCTCCGGATATTTTCACGGGAGGAAGTTCCACGGTTGCCATTGCGGCCGTTATGCTCCTGCGGTCCTGGGTACTGTAGCCCGTAATAACGGCCTCCGAAAGTAGAAAATCGTCGTCATCTTTCAGGATTACGTCGATTTTGTTCCGGCCGGAACACGGCTGTTTCCAGTTATCGAAACCGATCGCAGAGAAAATCAGAAAAGCATCCTTATTCACAGTGATCGTATAATGCCCTTCTTCATTGGTGTATGTGACGTTTGTGGTACCTTCCTCATAAACCACCACTCCGACAAGCGGCTGGGAATGCTTGTCCGTCACTGTACCGGAGACTGTGACCCGGATTTGAGCGCTGGCTACAGTTCCAATAAGAATCATTGCGGACAATCCTGCAAGAATTTTCTTCATCTGACACAGTTTCTATTTTATTTTCTTTTTCCAGGTGTCAAAAATGATTTCGTCTTTGATGTCAATGCCGCCATAATATCCATTTGTAATTCCACGTCCGCCGAATATCCAAAGCATGTCGCCAACCGGCACAAGACAGGGGCGGGTCCTGCCTTTGAAGAACTCGGGCATCGCCACTTCTCCTTCAAGTGAAGCCCAATGGACGCCGTCGGTAGAACGGAAAACCTTATTGGAAGCCTTCAGGGTACGTCCTTCTTCCCCTTCGGCAAAATACTCACCCCCGACCATATACAGTACATCGGTGGTTCCTGCCACGCGCATGTTCCACATTTTGCCAAAACCCGCGTCCGCTACTTCTTCATTCCAAGTCAGACCTCCGTCAACTGAACCATATACCTCGCCATGATACCATCCCGAATTCTTCGGATCAGCATCGATATAATTCTGGAATCCGCCGGCCACGTATAGTTTCCCTTTGAAATTATACAATGCATAACACGACATTTTGGCCGGCATGCTCTCTTTATCAACGCCTTCAAAGGCATTCCATGTGATACCGTCCGTGGTGTTCGCCAGACTGAAAGACTTCTGAATCTGACCGAAGACACAACCGAGACCGCCATATAACGTGAGTTTGTTTCCTTGTATGAACAGGCGGCTGTCGACATATGCACCAAGGGCACCACTTGCATCGACCGGGGTATCCTTGGTCCAGGTTTCGCCGTCAGAGGTGGAGCAGAGGAACAGTTGAGAAATGTCCGGGAACATGCCCCACATGGTTTCAGGAGCGTTTCCGTCTTCATCCGTTCCATAGAATCGTCCTCCGCCGAATGCCCAGAGCTTTTCATTGAAAACAAGCAGACGGGCTCCATAGGCGCCTACCACCTTGATGCCAGTATCCACTTTCGTCCAGTTCAGGCCGTCCTCGGACTTGTAGACATTGTAGAATGCAGGATTCTCTTCGGCCGTTCCCTCGGGGTATGACGAGGTAATCGCAAAGAACTTGTCCTTGAAGTAAGCGATGTCAAAATAGGCGCAGTCCGGGAAGCCGCTGGTTCTCATGTCTGCGGTTATGCGCTTTCCTTCGTTCTGGCTCTTGTCATTTGAATCTTCAACAAGCTGCAACGTATATTGAACCTGTTTCTCTTCCTTTACGACGGTCAGCATCACAGGTTCGGAAAGATCAACTTCGGTGACACTGCTTTCAAGTACCGCGCCTTTATAGTAGACGGTAGAGCCGATGGTGGAAGTGTATGTAATCTTCATGACGTACATCGATGGCGCCATGCCTGGTTCCACCGGATCATTCGCGTTTGAGATGATATGCATGTCTTGGTTGACGGAACATTCGAGCGACTGTCCGGTACGCATGATGAAAGAGGCGGAAAGAATTCCGATGGTCTCCTCTTTTTCCCTAAAACAGGACAACGGCAGCACCGCCGTCACACAGCAAAGTGCCACAAGCACGTAAACGTGAATTTTTTTCATGATTGTCTATTGTTTAAGATGTGATGTTTTTTCGTCAGGATTCGGCAAGAAGCTCGGCAATCGCCTTCTCTACAGCTTCTCCCCGCAGGTTCTTTGAAACTATCTTTCCTTCTCTGTCGAGCAGGAGGATGAAGGGTATTCCGCTGAACTGGTACAGTTCCATGACCTCAACGCCATTGTTCGAGGCGATGGCTTGCGGCCATTCCATTTTTTCTTCTTCAAGCGCTTGTCTCCACGCCTCTTCCTTACTGTCTATCGAAATGCTCATGATTTCCACGCCCTGATACCTGAACTGTTTATACACTTTTTTTAAATTAGGCACCTCCTGGCGGCAAGGCCCGCACCAGGAAGCCCAGAAATCGATCAGGAGAATCTTTCCTTTAAAAGATGCGGGGCCGATTTCACTGCCGTCGGCGGCGGTGCAGGTGAACGGAGGGGCAGGCTGTCCCGGCATCATCCTTCTGATTCTTTCTCTCTTGGCAGTTATTTCTTCCATCATGGATATTGCCGGCCTGTAGCCGGGATGTGCGGCAAGGACCTCTCGCATCGCAGACTCGATCAACTCCTCATCTTTTATCACATGCAGCTGCTCAATCGCAGCAAGCACGCTCGTGGAACCCGAATATTTCTCAATGAGATAGCGGAGTCGGGCATCCCGGTCCGCCTCATTTGCGTCGTATAGTTCAGCAGAGATTCTGCTCTTGTCTTCGGCAGATGAGATACCGTCTTTGTAAGTTGCCCGGGAAATGGCGATCATGTTCTGATAACTACGATGGTTGTTATAATTCAAATCGTTCATGATCTCATTCTTGGCACTGCCCCTAATGGCTACGAAAGGAGGATTCTTAATGATTATCCTGGCCGTGTCCCTCCCTCTGAAGTCAATGACCATGTCCTCATCCTCGGCCCATAAGGAAACGGACTGCCAATGACCGCAGTCCAAAAGATACACGCCGGGGTCATCGATGACGGCTTTTATTTTGTAATTGCCGTCGCTGTCCGGGGAAACGGCGGCAATCGTATCCCTGACATGGCCTTTCATGGAAATCAGGACCATATCCATATCGGGATCCGGGAATGCAACATGGCCGCTGATTGTAATGGAATGATTGGTTGAACAGGCAACCATTGCTGCAAGAAGCAGAAAAACCGAAAGAATCTTTGATGTCTTCATAGAAAGTATCTTGAAAAGAATGATGTGGCATTTTTTTCAAAAATACTATCCTTTTTATTCACATAATTATTTGACACAAAAGATATTACAAAAGATAGGAATTTTTGCCTCTCCCTGTAGGGCCTTATTCATGTCTAATACGTCCCCGGGGGGAAGTCGCGCAAGACCCTGATTTGCGCAGCGAAACTATTATAAAAGACTATAATTGATGGCCGTAAAAACAGCCTCGGTTATGCTGCTGACACGCAGTTTGGAGAACAAGACGCGTTTATAGGCTTTTATCATATCCTGCGACTTGCCGAAGGCCACCGCGATTTCTTTCATCGTATATCCTTGCGACGAGAGAAGCAGAATATCCTTTTCCACAGAAGTCAGCATGATTCCTTCCTTGTGATACCAGACACCTTTATCCGGCCGGTATTGAAAATAGTCCGGATCATTATGTCGTTTTACGATGAAATTCCCCGGCAGTTTACGGGAAGACAGGGAGAAAGTACACAGGATCAGCCAGAGTTCGCCTTTGTCCGTCAAGGCAAGCGGTGTGATATTCTGGCAGATCAGTCTTTTCTTCCCATCACTGATCACATGGAAATAATAAGACAGTATCAGGTTTGACCGTTCTTCAATGGGAAAGGACAGGAATAATTCGTGTGTTTTTCGCAAAACTGTCACTATTTCCTTCAATTCATTTTCCGGAATGGCGTCCAGGTAGAATTGATATGCATTTTTCTTGCTCTCTTCATAACTCCTGCCGACGAAGAAAGAGAAATTGCCACTCCGGTAAATCTGTTTCTTCCGATAAAGGTCTACAATGATAATCGGACGATACATATTCCGACTGAAGGCCTCGGCCGTCTTGATATAATTCGCAACAGAACGATATTCATCCACCGGTATTTCTGCAATCTTGAACTGTGTCGTCAGAATGTCTTTCAGATTCATATTTCTTTGCCTTATTTTTAGGCAAAGTTAAAATGATTTTATCGACAATCTGATAATCTAAAAGACAATTCCCGTGCTATTACACAAAAGATAATCACAAAGGAAAACAGGGTAACTTATTCTTTCGTGTCTTGAATCCCCTGCCGGGGCCAGTCCGAAGATCGATGTAAAGCACAGGGCGAATGGTTTCAGGACACCTTGTCATACCTGAGTTGGAGGGGCAGATTCTTTTCGCCAAATTGCCGCAAAGCGAACGGCCTCCCATCTTATTTGGAGGCCGATTTCGTTGCACCTACCTCCGAGATGAGGCTCAGGCGCAGGAGGCAATCAAAAAGAACGTTGATTATCAGCTGATTAGATCTGCGCATCTGGCGGCTTCCCGGCCGAAACGCTGTCGCGCGCCACGCGGCTTTTCGTGACACAGACGGAATAGATGAACGGCTTGTGTCGCTTTCCCCCATCGGCATACCTTCTTCCAACCGTCTTTCAGTTGCTCTCCCACCCCTTTTTCCACTGATTCAACAAGGCTTGCAGATCGGTCATGGTGTGGCACGCGGAACCCCTTCAGGCGTCGCTCCCGGCGGAATGCCGGATGGTCGCCTAAAAGTCCTCGTCCGGATCCGGCAGGGCGATTTCGCGGAAATAAAACAGCAGGTCGTCGAGATCGATGATCATCTCGACATGCGTGATCAACAACATCTGAAAGTCCTGCTCCGAAGCATATTGTTCAGCCAGCTCCAACTTCCCGCTTTCTTCCGTCTCCAGATAGTCGGAGATCTGGTCCCGGAACAACTGGTTGACCAGATGCGCATTGGTGAAGCCCATGCCGCGATGATTGTACTTGTAGAGCACATACATCTCCAGTTTCTGCCGCGCCTCCGGTGAAAGATGCAGCCCGAACGACCGGCACGACACATCGATCATCCCGAACAATTCTTCTGGCTTGAAATCTTCCAGGAAGAGGGGCTCCGAAAAGTGTTTCTTCAGCTCCGGATGCTCCGACAGCAAGGAATCCAATCCCAGCCGGTCGCCGGAAAGCACCAGCCTCCACCTGCTGCCGGTTGTTCCCGATACGGACTACCAGCTTCAACTCGTCCGGCGTGTGGACGTCGGGCAAAACCAGATCGATATGGACGAAGGTCCGGAGGGTGAGCGGAATACTTCAGATCGTTTCTGACACGGGAAATTCGGCCGCGCTGTCGTTGATGCAGCAGTACGGCCGATAGTCTCCCATTTGTACGTAATCGTCTGTCTTAAAGGGAATTTACTTTACTTTATAAAAAAGTGACAGCAGGCGCACGAAGGTGCGGGCGGGCAGGATGCGTTTCAGGGGAATGGAGAGTTTCTGGATGAAGGTGGCGATCACGTAGCGGAATTTCGGATGCTTCCTGCGGACGATCTTCGCGATTTTTGAAGCCAGGTACTCGGGTCTCAAGCCCGTCTGCTCGTCTTTCTCGAAACTGTTCACCGACTGTTTCAGGCTGGGATAGGCGGCCGCCGCTTCTTCGGAAACCTGCTTGATGCGCGCCGCGGTGAAGCCGGTCGAAAAGTCACCCGGCTCGATCAGGATGACCTGGATGCCGTGGCGGCGCACTTCGATCTGCAGCGCCTCGCAAAATCCCTCGATGGCGAACTTGCTGGCCGAATAGAAACCCTGGAACGGCAGGCCCATCACGCCGCCGATCGAACTGAAACACAAGATCTTGCCACTCCCCTGCCGCCGCATCGCGGGCAGCACGGCCTGGGTGAAGCGTACCTGTCCCATGAAGTTCGTATCCATCTGGAGCTCCACATCGTCTTCCGGAGCGAATTCCACCGGGCCGCCGATGCCCATGCCGGCATTGTTGACCAGCACGTCGATACGGCCTTCCGCGGCCAGCACCGCTTCTACGGCGGCCTGCACGGATACCGTGTCACGCACGTCCGCCCGCAGGTAATGCACGCCGGGCAGCTGTTCCACCTCCCGCCGTACCGTTCCATACACTGTATGCCCGTCGGCGCAGAGCCGCTGCGCCATCGCGAGCCCGAAGCCTGAAGAAATGCCTGTGATCAGTATAACCATATTATCTTCATTATTTTAATCCCCAGTCAGAGAGGCGGACGGTGGATTCGACTTTTTCTTCGATCTTGTCGTCGAGAGCCGGGAAGAAGTCAAAACCGGTGAGGCTCTCCAGATCGTTGATGTTCAGATAGCAGTCTTTCAGATAGTAACGCTCGTCATCGTTGTCCATGACGAAAGCGATGGCGCTGTAAGATCCATTCTTCTTGCGGATCAGTAGCGCCTTGTAAAAGGCGTCGGGCACAACCACGTCGCGCTCGCCGATGGTACCGTAGCGGTTTTCGCCCACGATGGGGCCGGTCACGACCCAGACACTCCCATAGCGCTTGGCCCACTGCCGCACGCGTTTCTCAAGATACTGCCAGTCGCCGGCGTTCAGGGTTTCATCCTGCGGACAGATGTTGGTGAAATAGAAGGTCTCCCCCATCGCCGTGCTGTTGAACGCGGCGTCCGCGGCGGGCATCAGATGGCCCTTGGTCCAGCCGGAGCCGGCATAATCCTCGCGCATGGCCTGCCGGACGCCCTTCAACTGGGGATCCATGCGGAATTCCTTGCCTTCGCGCGAGCGGTCGCCCTCCGTCTCCGCGGCCGTCAGTTCGTAAGCCACCCAGTTGGGAATCAGGGTCTCCGTATTGTAAGAAGACACATACGCGCCGTGTTGTACGAGGCGGCCGCTCGGTGCGGCGGGAATTTCGAGCAGCCCGCTGATCCCGGCGGGAACGGTCGTATTGATTTCTGTTCCCGGGTCATCCGTGTCGCAAGCCGTTTCGGTGCGGTCATGGCCGAACAGGAAATAGAGGATGCCGGCCACGACGATGACCAAGGGAGCGATGAGGTCTTTGAATTTCTTCATGTATGCAAATTTACCATTTATTTTGATTAACTTTGGGGATTATGAAGAAATATTTACGTCCCGCCTTTTTGAAGAAGGGCGACACCGTCGCCGTCGTGGCGCTGGCCTCGAGTCTGAGCGAGCAGAGCCGCCAGACCCTGTATTGGAAAGAAATGCTGGAATCGTGGGGACTGCAGGTCAAAACCGGCCGCCATCTGTACGACAGTGCGCCCGGCGAGTTCGCCGGCCGCGACGAAGACCGGGCGGCGGACCTGACGGAGATGTTGCTCGACCCTGCGGTGAAGGCCATCATCTCGTTCCGCGGCGGCTACGGCTCGATGCGCACGGTGCGAAAGATGGACCTGTCGCTCTTCGACAAGCATCCGAAGTGGCTCGTGGGATTCAGCGACATCACGGTTTTCCATGCGGTGCTGCAAAGCCGCGGCATCGAGTCGATCCTCGGGGCGATGCCCAGCACGATTGGACCGGATGCCGGCCCGGATTCGAAGATCAGCGAAGAATCGCTGCGCAAAGCCCTTTTCGGCGAGATCAAAAGCTACCGGACGGCGCCGTACGACTACAGTGTCCCGGGCTCAGCCCGGGGCCGCCTGGTCGGCGGCAACCTGAGCCTGGTGGTCTCGTGCCTGCGCACGCCGTGGGAGAATCACCTTGACGAAGACAGCATCCTTTTCATCGAAGATGTCGACGAACGGATGTACAATCTCGACCGCATGCTGCTTACGCTGCAGCAGGGCGGTTTCTTTGCCCGGCCGAAAGGCATCGTCATCGGCCAGTTCACCGACACCAGCGGCGAAGACAAGTGGCAGCGCAAGGCCCTGGACCTCGTCCACGAATATATGCCTGCCGACAAGCCAGTGCTCTTCGGCTTCGACTGCGGCCACGCGCACCCCAACTACAGCCTCTACCTCGGTCGTGAAGTCACCCTCGACGTCACCTCCGACGGCGGCTGTTTGAAGTTCATTTAATAGACGATAAGGATTGTGCCATCATGGCGCGGGTGGAATGTTGCTTCGAGGACCCTAACCACCCGCGGTTGATTGCGGGAGGGGCCCAAAGCCCTGGCTTTGGGAGGGAGACTCGCTTGCGAGTCGGTCCGAGAAGCAACTTCCAGAGCGCCTGGCACAAGCCGCAGAAGAAGTAAACGAATAACCCAGATGCCCGGTCAAGCCGGGCATGACAAGTGAGATTCCGGAGAAATCCCGGCATGAGGAAGAATAGCCGTCCTCAAATGAGGCCGAAAATGAGGATGGGACAATGAAAAACGGACATCCATCCTCAAATGAGACTCAAAATGAGGATGGCAAATTAAGACAAGTAAAAAAATCACATATTATGCTCAAGGACGGAAAACTTTACATCGCGCACAGCGACAACGGAAACATCAATCTGGTCGGCAAGATGGCCAACCGCCACGGCCTGATCGCAGGAGCGACCGGTACCGGCAAGACGGTCACGCTCCAGGTGCTCGCCGAAACCTTCTCCCAGGCCGGCGTCCCCTGCTTCATGGCCGACATGAAAGGCGACCTCAGCGGCATCAGCCAGCCCGGCAAGCTCAGCGGTTTCATCGAGAAACGCATGCCTGAGTTCGGAATCGAAAACCCCCGGTTTTCAGGCTGCCCCACCCGCTTCTTCGACGTCTTCGGCGAACAGGGATTCCCCATGCGCGCCACGATTTCAGCCATGGGCCCTCAGTTGCTGGCCCGCCTCATGGAACTCACCGAAGTCCAGTCCGGCGTGCTCAACGCCGTCTTCCACATCGCCGATGACAACAACCTGCTGCTCATCGACCTCAAGGACCTGAAACTGATGCTCGACTTCGTCGGCAAGAACGCCGCCAGGTTCACGACTGAGTACGGCAACATCGCCGCCGCCAGCATCGGTGCCATCCAGCGCGCCGTCCTGCAGATTGAAAGCGAAGGCGGCGACAAGTTCTTCGGCGAACCCGCTTTCGACGTGGAAGACCTTTTCGCCGTGGAGGACGGCCGCGGCGTGATGAACGTCCTGGCCGCCGACCGGCTGATGATGAACCCGAAGCTGTACTCCACCTACCTGCTGTGGCTGATGACCGAGCTGTATGCCAAACTCCCTGAAGTCGGCGACCTCGAGCTGCCCAAATTCGTCTTCTTCTTCGACGAAGCCCACATGCTCTTCGACGGCACCTCCAAGGCCCTCGTCGACAAGATCGAGCAGGTGATCCGCCTCATCCGTTCCAAGGGCGTCGGCATCTATTTCATCACCCAGGTGCCCAGCGACGTGCCCGTCAGTGTCCTGGCCCAGCTCAGCAACCGCGTCCAGCATGCCTTGCGCGCCTATACCCCGCAGGACCAGAAAGCCGTGCGCGCCGCCGCCCAGACCTTCCGTACCAATCCTTCCTTCAAGACCGAAGACGCCATCCTCGACCTCGGAACCGGCGAAGCCCTCGTCTCGTTCCTCGACGAGAAAGGCGCGCCCTGCGTCGTGGAGCGTGCGAAGATCCTCTTCCCGCTCAGCCAGATCGGCGCCATCACCCCCGGACAGCGCATGGACATCCAGGCCGCCGCACCCCGCAAACTCAAGGAATACGAAAGTTCCTTCGACCGAGAAAGCGCCTATGAAGTGCTGACCGAGGTCAACCAGAAGCTGGAGGAAGAAAAGGAGAAGGAACGCCAGGCCCTGGAGAAAGAAAAGGAAGCCAAGGCCCGGGAGAAAGAGCAGAAGGCCAAGGAAAAGAGTTCGAAGAAGAGCGGCATCGGCCGTACCATCCTCGGCACGATGATCGCAGCCGCGGCCACGAGCTTCGCCCGCAGTGCCGGCACGCAGATCGCCAAGAGTCTCGGCGGCAAGAGCAGCTCCTCCACCAAGAAGAGCAGCGGCTCCGTCGTAAAGAAAGCCACCCAGACCGCCGTCAACAGCGCCACCCGCAAAGTCACGACGGAAATCCTCAAAAGCATCCTCAAGTAATGCCCTGGGGAGAATGGTATGCGACCCGGGTCTATCCCGGCCTGTCGGCCTTCCTGACCCGGGTGGCCGGGTTCTTCCGCTATTCTCTTACGGAAATCGTGGTGGTGCTCGCCGTCGTGGCCGCCGTGTGGATTCTCGTCCGTGCCATCCGGCGTCGCAAGCAATGGTGGCGCTGTCTGCTGGGGGAAGCCGCTCTGGTGACCGGCCTGATCGCCTGGCTCTATCTCGGCTGGGGCTTCAATTATTTCCGCAGCGACATCTACACCCGCACCGGCACCACACCCATGCCCTACGAAGAAGCTGAATTCCAGGAATTTCTGGAAATCTTCGCGCAAGAGCTCAATGAAAGTTGGTGCGAGGTGGAAAGCATCGATCCGGCCGTCGTGGAACGGGAAGTCAAGGCCTGGTACAGCGCTCTTCCCGCGGAGTGCGGCCTCTGCAAGCCGCGAGACTGGCAGCATCCGAAAAAAATGCTGTTCAACCGGCTCTATTCCGCCGTGGGCGTGCTGGGCTTCATCGGTCCCGCCTTCGACGAGATGCACCTCAACTACGACGTAGAACCGGTCGAATATCCTTTCCTCTTCGCACACGAATATGCCCACGTCCTGGGTGTCAGCAACGAAGCCGAAGCCAATTTCTGGGCTTTCGAGGCCTGCCGCGCATCCGACAACCCCGCCATCCGGTACAGCGCCTGGTTCATGCTGCTGCGGCACACCTGGGGCAACCTCCGCTCCATCCTGGGTCAGGAAGCATTCAAGGCCTGGGCCGACACGCTGATCCCGGAAGTCTATGCGGACTGGGAACTTGCGCAGATTCACTGGGCGGACTTGCGCTGGGACTGGCTTGCGCAGCTCCAGCACCGCTTCTACAACTTTTTCCTGAAACAGAACCGCATCGCGGAAGGCACGGCCAATTACGGACAGGTCCTCCGGCTGGTGCTTACCCTCTCCGATCTGCACGACCATGGCGAGGAAGAGTGATCCCGTGTCCAAGACCAATGCGGCCCGGCTGCTCGACGCCGCCGGTATCGCCTATGAACTCGTCCCCTACGAGGTGGATGAGAGCGACCTTGCGGCGCAGCACGTAGCCGAGCAGCTGGGCGAAGACATCGAGCAGGTGTTCAAGACCCTGGTGCTGCGCGGCGACCGCAACGGCTTTTTCGTCTGCGTGATCCCCGGCAACTTCGAAGTCGACCTGAAGGTGGCGGCACAGATATCCGGCAACAAGAACTGCGAGATGCTGCACGTCAAGGAACTTCTGCCCACCACAGGCTACATCCGCGGCGGCTGCTCGCCCATCGGCATGAAGAAACCCTTCCCCACTTTCATCCACGAGAGCGCCCTGCTCTACGACTACATCTACGTCAGCGCCGGCATCCGCGGGCTCCAGCTCAAGCTCGCCCCGCAGGATCTCATTGCTTTCGTCGGAGCGGACATCTATCCGCTTTGATAAGGTCCCGTGTTTTGATTTCCCATTGGAATCCCAAAGAAAAATTACTAACTTTGTAAAATATGGGAAAGGCGCTATATCTGAAACTCAAAGAGGCCCTGACGTCGGTGCTGCCAGTCGGCCTTATTGTCTTTATCCTGTCGCTGACACCGCTCGTTACGCTGACGGGGAAAGAGATGCTGGTCTTCGGACTCTCTGCGCTGGCACTGATCATCGGCATCGGCCTGTTCAATCTGGGCGCCGACCTGGCCATGACCCCGATGGGCCACTTCATCGGTGCCGGCCTCACCAAGAGCCGTAAAGCCGCCATCTTGCTGATAGTCAGCTTCCTGATGGGCGTGATGATCACCATCGCCGAGCCGGATCTCTCCGTCCTCGCCGAACAGGTGAGTTCGCTGATGAACGGCAAAGTGCTGATTGTGACCGTCGGATTCGGCGTGGGCTTTTTCCTGCTGGTGGCCGTGCGCAAGATCATCCGCCGGATAGACCTGACGAGCCTGCTGCTTTTCTTCTACCTCGTGCTCTTCACCATGTCCACTCTGCTTTTCGGCTCTGGCAACGGTGACCTGCTGCCGCTGTCGTTCGATGCGGGCGGCGTCACCACGGGCCCGATCACCGTGCCCTTCATCATGGCGCTGGGCGTGGGTATTGCCCTGACGGTAGGTGGCCGGCGCGCCAATGAAAACAGCTTCGGACTGATTGCGCTGTGCTCCATCGGCCCGATCATCGCCGTCATGCTCTTGTCGATCTTCTCGAAGGGCAGCCTTGATTACCAGGTTCCGGACTATTCCATGACGCGTATCTTGGAAGGGGGCATCTGGGACGAAGTCCTGGAAGTCACGCACGACGTCGGCAGGTCATTGCTGCTCATCGTGCTGTTCTTCGTTGTCCTTCAGTATTCCATCCTGAAACTGCCCGCGAAGAAGCTCATCGCCATCGGCATGGGCATCCTGCTGACCTTCCTGGGGCTGGTCATCTTCCTGACCGCCGTGGCCGTGGGATTCATGCCCATCGGCTATAAGATCGGCATCCATCTGACGGCCTACAACGAGTATGTCCTGATCGCGCTGAGTTTCGTCATCGGCTGCGTAGTGGTGCTGGCCGAGCCTGCCGTACACGTGCTCAACCTGCAGGTGGAGGCGATCACCAACGGCGAAGTCAGCCGCCGGCAGATGATGACCGCCCTGTCCATCGGCGTGGGCCTTTCCATCGGCCTGTCGATCCTGCGCATCATCTACGACTTCTCCCTGCTGTACTACCTCATTCCGGGCTACCTGCTGTCGCTCGGCATGTCCTTCTACGTACCGAAACTCTACACGGCCATCGCCTTCGACTCCGGCGGCGTGGCCAGCGGCCCGTTGACTTCGAGCTTTATTCTCCCGATGGCCATCGGCGCCTGCGTCGCCTTCCGGGGCGAAGCTGAAGTACTTTCGCTCGCCTTCGGCATCGTGGCCATGGTGGCCATGACGCCGCTCATCACGATCCAGATGCTCGGCTTCCGGGCGGTCATGAACCAGCGGGCCCGCAGAAAGTCGGCCCTCAAGAAGATCCTGGCCGACGAAGACGAACAAATCATCTATTTCAAGTAGCCATGGCAGAATCCGGGAAAAGAATCGCCAAGAACATTGCTCCCGACAAGTTGGAGCTGATCATCGCCATCGTACACAGCGACAAGGTGCGGTTTTACACCAACCTCATCCAGTCGATGGAGGCCAACCTCTATCTGACCGTACCGGCCAGCGGCACTTCGGAAAAGGCCATCATGGACTACCTGGGCCTCAACCAGTCGAACCGGTCGGCCATCATCAGCGTTGTCCGGGAAGACAAGGAGAAAGACCTGCTGGAAGCCCTGGACGATAACTTCACGAATCTCAAGGGTGGCGGCGGCATTGCCTTCACCCTCCCCTTGTCCAGCCTGATCGGCACCCTGGTTTACGGTTTCTTAAGCAACGACAAGCGCACCATCCAATCATGAACAACATCAAATACGAATTGATTACCTGCATCGTCAATGCAGGATTTGCCGTCGAGGCGATGGAAGCGGCCAAAAAGGCCGGTGCCACGGGAGGTACCATCCTCCGCGCACGCGGCACGGCCAACCCGGAGGCGGAGGAATTCTACAACATTTCCATCCAGCCCGACAAGGAAATACTCTGGGTCATCGTCCCCAAAGACATCAAGGACGACGTGATGCACCGGCTCTACCAGGATGTCGGCCTCAACACGCCGGGAAAGGGCATCGCTTTTTCGATGCCCATCTCGAACGCAGTCGGCCTGCACGAATAAGCCGAAGCAGGCTCAGATCGCTACCTCAACTTCGTGGTATCCAGGCTCGTAAGGGATGAAAACCTTGCCGGGTTTCCCTGTGCAGCGCACGGTAATCTCGTAGTCCGCATCGCGGAAACGACGGTGCACGCGGTAGTTCCCGTATCGTAGCGGGATGCAGGGCTCGATCAGAAGCCCGTCGTACTGGGGTTTCACGCCCAGAATGAATTCACTCACACATTTCCAGGTCCAGGCGGCCGTACCGGTCAGCCAACTGTTCTTCCCTTCCCCGGGACGGGCGGCTTCCGCGCCGGCCACCATCTGGCAGAACACGTAGGGCTCCACCTTGCGCAGGGACTGGTCCTTCGTGAAGGCAGGCGCAATCTTGCAGTAGTGGCGCCAGGCATCCTCGGCCCTTCCCGCCATGGCTTCGGCGATGATGACCCAGGGATTGTTGTGGCAGAAGATACCGCCATTCTCTTTGTAGCCTTCCGGATAGGAGGAAATCTCGCCGTAATCGATGATATAGCGCGAGAAGGCCGGCGCATTGAGGACCAAGCCGTGTTCGCACTCGAGCAGCTTCACGGAAGCATCCAGGGCCTTGTCGCAAAGCCCCTCTTCAGCGCCGATGCGGGCCATGCCGCACCAGCCCTGGCTCTCGATGAATATCTGGCTGCCTTCGCTCTCACGGGAGCCGATCTTCCGGCCATAAAAGTCATAGGCGCGGAGGAACCACTCGCCGTCCCATCCATATTGCCGGACGGCCTCTTCCATGGCGCGCACAGCGGTGTGCACTTCCTCTGCAGCCGCATCGCCCAGGCGGTCCAGCAACACGGCGAAGTCCTTCCCCTCTGCAACGAAAAGGCCGGCGATCATCAGGGATTCCGCCTGGCTGCCCTCCGTCTTGTTCTCCGTGGTCTGGAAGGATTCATCCGGGTTGTCGGAGAAACAGTTCAGGTTGAGGCAGTCGTTCCAGTCGGCCCGGCCGATGAGCGGAAGGCCGTGAGGGCCCAGATTGTCCGTCACATGGCGGAAACTGATTTTCAAGTGCTCCAGCAGGGAGACTTCGCTGCCCGGCTGATTGTCGAAGGGAACGGCTTCCTTCAGAATGGAAAAATCGCCCGTTTCCTTCAGATAGGCCACCGTGCCGAAGATGAGCCAGAGCGGATCGTCGTTGAAACCGCCGCCGATGTCATTGTTGCCCCGCTTGGTCAGGGGCTGGTACTGGTGGTAGCAACCGCCGTCCGGGAACTGGGTGGCGGCGATATCCAGGATGCGCTGACGGGCGCGCTCCGGAATCAGGTGGCAGATGCCTGCAAGGTCCTGGTTGCTGTCGCGGAAGCCCATGCCCCGGCCGATGCCGCTCTCAAAATAGCTGGCACTGCGGCTGAAGAAGAAGGTGATCATGCACTGGTACTGGTTCCAGATATTGACCGTGCGGTCCAGTTCAGGGACTTCCGATTCCACGGTAAAACGGCTGAGAAGTCCGTCCCAAAAGGCCTTGAGCCGGGCAAAAGCGGCATCCACCTGGGCAGGACTGGCAAAAGCTCGCATCATCTCCCGGGCCGGCGCCTTGTTGATGACAGCCGGCGCCGCGAATTTGGCCTCCGGCGGGTTTTCCACATAGCCCAGCACAAAAACGAGTTCCTCCGTAGCACCGGGTTCCAGCGTGAGGTCGAAGCGGGGCGCCGCCACAGGGCTCCAGCCGTGGGCCATGGACTGGCCCGATGTTCCGGCCAGCACCTGCTGCGGAGCCTCGAAGCCGTTATACAGTCCGATAAAACTTTCCCGGTCCGTATCGAAACCGTCGAACGGCCGGTTGGCGCCATAGAAGGCATAATGGTCGCGGCGCTCACGGTATTCTGTCTTGTGGTAGATGGCATCTGCTTCCACTTCCACCTCCCCGGTGGAGAAGTTGCGCTGGAAGTTTTCCATGTCGGTGGAGGCATTCCAGAGACACCACTCCAGAAAAGCGTAAAAATGGAAGAACTTGCGGGCGGCCCCGGTGTTGGTCAGCCGGATCCGGTGCACTTCGCATCGGTGACCGATAGGGACGAAAAAGAGTTCGCTGACCCTCAGGCCGTCCTTCTCACCCGTGATGCGGGTGTAGCCCATGCCGTGGCGACACTCATAGAAATCCAACGGCGTCTTGCACGGCTTCCAGCCCGGATTCCAGACGTTCGCGCCGTCCTTGATGTAGAAATAGCGACCGCCGGCATCCATGGGCACGCCATTGTAGCGGTAGCGCAGGATGCGGCGATATTTGGCGTCCCTGCAGAAGCAATAGCCGCCGGCCGTATTGGAAATCAGGGAGAAGAAATCCTCCGTTCCCATATAATTGATCCAGGGCCAAGGGGTATCGGGCCGGGTGATCACATATTCGCGCGAAGCGTCGTCAAAATGTCCGAAATCGTTCATGTCGGTAAAGGGCCTTACTTTTTGATAGGATAGAAGCGCAGCAGCAGAAGGATCAGCAATGCAATGGCCGCGGGAAAGAGCGAGAAGATCGACCAGATCATCTTCTGGACAGCCGGTTCATTCGTAATGGTGACGACCGTCTGTCCCGTCGCGGGATCGGTGCCCGAAATGAAGCCGGCGATGCCGAGCAGCATGGCCACCAGCGCGCCGGAAATGGCCGATCCGAACTTCTGGGCCATGGTTCCCGAAGAGAAGATGAGGCCCGTCGAAGAAGTGCCGTTCTTTTCAGTGGCAAAGTCGGCCACATCGGCATACATCGACCACAACAGCGGCGAATAGAAGCCGATGCCGATGGAGGTCAGGATGACCATGGCGATCATCAGCCAGATGTACTTCGGATCCATCGGGATGAAGAAGAAGGCGATCGAGGTCACGGCGCAGATGACGGCCGACCAGGCGAACGCCTTCCGTTTGGAACCTACCCACTTCGTGAAACGGGGCGAGAGGCCGCCGAAAATCATGCAGGTCACTTCGCCGAAGGTCATGAACACCGTATAGTTGATGATCAGGCCGGAAACGGTGACATCACCGTGCAGGCAGTATTCCAGCATGTAACCCGCCACCGCATAGCGGAATCCGTTGAAGAAATTGGTGCAGATGCCGATGAGCGTCAAGTAGATCCACGGTTTGTTGCGGAACAGGTCGGCGAAGGGCTTGAACGAGAATTTCTCGGCGCGGACGGGTTTCAGCCGCTCCTTCGTCAGCAGGCCGCAGGCCAGGGTACCCAGCGCGGCCACGCCGCCGAGAACGGCGCCCAGCACGGCATACTGGTGCTGTTCAGTACCTCCTACCAGTTTCTGCAGGTACGGGAACGAGAGCAAGGTAACGAAACCCATGGCGTAGGCGCCCACCATACGGAACGAGGAGAACTGGTTCTTCTCGTTGTCGTCGGGTGTCATCACGCCCAGCAGCGAACCGTACGGCACATTGACGGCGGTATAGACGACCATCATCAGCAGGTACATCGAATAGGCGTAGATGCGTTTGCCCACAGGCCCCAGTTCGGGCGTATACAGCAGCAGGGCGAAGACCAGGCCCAGGGGAATGGCGCCGAAAATGAGCCAGGGGCGGTAGGTTCCCCAGCGCGACTGCGTACGGTCGGCCAGCGCGCCCATCATCGGGTCGGTGACCACGTCGAAGAGGCGGGCAACCAGCATCAGGGTGGCCGTGTCTGCCACGGTCAGGCCGAAGATATTGGTAAAGAACAGGGGGAATGCGATGGACATGACCTTCCAGGTGATGCCGCCCGCGGCGGCGTCGCCCAACGCGTAACCGATTTTTTCAGAGAGTTTTGCCATTGGTTTAGTATTTTTATAGATTCTTCGTCGCTATGCTCCTCAGAATGACAGTCGATGATCCTGTCATTCTGAGCGAAGCGAAGAATCTAATCAAACAAATTCATAATTTCCAAACACATTCTTGCGTTGTGGTAGGGACATTTCCAGAACCCGGCTTTCGGGCTCGCCAGGTCGGGTTTGCCGTCGGGCAGGACGGCCCAGTACCACTCCCCTTTCTTCCGGTCCACGAGATGATCGCGGATGTAGTTCCAACAGGCGATGGCACGGTCCGCCGCCGCCATGTCACCCTGGTATTTCCAAAGCCAGAGATTGCCCACCACCGTTTCAGCCTGGACCCACCACTGACGGGAATCGTCGACTGTTCCGTCGGGCAGTTTCTCGTACAGCATCGAGCCGTCGGGCAGCAGGCCCTCGTTGCCTGCCCTGCCGAGTGCAGCCGCACTCGCCCGCACCCGGTTGACGACAGCGAAGTCGCGGGTCGCCAGCGCACACTCCAGCAGCAGCCAGGACGTTTCGATGTCGTGGCCATAGGAAACGGCGCCGGGCAGCACGCGCCAGTCGCGCCGGAAATAGAGTTGCAGGTGGCCGTCAGGCCCCATGATGCGCGTGCAGGTCAGCTCGATCAGGTGTTCCAGCGCAGATTTGAGCGAAGGATCCGCCCATACCTGATAGAGATTGGCGTAGCCCTCCATCAGGTGGAGGTGCGAATTCATCGTCTTGTCGGCGTTGATGTCGTGGGCCGAGAGCGACATGTCGGCGAGCGGCTGGAAATCCCGTGCGAGCGCCTCCAGGTATCCGCCGTTCTCGGGATCGGCGAAATGGGCCTCCGTCATCCGGAAAAGGTCGATGGCCGCTTCCAGCGTCCGGGCGTCATGTGTCGCCTTGTAAAGTTCGCTGAGTCCGTAAATGGCAAAGCCCTGGGCATAAAGCTGTTTCTTGCTTTCCAGGGGCTCCCCCGCCGCCGTGACGCTCCAGTAGACGCCGCTGTACTCCGGGTCGAAAAAATGGTCCAGGAACCAGTCGCGGGCCGCTTCGGCCGCAGCCAGGTACGCAGGATGCCGCAGGCGGCGATAGGCCGCGGCGAACGCCCAGATGATACGGGCGTTCAGGATGACGCCGCGGGGTGCATCGGGCACGATCTCGCCCGATGCACGCACTTCTCCATAGAAGCCGCCCCGCGGGTCACGCAAGCCCAGCCAGAAGTCCAGAATGTTGTCTTTCAGGACTTCGGCTGTCTCTTGCAGAAAAAGTTCGGTTTTAGTAGTCATCAAATGTTCGGTGTATCCCAGACTTTTGTTTCCGTACAGTTCACCAGCACACCCAGGCCACCACAGGCAAGGCGGAACGCGCCCTTCTCGAGGCGCCACTTGCCGTCGGCACCGACAAAGGCCAGCTCATGGGCCGGCAGTTCGAAGGTCACGACCTTCGACTCGCCGGGCTGGAGCTCGATCTTCTCGAAGCCACGGAGGCGCTTCACGTCGGGAATCAGCGAAGCCACCAGGTCGGAACTGTAGAGCAGCACGGCCTCTTTGCCGGCACGGTCGCCGGTATTGGTCACTTTCACCGACACCTGAAGATCATCGCCCGCCTTGAAAGACTCGCGGTCGACCTGTATGTCGCTGTAGCTGAACGTCGTGTAGCTCAGGCCATAGCCGAAAGGCCACTGGACGTCCATGACGGCGTCGTAGTTGTAGGAGCCCTCCATCGTCTCGCGATGCTCGGACACTTTGTAGTCGTAGGTATGCAGCGAATGGATGTGTTTCGAATATGTGAACGGCAGTTTGCCGGAGAAGTTCTCGTCGCCGGCCAGCAGCGCTGCCAGGGCGTCGCCGCCGTAGTTCGACGGGAGCATCACGTCGACCACGGCCTTCACGAGCGGCTCAATGTCACCGATGATGCGCGGACGGCCTTCATTCAAGACCAGCACGATGGGCTTGCCGGTCGCCGCCAGCGCACGCACCAGGTCTTTCTGATTGGGCGAGAGGTTCAGGTCGTCGGTGTTGCCGGGTGTCTCGCAATACGAGTTCTCTCCCACGCAGCAGACCACAACGTCGACGGCACGCGCCGCGGCAACGGCTTGCGGAATGCCCACCGCCTTGTCCAGCATCCAGAGAAACGGCGTCTCGTCGTATACCACGCCCGGCACATAGGTCACGCGCGGGAAACGCTGCTGCATGGCCTCCACGATGGTATTGTACTGCGGTGCGAATTCGTCGGCGGAACCCTGCCAGCGATAAGACCAGCCACCGTTCAGCGCACGGAGCGAGTTGGCGTTCGGGCCGCAGACCAGGATGCGCTCCGTACCCTTGAGCGGCAGGAGCCGGCCTTCATTCTTGAGCAGGACCTCCGACTCGACGGCGGCGTCATACGACTCTTTGGCGAAACGCTCGCAGCAGAAATCCGGATATTCGTAGTCCCAGGTCGGGTTTTCGAAGAGACCCAGACGCACTTTCAGGCGCAGGACGCGACGCACCGCATCGTCGATGCGCGACATCGGGATCTCGCCTTTCTCGGCCAGGTCCACAATCACATTCACGCATTCCGGATCGTAAGGATCCATGATCATGTCGATACCGGCGTTGATGCCGAGGGCAACGGCCTCGCGCTTGTCGGCAGCCACATGGTCGCGGGTATAGAGGTTGTCGATATCGGCCCAGTCGGTCACCAGCATGCCGTCCCAGTTCAGTTCATCCTTGGCCCAGCCGCTGAGCAGCACGGCGTTGGCATGCGTAGGGATGCCGTTGATCGAGGCTGAGTTCACCATGGCAGTGAGGGCTCCGGCCTGGAAGCACTCCTTGAACGGACGGAAGTATTTCTCACGAAGGTCATTTTCAGCGATATAGGCCGGTGTACGGTCCTTGCCGGAAAGCGGCACGCCGTAGCCCATGAAGTGTTTCAGGCTCACGGCGCAATTCTCGAAACCAATGTGGTTCGGATCGCTGCCCTGGATGGCGATGGTTTCGATGCGGGACATCTCTGCCTGAAGGTACGGGTCCTCGCCCCAGCTTTCCCACTGGCGCGGCCAGCGCGGGTCGCGGCCCAGGTCCATCACGGGAGAGAACACCCACGGCACCTGGGCGGCACGCGTCTCGTAGGCCATGGCACGGCCCATCGCGAAGGCATAGTCGCGGTTGAAGGTCGCACCCAGGTTGATCTCCTGGGGATAGAGCGAACCTTCGACCAGATAGGAGGCGCCGTGGATCATGTCGAGGCCATAGATGCACGGGATGCCCAGCACCTCCATCGATTTATCCTGAATCTGCTTCACCATGGCGGCAGTCTGCTCGCGGGTGTGCGCGCAGTCGTGCATCACGTTGAGAATGGAACCGACCTTGTATTCACCGATAATCTTGTCGAGCTTGGCCGGGTCGATGGCCTCGTGGGTATCGTCCTCGATGGTCATGATGGTCAGCTGGACCAGCTGGCCGGCTTTCTCCTTCAGGGTCATATCTTTCAGGACCTGCTCCACCTTCGCTTCCACCTCTGCATTGTGCGCGATGGCGGGTTCGACGGAGGGTTTGGAGCTGCAGGCCGCCATTGCCACGGTCAGCATGGCTAAGACGGACAGGTATATCAACGATTTCATACGAATCATGGAATTGCGGAATAAGGGTTATTTCTTATGGGAACGGTTGCGCCACAGGGCCGTCATATCTTCGAGGGTCTTGCCCTTGGTCTCGGGCACGAGCCGCCAGACGAAGAGCGCGGCGGCCAGGCAGATCACGCCGTAGAGCGCATAGGCGAAGAAATGGCCGAAGCTGTCGCCCATGGTGCCCAGTTTCATGTTGTACATCGGCACGAAGGTGCTGGAAACGATGAAATTAAAGATCCACTGGAACGCCACTGCCAGGGCCGTCGCTTGGCTGCGGATGGTGTTGGGGAAGATCTCGGAGATATACACCCAGCAGATCGGACCCCAGCTGAACATGAAGCAGGCACTGTAGACCATGATGCTGATGACCGGGATGATCGCGGGCAGCGTCACGACATTCGACAGGGCTACGCCCAACGCACCGACGGCCATGCCGAGCGAGCCCGTGATGAGCAGCGGCTTTCGGCCGATTTTTTCCACGGTGAACACCGCCACCAGCGTAAAAGTGATGTTGATGATGCCCATGATCACCGTAAAAAGCATGTTGTTGCTCACGCCCATCGACTCGAAGATGCGCGGTGCGAAATAGAGCACGGCGTTGATGCCGATCACCTGCTGGAATACCGAGAGCATGCAGCCGATGAAGATAACCATGAAGCCGTAGGCGAACAGATGCTCCCTTTTTTCGACGACCGTCTCCTTGATGTCATGCAGGATGACCTTGGCCTGCTCCTCACCGTTGATGCGGGTGAGGATCTTGAGCGCCTTCTTGTCGAGGCCCAGGATCACCAGGTGACGCGGTGACTCGGGCACCATCAGGATGAGCAGCGCGAAGAGCGCAGCCGGGAAGGCCTCCGACACAAACATGTTGCGCCAGCCCACCGTATTGGTCCATTCCACGATCATCGGATCGTTCTTGTGCGACTGGATGATGAGAAAATTGACGAAATAGACCACCAGCTGGCCGAAAATGATGGCGAACTGGTTCCACGACACGAGCTTGCCGCGCTGGTTGGCCGGTGAAACCTCGGCGATGTACATCGGGCAGATGGCCGAAGCCAGGCCTACGCCAATACCGCCGATGATGCGGTAGATGACGAACGCCGTCAGGACGCCCCGGCTCGCAACGCCGGACTCAAAAAAGAGGAACTCCGGGCTGTAGGAGCCCAGCGCACTCAGCAGGAAGAGGATACCGGCGATCTCCAGCGAGCGGCGACGGCCGATGCGCGAGGAAAGGATACCGGACAGCAGGGCGCCGACAATGCAGCCGATCAGGGCGCTGGAAGTCGTAAAGCCGTGCAGGGCGTCGGTATAGTTGAAGTCGCTTGCCGTCTGGAAGAAGGCCTGCAGGCCCTTTTCCGCACCGGAGATGACGGCCGTATCGTAACCGAACAGCAGGCCGCCCAGCACTGCCACCAGCACGATGCTGATGAGGTACCACGGTTGGCCTTCTTGTTTACGCTGGCTCATGGGTTATTTGCTATAGAGTGCGACAAGCGTCTCGTAGAGTTCCTGTTTGCCGGAAATCTGCTTCGGTTCTCCGTTCGCCTTGGCATAGGCCACGATGTCTTCGAGCGTCAGCTTGCCTTCCTCGTATTCCTTGCCTTTGCCGCTGTCGAAAGAAGCGTAACGCTCCTTGACCATCTTCGGAATAGCGCTCTCCTCCAGGATGGCGGCCGCATTGACCAATGCGCGGGCCATGGCGTCCATGGCGCTGATGTGCGCGATGAAAATGTCTTCGGGATCGGTGGAGTTGCGGCGCAGCTTGGCATCGAAATTCGAGCCGCCGGGTGCCAGGCCACCGTTGCGGATGATCTGGAGCATGGAAAGGGTCAGCTCGAAGTTGTCGATCGGGAACTGGTCGGTATCCCAGCCGTTCTGTGCGTCACCGCGGTTGGCGTCGATGCTGCCCAGCATACCGTGATCCACGGCGCAGGCCAGTTCGTGTTCGAAGGTGTGGCCCGCCAGCGTGGCATGGTTCACCTCGATATTGACCTTGAAGTCCTTGTCTAGACCGTGGCGGTGCAGGAAACCGATGACAGTTTCCGTATCCTGGTCGTACTGGTGTTTCGTCGGTTCCATCGGCTTGGGCTCGATCAGGAAGGTACCCTTGAAGCCGTGGGCGCGGCCATAGTCGCGGGCCAGGGACAGCAGGCGGCCCAGGTGCTCTTTCTCACGCTTCATCTGGGTGTTGAGCAGGCTCGTGTAGCCTTCGCGGCCACCCCAGAACACATAGTTCTCGCCGCCCAGCTTGATGGTGGCGTCGATGGCGTTCTTGATCTGGACGGCAGCGCGGGCCAGCACGGCGAAGTCCGGGTTGGTGGCGGCGCCGTTCATGTAACGCTTGTGGCCGAACACGTTGGCCGTTCCCCAGAGATTTTTGATGCCAGTGGCTTTCATCTTCTCGAGCAGATAGTCCGTGATGTCTTTCAGGCGGGCCTCATACTCGGCGATGTCGTCGGTATCCTCGATCAGGTCGATGTCGTGGAAACAGAAGAATTCGATACCGAGTTTCTGCATGATCTCGAAACCGGCGTCAGCCTTGGCACGGGCGCGCTCGTACGGGCATTCGCCCTCGTCCCACGCATAACTGCGGGTCTGGCCGCCGAACTGGTCGCCCGACGCCTGGCCGAGGGTGTGCCACCAAGCCATGGCGAAACGCAGCCAGTCTTTCATCTTCTTGCCCATCACCAGACGGTTGGGGTCATAGTAATGGAACGCCATAGGGTTCTTGCTTTCGGGGCCCTCAAAGGGGATCTTCCCGACGGTAGGGAAATATTCTTTGGTCATGGTATTATGGTTTTATATATGATTTCCAACGTTCATAAGCTTCGCAGTATTCTTCCCTGCTGGAAGGTTCCACGACAGCGAGGCGCTCCAGCGTGGAGAAAGCCTCGGCGGCGGAACGGTAAATGCCGGCGCCGATGCCGGCGCCACGGGCCGCGCCCACGGAGCCGTCGGTGTCGTAGAGTTCGATGGTCGCGCCCGAAACCCCCGCGAGCGTCTCGCGGAAAATCGGCGAGAGAAACATATTGGCCATCCCTGCATGAATCTTGTTGACTCGGAGTCCCATCTCTTCCATGATTTCGATGCCGTACTGGAAGGAGAAGACAATCCCCTCCTGTGCGGCGCGGAGCAGGTGGGCACGTCCGTGACGGTTGAAGTTCACACCGTGGAAGCTGCAGCCCGTGTCACGGTTTTCCAGCATCCGTTCGGCTCCGTTACCGAAAGGCAGGATGGCGATGCCGTCGCTGCCGACCGGCACCTGGGCCGCCAGGTCGTTCATGGCGGCATAGGAAAGGCCCTCCGGCATGAGGGTACGGCGCACCCAGGCGTTCAGGATGCCGGTGCCGTTGATGCAGAGCAGCACGCCCAGGCGCGGGTTTTCCGCACTGTGGTTGACATGGGCGAAAGGATTGACGCGCGAAAGCGGGTCATGAGCCACTTGTCCGATGACGCCGTAAACCACGCCGGAAGTGCCGGCAGTCGAGGCGATTTCGCCCGGGTTGAGCACGTTCAGGCTCAGAGCGTTGTTGGGCTGGTCGCCGGCGCGGTAGGTGACCGGGGTGCCAGCCGCGAGGCCGAGTTCCCGGGCGGCTGCCGCGCTGAGCCGGCCCTGGTCGCCGAAAGTGGGCACGACGGGCGCGAGCAAGTCAGCGTCAAGGCCCATCACTTCAAGCAGGCGCTGCGAAGGCGCATTGTCGGCGAAGTCCCAGAAGATGCCTTCCGACAGGCCGCTGACCGTGGTCGCAGCCGTTCCGGTCAGGCGCAGGGCAATATAGTCGCCCGGCAGCATGATCTTCCAGATTTTTTCATACAGGGCGGGTTCTTGATCCTTCACCCAGGCCAGCTTGGCGGCGGTAAAATTGCCAGGCGAATTGAGCAGGTGCGACAGGCACCAGGCCGTGCCCAGTTTCCGGAAGGCACGCTGTCCATAGGGAACAGCGCGGGAATCGCACCAGATAATGGAAGGACGCAGGGGTTTCCCGGCCCGGTCGACGCAGACCAGCCCGTGCATCTGGTAAGAGATGCCGATGGCCTTGATGTCGACGGGAGCCACCCTGCTTTCTGCCAGGACCGCTGCCGTGGCCTGTTTCAGGTAGAACCACCAGGCATCCGGATCCTGTTCCGCCCAACCGGGCTGTGCCGAGGCGATGGGTGCCTCCTGCGGCGGGAAAAACGCCGAAGCGGTACACTTGCCCGTGGCGGCCTCTACCAGGGAGGCTTTTACGGACGAACTGCCGATATCGTAACCCAACAAGTACATGGTTCAGTTTTTAGTTTCAGTCGTATGTCGCCGGGCTCGCCGGTGCTCTGGATGAGCACCTGGGCCAGTCCGTTAAAGGTATCGATGGTAAAGGTCCGGGCGTCCGGATCGTCCGGGCGCTCCTTCGCACGGAACGCCGGGTCACCGTTGCCACAGCCCAGGATGCGGCCGGGCCCCTCCACTTCGAGGGCCACGGGCAGACAGGCCGTCGGAACGAAACGGTTCTTTGCGTCCAGCACGGACAGCGTGACGACCGCCAGGTCGCGTCCGTCCGCCTGAATACGAGTCCGGTCGGCCACGGCCTGCAAAGCGGCAGGCGAAGCGGCCGTCCACACCGTCTTCTCCATGATTTTGCGGCCGTTCTTGTAACCGACGGCTTTCACCCGGCCCGGCTGATAGACAGCGGTCCAGGCCAGATGGCCGTTCTTCGGCATCTTCTTGCAACCCAGGTTCTTCCCGTTGACGGAAAGCGCTACTTCGTCGCAATTGCTGTAGACCCAAACCGAAACCGTTTCCCCCTCATGGCCTTCCAGGTTCCAGTGCGGCAGGATGTGCAGCACGGGTTCGTCCGTCCACCAGGACTGGAGGAAAAACGCTTCATCTTTCGGGAAGCCGCAGTAATCCAGGATGCCGAACTCCGAACCGGTGGCCGGATAGACCAGCGGGTTGGCTTCTCCCCGATAGTCGAAACCCGTCCAGTAGAACAGGCCGGCCAGCCAGGGACGTGCATCGTAGAACTGCAGACCGCGCTCAATGCAGTTGAGCAGGCTGTCAGGGCCCTGGGGCGAACGGTTGATGGCCTTCATGCGTCCTTGGGCCAGCTCATCGTAATAAACGCCGCGGGTGCCGCAGCCCGAGGTCTCCTCGGTGCCGACGGCCACGCGGGCGGGATAGTCCGCCCGGTGCCGGTCCACAGGGTTCTGCAGGATATAGTTGTAGCCCGCCACGTCGCTCCCTTTCACGATTTCGGGACCGCTGCTCGAGGCGACGACCACGGGGCGCGAAGGATCGATCCGGTGGCAGAATTCCGTCATGGTGCGGGCGATGCGCTCGCCTTTCTCGTTCCACTCGATCCCCCACTCTTCGTTGCCGATGCCCCACAGGATGATGCAGGGATGGTGCTTGTCGCGTTCGATCATCTTGCGGAGCGGTTCGAGCTGGGCCTCGTTGACACCCATCAGACGTGTCTCCTCGAGCACATACATGCCCAGGCTGTCGCAGATGTCGAGCAGGGCCGGCGAAACGGGATTGTGCGCCGTGCGGATGGCGTTGAAGCCATACCGCTGCAGCTGCTTGATGCGCCAGACCCAGAGCGCGTCGGGAATGGCGACGCCTACGCCGGCAGCGTCCTGGTGGATGTTGGCGCCGTGGATGCGGAGCACCTCGCCGTCAAGCAGGATTCCACGGTCTGGGTCGATGTCTATCTTCGGCAGGGAGCGTTGCGGTTTCGCGGGTTCAGGGCCGACGGTCAGCCATACATGGCGGTAGATGCCTGCGCCCTCATAGAACCAGCCTTCTTCAAAAGTGGCGTCAACCCGGACGGTGATGACATTGTCTCCGCCATAGTTCAGGTATTCGGCGATATTATAGGTAACTGTGGCATAGCCGCTCCGCTCTCCGCCCAGCCAGAAGCCGTTCACCCAGATGTCCGAGTCGCGGAAGATGCCGTCGAAGCGTACGGAGACCGGCTGTCCCAGCGCCTCGGCCGGCACGCTGAAATGCTTGCGGTACCAGCCTACGCTGGTTTCGGGCCAGCGCCAGCCCACAGTCTTGTAGCCATGGCTATGCGAGGCCGCGGGATCGAAAGGCAGGTCCACCACCCAGTCGTGTGGCAGCTGCACCGGCTTCCAGGCACTGTCGTCAAAACCGACGGCATATGGGCCTGCATTGTGGATGGAAGCGGCTTTCGTGAAATAATTGAAATATTCTGTTCCCCGCCCAAAATCCTTTTCCGGCGAAGACGCGTTGCCAAAGGCAAACTTCCAGCCGTCGTCGAACAACTGTTCCTGGGCCGGGAGCGGCAACAGGAAAAACAGCAGCAGGACGAATGTCAGGAAGCCTCTCTTCATACGCTTAGAACTGTAAGGTTATGCTTTCTCCCTGATAGTTGCACTGCGTTCCACGGGCGTCGGGATCGTAGGCGTGCGGATGCGTGGAATCCACGACCACGACATGGAAGGAACGCGTTTCCAGCATACCCGGGAAACTGCCCGCACGGGCTCCCAGCGTCAATGTACGTGCTGCGTCGTCCCAATGCATGGGAATGGTGCTGAAGGCACCTTTCTCATAGGCATAGGTCAGCCCGTCGTCTTCATAGAGCGTGAAGTCGGCGTCGGCACCCGCATAGACGTAAAGCCGGATGTCATCGGCGGCCTTCTGGTCGGACCATTCCATCTCGGGTCCGAAAGGAATGATGGAGCCGGCCCGGACGAAGAGCGGCATGCGCCCGTACGGGGCGGGCATCTCGCGGGTCCGGCCGCCGGCAATGAAGGTACCGCTGTAGAAATCATACCAGCCGCCGGCCGGGAAATAGACGGCCCGGCTGCGGGCCTTGTAATGACTGACCGGGCAGGGCATCAGCGCCGGACCGAAAAGCCACTGGTCGGACAGGTCGCGGACGGTCGGGTCGTCGGGGAAATCCATCGGCAGGCCGCGCATCAGCGTATAGTTGTCGAAAGCCACGGCACCCGCCAGGGAATAGAGATACGGCATCAGGCGGTAGCGCAGGCGCATGTACCACAGGATGCTTTCATACGCCGGAGAGCCCGCCGGCGCAATGTTCCAAAGCTCGCGCTGCGGCCACTGGCCGTGCGTGCGGAACAGGGGCACGAAGGTGCCGAACTGATGCCAGCGGGTCTGAAGTTCCCGCCATTCCTCCGTGTTTTTCGCATCGTAGAACTTGCTCATCACCGAGAAGCCGCCGATGTCCATGCCCCAGAACGGAATGCCGCTCATGGAGTAGTTCAGGCCGGCAGCCATCTGCATGCGCATGTCGGTCCAGGAGGTGCCGATGTCGCCGCTCCAGGTCGCCGTGCTGTAGCGCTGCAGTCCCGCGAAGCCGCTGCGGGTGAGCAGGAACACGCGCCGGTCGGGTTCGACGCGCCGCTGTCCGTTGTAAATGGCGTCGGCATTGACGAGGGAATAGGCGTTCAGGTATTCGGTGGAAGGGCCCAGCGCGGTCGGCGTAATGAGCCACTTGAAATAGTCCATGGGGAGACAGTCGCGCAGGTTCGGCTCGCTGGCGTCCATCCACCAGGCGTCGATCTTGCGGCCGTATTTCGAATAGAGGCTCTCATCGATCTGGCGCCAGAACATCTCGCGCCCCCCTTCCGCATACGCATCGTAGAAGCTCTGCCGGTGACCGAGCCAGTCCACCAGGCCGGAATCCTCGGCATGCGTATAGGCATAGCCGGCGGCCTTCAACTCCTTATAGTGGTCCGTGTTGGTGTAGAATTTCGGCCAGACGCTGATCATGAGGCGGCCGTTCATGGCATGCACGTCGTCGAACATCTTTTCCGGATCCGGGTAGCGCGCCTCGTCGAAGGCGTGGCTTCCCCACTGGTCATCTTTCCAGTACTGCCAGTCCTGGACGATGTTGTCCACCGGGATGCGCCGGCGGCGGAACTCCGCCAGCGTCGACACCAGTTCTTCCTGCGTGCTGTAGCGCTCGCGGCTCTGCCAGAAGCCCAGCACCCATTTCGGCATGACGGGCGCCTTGCCGGTCAGCGTGCGGTAAGCGCCGATCACTTCGTCATAGCTATTGCCAGCCATGAAATAGAAATCCGCCTGCGGCTCGAATTCCGACCAGAAGCTGAGGCCGTCTTCCTCTTCGAGGCGCTGGAGCGGCGCCACGCGCAAGCCGATGTACGATACGTCACCGTCGGGCTCCCATTCGATGCGCACAGGCACCTTCACACCTTTCTCCAGATGGAAGGTGAACTTGTAACTGTTGGGGTTCCAGGCCGGACGCCAGCGACGCGACATCACTTCTTCCCCGCCCATCACCGTGCGCTGGAAGCCGGCGTAATATTGGATAAAGTGGTAATCAGCCGTTTCCGGAGCTTCTATGCTGCCTTCATACAAGACCTTCGCGCCACTGTAGCGGAGTGGCGGCAGGTTCCTGATGGCCCACTCATTTTCATAGTAAAGACTGTCTTCCCGCTGGACGAAAGGCTGGCCGTCGGCGGGCAGGTAAGTCCCCGTCAGCGCGCCTTCCACGCCGTCTTTGTCATAGAGCTTCAGCATCTCGCCCAGCTGCCGGAACGGCGCCGGATTGCCCCAGCGGCTCAGCGAATAGGCATCGAAGAGCAGGCCGTAGCCCCGCGTCGAAACGACCATCGGAACGCTGACCTTGGTATTGTACTGGAACAGCTCTTCGCTGCGGCCCCGGTGGTCGAATTCACCGGCCTGGTGCTGGCCCAGACCGTAGAACGACTCGTCCGCTTCGGAAGCGAACTGCGTGCGCACCGACCAGGCGCGTTTGCCTTCCACCTCGACGGGTGCAAACGACAGGGCACCTTCCTGCAGCAGCGGCGTGCCGTCCGCCTTGAAGAAATGCAAGCTGCCGGAAGCCTTGTAAACTTCCACCACCAGGCTGTCGGTCGCCAGACGGACCTTGCCGCCGGCTTCGGTCACTTCGAAAGCACGGCATCCCTCCTGCGGCACCACGACCAGGCTTGCGCGGTCGGCAAACGGGCCTTCCGGAACGGCCGATACCCGGATGATCTGCGGCGCGATGACCTGCAGCCGGATCTGCTGATCCCGGCAGGGAATCGTCACCTGGTTGTCCTGGACGGTAAATGCTTTCTGGCAGGAGACCGGCAGCAGGAGCGCCGGCAATAGCAACAGGAAGAATATTTTTTTCATAGTCAGTTCGTCAGATGATTTATAAAGGCCAGTCGTCGCTGCGGAAAGGCGGTACGGGAATGCCATAGGAGGTCTGCATATTGGCGCCCATCCAGTTGCGGAAGCTGTAACGGACGGCCACAGGCTTCGGCACGGCGTCGCAATGGACATAAATGGTCTGGCCGTCCCAGTCCACTTCGGCATCCGCCAGCTGGAACTGGCGGTCTTCCCCGGCCACTTCGAAACCAACGATCTTCCGGGCCGAGATGGACTGCAGATTCGACCAGACGTTCGTCAAACGGATCTTGACCCGACCGTCTTCCAGGTATTCGATGGATTGCGGCTCGGGATAATCGACAGTCATGCCCACGTTGACGCCATAGGCGGAGCTCAACGCACGGAGGGCCATCATGTCGGCTACTTCCTGCTTGTGCGGCGGATGGATGGTTACTTCGTCGCCCAGGGTCTCCAGGCACACCGCATAGCTGTTGGGCGTGATCTCCGCGGCATGCATCTGCGTCCGCACAAAGGCCGGACGCCAGCGGCCGTCGGCCGTGCCGTGATCGTACGGAGCCAGCAGCGCGAAGATGAAAGGCATCCCCTCACCAGCGCCCCAGGCTTCGCGCCAGAGTTTCACCATGGCGGCCTGCAGCAGGTCATAGCAGGACTGGCCGATATTGGAGCAGCCCTGATACCACAGAAAACCTTTGGCGGCATAACCGGCAATCGGCGCGACGCGGCCGTTCCAGACGGTCGCCACGCTGTTGGGCCAGAGACCCGCCTTCTCACGAAGCGCCTTGATCTCCGTCAACGCTTCGCCCGGTACGCCGGCCTGCTCCACGCATTCCATGGTCATCCACGGCTCGATGCGGCTGCCGCCCCAGGCGTTGACCACGATGCCGACGGGGACTTCCAGGTTGCGGGTAAGCCGCTTGGCAAAGAGATAAGCCACGGCGGAAGTCTTGGCACAGACCTCAGGATCGGTCCGTTCCCAGCCGTTTTCGACATCTGCCTGCACCACATGCGTCGTATCGGACTTCACGTCGAAAAGACGGATGCGGTCTGCATATTCAGCGGCCTCGAGCAGTTGCTCGCGAAAGCCGTCGATCTGCTGGAAACCGAAACCGCGCATCGGCATTTCCATGTTGGACTGGCCGCTGCAGATCCACACCTCGCCCAGCGCGACGTCGGAAACCGTCAGCTTTTCCTTGCCGCAGGAAACGGTCAGCGTGAACGGTACGCCGGCGGCGGCTGTGGGCAGGGACACCCGCCAGGAGCCGTCGTCAGCCACCCGGGTACGGACCTCGGCACCCCAGGAGCCTTTCACGGTCACGGTCTTGCCGGGCGTACCCCAGCCCCATACCGGAGCGGAGGTCTGCTGCTGCAGGACCATATGGTCGGAAAAGAGATGCGCCAGGCGCAGGGGCTGTGCCGAAAGCAGGACCGTCGTGCACAGCAGGGAAAAGAGCAGGACGAGTTTCTTCATTTTATTTCAGGTTGGCGTCGATGATCTTGTTGAGAGCCTCTACGGAAAGGCCGGTCCGCAGGCCGTCGGGAGCCGTGTGGAGGCAATAGTCCACCAGGCGGTCGACCGAGGAAGTGGCCACATGCATCCGCGTGTCGGACGAAGCGTAATAGATGAAGATTTTGCCGTCGGGATCGCAGATCCAGCCGTTGCTGAAAAGCACGTTCATCACGTCTCCGACATACTCCCCGCCTTCCGGAGCCATGAAGAAACCGGCGGGGTCGGCGATGACGCGGGACGGATCGTCCAACGCCGTCATATAGAGATAGAGGACATAACGCAGACCCGAAGCGCAGCCGCGCACACCGTGGGCCAGGTGCAGCCAGCCCTGCGGGGTCTTGATGGGGTGCGGTCCCTCCCCGTTCTTGACTTCCTTGATGGTATGATAGCGCCGGACATTGATGATCTTTTCTTCGGTGATGACAGCTTTCTCCATGGAATCGACCAGTGCCCAGCCGATGCCGCCGCCGCTGCCGGCGTCGATGAAGCCGTCCTGCGGACGCGTGTACAGTGCATATTTGCCGTCGACGAATTCGGGGTGCAGCACCACGTTGCGCTGCTGGCTCTTTGATTCGATGTCGGCCAGCCGCTCCCAGTGGACCAGGTCCCGGGTACGAGCCACGCCCGCAGCCGCCACGGCGGCGGACAGGTCGGCAGGCTGGGACATATCCTTGCGCTCTACGCAGAAGATGCCGTAGATCCAGCCGTCCTCATGTGCGGTCAGGCGCATGTCATAGACATTGGTGGCGGGCTCGCCGTATTCGGGCATCGTGATGGGACGCGGCCAGAATTGGAAGTGGTCCACGCCGTTCGGGCTCTCTGCCACGGCGAAAAAAGACTTGCGGTCGGCCCCTTCCACCCGGGCCACGAGCACATAACGCCCGTGCCACTTGATGGCACCGGAGTTCATCACGGCATGAATGCCGAAACGCTCCATCAGATAAGGATTCGTGCGCTGGTTCAGGTCGTAGCGCCACTCCAGCGGGGCGTGGTCCGCCGTCAGCACGGGACGGGCATAGCGTTCATATACACCGTTCCCTTCGACAGGAACGTTTTCTTTCTCCAACAGATCCTGGTGGCTCTTGCGCAGCCAGGCGAGTCTTTCGTCGTAGGTCATAGCAGTATAATATCTTCTTTTTCAGCAAATTGCTTGAAATCATTTTCATTTTCAAAGCCCTTCCACGGCGCATAGAAATGGCCGGGCTTGTCGTGGGCATTGCGCCAGGTCAGCACATAGCAGATGCCCGATCCCTGAATGGCGGGATAAAGGACACCGGTCCACCACTGCGGATCGGGTAGACCTTCAAAACCCGTTTCAGAGAGGCAAATCAACTTACCATGAGCGGCACCCAGGGTCTGCAGCGTGGCCAGCATCGCCCGTACCTCGCCGGCATAGCGCTCGCCGGCAGCACGCAGGCTCTCCCCCGCTCCTGGATACTCGTAGATATCCGTGCCCAGCAGGTCGACACAGTCGTCACCGGGATAGCGCGACAGAAAGAGTTCCGCGGGAAGGGGCCCGTTGGGCGAATAGCACCACAAGAGGTTCTTCAATCCTTTTTCTTGGGTCAGGAAGGTCCAGGTATAGCGGTAGAGCGCTATGTATTCTTCTGCCTTACAGAGTTTTCCGCCCCACCAGAACCAGCTTCCCAGGTTCTCATGCCAGGGCCGGAAGATCACCGGCGCATCGCCAAGGCTGGCAAAGAACGCGGCGGCACGCTCCAGCCAGACCTGGAACTCACTGTGCTTCTCTCCTCCGGGGAGGATGGCTTTCACCACCTGGTCGGACGAGATGTCCCATGCATCGCCACCGGTCAGCGGATTGCGCGGATGCCACGAGAAAGTGACCAGTCCGCCCCGGTCCAGCTGCGCCAGGGTCGCCTTGCGCATCAGGCCGAAGGGAACGCCGTCCAGGTTGCAGGAATCACCCAGTTCTATGCCGCCCAGGTCGAAACCCACGACCGCCGGATACCGGCCTGACACATCCTTGACGTCGGAACGTTCCAACCGGTCTGATTCCCAGTCTGTCACCAGCCAGGCATGGCCATAAGCCGGATCATCCTGATGTCCATACAGTATTTTCCCTTCTTCTGCAGTCCGGGAAAGACGTGCCGTCATGCGCTCTTTCGGCGAAGCGCAGCCCGAGAGCACCAGCAGCATACCAAGCAAGGTCAAGAATGTACGCATCATCAGTTGAATTTAGGGGCGGAATTGTACACGGTTTCCAGGGTATAGCCCTCACTCTCCGTGAACCAGGCCTTCCGCATGATCTCAATCACTTCCCGGCTGTTTCCGATGGGCTTGCCCGTGCCATGATGGACATAGCCGTGCTTTTCCTGTCCGCCGCCATCAGCCCCGTTGTCCCAGAGGAAGCAAGGGAGGCCGTACGTCCTGGCGGCTTTCACGACGTATTCCATATAATATTTGTAGAAGGCCCAGGCACGTGTATCGCTCTTGGCGCGCATGGAGCAGCCGAACTCGCCCAGGTAGACGGGGATATTGTTGTTCACATATTTGGTGCAAAGATTGCCGAAGACACTTTTCACATGGTCTTCATCGCCGCCGGACGCTTTCCGGGACGCCGCCCCCGTGTGTCCCCAGTCTGAATACTGCTTCTCGCCGATCGTATAGTCGCTCGGATCGTAGAAGTGCACCGACAGCATCAACTTGTTGGCCGGATCGGACGGCATCTTCGCATACTTCTCGAATTCCGGATTGGCGCAGTAGGTCGGGACGCCCAGCCAGCGGGTGGCGTTGTTCCCTCCCGTCGCGCGGACGGCGTCCACGAACACCTGGTTCCATTCGTTCAGAATGTTGCACTGCCGCGTCGGATCCTTGCGGAAATCCTCGCTCCAGCCCCAGCCGCCGTCATTGATTTCGTTGAAGCCTTCCATGATGAGCCAGTCGCCGCAGTCTTTGAACTTGTTGGCGATCTCCGTCCAGGCTCCCTTGATCTTCTGCTTGATGGCCGTATTGAGGGCCGCGTCGTTCACGGCTTTCTTGATATCCTGCCACTGATAGTCGTTGTTCACACCGTGGTTCTCGTCATGGTGCATGTTGATGATGACGTTGAGACCGGCATTGTGCGCGTAGCCCACTACCTCATAGACCCGGTTGATCCAGGTTTCGTCAATCTTGTACGCCGGGGCGGGACCGATCATCTTCAGCCAGGACACAGGAATGCGCACACTGGTAAAACCCAGGGATTTCACCCCGTCAAAGGTAGCCTGCGTGGCTTTGGCGCCCTCCGCCTGCCAGCACGTCTCAGCGGGATAGCCTTCCTTCTCTCCTGCCCAGGAGCCGTTGTAGAAACCGTCGAACTGGTTGCCCATGTTCCAGCCAAGGCCCAGTTTTTCGGCCAGTTTCCAGGCCTCGTTGCCACCGGGCTGCGGCTCGGGCGGCGTCGGCGGGGCTTCTTTCGCCGCCTGCTTCACCGACACCGACGCCGACAAGGATCCGGACTTGACCGTCAAGGTGGCGCTGCGCGCTTCATAGTTTTCATTCGCAGCCACCTTCAGCCCATACGTAATGGAATAGTTGTTATACGTTCCGTCCTGGAGGGTGATCCAGGCAGGAAGGCCCGTCACGGAAGGACGGACCGGCGCCTTCACCGTCAGGCTCAGGGCCGCACCGGTCTGAGCAACATCGAAAGAGGTGGCACTCAAAGATATGGATGTCGGCGCCGGATCGGGGGTCGGGCCCGGCTCCGGTTCGGGGCTCGGGCATGCGGTGCAGACAAGGGCCATGGTGGCCATCAGAAAAAAGCAGTATAACCGTTTCATACGTTTTTCGACGGGTTCGTTCAAATACAAGAAAATGGGAACCCGGAGGGGCGGTCAGGCCCCTCCGGATTAAAATCAGACGGCTACTTCAAGCCGATCTGAGTGATGGTGTAACCGGTACCGCAGATGACCAGACCTCCGTTGTTGACGAGGAAGTCCACATCGTCTGCCGTCAGTTCCACTTCATGACCGCCATCCTGCAGCGGCAGGTTGCCGTCGGGAGCCAGGCCGGCGAGACTGGGGATGGAAGCCCAGCTGCCATTGCCGACACGGATGCAGCCCTCGGGATCGTCGATCGTGTAGTGGAGGCAAAGGATGGTGCCAGGTGCCACGGTGGTCCAGTCGTAGCCGCCCCAGGAGAGGTCGGTCACGGCGCCGCCACCCCAGGTGACAACGGAACTGCCCTCCCAGATGGCCTGCTCCACAGGACCGCCACCCTCCATGGTCACAAGGGCCACTTCCGTGATGGTCCAGAAGGCGCCGCAGATGACCAGACCGCCGGCATTCACCAGCTGGTCAATATCGGCTGCGGTGAGCTCGAACTCATAACCGGTGAGTCCCGCAACAGGAATATTACCGTCGGGCGCAAGTCCTGCGAGGCTAGGCATGGAAGCCCAGCTGCCATTGCCGAAGCGCATGACAGCATCGTCGGAACTGGCCGTGAAGGATACGGCGAGCTTGGTGCCGACCTCCACGGTGCTCCAGTCGAAGCCGCCCCAGGAGAGCGCACCCATGGAGCCATCCCAGTTGCCTACGGTCACGCTACCTTCCCAGATAGGCGTGCGTTTTTCGGAAGCGCCGAAGTGGATCATCGACAGACCGGTGATGGCCACGCCCTCACCCTGGGTGAGCAGTGCGCCGCCCCAGCCGCCGACGGTGGTCAGGATGCTGTAGTTGGCGTCCGTCACTTCGAAGGCGAAATACTGGGAGCCGGGTTCCGTGTTGTTGGCGGAGACCGTATTGGTGCCGTCCAGTTCAGGGAACGTCATGCCTTCCCAGTGGCCGCCGAAGATCTGGTACTGCCACCACTCGCCCAGCGGCGTGTAGTAGATGCGCACGAGGTCACCCACAGCCAGGCCAGCTTCGGCGAAGCCGCCGTCGGGACCGAGGTAAGGCTGGTTGCTCCAGCTGCCCAGGTCCTCATAGCCTTCCCAGATGAAGGTCTCCGTGAACGGAGCCGTTACCTCGAACGGAACGGGCCAGGTAAGCTCGGAACCATCCTGCAGCAGGAACACCAGGCGGTAGACACCGGGGCCGATGCCGTCCGGCAGGGCGAAGCTCATCGCGTCGTCCGTACGGACACCATAGTCGGTGACCCGTTTGCCTTTGATGTACACCTGGTCGACCTTCAGGAGATTTTCACCTGTGATGGCGATCGGGGTGCCCAGACCGAACGAAGGCTGGCCGAATTTCACGGATACGGCTTCTTCGTAGAAGATGGTAATCTCGTCGGTCTCGGTTTCATAACCGGCTGCGGAAGTCAGGATGATCGGTGCCGTATACGCCTCGCGCGGGATATCCACCACTACGCAAGGATAGCCGCCCGCATCTTCGCTGATCGTGAACGAGCATTCGATGAAGCCGTCTTTCTTGTTACCGATCTTGGCAGAAACCACCAGATCCAGGTCCACGCCTTCGATGGTATTCTTCGACTTGCCTGCGACACCGGCGGAAACCCAGCCGTCAATGTGCGGTTTCACCACTTCGATTTCTTCACTGAAGGCCTGCTTGCCGGACGCGAGCGTGACGGTGACAGGGCCGTCCTGCGCAGCGTCGGGCTGCGTGGCGACGATCTTGCCTTCCGTCAGATACCAGTCGGCTTCAGCGCCCTGGAATTCGACCTTCGTGACAAGATCCAGGTCGGTGCCGGTGATTTCCACCTTTACGCCAGCCTTGAAGCGATCGTCTTCATCCAGCGATTTCACAGCGAGGTCACGGACCGTCACGGTCTCGATCTCACCGGCGGCGAAATCCTTGCCGGCGAAGGAAGTCAGCACGATTTCACCGTCGCCTGCCTCGGCAGGAAGGTTGAACGCGATCAACGTCTTGTCGATGCTGACGGCGAAGATCACCCACTCGGTAACGCCGGGAAGCGTGACACGCTCAATCATGTCGAGGTGTTCACCTTCCACGTAAATCTGGTCACCGGACTTGTAGACAGCCTTTTCGGCCTTGACAACCGTCGGTTCGCCGACGACCAGTTCTTCCGGAGAATAGATCTTGTTCGGAATGGTGCTTTCGTCAATCAATTCATTGACGTCGCTCAGGATCACATAACCCGTCACGGCGTTGTGAGGCAGTTCGAACTGCAGTTCATGGCGAGACTGCGAGACAAATTCAGTAACGTAGACTTCACCGCCCAGGATCACTTCCTGCACCGTATTCAGGTAGTCACCTTTGACCGTGATCACGTCGCCCGACATCGCCATTTCAGGCGTGATGGCATCGATCGTGATGGGTTCGGTGAACGTCAGGTCGCACAGGGAGGATGCCTTCTGGCCATCGTGTGCGACAATGGTCACAGGGCCCACTTCGGGGCCTTCTTCCGGAACCATCACGATGATTTCGCTCTTGCGGCCCGTCACCACGGTCCGGATGGCGGTCGAATTGACGCCGCCGGCGAACTGGACTTCCTGCACATTCTCAAGATTACTACCCACGATGTGAAGTTCTCCACCACGCATCACGGGGTTGGGAGCAATGGCTGCCAGCGAGATGCCCTTGTCGACGAACTGATCGGTATCCAGGGGAGACGAGCAGCCCGCCAAGAGGGACAACGCGACACAAAGGGCAGCGAGTACGGAATATTTCAGTCTGTTTTTCATATTCTGTTCTCCTATCGATTATTTGTAAGGCACCGCACGGATGTTGTCAATCTTGATCACCGGATTGCAGGCCGTACCCGTGACACCGCCGCTCCAGACGAAGATCGTCAACGAGGTAAAGGTCTCGGGTTTGATCTCATACGTATTCACCGTACCGTCGGAATTGTAGATGAATTCGGAGTACGGGACGGTCACCGTCACCCACTTGTCACCGGTATCATAGGAACCCGTGGAAGTCCAGGGACGGAAGAGCGCGCGCGGAGCCATCGGCTTGCCGTCGCCGCTGATGAACATGTTGTTGGCACCGGCCGTGATGTTGCCGTAGATGTCGGGGACATCGGCGCCGCCGCCCGTCACCAGGTCGACACCGGCGACGATCAGCTGCATGGCGCCGGACTTCCAAGGATTGCTGCTCGGGATGAAGAGCTCGAACTTGAGGGCCATGTTCTTCCATTCGGAGAAGTCGGCGTAGCTGGTCAGCAGCGGGCTGTCGGTATAGGTCACCGGCTCGTCCCAATCACCCGGCCAGTACTCGAAGGAGAAGTTGGCGTCGTTCCAGCCGCCTTCCTCATCGAGCGTGACGCTCGGATCACCCAGACGCAGGAAGTTGCCGCTGAGAGCGGTCTCATCGGTTTCGATGACCTGCGCGTGCCAGCCATGGTTGGCCGGATGAGGATCGGTGTCGAAGTTGAAGAGCATGCCGCGGCTGTCCTTGTACATGAACACGGACTGGGCGACACCGGATTCGGTCGTCACCTTGATCTTGCCGGGCTGTGCTCCCTCGGGGATCGTCACCTCGAAGAACGAGCCGTCGGACGAGCTGATGGCGACAGGATCGCAGCCGGGGAATTCCACGGTCAGCGGAGCAAACAGATAGGAACCGGTGATGGTCACGGTCTCGCCGGGCTGTGCCCATTCGAGCGACATGCCGGTCACCTTCGGAGCCGGCGGCAGGACTTTGAAATCGTAGGTCGCCAAATCACCGGCCTTGTTGTACATGTAGATCTTGTCAGTCTGTTCCAGCGGCAGGTTCTTCGGCACAGAGACGACAAGCGTGTGCTCAGTAATGAAACTGGTGTTCAACACAGCGGCCTGGTCGTTGAAATACAGGTCGTGGATGCTGGTGAGATTATCACCGACCAGACAGATCACCTCTTCCATGGCAGCCTGCGTAATGGCCACGTCGCGGTCCGCATAACGGACATAGTCGATGGTGGGCAGGCCCTCCGTCTGCTTGAAGCGGTCGGGATAGTCCCAAGTCGTACAGGCAGCTACGAGTAAGAGGCTCAGAAGTATGCTGATATTTCTTGTCATTGCTTTCATCGGATCAAAGATTAAAAGTCATAGGAGAATTCCTCGCGGACATTCACGTGGACAGGCTCGGCCGTCGATCCGACGTTCGGGTTCATCACCACGTCTTCGGTAGGGAACGGAAGCGTGAACATGGACGGCTTTACGTCAACGAGGTCATCAGAAGGATTGTAAGTGATGACGGACTTGTCCCAGGGATGGGCGCCAGGGCCGGCATAGTTGCCTTCGGCATCGATCACATAGTCCTTGTACACACCGGAGATACCATCCCAGTGGGAACGGCGCTGCGCCTTGAGTTCCGCGATGGTCGCATCCATATCATAATAGGAACGGCGGACATAGTCGTACCAGTTGTCACCTTCCATGGCCAACTCCAGACGACGCTCTTTCCAGATGTCGTTGATGGTAATGGTCGTGTAGGGCTTGGCATTGGCACGCTCGCGGACGATGTTCACATACTGGAGTGCCTCCGGTACGTTCCCCGTCAGATAGCAAGCCTCTGCGTAAATCAGATACACGTCGGCCAGACGCAGGATATGGGTAGGCAGCTGATAGGTCATACGGCCTGCACTCACGCCCAACGCGGCCTGATGGTCGGAACCGCAACCGAACAGATGTTTGACATAGTTGGCGCCGGACTGGCAGCACCATTGCTTGTTGGAGCCGTTCTTCTCCAATCCCGTCGGATAATACGTATCATCGAAGAAGAAACGATAGAAGTCGAAACCACCTTTGTCAACCCAGAAATACGGGAGGAAATCACCGAACATCATGATGGTGGCGGCACGACGGTCATCCGTGTCGACGCGAAGGGCGGGATCTTCATCCGCCGAAACGCCGAAGAGGTCCTGCAGGTCCACGCTGGGGCCTTTCCAGTCTCCCCAGATGTCACCGAATTCACTGAAACCGGTCAGACCTACGTCGCTCTGGATCGAGTTCTGGGCGGTCCAGTTGCCGGAAGTGGAAGTCCACTGCCAGGAGAAGAGGTTCTCGCCGGTCTGCTGGAACACGGTGGGGCTCAGGCGGAAGATATCGGAATACTTGGGGGTCAGGCTGCGGCCGGAGTTGTCGATCACATCCTTGGCATATCTGGCAGCGGCGGCCAGGTCTCCGCTGTTCAAAGAACCGGTGACACCGGCCTTGGCCAGGTACACCTTCGACAGGAGGCCTTCAGCTGCATAGTAGTCGATCCGGTTGTATTTGCCGATATTCGGATCCTTCGGAAGAAGTTCCATGGCTTTTTCCAGCGTCATGATGATGTACTCGTACACATCTTCCTTATAGACTTTGTACTGATCGTTGTAGGTGGCCTCTTTGATGATTTCCGTATTGTCGTGGATGATGGGGACATCACCGAAGGTGCGCACCAGCATGAAGTACGCCATGGCCTTCCAGGCCAGCGCCTCGCCGATGGCTTTGTTCTTGGTCGCCTGGCTGGCGGTTCCCGTGGAATTGCGGATGTTGTTGATCACGGTGTTGCACTGTGCATTCACCGCCCACAGGGAATAGGACATGTTTTTCAGGTCCGCGTCAGTACCATTGACCGTGAGGGTGGAATAGGCGTTGTTGCCCTGATACACGTTGCCGCACATGGTTTCGGAACCATAGATGTAGAAGCGGATCACGTCGTACCAGGGGGAGTTGTACAGGTAATTCACGGACTGTTCTACCTGCTGGTCGTTCTGGTAGTAGTTGGCAGTGGTGTAGCTGTCTTCGGCCGGGCGGTTCAGGAAGTTTTCGCATGCGGCGGTCATCAGCACGACAACGACTGCGGTAACAATATATTTGATCATATTTTTCATCTTGTCGTCCTCCCAATTAGAAAGTGATGTTCAGACCGAAGGAACAAGTCATCGGAGAAGGATAACGTCCGTTGTCGACGCCGAAGGTCAGACCGGAGGAATCCTGGGTGGAAGCACCCACTTCCGGATCGTAACCCGAATACTTGGTGAACGTGTAGAGGTTCTGGACGTTCACATAGACACGGATATTGTCCATGCGCATCTTCTCCAGCGCGCGTTTCGGCAGGTTGTAGCCGAAGGTGATGTTCTTGATGCGGAGATAGGAACCGTCTTCCACGTAGCGGTCGCTCAAGCGGTCGTTGTCGTTCGGGTCGGCGATGGTCGGACGCGGCGTCTTGGTGTCGGCGTTGACCACGCGGACGTTGGTGATGTCGTTCAGCCAACTCTCGCCGGTCGGATACTGCTTGGCGGGATCGATTTCAGCCAGACGGGCACGGCTCTGGATGCTCATGTGCTGGTTGACCCAGACACTGTTCATGTGGACGAGGCCATTGTAGCCCTGACCCATCATGTTGTAGTTCAGCACCTTGTTGCCATACGAACCATTGAGGAAGATCGACAGGTCGAAATTCTTGAACGTGAAGGTATTGGTCCAGCCGAAGGTGAATTTCGGCAGCGGAGAACCGATATTGGTACGGTCGAGCTCGTTGATCTTGCCGTCTTTGTTGATGTCTTCATACTTGAGGTCGCCCGGCCACACGGTGGTGTTGCGGTTGAATACGCCGTCTTCGGGGAACTTCTCGGCTTTCGGAGAATTCATGATATCTTCGAAATCCTTGTACACGCCCGCTACCTTGTAGCCGTAGAAGGAGTAGAGGGACCCGCCGATCTCGGTAACCGACACGATATCGTTCCACTGGCCGTAACCTACGAGCTGTGCATTGGCACTGCCGTCGAGGGCCAGCAGTTTGTTCCGGTTGAACGAAATCTGGAAGTTGCTGTCCCAGCGGAAACCACGGCGGTCGACCGGGTGGGTGTCGAGCGTGATCTCCAGACCGCGGTTGCGGATGGTACCGTAGTTGCCTTTCGGAGCCGCCAGGGCGGAAGAACCGTTACCCTGTGTACCCATGTAGGAAGGAAGCGTCATCGACATGAGCATGTCGGATGAAATCTTCTGGTACATGTCGATCGTGAGGTTCAAGCGGTTCTGGAAGAAGTTCAGGTCGATACCTATGTTGGTCTGCTGCTGTTTCTCCCAGTGGATACCGGTGTTGGAGATATTGGCGGGACGCTGGCTGTCGCCCAGGGCGCTCGGCATCTTGCTCATGCCGGACTCCCAGGCGCCGGAGCCGATGTTGGCGTTACCGGTCTGGCCCCAGCCGATACGGATCTTACCGTCATTCAGGACGCTCTTCGCAGCCGACGAGTAGAAGGGCTCGTTGGTGAAGCGCCAGCTTCCTGCCACGGAGTGGAACCCGGCCCAGCGGTTATCGGGACCGAAGTTCGAGGAACCATCGTAACGGAAGGTATAGGTAAGCAGGTACCGGTTGTCGAAGTTGTAGGTTTCGCGGGTAAAGAAGGAAGCCATGGCGCTGCTGCCGAAACCGCCGCCCACGTTAGGCGTGCCCGTCGCGAGCGCGATGTTGTGGATCTCGTCGGAAGGAAGGTCCGTATTCGCTGCGCGCATGTAGTTCCATTTCGATTCCCAGGCTTCCTGGCCGACCATCGCACTGATGCTGTGCTTGCCGAAGGTGTTGCTGTAGGTCAGGTAGTTCTTGACCGACCAGTAGGTGCTCGAATTGCGCTGCTGGCTGATGGAGTTGGAACCCTGCTGGAAGGTGCCCAGGGAGATCTTGGGTTTGTACGTATCAGCCTGGGAAGAACTGATGTCGAAGCCGAATTCACTGCGCCACACGAAATGTTTGATGGGCGTCAGTTCAGCATAGATGTTACCCGTGAGTTTCTGGCGTTTCAGAAGGTTCTCGTTGTACATGGCCAGGGCCACCGGGTTCTTGGTGGAATAACCTTCGCGGACAACCGTAGAATAATTGCCGTCGATATCGTACACCGGGATGTCCGGCAGGCTGGACAGGGAGTAGAAGATCACACCCTCCTGGCCGTCGGCCAGCTTCAGGTTGTCATGGGTCAGCGCGTACGTGGCGTTGACACCCAGTTTGAACCATTCCTTGAGCTTGGCGTCGATGTTGGTACGGAAGCTCATACGGTCGAAGTTGGAACCGATGATGGTACCTTCCTGGTTCATGTACGAACCGGAAATGTAGTACTGCACCTTTTCGGAACCACCCTGGGCGCTCAGCTGATGCTGATGCTGGATGGCGGTGCGGAACACCTCGTCCTGCCAGTTGGTACCCTTGCCGAGAATGGAAGGATCCGTATAGAGCGCATTGGCTTCCACCTCACCCAGAGCCACCATATCGTTGTAATATTCAGCGAACTGGCGGAGATTCATCATGTCGATGCGGCTGTTCTGGCGCGAGACGGCGACCATGCCGTCGTACGAGAACTTCGCCTCGCCGGACTTACCGTGCTTGGTGGTGATCAGGACCACACCATTGGCACCCTGTGCACCGTAGATGGCCGTTGCGGAAGCATCCTTGAGGATTTCCATGCTCACGATATCGGCCGGGTTGATGGTGGACAGCGGGGAGATGGTGGATACGCGACCGTTACCCAGTGCGTCGCCGAGACCGAAGTCGGCACCGGAGTTGCCGCCGCCCTGGACGATCACACCGTCGATCACGTACAACGGCTCAGCACCGGCATTGACGGTTGCCTGGCCGCGGACGCGGATGGAGGAAGAAGAACCCGGCGCACCGGAGGTCTGCACGGCGGAGACACCGGCCGCGCGGCCCTGCAGGGACTGGTCGAGGTTAGTGATGATCGATCCTTTCAGGTCTTCCTCTCGCATGGAGACGGAAGCGCCGGAAAGGTCGCTTCGCTTCATGGTACCGTAACCCACGACGACGACCTCGTCGAGCAGCTCAGTATCCAATGCCAGGAGGACGTCGACCACCGAGCGGCTGCCGACAGCGACTTCCTGTGTTGCATAGCCGATGGAAGAGAAGACCAGCGTGGCACCGGGGCGCACCGTGATCACATACTTTCCATCAATGTCTGTGACGGCACCGTTCTGGGTGCCCTTCTCCATGACACTGGCTCCGATGACGCCATAGCCGGTATCGTCGGTGACGGTACCGGTCACGCGCACCTGTGCGAACAGGCCCGTGGCGGTGGCAAGGAATGCCAGCATGATGGTTAACAGCTTGTGTTTCATGCTACATTTTAGGTTAATAATTAATTGCTTATGTTTTGTTGAATGATCCCAACAGTTGTGTCGTCGATATAGACACCGTTCAGGCCCTGTGCCTCCTGCGCCGGGTCTCCGGTGTAATCGTCCCCGGGTTCCCACTGCGAATGGACCGGGCGGGCGAAACCGCTCCAGCCCCAGAAATTCGCACCGTCCAGCTGTCCCTCGCGCACGAGCGCGAATACGTGCGCATAATATCGGTCACGGCAGGCGGTCGGAGCCTCCCGGCTTTCCGTAAAGCCGTCGCGCGGAAAACCGAATTCCTCCAGTACGAGCGGCAGGCCGAGCCGGCGGGCCATTTCGGCATGCTGTGCTACATAGGCATCTGTCTTGGCCAGGGCGTCGTCCAGGTCTTCCGCCAGGTGGTCGGCGCGAACCCAGCTCCAGTTGTAGGGCCAGATATGGATGGTCATGTAATCGACACCCGGGATGGTATTGACGCGTTCGACCAGCGCGGCGTCTTCTTCACAGCCCATGAAGCCTTCGTTCCCCGTCGACACGAGGTGGTTCGGGTCGAGTTCCTTGATCAGCCGGGCCGACTCGGTCAGCCAGCCGATGAAACCGTCGCGGATCTCCGCTTCATCGGAGAAGCAGCGGGGCTCGTTGCCGATCTGCCAGGCAAAGATGGCCGGATCGTCCTTGTAGGCCTTGCCGGTAAGAGAATTGGTGCGGCCCACGATGGCCCGCACATGGTCGTAAAAGAGCGCCTGGGCGTCGGTGTTGGTCTGGAACTGGCGCATCTGCTGCATGAAAGGCCAGTAGCCGTCGATCAGGGGGATCAGCGTCGGTTCACCCGTCGCCCATTCCAGATACTGTCCATAGCCGCCCGACCATTCCCAGGAATTGTTCAGGAACAGGACAGCCTGCATGTCGCGGCGGCCGAGTTCCACCAGAAAGCGGTCGAGACCGACCAGCAGCGTGTCGTTGTAGACGCCCGGAGCCGTCTGCAGCGACGGGTCCACGCGTGAGAAGATGCCGTCGGGGCCGTCTCCGCCCACCAGGACGCGCAGGTTCGAGATCCCGAGCGCCCGGAGCGTATCCAGTTCCCGCACAAGGCGGTCGTAGTCCCCTCCCCGACCCTCAGAGGCCAGGATGGGACCATACCAGAAATTGGTACCGACAAAGTGGTAAGGCTGTCCGTGACGGACAAAATGCCCGTCTTCCACCCGGACGAAATCCGTCCGCGGAGCCGTACAGGCAGTCACACAGAAAAAAGCCGCCAGAGCGAACTTTCCGATTCGATTCATCATGTTGGCCGACAATCAGATTTATCGCTTACAAAGTTAACCCGATTGCGCCGCGCCAACAAATATTAATTTATCGAAATATGATAGTTTCTTAACTTACTTAAACAAAAACCCGCTTTTTCTTGAAAATCGTACGGAACTCCCGCGGCGTGTAGCCGCGCCGCGCCTTGAACATGCGGTTGAAGTTGGAGAGGTTGTTGAAGCCGCAGGCATAACAGATCTCCTGCACGCTGTTCGTGGTGTCGACCAGGAGCCGGGCGGCGTTGCCCAGGCGGATGTCGATGACATAGTCCATGACCGTCCGGCCAGTCTGCTGATGGAAGAAACGGCTGAAGGCGGAAGGCGCCATCCCCACCAGGGCCGACAGGATTTCGAGCGTCAGCTCCTCGGCGTAATGGTCGTTCACGTACTGCTTGACCTTGAGAATGCGGCGGCTCTCCGAATCCCGCTTGGAGTGGGCGTAGGAACTGCTGGCGAGGATGCGCGAATCGTCGGCCTGGGACAGGCGGAACAACATCTCGAAACAGTTCATATATTGTTCGAAAGGATCTGTGACACTGGACAATCCGTCCAGCAGCGTATAGACCTGCATGATGCTCTTCAACGAGAAGGTCAGGCCATGGTCGGCCTTCGAGAACATCTTCTTCATCGACGAGAACTGACTCCGGTTCAGGAGTCCCTCCGGGAAAAGATCCGCCTGGAACTGGATGGTGATTTCGCGGATGTCCGACTCCGTGCAGTTTCCCTGCTCCCAGGCATGCTCCAGGTCGCTGCCGGCAATCAGGGTCAGTTCATATTCCCCGATTTCCTCCACGCTGTCGCCCACCACACGGCGGACGCCCTTTCCGTTTTCGATGAAATTGAGTTCGAAATCCGGATGGGAATGCAAGGGAAAGAGGAATTCAGACTTGTGGCGCTCCACGATATAGAAGCAGTCCTTTTCCGTCAACGGCGTGATCTCTTTCAGGGAAGATTTCATACAGCATCTTATTTTCTGCAAATGTACATAATTAATTATACTTTTTATGCAAATTATGATACTTTTTTTGCAGCATTTTGTTACCTTTGTCGGGTTCAATTCCTACTTTCATGAAACGATTCGCACTGCCGTTGCTCTGTCTGCTGGCCACCGTGATTCCGGCCGGCGCCCAGGTATCCAGACATGTCAATCCCCTGATCGGTACCACGGGCATGGGCCACTGCTTTCCGGGTGCCTGCGCGCCTTTCGGCGCCGTGCAGCTCTCGCCCGACACCGACACCATCCCCCACAACGTAAACGGAAACTATCAGCCGCGCGTATATGATTATTGTGCAGGCTACCAATACGAAGACAACACGATCGTCGGCTTCAGCCACACCCACCTCAGCGGCACGGGACACGCCGACCTGGGGGACATCCTGCTCATGCCGCAGACCGGTGCGCTGCAGCTCACCCCCGGCACGTGTGAGGACCCGGACAGCGGCTACCGCCAGCGCTTCAGCCACGACACGGAGCGCGCCGAACCGGGCTATTACGAAGTGACGCTGGCTGACAGCCGGGTGCGCGCCCGGCTCACCGCCACGCAACGGGTGGGCGTCCACCAGTACCACTACCCCGCCGGCAGTTCGCAGCGCCTGGTCGTCGACCTGCTCCACGGCATCTACAACTACGACGGCAAGGTGCGCTGGTCGCGCCTCCGGGTGCTCAGCGACACCCTGGTCGTAGGCTATCGCATCACGGACGGCTGGTCGCGGGGCAACTACACCTATTTTGCGATTTCCTTTTCCAGGCCTGTCGTGAACTACGGCTACGCAGACCGGAAGAAACCCGCCTACCGGGGCTTCTGGCGCAAGTTCGACATCCACCACAACTTCCCCGACATCGCCGGGAGTACCGTCACCGCCTACTTCGAGTTCGACAACGCCCGTCCCGAACTGGAAGTGAAGGTCGCCCTGTCGGGCGTGTCCGAGGAAGGCGCCCTGAAAAATCTGGCAGCAGAGGCGGCCGGGAAATCTTTCGATCAGATCCGGCACGAAACGGCGCAAGCCTGGGAGCGTGAACTCGGCGCCGTGCAGTGCGAAGGCACGGACGATCAGAAGGCCAGCCTTTATACCGCGCTCTACCACACGATGATCAATCCCTCCGTCTACATGGACGTGGATGGGCGCTATCGCGGCGTAGACGGAGAAATCCATCAGGCAGAAGGCTTTACCAATTATACCGTCTTTTCGGTATGGGACACCTACCGGGCCGAACATCCGCTGCTGGGCCTGCTCAAGACAAGCCGCAACACCGACATGGTGCGTTCCATGCTGGCGCACCGGGCACAGAATCCCGTGGGCATGCTGCCCGTCTGGAGCCTGCAGGGCAACGAGGGCTGGTGCATGACGGGTTACCACGCCGTGAGCGTAGTGGCCGACGCGCTGGTCAAAGGCGCGGACATCGACCCGGAAGACGCTTTCGCGGCCATGGTCGCCACGGCCGGCTGCCTGTACTGGCCGTCCCAGCAAGATTATATCCGTTACGGTTATGCACCCTACGACAACGATGCGACAGCTGCCTCCAACACGCTGGAATACAGTTTTGACGACTGGAGCATCTACTATGCGGCACAGGTAACGGGCCGGAAAGAGATCGCGGAAGCTTTCCTCGACCGCGCCCGCTCCTTCCAGAACACCTTCGACCCCGCCACCGGCTTCGCCACGCCCCGTTACCGGGACGGCCGCTTTAAGGCAGACATGGATCCCCTACAGACCTATGGCGAGGGTTTCATTGAGGGGAACTCCTGGAATTTCTCTTTCCACGTACCGCAGGATCCGCTGCGGCTGATAGACTGCATGGGCGGGGAAAAGGTATTCCGCGAGCGGCTTGACGCGCTGTTCGAGATGGAGCTGCCCGAAAAGTATTACGCAGACAATGAAGACATTACGGCAGACTGTCTGATTGGCGGTTACGTGCACGGCAACGAGCCCAGCCACCACATTCCCTATCTCTATGCCTGGACGCGCGAGCCCTGGAAAGCGCAGGACCGCATTCGCACCATCCTCAACCGGATGTACCGCAACGACATTCGCGGCCTGGGCGGCAACGACGACTGCGGACAGATGTCCGCCTGGTACATTTTCTCCGTGATGGGCTTCTACCCCGTGGCGCCGGGCTGCGGGCAGTACGTGCTCGGAGCTCCGTATCTTCCGTATCTGAAAGTGACGCTCGAAAACGGGAACAGCATCGAGATCAAGGCGCCCGGCGTCAGCGACCGCAAGCGCTACGTGCGCAGCGTCCGTCTCAACGGCCAGCCCCTCGCCCGCCTCTACCTGACGCACGAAGAGCTGATGCAAGGCTGCACGCTCGAGTTCGAGATGAGCGAGCGCCCGAACCGCAGGCGCGGCCTGTCAGCGGAAGACAAACCGTATTCCCTGTCGCAGATGATCTCGCGCTAAGAGGTTTTAGCGCACCGCGATGCACTCAAATTCGATCAGCGCGCCTTTCGGCAGCGTCTTGACCGCCACGGCGCTCCGGGCCGGGAAAGGCGCAGAGAAAAATTGCGCGTAGATCTCGTTCATCGCTGCGAAATCGGCCATGTCGGCCAGGAAGACGGTGGTCTTGACCACGTTCTGCAGGCCGAGACCGGCCGCCTCGAGAATCGATTTCGCATTGGTCAGGCTCTGGCGCGTCTGCGCCTGCACGCCGCCTTCCGGAAAGGCGCCGGTGGCCGGATCGACGGGAAGTTGCCCGGAAACGAAAACGAGGCCGGCACCACTGTCAAGGGCCTGGCTGTACGGCCCGATGGCCGCAGGGGCCTTTTCTGTCTGGATGGGTTTCATGATATTGTTTATTGTATTTCAGTCCGTTTGCCCTTTACGGAATCCATGATGAAGCCGCGCACGGCCACATCCTGAAAGTTGTCATGTTTATCGGGAGTCCCGCTCAATGAAACTCGTCACCAGTTTGAAGACAGGGATGTAGCTGTCGAACTTCACGGTCTTCATGTTGTCGGACGGAGTATGATAGTACGGGAAGGCGTCGCCCTCCTGGTTTTCCAGGAAGATGCAGGGAACGCCGCGGGTGGCGAAAGGATAGTGGTCGCTGTTGGCGGCGAGCTCGCCCCGGTTCAGCGCTTTGAAAAGCCCCTGCTCCCGGTTGATCTCTTCGAACAGTCCGTATTTGGGCATGCCGGCCTCACTGACTTCGCAATATTGCACGGGGTTGTTGTCGCCGATCATGTCGAGATTGAAGAGGTAACGGATATTCTCGAGCGGCACAACAGGAAACTCCGCGAAATACGTGGAGCCGCGCAGGTTCGCGTCCTCGCCGGAGAAAGCGATGAAATACATGTCGTACTCCGGCTGGTTTTCCGCATAATACTTCGCGAGCGTGATGATCGCGGCCGTTCCGGAGGCGTTGTCGTTCGCACCAGGGTAATACACCTTCCTGCCGAGGTTGCCCAGGTGGTCGTAATGAGCCGTAAAGACATAGCAGCCGTCATGACGGCGGCCATAGACCTTGGCGATCACGTTCTCCGTCAAATAGCCTTTCAGGAATTGGTTGTCTACGTTGACCCTGACGGACTTGACGCCGGCAATGGCTTCGGGGGTCACCCAGATGATGGGTTTGTCGACCACCTTTTCGCCGTAGGCCTTGTAGAACTTGATGGGCGAGGTCCACTCGTAGAGCAGGCCCGCGTTCGTGCAGGCGCCGGCCTTCTGCAATTTGGAGAAAGCGGCCCGGTGCTTGTAGGTAAACCAGAATTCGCAGGATACCAGGCAGTTCGCATATTCAGGCCGTGTCAGATCCTCGAACATCCTGTCGGCGTCGAAGTTCGCGGTATCCACGTGATATACGGGAAATTCGCCATGCACGCCGGGTGAATATTCCCGCATCGAAAAGTCGTAGCCGGGTTGCAGCCTGCGGCCGTCCGCCCACATCTCCATCGCACCGTTGAAGGTATTGATATCCAGCGTGAAGGGCTGCATAATAACTACGTCTGCACTCGCTTTCTCGAATTCCCGGGCAATGTATTTCCCGGCCTTCCGGACACCGTCGCGGGCATAGCCGCGTCCCTGGTATTTCGCGCTGCTGAGCTGCCGCACCAATTTCTTGAACTGCGGCAGGTCCTGCGCCTGCACGCAAGGGGCCAGCAGCAGGATTGTCAGTGCTGCCAGAAGGATATTACGAATCGTTTTCATACTCTTTTTTCCGTGTAAAAACGTTTATAAACGTTTAAGAGACGTAAAATTAGCGATTTTTTGCCCAACCCGGGCAAAATGTTTACTTTTGCCGGCGATGAAAGAAACCACCCGCACGCTGATCATCCTGCACACCGCGGTCTTCCTGGCCGGTTGGACGGGCATATTCGGCCGCCTGATCGCGCTCAGCGGGATTCCGCTGGTATGGTACCGGATCCTGATCGGCGTGGCGACACTGGCGCTGGTGATGGCTGCGAGCGGACGCTTGCACAAGGTGGCCTTGCCGGCGCTGCTGCGCATCGCGGCCTGCGGCATCCTGCTGGCCCTGCACTGGGTCTGCTTCTACGCCAGCATCCAGGCCTCCAACGTGTCGGTCGGGGTGGCCTGCATCGCCACGACCTGCTTCTTCACGACCCTGTTCAATCCCATGATCGGACATAAGAAGTTCTCCTGGCCGGAAGTGCTGATCAGTTTCATCTCCATTGCAGGCGTCCTGTTGATCTTCAGCGTAGACGTGCGCTACCGGCTTGGCATCACCTTCGGCCTGCTTTCGGCAGCCATCTACTCAGTCTTCGCCATCCTGAACGTAAACGAAACGGAACGCTCCGGAGAGGACACTGAAACGATGCTGCTCTGGGAACTGGTGGGCGGAGCGCTGTTCCTGACTCTCTGCATGCCCGTCCACGCCTGGATCTTCCCGGCCGAGCCCCACACGCCGGCCGGCATCGAAATCCTCTGGCTCCTGCTGCTCGGCTCATTCTTCACCATCGTCCCTTTTCTCTTCCAGCTGAAGGCACTGCGCAAACTCAGCGCCTTCACGGTCAACCTGACCTACAACCTGGAACCCGTCTACAGCATCATCATCGCCGCCATCCTCTTCGACGAAGTCCACGAAGTCGGCTGGTCGTTCTGGGCAGGCCTTGCACTCATCATCCTCTCCGTCGTCCTCCAGACCCGGCGGATCAAACGCACGTGAAAGATGCTGGCAGCATGACACTATGATATGCCGCCATCCTTGACCGCAAAGCCCGGCTCCCCCGCCACGAGATAGTGGCATACCCGACAAAACCCTAACGACGAGCCAGTGCAGCGGCGGTGCGGGCGGCCAGGCGGGCGTTGTTGAGGACGAGCTGGATGTTGGCGTCCAGGGAATCGCCGCCAGTCAGTTCCTTCACGCGGGCGAGCAGGTAGGGTGTTGTTTCCTTGCCGTGGATGCCCAGACGCCGGGAATCAGCGACGGCCTGGTCAATGGCCGCGTTGATACGGACGGGATCCATGGAATATTCCTCCGGAATCGGATTGGTGACGAGCATGCCGCCGCCCAGGCCCATTTCCTGCTGCGCGCGGAAAGCCGCAGCGAGTTCTTCGGGCGTATCGATGCGGTAGTCCACCCGGAAGCCGCTGGTGCGGGTATAGAAGGCCGGGAGTTCTTCCGTGCCGTAACCAATGACGGGCACGCCCTTGGTTTCCAGATACTCCAGCGTAAGGCCCAGGTCGAGAATGGCCTTGGCACCGGCACAGATGACCATTACGGGGGTACGGCCGAGTTCTTCCAGGTCAGCCGAGATATCCATCGTGGTCTCGGCGCCGCGGTGCACGCCGCCGATGCCGCCAGTGGCAAATACCTGAATACCTGCCAAATGCGCAATGATCATCGTAGTTGCGACCGTAGTGGCGCCGTCGGCGCCGCGGGCGACCAGCACAGGGAGGTCGCGGCGCGAGGCCTTCGTGACAGCCGGCCCGTTCTTGCCGAGATACTCGATTTCATCGGCCGTCAGGCCCGCTTTCAGTTTACCCTTGATGACACAGATCGTGGCCGGCACGGCACCGGCCTGTCGCACGGCCTCCTCCACCCGCAAGGCCGTTTCTACGTTCTGCGGATAGGGCATTCCATGGGAAATGATGGTCGATTCCAGCGCGACGACGGGGTCGCCGACCAGCAGGGCGGCCTTCACGGCCGGGGAGAGTTCCAGATAATCTTTCATAGTTGGAGATACTTCAATTGTTCGTTGACGGCTGCGTCCGATTCCACCGCACAGCGGGCGCAGAGCAGGCCGATGCGGGCGACTTCCTCCACGCTGGCGCCGGGACCTGCGTGGACAATGCCGGCCAGCAATGCATCGCCGCCGCCCGTTGTATTGCGGACGGTGCAGGGAAGCGCCGGGAACAGGGAAGTTCGACCGTCTGCCGTCACCTCGAGTCCGTCGGCGCCGCGTGTGATGAAGCGCCGCGTAAAGTGGGTCACGCCGGAGAGCGTCCGTGCCTCCAGCGCGTTACATTTAAACGCATATAAACGTTTAGACACGCTTGTTTCCAGCGCTTCCGCCAGCCGGACCGACTTGGGACCGGACACGGCATCGACGTAGAAGGGAACTGTCACATGGTCGATGAGCCAGGCCAGGGTTTCAGGCAACAGGTTCGTATCGGCGACCACGGCATCAGCCCTGTTGACAAGGTCGATGCGCGCTGCCAGCCATTCCGTGGAAATGCTTTCGGTTACGGCCATATCAGCCACGCCGCCGATCATTTCCCCGCCGCAGTCATTCAAACTGGCGAAACAGGCGCTGGGTAAAGTGGGACAAGTCTCGCAGAGCGAGATATCCATCCCGATTTCGCGGCACGATGTACGGAGCATCTGCCCGAAGGCGTCGCCGCCGAAACGCGTGACGAAGCATACTTCATCGCCCAGCAGCGCCAGGTTGTGCGCGATATTGCGTCCCACACCGCCGAAGGAGAGCCGCACCTCGCCGGGATTCGAATCCCGCGCCACGAAAGCGTTCCTTGAAGTGGCCGTGATATCCACGTTGGCCCCGCCGATGACACAGACTTTCATGTCCTTACAGCAGTTTCAGGATATCGTCGACGCTGTCGACGACAGCATCGAAGAGTTTGTACATCAATTCGGGTTCCTGTTTCTCAGGGATATAGACGATGGTCTTCAAGCCCCGGCCGGCAAACCAGCCGGCCTCGGTATGGGCGCTGCGGCCACAGGGCAGCACGAGGACACAGCAGTCAGCCCGCTCCATCGCCCGCAGATCGGCTGCGAAGCCTTTCTCCGCCACAGGATGAACCAAATGTTCGATATATTCCCGGGGCGACCATTCCTGCCAATCCGGGGCGACATCCGCCCAATGGAATCCTCCGGGATTCTCTTCCGGATTACGGAAATCATATACCTCGTGCCCCGCCGCGCGCAATCGCGCAACAACTTCGGGCTGATAGGAATTCCTCCAACTGGAGGCGACATAGACACTGGCCATGGGCTTTAGTTTCTTTGGATATTTCTTATTACTTACAGCAATCGCAGTCGTCGCCGGTGGTGCAAGCTTTCTTGAGGGCTTTTTCGATGGCCTGGACAACCAGCGGCTCCATCTGCGCATAACCGGCCGCCACCGGGTGGACGCCATCGTTGGAATAGGCCGGATCGAGGGCGCGGGACGGATCGTCCACGACCAGTGCCGCGTAATAATCGACATAAGGAATTCCCTTCTCTGCCGCATAAGCCCGGATCCGGGCATTGAGGGAGGCAATCTTGTCGGCCGCATCGGTGATGGCCGGACGCCAGCGGAACGCGGCGGCGGGCAGCACCGAAGTCAAGACGACGGCGATGCCGTTGGCCTGCGCCAGCTCGGTCATCGAAACGATGTTGCCGAAGGTGAAGTCTTCGTCATACGGGCCCTGGTTCTCCGCCACATCATTGGTCCCGGCATTGATAACCACCAATGCCGGCTTCAGCCCGATGACATCCTGCCGGAAACGGACCAGCATCTGTGCCGACACCTGGCCGCTGATGCCGCGGCCGATATAACCGGTCTTCTCGAAAAACGACGGATGCCGGTCGGGCCAGATTTCCGTGATTGAATCGCCCAGCAGGACCACACGCGGTTGCCCTTCGACAGCCGGCGCAAGCTCCGCATTCGCAGCGGCATAGCGCTGCAGCCCGCCCCAATCCTGCGCCTGGCCGGAGGCGGTAGCCCACATCATACAGACAGCCACAAGCAGCGTGGCACAAACCCTTCTGATACTCATAGTCTTACCCGATTCCGCTTGCGCATTTTTACACAAGCGGATTTGTTTAAAAGATTGATAATCAATATACTTTCTGCCACAGATACATTCAGGGCGGACCGGGCGTTGGCCTGGTGGAGATTTCAGTGTTCCTCGTGGCGAGTGCCCGACAGCCACGAGGGTTCTGAAATCGCCTCGGCCATAAGGTCCGCCGTTTATTGAACGACGACCGTGGTTGAATTCTTGTCTTTTCCGAGCTTGACCTTTAACATGGATCCGGCGGGGATGCCCTCGATGATGACCTCCGAAACCGGGTCCTCGACATAGCGTTGGATAGCCCGCTTCAGTGGCCGGGCGCCGAACTTCGGATCGTAGCCCACATCGGCGATGAACTTCTTGGCCGCCTTGTCGATCGACAACGCATAGCCCAGCTCCTTCATGCGGCCGTGCAGCTCCTTCAGCTCGATGTCGATGATCTGGTAGATGTCCTCCTGCGAAAGCGAATTGAAGTAGATCTGTTCATCGAGGCGGTTTAGGAACTCCGGCGTGAAGACCTTTCCCAATGCCTTGTCGATCAGCGCATTCTGCGAAGCCGAATGATCTTCGGTACCCGTCGAGAAACCGATGCCCCGGCCGAAATCCTTCAGTTCGCGGCTGCCCACGTTCGAGGTCAGGATCAGGATTGTGTTCTTGAAGTCGATGTAACGGCCCGCGCTGTCCGTCAGGCGCCCTTCGTCGAGCACCTGCAGCAGAAGGTTGAAGATGTCCGGATGTGCCTTTTCGACCTCGTCGAGCAGCACCACCGAGTAAGGCTTGCGCCGCACCTGCTCACTGAGCTGGCCGCCCTCGTTGTAGCCAACATAGCCCGGAGGCGCGCCGATGAGCCGGCTGGAGGAGAATTTCTCCCCGTATTCACTCATGTCGATCCGGATGATGTTGTCGGCCGAGTCGAACATGTATTCCGCAATCTTCTTGGCCAGGTGCGTCTTGCCGACGCCCGTCGGGCCCAGGAAGAGGAAGGTGCCGATGGGCTTGTTCGGGTCCTTGAGGCCGGCCCGGTTGCGGCGGATGGCCTTCACCACCTTCGCCAGCGCCTCGTCCTGCCCCACAACCACGCCGCGCAGCACCTCTTCCATCTTCAGCAGCCGCTCGCCTTCGCTCTCGGCTACCTTGTAGACCGGAATGCCCGTCATGACCGAAACCACGCGCGAGACCGTGTCTTCGTCGACCGTGCGGAACGGTTCCTCCTCGGCAGCAACGCTCTTGACCGCCTCGGCCACCGCCTGCTCCTTCTCCTGTTCCAGCCGGTGCAGTTCCGCGGCCCGCTTGAAGTCGCCGGCCCGGGCGGCCTGGCGTTTCTCGGCCCGGATCGGCTCCAGGTCGCTCTCCAGGCGCACGGCCTCATCAGCGCCCTTCATGTCGCCGATGTGCACGCGGGCACCCGCCTCATCCAGCACGTCAATGGCCTTGTCGGGCAGGCAGCGGTCCGAGATGTAACGCTGCGACATCGTGATGCAGGCCTTAATGGCCGCATCGGTATAGCGCACATGGTGGTATTCCTCGTAACGCGCCTTGATGCCCTGCAGGATGGCGAGCGTCTGCGCGTAGTCGGTGGGCTCCACCAGTATTTTCTGGAAGCGGCGTTCCAGGGCCGCATCCTTCTCGATATGTTCGCGGTACTCGTCGAGGGTCGTGGCACCGATGCACTGGATCTGGCCGCGGGCCAGGGCCGGCTTCAGCAGGTTGGCCGCGTCGAGGGAGCCCGGCGAGCTGCCGGCGCCCACGATGGTATGGAGCTCATCGATGAAGAGGATCAGGTCGGGGTTCTTCTTGATCTCCGTCAGGATGGCCTTGACCCGCTCCTCAAACTGGCCGCGGTACTTGGTCCCCGCCACCAGCGAGCCCATGTCGAGCGAGATGACGCGCTTTGAAAGCAGGGAGCGCGGCACGTTCTTGGCGGCGATGCGCAGGGCCAGCCCCTCCACCACCGCCGACTTGCCGGAACCCGACTCGCCGATGAGTACGGGATTGTTCTTCTTGCGGCGGCTCAGGATCTGGGCCAGGCGCTCGATCTCCGCCTCGCGTCCCACCACCGGATCGAGCTCTCCGCTGACAGCCGCACGTGTCAGGTCGAAGCCGTACGACTCGACCAGTGACTTTTTGTCAGTCCCCCTGGCGCCGGCCGGCGCGGCCGGCGAAGCGTCGTCCGTCTCGGCTTCGTCTGCGCCGTCGGCCGCCGACATCATGGTCTGCTCCATCACTTCGCGCAGTTTGCCGGGCAGCTTGGCCAGGTCGATATTGCTGCTTTCAAGCGCCGTGGTACAGGCCCCGTGCCAGGTCATGAGAATCTCGGCCATCAGCTGGGCCGGCGTCACTTCCCCATGCATGCGACGGCATGCCAGCAGAATCTCCTGGGACTTCTCGCTCAGCGAGATAGAGCCTCTCTGCCCGAAGGCGATGGGGACGGGTGCGGCGATCTTGTCTTCGATCTCCTTCTTGACTTTGCGAATGTCCACGCCCAGGCCTTCGAGAATCTTGACAGCATCGGATTCGCGGTAGCGCAGGATGCCGAGAAAGAGGTGGTCGGGGGTGGCTATGTAACTGCCCAGCCGCGCCGCTTCTTCGAGCGCGTAATTGAGCACGATCTTCACTTCATTGGAATAACCGTTGTCCATTTTTCAACTTGTTGTCAGTTCATTTCGAATGGTTCGCAAGATAGCAAAAATTTTGCCGTAATAATAATTTGTATTCCTCATGAATTATTCGTATTTTTACACGATATTTTGCAAGCACAAAAAAGTAAGAAATGGATATTGAAGAGACAGTAGAAGAGACCGGCGGTAGGATCATTCCTATCAACATTGAAAATGAGATGAAGTCGGCCTACATTGACTATTCCATGTCAGTGATCGTGGCCCGAGCCCTCCCCGATGTCCGGGACGGATTGAAACCTGTACACCGCCGCGTGCTGTTCGGCATGAGCAACCTCGGCGTGACCTATAGCGGAGGCGTGAAGAAGTCGGCGCGTATCGTCGGCGACGTCCTCGGTAAATACCACCCGCACGGCGACGCCAGCGTCTATGACGCCATGGCCCGCCTCGCCCAGCCCTGGAACCTGCGCTACCTGCTGGTCCACGGACAGGGCAACTTCGGTTCGATCGACGGCGACCCCGTGGCAGCCATGCGATACACCGAGGCCAAACTGCAGAAGCTGGCCGAGGAAGTGCTGGCCGACCTCGACAAGGACACCGTGGATTTCAAACCGAACTTCGACGAATCGCTCCAGGAACCGACCGTGCTGCCGGCCAAGGCGCCGTTGCTGCTGATGAACGGTTCCAACGGTATCGCCGTGGGCATGGCCACCAACATGGCCCCGCACAACCTCGGCGAATGCTGTGACGCGATCTGCGCCTACATCGACAACCCGGATATCGACGTGGACGGCCTGATGGAACACATCAAGGGCCCGGACTTCCCCACCGGCGGCATCATCCAGGGCACGCGCGGCATCCGCGACGCCTTCGAGACGGGCCGCGGCCGCATCGTCATCCGTTCCAAGACCAACATCGAAGTGTCGTCCTCCGGCCGCGAGACCATCGTGGTGACGGAGATCCCCTACACCATCAACAAACGCGAGCTCATCGAGCGCATCGCCGAGCTGGTGGAAAGCAAGAAACTCGACGGCATCTCCTATATCAATGACGAGAGCGATCGCGACGGCATGCGCATCGTTATCAAGCTGAAGCAGGGCGCTCCTTCGAACGTGGTGCTCAACAGCCTGTTCAAGTTCACCCCGCTGCAGTCCAGCTTCTCGGTCAACAACATCGCCCTGGTGGACGGCCGCCCGCGCCAGCTCAACCTCAAGCAGCTCATCAAGTATTTCGTGCGCCACCGCCACGAAGTGATCGTACGCCGCACCAGGTTCGAGCTCAACAAGGCCCTCAAGCGCGCCCACATCCTCGAAGGCCTGCTCAAGGCCCTCGACATCATCGACGAGATCATCGCCCTGATCCGCGCCTCCCGCAGCGTGGCGGACGCCCGCGACGGCCTCGTGGAGCAGTTCGGCTTCACCGTGGAGCAGGCAGACGCCATCGTGGAGATGCGCCTCCGCCAGCTCACCGGCCTGGAACGCGACAAGCTGCAGGCCGAATACGACGAACTCGAGAAACTGATCGCTTACTACCAGCAGGTGCTGGGCAGCGAGGCCATGCAACTGGGCATCATCAAGGACGAACTGCAGGAACTCAAGGAGAAATACGGCGACGCGCGCCGCTCCGAGATCGCCCTCTCGGCGGAAGACTTCAACCCCGAAGACTTCTACCCCAACGAAGATGTGGTGATCACCATCTCGCACTACGGCTACATCAAGCGCACCAGCCTGTCCGAATACCGCTCGCAGAGCCGCGGCGGCATCGGCGCCAAGGGCAGCACCACCCGCGACGAAGATTTCATCGAACATATCTACGTGGCCAATATGCACAGCACGCTCATGTTCTTCACGCAGAGCGGCAAGTGCTTCTGGCTCAAGGTATACGAGATTCCGGAAGGCGCCAAGGCCTCGAAGGGCCGCGCCATCCAGAACATCCTGCCCCTCACCCAGGAAGACCGCATCCAGGCCTACCTCAACGTGCAGGATCTCGACGACAAAGAATTCACCAACAGCCACTATGTGGTCCTGGCCACCTCGAACGGCACGATCAAGAAGACCCTGCTCGAGGCGTACTCCCGCCCGCGTGCCAACGGTATCATCGCCGTCAACCTGCGCGAAGGCGACGCCCTGATCGGCGCCGCCCTGACCAGCGGCAGCTGCGAGATTCTGCTGGCCGGCAACCAGGGCAAGTGCTGCCGCTTCGAAGAAGAGGAAGCCCGCGCCATCGGCCGTAATTCCACGGGCGTCCGCGGCATCGACCTGGAAGCGGACGACTATGTGGTCGGCATGGTCTGCATCGATCCTGAAGAGCAGGCGCTCAAGCCGCAGGACATCCTCGTCGTCAGCGAGAATGGATTCGGCAAACGCTCTGACCTTGAGGAATATCGCAAGACCCATCGTGGCAGCAAGGGTGTGAAGACCATCAACATTACTGACAAGACTGGCAAACTTATTGCATTGAAGGCTGTCAGCGACGAAAACGACCTGATGATCATCAACCGTTCGGGCGTCACGATCCGCATGCCGGCCGACAGCATCCGGGTGGCGGGCAGAGCGACCCAAGGCGTGAAACTCATCAGCATCCGCGAAGGTGACAGCATCGCAGCCGTCTGCGTCGTCAACAAGGAAGAAGAAACGGAAAGCCCCGAGCTTCCCGAAAACAATACGGAAACAGAAAACAACAATCAATAATCTAAACGCAAAAGTTATGAAGAAAATTCTCATCGCACTGTCGCTCATCCTCTCCCTGACGATGGTCAGTGCACAGCCCAAGAACGCAGCAGAAGCCCAGAAGGCCGTTGCCAAGGCTGAGGCAGCTGCAGCAGATGCAAAGAAGGCCGCCAAACCGGCAACATGGATCGCCGTCGCCAAGGCGTATGTCGAGGCGTACGACCAGCCTTCCAAGAATATCCTGACGGGAACCCCCCAGAATGAAGTGAAGCTCTTCCTGAAGGAGCAGCAGGTGCTCGGCACCAGCCAGAAGAAAGGCGCCGAGGGTGTCTACACCGTCGACTCCTATGCTGACAAGGACTTGTATTACAACGAAGCCGGCATCCTCGACTTCTTCGTGATCACCAAGCCTGTCTTCGAAGGCGACATGCTGGCCAAGGCCATCGCCGCCCTCGAGAAAGCCAAGGCCGTCGATCCGAAAGACAGCAAGGCCAAGGACATCCAGGCCATGATGCAGGACATCCACGACAAGTATTCCAACGAAGCCCTTTCCCAGTATCTGGCAGGTGACTTCAACAAGGCTGCCGAGCTCTTCAAGAAGACCGCCGACTGCGCGTCCAACCCGATTCTCGGCCAGGAAGACGCCCAGAACACCTATTACTGCGCCCTCGTCTCGAACCTCGCTGGCAACAAGGACCAGGCCATCGCCTATTACAAGAAGTGCCTCGACCTGGGCTTCTACCAGGACGGCAACACCTACTCCAACCTGGCGGATGTCTACCGTGCCCTCGGCGACAACGAGAACCGCAAGGCCATGCTCGAGCAGGGCTTCGTGAAATTCCCTGAGAACAACGGCATCCTGATCGGCCTGATCAACCTCTACATGGAGACCAACGAGGATCCCGCCAAGCTCTTCGACCTGCTCCACACCGCCCAGAACCTCGACCCGAAGAACGCCAGCCTCTACTACGCGGAAGCCGAGGTGTACAACAAGCTGAAAGACATGGAAAACGCCGAGAAGTGCTACCGCAAGTCCTATGAGATCGACAACAACTACCTCTACGGCATGTACGGTCTGGGCGCCCTCTACTATAACAACTTCGTGGACCTGCGCGAGAAAGCTTCCAACGAGCTGGACGACGCCAAGTACGCCGCCCTCGAGAAACAGATGGAAGAGTCGCTCCAGAAAGCTGTCGAGCCGTTTGAGATCGCCTTCGACAACGCCAAGGATCCCGACCTGAAGACCGCCTGCGCAGAGCCGCTGAAGACCATCTGCTTCATCTTCCGTGAAGATCCGAAGTACATGGAGAAATACGAGAAGTACAACGGATACCTCAACTCCTTAAAGGGTGAATAAGTCCGACGCGCTGCCGCGCGGAAGGCAATGAAGAGACGCTTGGGAGCCGATGCTCTCAAGCGTTTTTTTTGCGCTGGCGAGGGCCAGGGAGGGCGTGTTGTTGTTGGCGCTCAGGTGGCAGAGGTACACGCTGCGCAGGCCTTCGTGCCGGCTGCGAAGCAGCAGCGAGGCGGTCTGCTCATTGGACAGATGCCCGTGCTGGGTCAGGATGCGCTCCTTGAGTTCTTTGGGATACGGGCCGGTCACGAGCATGTCCACATCGTAATTCGATTCCACGATCAGGTGGTCGGCCTCCCGTGCGTAGCGCACCGCATCATCGGTCACTTCGCCCAGATCGGTCATCACGGTGAAACGTTCGCCCGACAGGATGAAGTGGTAGCCCACGGTCTGGGTGGCGTCGTGCGGGACGACGAAGGGCGTGATGCGAAACCCGCCGTCGAGCACCTGCTCGCTCCCCTCTTCCAGGTAGCGTACGCAGCCTTTCAGCTTGCCGGCCGTGCAGATATTGTGGCGCAGGGCCTGTTCGAGCGTGCGAGTCAGGTACACGGGCTTGTGGTAGCGCTCCGTAAAACTGCCCAGGCTGCGGATATGGTCGAAATGGTCGTGGGTGACGAACACGCAGCCGACGGACGCAAGGTCGATGTCGTGTTCAGCCAGACGCTTCTTGATGGTGCGGGTTCCGATGCCGATGTCGATGAGGAAAGACTGGTGGCCGTCGCTGAAATAATAGCAGTTGCCGTTGCTTCCGCTCGAGAGGCTCAGGAACCGGACCATGTCTATTTGGTTTTGCGGAGATTCTTGATGTCGCGGGGCTTGAGGATGCCTTTTTCCGTGACGATGCCGGCAATCAGGGAGGCGGGAGTCACGTCGAACGCAGGGTTGTAGACGCGGACGTCCTTGGGGGCCATGCGCTTGCTGTAGTACATGTCGGTCACCTCGAAGGCCGGCCGCTCCTCGATGATGATCTCAGCGCCGCTGCGGCAGTCCAGGTCGATGGTACTGGTCGGCGCGAAGACATAGATCGGGACTTTGTAGTATTTGGCCACGATGGCCACACTGCTGGTGCCGATCTTGTTGGCCACATCGCCGTTGGCGGCTACACGGTCGCAGCCTACGAACACGAGGTCGATCTTGCCCTGCGACATGAGGGTCGCAGCCATGTTGTCGCAGATCAGCGTCGTGTCAATACCCGCCTTGGTCAGCTCATAGGCGGTCAGACGGGCTCCCTGCAGCAGCGGGCGGGTCTCATCGCAGTAAACACGGGGCGAGTAGCCCTGCTGCTGGGCAAGGTAGATGGGCCCCAGTGCGGTTCCAAAGCGCGAGACAGCCAGGTGGCCGGCGTTGCAGTGGGTCAGGATGCCGCAGCCGGGGCGAAGCAGGGAGAAGCCCAGTTCGCTGATGGCCTCGCACATGGCCACGTCCTCTTCCTTGATGGCGCGTGCCTCCGCGGTCAGGGCGTTGCGGACCACTTCGATGGCATGCTTCTCTTCGGCGTCGTCAAGCGACTGCTTGGCGGTGTAGAAACAGCGCTCCATGCGGTCGAGCGCCCACATGAGGTTGACCGCCGTAGGCCTGGAAATATACAGATAGTGCTTGACCCGCAGGAACTCTTTCTCCAGGGCCTGCAGCGAACGCGTCCGGAAGCGGTTGACGCACATGGCCAGGCCGAAGGCCGCCGCGATGCCGATGGCCGGCGCCCCGCGCACCTTCAGACGGGTGATTGCATAGAAAATCTGCTCCGCCGTGGTCAGGTGGAGGAAGCGCTCCTGGTTGGGGAGCTGGGACTGGTCCAGGATGATCACCTCGCGCCCGTTGGGGCTGAGTTCTACGGAATCATAAGGGAATACGCTTTTCACGGTCAGATGCACGTTCTTTCCATTCAGCAATATTACTAAAAAAACGGCATTATTCCAATTTTTCATTACCTTTGCTTACCAGACACCATGAATTTGTTTCAGAAAATCAAAAGCTGGTATGCCGCCCAGAGCGACACGACGAAGGCCCTGTTGTGGATCGGGCTGATCGCCGTCATCGGCATCCTGTTCCGTTGGGATGCGGTCGTCGCGGGCATCCAGCGAGGCTTCCATTTCTATTCGTCCAAATGAAACCTGCCCTCCGCCTGCCTTGGCTGTTCATGCTGGCCGCGCTCCTTGTTCCTGGGCCGGCGGCGGTCGCTCAGGAGCCGGTCACCCCGCAGGGAACGGTGCTCTCGCAGGGGCAGCCCACGGAGATAGAGATGTCGGCCAAGGAAGTGGCCGACCGGCTGATCGAATATGCCGCCACTTTCCTGGGGGTCCCCTACCGCTACGGCGCGAACGGACCGAAGCGTTTCGACTGCACGGGCTACACGCGCTATGTCTACAAGCATTTCGGGTACGACAATCTGAGCCGCTCGTCGAAGGATCAGGCGCGTGACGGGCGCGAGGTCGACATCTCGGACTTCCGCAACCTCCAGAAGGGTGACCTCCTGCTGCTGGGCAGCCGCCACAATCCCAAGGTCGTGGGGCACGTGGGCATTTTCATCGGCCTCGACACGCTCAACAACGATCCGAAATTCATCCACGCCTCCAACCACGGGGTGCGTTACAGTTCCATCTACACCGAATCGTACTACGCCAACCGTCTGCTGGGCGCCCGCCGCATCCTCCCCGACTTCGTCGACTACAACGTCAGTTTCGACAGCACGGCCCTGTACGCTTTCAATCCGGATGAAGGGGTACACATCGCGCCGGACAGCCTGGTGCTCTCCGACGCTGACCGGCGCATCGTGCTTTTCGAGAACGGGAAATGGGCGTATGTGGCGTCCGACGGAACGCTTTCGATTCCCGACCAGGGCGGTCGTCTCATCCTGACCGGCAACGGCAACTGGGCGCCGGCCCGCGAAGCCAGGGTCGTGATTCCGGCGACGGCGCTTCTGCCGGATCCGAAAGACCTCGAACCGGAGCCTGCCGTCCCGGCACCGAAACCGGCACCCGCGCCGGCTGCCGCCACCCCGGATACGACGGCGAAAGCTGATACGACAGGGCAGGCAGCACAGCCGGAAAAAATCTATCACACTGTGGTCAAGGGGGATTCGCTCTACCGCATCGCCAAGAAATACGGCACGACGGTCGACAAACTCTGCCAGCTCAACGGCATCTCTTCCACGACCATCCTCAAAGTCGGCCGTAAACTTCGCGTCAAATAAATGCTTGCGCCAGGCGCAAGCAGCAAAGTTATTTCAGTAAGAACTCGACGCGTTCGGCGAGCGTAGGATGGGAGTATTCCGTAAAGACGACCAGGGGATGCGGGGTCAGGTTGGCGAGGGACTTGGCGCTCATTTTCTTGAGCGCGGTGGCTTCGGCAGGGCCCTGTCCCTGGGCCTTGGCGAAGGCGTCGGCCTGGCGCTCATGGTTGCGCGAAAGGATGTTGGTCACGATGTCGAGCACAAGCGAAACCGGGGTATAGATCAGGGAGAAAACCCCGAGGTTGACATGGAAGGAAGCGGCTTCGCAGCCGGCCGCCAGCGCTAGTGCATCACTGGAGATAAAAATGCCGAACAGCCAGAACATCAACAGATTGCTGATAAGGTTCGCCACAAGGGAACGAAGGATATGATGGTGCTTGTAATGGCCGATTTCATGGGCCAGTATGCCGACGATCTCTTCGGTCGACAGCTGCTCCATCAGCGTATCGTAGAGCACGACCCGCTTGCGCCAGCCGAAACCCGTGAAATAGGCATTCGACTTGCTGCTGCGCTTCGACGAGTCGATGAGGTAAATGTTGTCGATCCGGAAGTCCACGCGGGCGGCGAAGGTCTCGATGGCGGTGCGAAGCTCTCCTTCCGGCAGCGGCGTCTGCTTGTTGAAGAGCGGCACAATGAGCTGCGAATAGAAGTACTGCATGAACAGCGAGAAGAGCGAAACGGCAACCCAGGCAAGCAGCCAGAACCAGTGCGGCGTCAGCGTGTAGATCCATGTGCAGAGCGCCAGCACGACGGACATGATGACCAGGCTCGTCAACAGGCCTTTCACTTCATCGGCGACAAAGAGTTTCGGCGTGATGCGGTTGAACCCGTAACGCTGTTCGATGACAAAGGTGCGGTAGATGTCGAAGGGCAGCGAGAGGAACCAGGTAATCAGGGAGAAGATACCCCAGAACACCAGCGTCTGCACCACCGGCGAAGCGCTGACGGAGCGCGCGGCGCCGTCGAAGACCGCGAAGCCGCCGAAAGCGAAGATTCCCAGCGTCACGAGCGTGCTCACGGCACCGGAAAACAGCGTGAACTTCCGGTTCGTCATCGCGTAAGCCTGCTGCCTGCGGTAACTTTCCTCGTCATAGAGGCCGGCCAGGACCGCGGGGACAGGCTGCCGGGCGGCTTTGACATTCAGCAGCGTCAGGAAACTCGACCAGACGTATTCTGCCAGGACGAAGCAGATGACCAGCCCGTAAAGTCCTTCGGAACTCATGCCTGGATCTGTGCGCGGAACTGGGGATAAAGATCGTCGAACGGAATGGGCTTGCCTGCTTTGTCGAGGAAGCAGTGCAGCGAGTATCCCTCGAAAACCAGCTTGCCGTTGCAGTGCATCTCATAGCCGAGCTTCAGTTTGAAAGTCGTCGCCGACTTGATGCAGACGGATATTTCGATGACGTCGTCGAAAGTCGTCGTGTGCTTGAAACGGCCGTTGACTTCAACCACCGGCGAGATGTAGCCGTCGGATTCGAGCATCGAATAGCTGGCGCCGATGGAATCGAGAAAAGCCACGCGGGCTTCTTCCATGAAACGGATGTAGTTGGAGTGGTGCGTGACGCCCATCCGGTCGGTCTCGTAGTAGTTGACTTTATGACGATAGACAAACATTTCTCTTTCTTTTTGCCGTGCAAAGATAATTATTCGCTAACTTTATACAAATTTTGACCTGTCATGATGAGAGAAGAAACGGTCTTCGGACCGATTTACAGCCGCCGCCTGGGCCGCTCGCTCGGCATCAACCTGCTGCCGACAAAAGGCAAGATCTGCAATTTCGACTGCATCTACTGCGAATGCGGCTGGAACCGCGACGGGCGCGGCGACATCGTCCTGCCGACGGCCGCCAAGGTCCGGACAGACCTGGAAGACAAGCTGTCGGAGCTCATGCTCGAGGGGACCCGCATCGACTCGATCACGTTCTCGGGCGACGGCGAGCCCACCCTCAACCCCGAATTTCCCCGCATTATCGACGATACCCTCTTCCTGCGCGACGCCTACTGTCCCGACGCCAAGGTATCGGTGCTCTCCAACGCCACCCGCGCCCACGTGCCGGAAGTCTTTGCCGCACTCTGCAAAGTGGACAACCCCATCCTGAAAATCGACGCGCCTACCGACGCCCTCGTGGCGAAAATCAATCAGCCGGCACCCGGCTATTCGATTGAACGCGTCATCGACGCACTCGCACGCTTCGACGGCCAGTTCGTCCTCCAGACCATGTTTCTCAGGAGCCCGGATTTCGACTCCTCGGCCCCAGAAGTGCTGCTGGGCTGGATGGACATCGTCCGCCGGCTCAGGCCCCGCGAGATCATGGTCTACACCATCGACCGCCCCACGCCCCAGCAGGGCCTCGAGGCCTTTACGGTCGATCAGATGCGCCAGCTCGTCCAGCCCCTGATCGACGAAGGATTCTCCATTGACATCAAAGGCAAACAATAATCAAAAACATACGCTATGATCAGCCCGAAAGAAGAGGCAGCACGCTGCCTGCTCTGCGAAAACCCGCCCTGCAGCGCAGCCTGCAAAAAAGCGGATCCCGCCCGCGCCATCCGCGCCATCCGATTCGACAACGCCGACTTGGCCGGAGAATGGCTCGCCCCGGCGACACCGGAAGAGCTGGAAGCCGCGGAAAAGGCCTGCATCCACTACGACAAGCCCATCCGGATCCAGGAGATAGCCGCCGCCCTGCCCCAAGCCAAAACCCTGGGCAAGCTCCCTTCCCTGGCCATCGATTTTTGCGGCATTCCCTGCGAAAACCCCTTCTTCCTGGCTTCCTCCGCCGTCTCCACCAACTATGAAATGGTGGCCGCCGCCCTGGAGGCCGGCTGGGGCGGCGTCTATTACAAGACCATCTGCCGGGAAGACATCCACGAAGTGTCGCCCCGTTTCGACGCGGTACACAACGAACATGAAGGATTCATCGGCTTCCGCAACATGGAGCAGCTTTCCGAGAATTCCCTGGATACGGATTTCGACATCCTGCGCCGATTGAAAAAGGACTATCCGTCCAAGGTGGTGATCGCCTCGATCATGGGAACGGACGAACCGGACTGGATCGACTTGGCCCAGAGCGTCGAAAAGACCGGCGTCGACGCCATCGAACTTAACTTCTCCTGTCCGCAGATGCGCATGGCCGGCATGGGCAGCGACGTGGGAAGAAACCCCGAACTGGTATCCACGTATACAGACTATGTCAAACGGAACGTCTCGATCCCGGTCATCGCCAAGATGACGCCCAACCTGGCAGCCATGACCAATGTGGCATTTGCAGCCCACCTGGCCGGCGCTGACGGCATTTCCGCCATCAACACCATCAAGTCCGTGACGCTCAACAACCGCTCGGCCGTCAGTACGCTAAAGACCATCTCGGGCTACTCGGGCCGGGCCGTCAAGCCCATCGCCCTGCGCTTCATCCTGGAAATGGCCAACAATCCCCTGCGGAAAGTCCTGCAGCTGAGCGGCATCGGCGGCATAGAAAACTGGTGGGACGCGCTGGACTTCATCCGGCTGGGCTGCAGAAACCTGCAGGTCTGCACAGCCGTCATGCAATACGGCCGGCGTATCATCGACGACCTGAAGCTCGGGCTCCAGAAGTACATGCTGGAAAACGGATACGAACGGCTGGAAGACATGGTCGGCATCGAACTCAAGTACTTCGTCACTCCTTCTGAACTGGACCGTGACTCTATCGTCTATCCGCAGTTCCACCCGGAGACATGCATCGGCTGCGGCCGCTGCTACATCTCCTGCCGGGACGGCGGGCATCAGGCCATCAGCTTCGGCGAGGACCGTCGGCCGCACCTGAACGGGGCCAAATGCGTGGGCTGCCACCTCTGCCGCCTTGTCTGCCCCGTCGAGTCCATCGGGACCGCAAAACGCATCCCGAAGAAGACGGTTAGGCCGTGAGGCGGATGCCCATGATATAATCGTTCATGAAAAAGCCCTGCCCGATGGGGAAATCCCCCGAGCGGAGGATGGAGAAACCCATGCGCCGGTGGAACGCCGCGGCGGGGTTGTTGCGGTTGACGTGCAGTTCCAGGCGGCACGGCCAGCCGCCTGCTGCTTCCCGGACAAACTGGAAGACATACGCGACCAGATAACGTCCGAAGCCTCTCCCCTGGTACGCAGGAAGCAGATACAGCTTCTGGAATTCAAACAGATAATCGCCGTCGTCCTGCAGGCCGAGCGGCTGCACGGAGAAATAGGCACAGGGCGTGCCCTCCGCTTCCGCGATGAAATAGACGTGCCCATCCCGGCCCATCTGCCGCTCCAGGCTCCGCTCGGAATACATCCAGTCCATCATGTATTCCATCTGCGCGGGCGAAAGGATTGTGCGGTAGGTGTCGCGGAAGCACACGTCGGCCAACGCCCGGATGACAGGGATGTCCTCCGGGGAAGCGCGACGAATGACCGGTCGGGCAGGAAGTGCGTCCTGCATGGCTTAGCGGGAAAGCCGCTGTTTGATGCGGTCGAGTACCCAGAGGGCCACGGCGGTCCAGTTGACAGGAGGCCTGTTCCCTGCCTTCAGGGACTGTACCTGCTGTGACAGCGACTGCACCTGCTGCGTCACCTTGCTCGTCTGAATCTGGTTCTGGACCATCTTCAGCGACGCTTCCAGCTCCTCATACGACTGGATGTTCGAAAAGCCCCTATTCTTTCCCATCGCCGAAAAATATTTGGACAAACATCTTGACGAAGGTATCGCGGAAGAGGCGCTTGCGCATGACGTAGAGGGCGATGAAGACCAGCAGGAACACGCCGCAGACAATGGAGCTGGACACAGCCAGCGAGCCCGTCAGTACGCCCAGCCACTGAATCAGCACCACGCTCAGCAACGCGAGCACGAGGCCCAGCACGGCCACCAGCAACAGCGTGGCGGTAAGCCGGCCCAGCGCCACCGAAAAGCCTTTCGTGGCCTGCAGCTTCAGTTCGTCGACTTTCAGGTCAACGTAGTCTTTGAAGTCGCTCATTGCTGCTTCTTGACAACTTCTTCCACCGTCTCGACGGCGGCCTTGGCCGAAGCCTTGGCTTTTTCCTTGAAATCTTCAAAAGCATTGCCCAACTGCTCGATGCCGTCGGCCGCTTTCTCTTTGATCTCAGCTACGGTCTCCTGTCCCTTCTCCGAAGTGAACAGCCAGGCCACCGCCGCACCAGCGGCTGCGCCTGCCAGAAATGAAAAGAAATGTTTAGCACTCATTACACGATGATGTTAGATTATTGGTTTTTTGTATAATAGCATCCGGTTTCGCGGGAAACCTGCAGATCGCCCGTCCGTTCATAGACACTGACGCGGTCTTTGTGGAAGGGATAGAGCAGGTCCTCACCGGAGGGCTGCGGCACAACGATCACCGGATCGCCGGCAGTGTCGTAACGCACGGACCAGACCGCCTCGTAGGACGGCTCCTCCGGGGAGATGTATTTGTAGACGCCCAGCTCGTCGTACGCACCGCTTTTGGCGCCCACGCTCACAGAACCGTCATCCCGGAAGATGAGCCGGCGGCCGTGTCGCTCGCGCCACTCACCCAGGATCCAGGCGTTCTCCAGCCGGCGTTCCTGGTCACGGAGCACTTCCACGCGCTGCGTCTCACTGTCGGTCAAGGCACTCCCGTCACTGTGACGTGCGTAAATCTCCTCGCGCATCTGCTGGATCTGCTCTTTGGGCATGCCGCGCAGGGACGATGCGTCGAGCGGCGCCGGCTTTTCGCGTCCGCAGGAAACAGCAACGACCGCCAGCACAGCGGCAAAAAAGGCAACGATTCTCAATCCAGACGGCATTCTCCTGTTCATTTAACCTGCAATATAGCAAAAATCCAGCGATTTTGTATCTTTGTATCTATGAAAAAGCGTCTTGTCCTCATTTTTACGGTCGCGCTCGCGCTTGCCATTCCGGCCTATGCCGTGTTCAACGAGCGCAATTTCGCCCAGACCCTGACCATCCTCCGATCCGAACTCCACCAGGAGAACGAAAAGATAGCGCAGCGGCGCGCACGGCTGATGCAGACCAACCATGTCCAGCACGACCGGCTCGTGGAGATGACCCAGCGCTGCAACGAGCTGGCCCTCATCCTCTACTCGCAAAACCAGGACTTTACCTTCGACATGACCTATGCCCTGGAGGAGGTGACCAGGCAATACGTGGATTACACGAAGCAGAAGATGCCTTTCGACGAGATCGTAGGGCGCATCAATCTCGAGATCGAGCGCTATGAGCACCTGGCGGAAGCCTTGCGGCGCTTGCCGCCGGCCCTCGACAAGATCGAGGTCCTGCCCGACAGCCTTTCGGCCGTCATCGACGAGATCATCGCGCGGGAAAAGACGCATCACCATGACCATACTGTCATGTTCGACAGCCAGGGCCATTACGTCGGAGACGACGAAATCCTGACGGGTCACAAAGAGTCGGAGCATCTGCTGGACGAGGACGAGGACGAGCATGAACATGAGCATGAGCACGAAGACGAACCTTTCTTCCTCGACCGCCAGGGCTGCGAAGACCGCGATTCCTGCCTGGCCTACGCTCTGAACCTGCTCGCGATGTACACCGAGTTCCGCGACAAGATCGTGATGGACAACGACCACTATGCGTCCATGAGCGCCCGGCTCGAAGAGAGTTATGCCTACGCACAGGCCCGCTACCGCCTGATCCGGAAACACATCTTCATCGACGGCCAGGACAACTATTTCAAGGTGCTGGCCAACCTTTCCCGCTACACGCGGCAGGCTGTCTATGATACCCGTTCAAAATACGGCATCGGCGACAGCAGCGCGGACGCCGTCACCTTGAGCAAGAGCGACTGGCGGGGCCCGGTCATCGTCGGTTTCATCTTCTTCATCTTTTTCTACATCCTGGTCGCCACGCTGATCAGCAACCTGGCCGTCCGGCTGCTGCGCAAGTGGGTGAAATACTTCCAGACCGGGGAATTCAAGCAGCGGAGCCCCATCGTCACCCTGCTCAGCGGCGTGGTCATCTTCGCCGTGACCGTGATGATCGCCACCCTGCTGATGGACCAGAACTTCTTCAAGGTCGCTTCCGGCCTGCTGCTGATCTATGCCTGGCTGATGGCGGCCATCCTGGTGTCGCTGCTCATCCGCATCCCGGCCGCCCATGTTCGCAAGGTGGCGCTGCTCTATCTGCCCGTCGCCCTGCTGGGCCTGACGGTCATCACCTTCCGCATCATCTTCATCCCGAACCGGCTGGTCAACCTCATCTTCCCCCCTATCCTCCTGGCATTCACCATCTGGCAATATGTCCTCTGCCGGAAGGCACGCCACCAGAAAGAGGCGCGCGGCGACATGCTTTACAGCTGGATTACTTTCGGCGTGATGCTGGCCACGCTGGCTGTCTCGTGGGCGGGCTATGTACTGATGGGGGTCCAGATCTTCATCTGGTGGCTCTTCCAGCTCACCGCCATCGAAACCATTACCGCCATCTACGTACTGCTCGACATCTATGAAGAAAAGGTCATCAAGAAGCGCCGGCTCGAATACAAGAAGGATCACACCGTATATGACTTGGACCGCAAGGACTCCTTCATCGCCGTCACCTGGCTCTTCGATTTCGTGAAGAAGGCCTGCCTGCCGATCCTGGTGATTCTCTCCATCCCGCTCTGCCTCCGGCTCTCATCCGGGATCTTCGACCTGACGGAAATCTTCGAGGAAACCTTCCACAAGTCGTTCATCAACCTGTCCGACAAAGACGGGAACGCCATCCTGAACATCTCCCTGTACAATCTGGTGCTGATTTCCTTCCTGTTCTTCCTCTTCCGCTATATCTGCTACCTGCTGCGGGCGGTCTACCGCCGGGCCAAAGCCGAAAAGGTGATGAACAAGGAGGGCAAGACCTACCTACGGGCCAATGAGATCAACTTTACGCTGTCCGACAATGTGATCGGCATCCTGGTGTGGGGAAGCTACGTGGCCATCGCCATCGTCATGCTCCGGATTCCGATGGGCGCGCTTTCCATCGTAGCCGCCGGCCTGGCCACCGGTCTGGGCCTGGCCATGAAAGACATCCTCAACAACTTCATCTACGGCATCCAGCTCATGAGCGGCCGCCTGCGCGTAGGAGACTACGTCGAATGCGACGGCATCCGCGGCAAGGTGACGGCCATCAGCTACCAGACCACCCAGATCCAGGCGATTGACGACACCCTCATCGCCTTCACCAACACGACGCTCTTCAACAAGAACTTCAAAAACCTGACGCGCGGCAGCGCCTACGAATACCTGAAGATCACCGTCGGCGTGAGCTACGGTACCGATGTGGAGAAAGTGCGCACCCTGCTGTCAGACGCCTCCCGGAATCTGCTGACGAAGGACAAATACGGGCGCAATGTGGTGGACGCCAAACGCGGCATCACGGTGGCCTTCGAGAATTTCGGCGACAGCAGCATCGAAATCGCGATGAAACAGTACGTGCTGGTGGAAGAGCGCTACAATTACACCGCGCGCGCCAAAGAGCTGATCTACAACACGCTGAACGAGAACGGGATTTCAATCCCGTTCCCCCAGCGCGACGTACACATCATATCGACAGAACCGTCAGGACGTTGATGAGCTCGGGGTCGATGGGCTTGTCGATCTTGACGGCCCTGGCGATGGGGACGTAGACGATCTGGTCGTTCTTGACGCCCACCATGATGTTGCGCTGGCCTTCCTTCAAGGCTTCGATGGCCGCTACGCCGAGGCGGGAGGCCAGGATGCGGTCGTAGGCCGTCGGCCGGCCACCACGCTGCAAGTGTCCGAGGATGGTGACGCGCACGTCGAACTCCGGATACTCCGTGCGGACGCGTTCGGCGTAGTGCAGGGCGCCGCCCGTGCCGTCCTTGTGGCTTTCCGACACAATGACGATGGAACTGTTCTTGCTCTTGCGGATGCCCCGCCCGATGAACTGGGCGAGCTGGTCGATATCGGTGCGGTCTTCCGGGATGATGGCTGCTTCAGCGCCGGCGGCGATGGCGCTGTTCTGCGCCAGGAAACCGGCGTCGCGTCCCATCACTTCCACGAAGAAGATGCGGTCGTGGGACGTGGCGGTGTCGCGGATCTTGTCGACACAGTCGACGATGGTGTTGAGCGCCGTGTCGTAGCCGATGGTCGAGTCGGTTCCGTAGAGATCGTTGTCAATGGTACCGGGCAGGCCGATGACGGTGACGTCGTGTTCACGGGCGAGGTCCTGTGCGCCGGAAAGCGAGCCGTTGCCCCCGATGACCACCAGGGCGTCGATGTGATGCTTGCGCAGGTTTTCGTAGGCCTTGACGCGTCCTTCGACGGTCAAGAAATCGTCGCTGCGGGCAGATTTCAGGATGGTTCCGCCCCGCTGGATGGTGTTGCTCACGGACTCGCTGGTGAATTCTTTCATCTCTCCATGGATGAGTCCTTCGTAGCCGCGATAGATACCATACACTTTCCAGCCCGCGAAAATGGCCGCACGGGTGACCGCACGGATTGCCGCGTTCATACCCGGCGAGTCGCCACCGGACGTCAGGATACCGATCGATTGAATCTCTTTCATAACGCTTGTATAATTTATTTGTCGTATTTTTCTATATATGCTTTCATCAGGGCCTTCATGCGTTCCTCCAGTTCCCGGGTCTGCGCCTGGATGGTGTCGGCGTCGAGGCCGGCGGCTTCGAAGCGGAAAGGCGGGGCGATCAGCAGGTGGTTGCGGTGGAACAGGCGGGCCGGTCCGTCGAGATAGACCATCACGACCGGTACCCGGGCGATCGCGGCCAGCATGGTCACGCCGGGATGGAAGGGAAGTTGTTTTCTGTGCTCGCCGTGGCGGCCTTCCGGATAGATGGCGATGTGCTCGCGGTCTTTCTGGAGGACTTCCAGCGAATCATGGATCCAGCTGGTGTCGGCATGCTCGCGGTCGATGGGAATGCAGCCCGTGTGGCGAAGCAGGAAACCGAAACCGCCCTGTTCGAAACGGTCCTTGGCCGCCAGGGTATGGATGGGATACTTGCGCAGCGCCGTGTTGAGGATGCCGCCGTCCAGGTGACCGGTATGGTTGACCACGAGAATGGACGGTTCAGCCAGGATTTCATCCTTGCGTGCAGGATCAAGATAGTGTACTTTAGGACAAAGCAGGATTCGGACCAGCGCTGCGAGCGGAGCATTGAGTTTGGTATCAGAAACCATGATTCCTTTCTAAGCTAACAACTTACAAAAATACTCAAAAAACGCCGAAATGCAAGACCGGATTGCACAGGTTTGTTTCTTCGTTCAAATGTTTGCCCGACTGTCCATCCCGCCTTTTTTTCATGGGAAATAACGAAGAATTGATGTAACTTCGTACTGAAACAAACCAGGTAAACACCTTATGAAAAAACTTCTGTTCCGGCCTGCTCTCCTGGCCATCTTCCTGCTGGCACTCGCTGCCTGCGGTCCCAAATGGGAAGCCGTTCAAGCCGACGGCTATCAACGGATCGAACAACGCGGCGGCGCCACCCTGGGCGTCGTTTCCGCTCCTATCCTCGAGCAGAACGGCTATGCGTTCAAAGACCTCAACCGCAACGGCGCGCTCGACCCGTACGAAGACTGGCGGAAGCCGGCCGGCGAACGTGCGCGCGACCTCGCCGCCCAGCTCTCCATCGAGGAAATCGCCGGTCTGATGCTCTACAGCAGCCACCAGGCCGTCCCCTCCCCGGAGCTGACAGAGAGCCAGCAGAAGTTCCTGGCCGACGACAACCTGCGCCATGTGCTGGTGACAACGGTCGCTAGCCCCGAAGTGGCGGCACGCTGGAACAACAATGTGCAGGCCTTCGTGGAGGAACGCGGCCACGGCATCCCCGCCAACAACAGTTCGGATCCCCGCAACGAGACGGCCGTGACGGCCGAATACAACGCCGGTGCCGGCGGACAGATCTCCCTCTGGCCCACCCCGCTCGGCCTGGCCGCCACCTTCGATCCGGACCTCGTCCGGACCTTCGGCGACATCGCCTCGAAAGAATACCGCGCCCTGGGTATCGCCACGGCGCTCAGCCCGCAGATCGACCTGGCCACCGAGCCGCGCTGGAACCGCTTTGTCGGCACGTTCGGAGAAGATCCCGACCTGGATGTCGACATGGCCCGCGCGTACGTGGACGGATTCCAGACCACGGAGGGCGCGCGCAACGGCTGGGGCGCCGAAAGCGTCAACGCGATGGTCAAGCACTGGCCCTCCGGCGGCCCCGAGGAAGGCGGCCGCGACGCCCACTTCAACTACGGAAAATATGCGGTCTACCCGGGCAACGGCTTCGCAGACCACCTGCGGGCCTTCGTGGAAGGCGCCTTCCGGCTCGACGGCAGGACGCGTTCCGCCACGGCGGTCATGCCCTATTATACGATCTCCACGGGCATCGATCCTTCCGGCAAGAATGCCGGCAACAGCTACAGCCAGTATATCATTGGCACGCTGCTGCGCGACCAGTACAAGTTTGACGGCGTGGTCTGCACCGACTGGGGCATCACCCACGACAACGCCCGCATCGAGTCGTTCGACGGCAAATGCTGGGGCATGGAGACGCTCTCCGTCCCCGAACGGCACTTCGCCGTGATCCAGGCGGGTGTCGACCAGTTCGGCGGCAACAACGACAAAGGCCCCATCCTGGAAGCCTACCGGATGTGGTGCGACGCGTACGGCGAAGAGAGCGCCCGCGCCCGCTTCGAGCAGTCCGCCGTGCGGCTGCTGATGAACATCTTCCGCACCGGACTCTTCGAGAACCCGTACGTCGACCCGGCCGCCGCAACGGCGCTGGTGGGCAATCCGTCCTTCATGCGGCAGGGCTATGACGCCCAGTTGAAGTCGGTGGTGCTGCTGAAGAATCACGAAAGCGTGCTGCCGCAGATACCGGATCAGGACGGGCAGGACGGCAGACGGAAAGTATATGTGCCGAAGCGGCATTATCCCGCTTTCGCCGGCCGTTTCGGCATCTTCGGCGCGCATCCCGACTATTGGGACTGGCCCGTCGACCGGAAACTGGTGGAACAGTATTACGAATGGGCCGACACGCCCGCCGAGGCCGACTTCGCTCTGGTGATGATCCAGGAGCCGTACAGCGGTGTCGGCTATGATGTGAAGGACCGCGACAAAGGCGGCAACGGCTACGTGCCCATCAGCCTGCAGTATCTTCCCTACACCGCCGACTACGCCCGCGCCGAATCGCTCGGCGGCGGCGATCCGAAAGAAAGCTTCACCAACCGCTCGTACCGCGGCAAGACGGTCACCACCGACAACGTCGACGACCTCAGCTGCGTCATCGATACCCGCAAGGCCATGGGCGACAAGCCCGTCGTGGTCGTCGTATCGGCCACGCGGCCCTTTGTGCCGGCCGAATTCGAACCCTATGCCGACGCCATCCTGACGGCCTTCGGCGTGCAGCATCAGGCCATCCTCGACCTGGTCAGCGGTGCCGCCGAACCGTCCGGACTGCTGCCGATGCAACTGCCGGAGGACATGCGCACCGTCGAAGAGCAGTGCGAAGACGTCCCGCACGACATGCGCTGCTACCAGGATGCCGACGGCCACCGCTATGACTTCGCCTTCGGCCTCGACTGGAACGGTGTCATCGATGACGCCCGTACCCGCAAATACCGCAAAAACTAACACCTTCTATAATGAAAAGAATCCTTTCCCCTTCGCTCCTGCTGGTTCTGCTGGCCCTGGCCTGCACGAAAACCCCGTCTCCGCAGGAGCAGCTCACGGCAAACGACGCTGAGATCAATGACATCATCGCGCAGATGACCCTCGAGGAGAAAGTGGAAATGCTGCACAGCAAGACCAACATGTCATCCGCCGGCGTGGAACGCCTCGGCATCGCCGACATCCACTACGCGGACGGTCCGTTCGGCATCCGCGAGGAGGGCCAGCCCAACGGCTTCATGAGCGCCGGCTGGACCCTCGACTCCGCCACCTACTTCCCCACCGGCAGCGCCCTCGCCGCCACCTGGAGCGAGGAGCTGGCCTACAAGTACGGAACCGGCATGGGCAAGGAAGCCCGCCTCCGCGGCAAGGATGTGATTCTCGGCCCGGCCGTCAACATCCAGCGCCTGCCGGTGGGTGGCCGCACCTACGAATACCTGAGCGAGGACCCTATCCTCTCCGCCGCCCTGGCACTCGCCTACACGGAGGGCGTGCAAGACCAAGGAACAGCCGTGTGCATCAAGCACTTCGCCGTGAACAACCAGGAGACCAACCGCGGCAGCGTAGACGTCAAGATCGATGAGCGCACCCTCCGCGAGATCTACCTCAAGCCTTTTGAGCGCGCCATCGTCGAAGGCGGCGCCATGAGCGTGATGCCCGCCTACAACAAGGTCAACGGAGACTATTGCTCCGAGAACGAGCACCTGCTCAATGAGATTCTCCGCGGCGAATGGGGCTTCAAGGGCATGACCGTCTCCGACTGGGGCGGCACCCACAGCACCATGGGCGCCATGCTGCACGGCCTCAACGTGCAGATGACAGGCTCCACCTACCTGGGCCAGCCTGTGATCGATTCCATCGCCACCGGCGCGCTGACCGAAGACCTCGTGGACGAGAAAGTCCGCCAGATCCTTCGCGTACGCTACGCGATCGACCCGGTGCCGGACGACGAGGCCAACATCGTCATGACTTCGCAGCCCGAGAGCCAGAAGATCGCCCTCGAAGTGGCCGAGAAGTCCATCGTCCTGCTCAAGAACGAGGACATCCTCCCCATCAAGCCGAACGTGAAACGGATTGCCGTCATCGGCCAGAATGCCAAGCTCAAGACCCAGAGCGGCGGCATGGGCGCCGGCGTGAAAGCCCTCTACGAAATCACGCCGCTCCAAGGCATCATCGAACGGGCTCCCATCGGGGTCCAAGTAACTTATGCGCCCGGCTACAAAAATTTCCCGGGCCGCCGCTGGGGACCCGCTCCGGCCAAGAAAGACCCGCTGGAAGCCACTGCCATCGACGAGCCGGCCGATCCGAAACTGCTGGCTGACGCCCTCAAACTGGCCGAGAAAGCCGACCTGGTCATCTTCTTCGCTGGTACGAACAAGAACATCGAAACCGAAGGCAGCGACCGCAAGGACATCAAACTTCCCTGCGGCCAGGAGACCCTTGTCGAGGCCCTCTATGATGCCAACCCGAATGTTGTCACGGTCCTGATTTCGGGCGGCCCGACCGACCTCCAGGTTCTCGAGCCCAACTCCCCGGCTATCATCCAGGGTTGGTGGAACGGCACCGAAGGCGGCACCGCGCTCGCAGAGGTACTCTTCGGCGACATCGCCCCGTCGGGCAAGCTGCCGTTCACGTTCCCGATGAAACTGGAAGACAGCCCGGCCTACGCCATGGGCAACTTCCCGGATCCGAACGGCGCCGGCGGCGACCTCTTCACGCTGATGTTCCGCCCCGACGTGCTCGCCATGAGCCCGGCTGAGCGCCAGGCCTTCATCGAATCGTTGCCAAAGCCCGTCTCCGAATACACCGAACGTTTCTATGTGGGCTACCGCTGGTTCGACACCAAGGAAGTCAAGCCGATGTACGCCTTCGGCCACGGCCTCTCCTATGTGACCTTCGCTTACAAGAACATCAAGGCCTCGGTGTCCGGCAAGAAAGTCAAGGTGACCTTCGATCTCGTCAATGAGGGCGACATGGATGCCGACGAAGTGGTCCAGCTCTATGTACACCGCGTCAATTCCTCCGTCGAATGGCCCGCCAAAGAGCTCAAGGCTTTCCAGCGCGTCAGCCTCGAGGCCGGTGAGTGCGAGCAGGTAACGCTGACCATCCCCTTCGACGACCTCCGCTACTGGAACGAACAGACCGGCAGCTGGGATCTCGAGCGCGGCAAGCTGCAACTCCTGCTGGGCTCCGCTTCCGACGACATCCGCCTGACCGCCGAGGTAAACATCTAAATCATGGAAAGATGAAGAAGACCCTGATACTCCTGGCAGCCCTGCTTGGCTGCACCCTGACGCTGTCGGCCCAATGGTTCCGGCAGCCCACCCCCAACGACACCCTGCAGTCCGTCCGCGTCCTGCCCGACGGCAAGGTGCTCTTCCAGCTCTATGCCCCCGAGGCGAAGACGGTGGCCGTGACGGGCGACCTGCCCTGGGACAAACCCGTGAAATTCGAGAAGAATGCCGACGGCGTATGGCAGGGCCTTTGCGAAGGTCTCGCCGACGGCTGCTTCCGCTACAGTTTCCTCGTGGACGGCGTGCGGGTCCAGGACCCCAAAGCCCCGCTGTCCGCCGAGCAGGCCTCCGTCTTTACCAAGGGCGAAGGCTACGTGAAGGATGTGCCGCACGGCGCCCTGGCGCAGCGCTGGTACTGGTCCGAGACCCTGGGCTGCCAGCGCCGCATGCACGTGTGGACGCCCGCGGGCTATGAGAAATCTGCCGAAGCGCTGCCCGTGCTCTACCTCATCCACGGCGGCGGCGACAACGACGCCTCCTGGCCCGGCGTGGGCGCGGCAGGCTGGATTCTCGACAACCTGCTGGCCGAGGGCAAGATCGTTCCGATGATCGTGGTCATGCCCAACGGCACCATCGAGACCTCCGACATGATGGGCGAAGTGCCTCTCTTCGGGGAAGATATGGTGCGGAGCATCATCCCCTTCGTGGAAGCCAACTACCGCGTGAAGGCCGACCAGGCGCACCGCGCGATGGCGGGCCTGTCGATGGGCGGCATGGAGACCATCGAGACGGCCTTCCTGCATCCCGAGCTCTTCAGCCATGTCTGGGTGCTGAGCTCCAGCTTCTCGCCCGGCAAGCAGAAAGAGTACGTTGCGCGCATCAAGCTCCAGGCCATCGCACCGGCGCTGAACCGCAACTTCAAGGCCCTGTATTTCACGCAGGGCGGCCCCGCCGACATCGCCTACAAGAACTGCCAGGAAGCCCTCGGCTACCTGCGGGAAGCCGGCGTCAAATACAACTACCTGGAAAATGCGCAGGCGGGCCACAGCTGGGCCACCTGGCGCGCCGACCTCCAGGTCCTCGCACCCACCCTGTTCCGATAATCAACCCAATTCATTATTCATATGAAAAAAAACCTGACCCTTTTCGCAACCTGCCTGCTGGCCGTCACGGCCCTCAACGCACAGGAACTGACCAACTTCTCCTTCTGGGGCAAGCCTATCGTCTCGCCCGAAATCAAACAGGACAGCGTGACCTTCCGCCTGAAGGCCGACTACGCCACCGTCGTGAAACTCAGCGGCTCCTGGATGGAAAATCCCTGGACCGGCACCATCGACATGACACGCGGCGAAAATTGCATCTGGGAAGTGACCATTCCCCTGCCCAGCCCGGAAATCTACACCTACAACTTCGTGGTGGACGGCGTCAACGTGAACGACCCGCAGAACGTGCTTGTCCAGCGCGACGGCACGCGCTACCTCCCGATGCTCCTGGTTCCCGGCGAGCGTACGGAGAACTACAGCGAGGCCAACCAGCACGGTACGGTGAGCCATCCCTGGTATCACAGCAGCATCCTGGGCATGGACCGTCGCCTGACTGTCTACACGCCCTACGGCTATGAGAACAATCCCAAGAAGAAATACCCGGTGCTCTACCTCCTCCATGGTGCAGGCGGAGACGAGGAAGCCTGGATCTCGATGGGCCGTACCGCCCAGATCCTCGACAACCTGATCGAGAAGGGCCTCGCCGAGCCGATGATCGTGGTCATGCCGAACGGCAACCCGGGCCAGGCAGCCGCCCGTACGCTCAACATTCCCGAGAAGCCGTATGACTGGCGCGACCCCGCCAACCGCGACCTCTATGTGAAGAGCCTCTGCACGGAGATCGTTCCTTTCATCGAGAAGAACTTCCGCGCCATTCCGAAGCCGGCTTCGCGCGCCATCGCCGGCCTGTCGATGGGTGGCGGCCACACCATCTCCGCTTCGATCCTCTATCCGGAACTCTTCGACTACATCTGCCCGCTCTCCGCTGCCGGCAGCGCCACGCCCGAGCAGATCGCAGCCCTCAAGAAGGCAGGCGTGAAACTCTACTTCCTGGCTTGCGGCAACACGGACTTCCTGTTCAAGGGTGCCGAGGAAATGCACGCCAAGCTCACCGAGCAGGGCCTCGACCACGAGTACTTCGTCTCCGACGGCGGCCACGTGTGGTCCAACTGGCGTCTGTATCTCAACACCTTCGCGCAGAAGCTGTTCAAATAATCAGCGTCATGCCCGACCCGATCGGGCCCTCATCTTACTTCCGGCCACGTTTGGACATTCCAGCGTGGCCGGGAGTTTCACATTTACGGCTTGTCCTTGGGGCTCTGGCATTTGCTCCAGAACTGTCTCGCTACGCTCGACCCCTCCCAAAGCCAAGGCTTTGGGCCCCTCCCTCTTACAGTGCCGAGGGTGGCATGAGTTCTGGAGCAAATACCACCCGCCCCGACGCACAAGACCCCTTTTGCACAATAATTAACTGATTTATAGCGATATACGCAATTATTCCTGTTCGTCTTTTGCTAGGCAAGAATATGCTATCCTTTAATAATCAGTAAGATACCTTGCACAAAAAAAATGTCGCTATAGAAGATTTATCGCGATATGCGCGCAGGCCTCGGCGTCGGCCAGGGCATGGTGATGATTCTTGAGGTCATAGCCGCAAGCGGCGGCGACAGTCTGGAGCTGATGGTCCGGTAACCGATGGCCGAAATGACGCCGTGAGGCGGCACAGGTGTCGTAGAACCTGTAGTCAGGATAGTCCATCTGGTAGACCTTGAAGACCTCTTTCAAGCAGCCTTCATCGAAGGGGCTGTTGTGCGCCACGAGCGGCAGGCCTTCTATCATTGGGGCAATCTTCTCCCAAACGTATGGAAAGACTGGCGCATCATCCGTATCTTCTTCACACAGGCCGTGAACCTGCTTGCAGAACCATTGATAGTATTCCGGCTCCGGGTGAATTAGGCTGTAGAAGGTATCCACAATCTTCCCGTCACGCACGATGACGACGCCAACGCTACAGACACTGCAGCGATTTTCATTCGCTGTCTCGAAATCTATCGCCGCAAAATCATTCATAGCGGGCAAGCATGGCTTTATCCTTGACGGCTTGGTGCTCTATGTTGATATTCATAGTACTCCAACTATTTTAGGGGCCCAAAACCGGTCGGTTTTGGGGGGGGATGAGCGAAGCGAAGGTCCTCAAAGCATTATCCCGGAGCACCTTAAGCACTGACGCAAAGATGCCGGATCAAGTCCGGCATCTTTACTCATTATAGATCAGTGATTAAAGATCATACGTCAGTCCGACGGTCAGGCATTTGTTGTTGGCTTTGAGGGGCGTGCTGGAGTACGGGATCGTACCGCCGAAGCCGTTCTGGATGCCGGCATTCAGGTGGAACTTGTGGATGCCGACGGTAAGGGCGGCACCCCAGACCATACCGTAGTCGCCACGGCCGATGTTGCCGGTAATACCCAGCTTGCGCGAGAGGTTCCAGGCGAGGCTGCCGCGGAATTCTTTGTAGGACATGCCGCTCCAGCGGACGAAGTTGCCGGACACGCCGATGGAAAGGGCGTCATAGAAGGGCATGGCATACTTGACAGCTGCGTTGAAGGTAAACGGCACGGCTTCTACGGAGACGCGTTTGCTGACGCTCTTCAGCCGCATGGCGTTCAGGAATTCATCCTTCAGCGGAGTCAGCTGATCCTTGATCTTGCCACCCTTGATATCGTCGAGGGAGAGGTCCTTGAAGCCGTCGAAGCGGACAGTGCCAGCGGAGCGGCCGGCATTGCCATAATACCAGACCAGGACGCCCAGGTTCAGCGCAGACGCGGAGATCGTCAGGCCCTCGACCGGCGTCACCACCACACCGAAGTCCACGGCCAGGCCGGCGCCGGACGGCCAGTGCAGTTTATCTTTGGCGCTGATGGACAAAGGTTTCAAGTAATCCGCGTCATCTGTACGGAACTTGCCCATCCGGCTGGTAAAGTCCAGATTGGCGCCCAGGGAAGCTACATAACTGTCTTCCGTGAAAGACAGGTCGAAGCGGTTGATGTCATAGCGGATCGATTCGATGCCGATAAGCAGCTTGGCCCGCGCACCTATCGACACGATGTCGGACAACTGGCGGGAATAGCCGTAGGCCAGTTCCGCATAAGCCTTTGCACCCAGCTGGATACCGCTCAGGTCATATTGATGCCGGCCGGTGCCCAGTTTGACGATCTGGAAGATCTCTTTGGGAAGGGATACGTCATAGAGGCCTTTGACGCTGGCCTCGACCGTATGGTAGTTGTCGCCCCGTCGCCAGCCATATGAGAAAATGCTGAAATCGATGGCGCCGTTGAAGTAGCTGATGTCCGGCAGGCTGCCCAGGAACTTGTCGGCTGAAATGCTTTTGTGGAGGCCTGTCACCAGGCCGCCGTCTTCCGTGGGGTACAGGAAGCTGGAAGCGCCGACATTGTTGCGGCTCTGGTTGCTGTACTGCACGCCGCCGATAAAGCCGCTCTCATTGGAAAGGGCGGGATTGTAACGGAAGCCAAGGGTATATCCATCCAGGAAAAAGCCTTCCTGGAACGTCTGGGCGCTCGCGGGCACAAAGGCGAAGAGGAGCGCGGCTAATGCTGAAAACAAGTATTTCTTCATGGCGTTCCCGTTTAGTTCAAAGGGATGGTGATACCGCCGCTGACTTTGGCGGAAGAAGACTTGACGTACAGACCCTGTTTGCCGGAGAGAACGACTCCCTCACTGCCCGGCTGGGCTTTGACAACCAGATCGATCTTGAGACCGTGGATGTCGGGAATGGTTCCGGTCTTGGCGGCGACATGCAGTTTCAGGTTCGTGACACCCGGAGCACCGGGAGAGCCGCCGGCAACCGTAATGTCAGGCGTGATGGTGATATTTTCATCCACCTCGTCCGTTTCGACATTCTTGAGAACTTGGATGCTGTTGATGGTCACGGCCAGCGGCAGGGTATTCTCCAGCTCGATGGTCGCATCGCAGGCGGACAGCTGATACTTTCCGATCGCAATCGTATCTTTGAGCGTGTGCTTGTACGGGAGGCTGAAGGTCTCGCCGACACCGAGCTTGCAAGTATGCTTGCTGCTGAACGCAAACACATCGCCCTGGGTATCATCGTAGATCTTGTCCACCGGGTGCTCCGGCATATCCATCTCCAGCGACTTCAGCGAGACTTCGGTGACCACGTCCCGGACCTCGACCGGAAGCGCGAATTCGTGAATGGCATAGGGCGCCGTCGACATGCCGGACAGGTTGAGCTCGAGCGGCGTGGACTTGCTGTAGCTGGTACCGCAGGTCAGTCCGAACGTAGCCCGGAAAGGCACCTTGGATCCCAGTGGATTGGTAGCCATGATCGTCGCGTTCTGCTCCAGCGCCTTCAGGCCCATGAATCCCATCATGGAGACAACACCACTGACGCTGGCGCTGCGGTCTCCGGCCTTATAGGTGAAGGGGTTGCTCACGTCTCCGGCTTCTTTTTCCAACCGATGGACATTGATGGAAAAAAGATTACTGGTGGTCGCCAGTTCGAAGGAGCCGTCTTCTTTCACGGTCATGAAAGCGGACAGCATTTTTCCTATCGAGGACTGCAACAGGAGGGATTCGACCGTGATCGGCCCGATACTGCCGACGGGCACGCTGATTTCCTCAGCAAACAAGGTGATGTCCTTGTCGAATCCTTCAGAAGTGTCGTACCGCATGTCCGAGCAGCCCTGGAACAAGCCGGCTGACAGGACACAGGCGATACCCGTCATAATAAAACGTTTCATTACTTCTGTTTTGATAATTACTATTCTGTTTTGGTTTAAAAAATCTTGTAAAGTTACAAAAAATGAGGCGATTCACAAGAATCACCTCCCCTATTTGTTTCCAAACGCCCGCCAGACAGGCTTATACAGACTGTCTTCTTCGACTATAACAGGAGTTTTGCGATATGCGCACATGCCTCGGCGTCGGCCAGGGCGTGATGGTGGTGCTGAAGGTCGAAGCCGCAGGCTGCCGAGACGGTCTGGAGCTGGTGGTTGGGCAGGCGGCAGCCGAAATGGCGGCGGGAAGCCAGCAGCGTATCGTAGAAGCGATAATCCGGATAATCCATTTGATAGACGCGATGGACGGCCTTGAGGCAGCCCTCGTCGAAACGCGCGTTATGTGCCACCAGCGGCAGGTCCTCGATCATCGGGGCGATCTTTTCCCACACGTAAGGAAATACCGGCGCCTCGTCCGTGTCACACGGCCCCAGCCCGTGCACCCGCTGGCAGAACCATTGATAGTATTCCGGTTCCGGATGGATCAACGAATAGAAGGAGTCGACAATCTCGCCGCCCCGCACGACCACCACGCCGACGCTGCATACGCTTGAGGGACACTCGTTGGCCGTTTCGAAATCAATGGCTGCGAAATTATTCATAACGCGCAAGCATGGCTTTGACATCGGCGTGGATGGTGTCGCGGAAAGAGACGGGAGCGAGTACCTTCACGGTCGGAAATCATTTTCGGATTCTGGAACATTACGTACAATAGGAAGTTCATCGACTTACTTACCACAATACCTTACAATTCGTAATGCGACCTCATCAGGATGGTCAACAAGCAATTGTCCGTGGTTCATCTTGGGGAATACGTCGATATCCGCGTTGGGATCCATCTTCTTCAGATGCCTTGCCTGCGGTTTGGCGGCAAAGGCTTCCAATGTGCCATACCAATAGTGTATATCGGCCCCGTGAATGAATTCCAACTTATTGGTATATACCGACTTGTAGCCATCCAGTACCGCTCTCCCGCCGCCGAACGGATACACCTTTTTGCATTCGTCCAGCAGTACATCGAAATAATGGGAGTGGAACACCCAACGCCAGAATCCTGTCCAATGATAACAAGTCCATACATTGGCGCACTGGTAGTAGCGAAGCGGCCCAACCAGCCATTGGGGCAGCGGCAAAAGCGGTGCTGCATCCAGAATGGCGTGGTCGATGACAACTTCGTCACGTTCCAGCACGCGGGATAAAATTTTACCACCCAGCGACAGGCCATAGGCACAGTCCAGATGGCCGCCGAGTCGTTCTTTAACATAGGCAATTACCTGCTCTGCCTGATTGTCGACGGAGGTGAACCGGGTATGAGCACCCAGTGTAAAGCCATCGACCTCAACGGCAATGATCCGGAACTTGTCTTTCAACCTTTCAATTAACGGCAGGAATATCTCATACGACACTCCCAAACCCGGAATTAACAGCAACGTCGGTGCTTTCTCTTCGCCAAATAACCTGAAATTCATTCCCGTTTCGAATAACTTCTATATGAATCCTGCTATGACAAGGCAAAAATCGTCAAAAAAAATCATTTATCGCCCGTTTTCGTGCATTTTAATAAACCGCAATTTGTTCAATCAGGCTTGTGCGTCAGCGCGGAGATGGCACCCAGGGCGCTGAACACGAGCATTCCGGCCACGATTTCATCCATTTTCGTGGCCGGGAGCTTCAATTTGAAGTGCGCGGCCACGCTGGAGGGCTAAAGCGTGGCCGGGCGCAAGATGCGATGCGAAGAGAGGCCCGTTCAGGCCGGGCATGTCGGGAGAATGAAAGAAAGGGGCGGCCATGCGGTCACCCCTGTTCGGTAGGATGCCGGAGCGAAGTCCGGCAGGACGGATTTCTTCTATTTGAAGATCAGCGGAACAAACTCGCTGAGGTAGATGCGCCAGTTGCGCCAGATGTGGCCGCCGTCGGTCTCCATGAAGGTGTACGGATACTTGTTCTCGTCGAGCTTCTTCATGAAGTCACGGTTGGCCTGGATCAGGAAGTCGGTGCTGCCGCAGCCGATCCACAGAAGCTTCGGCTTCTTGGAGAAGTACGTGGCCAGCTTCTTATCGAAATCCTGGTAAATCGGACTGACGGAAGTGTCGTTCACACCGATGGCGGCGGAAAACATGCCGGACCAGCCGAAGAGATCAGGATAGTTGATCGTGTTGTACAGCGTGTGGAAACCGCCCATCGACAGACCGCAGATAGCGCGGGAATCCTTCTTGGCGATGGTGCGGTAGTGGCTGTCGATGAACTTCACGACCTCGGGGAACGAAGTCTCGAAGGTACCTTCCATGGTCTGGGGCAGCTGCATCGTCGGACGGGTGTAGTTCGTGGAGTTCTCCAGCGGAGCAGCTTCCTGCGAGATGTTGCCGTTGGTGAAGACCACAATCATCGGCTTGGCCTCGCCGCGCGCAATCAGGTTGTCGAGGATCTGCGTGGCACGGCCCTGCGTCACCCATGCATCTTCGTCACCACCAATGCCGTGGAGCACGTAGAGCACCGGATACTTGGTCTTCGTGTTCTCCTCGTAGCCTGCCGGCGTGTAGACAGTCAGGCGGCGGTCGAAACCGGCGGTCTTCGACGGATACCACACCTTCGACACGGTTCCGTGAGGAACGCGGTGGATCGCATACAGGTCGCTGCGCTCCCCTGCCTTCGGCACGAGCAGCACGCTGGTCAGCGAGGCAATGTCGCGGTTGACGAACACGTTGTTGTTGTCGATGACGGAGTTGCCGTCGACCGTGAACGTGTAGGTGTACATTTCAGGCGCCACGACGAACGGCGTGGTGTATTCCCATACGCCGCCCTGCTTCTCCACGAGGTCGGCGACACCGGGAGCATCGTAGGTCATCTTGTTGCCGTTCATCTCGAACTCCAGTTTCTGGGTCGGGAGAAAATCGCCCGTGACCTGGACCTTCACGGCCTTGGGGGCACGGTAGCGGAACGTCACCGTTCCGTCGGGGTTGATAACGGGAGACTCCACGTTGGGACCTCCCCAGAGGGCCTGCTGTGCAAAGGCCGAAACAGTCAGCATAAGAGCTGCGAAAATAACAGTGATTTTTTTCATTTTATTCGGGTTAGATTCCGGATCAAGTCCGGAATGACGAGGCTATTTAAAACTCTCTCCAGCCTTCTGCAAGGCTTTTGGAAGACATTCCTGCCAGAAATTCCAGTAGTGGATGCCGCTGCGGGCAATCCATTCACAGGCCAGGCCTTTCTCTTTCATGTAGTTGGCCACCGTTTCGGCATCGGCGTTGTTGACCGTCGTGTCCTCCGTCCCCACCTCGATGGTGAAGCCCGGAAAGACCTTCCTGTCGGACTGGGCGTCGATGAGCGCCTTGAACGATTTGACGTCGGTCGCCGGACTCATGGCATACGCATATTTGAACTTAGCGGGATATTTCAGCGCGTGGTACAGCGTGCCGTAGCCGCCCATCGAAAGGCCGGCCACAGCGCGCTTGCCGTTGCACTTGTAGCGCGTTTCCACCTGCGGAATCAATTCCTCGTGCAGATAGGTCTCATAGTCTCCCACATAGAAGGTGGTCAGCGCATCGGGCATCACGATGACCATCGGCGAACCGCCATTGGCCACATAGTCGCGGTAAATGCTTACCAGATTGCCCTTTTCCGCCCAGGCATTCTGGTCGTCCCCATAACCGTGAAGCAGATACAGAAAAGGAAGCGAATGCTGCGGCTCGACACCTTCCGGCAGCCACACCGTGTACTTCATATCCTGCTTCATCGCCGAGCTCCGAATCGTCTGATTCTTGAGCAGCAGCGCCATCACTTCCGGCTCGGGATCCGGTTCCGGCACCGGGTCGCAGGCACTGAGCGCGAAAGAGCCCAGTGCCACGACCAGTGCAGCCAGCATTCGTGTCTTCCTGAAGAAACGGAGCATTACGGAATTTCGCAAACGAACTTATAACCCGTAGAACCTACGAACGTGTAAAGGCCCTGGGCATAGGATACGGTAACGGTCTCACCGGCGTTGATATCCACACGGACGCCATCCTTCATGTAGAAGGAGCCACCGGAAACACCCCAGTCAGGGAAGTTGTAGCCGTTGCAGACCAGACCCGGCTCGGAAGCATACTCCTGGCAATCGTACGTTCCCGAAAGATCCGTTTCGCCGTCAGCCAGCAGGAGTTCGAAAACCGCAACGATGGCATCACCGTCAAACATCGTAACCGTATGCTTCATCACGGTGCTGCCTTCAGCCACAGGCGCGATGCCTTCCGTGGCAGGGAAAACAACCGGCTCGTCGCCGCCCGGGGTATAGTCCGGACCGGCAGCTGAGAAGGAGTAGCCCGTGGAGCCTTTGAATTCATAGGCGCCCTTGGCCAGTTTCTTCACTTCGAGGGTCTCACCGGCATTGATGTCGATACGGACACCGTCCTTCATATAGAAGGAGCCGCCGGAAATGCCCCAGTCAGGAAAGTTGTAGCCGTTGCAGACCAGACCCGGCTCGGAAGCGTATTCCTTGCACTCATACGTGCGGGCCAATTCGTTGTCGCCATCTGCGAGCAGCAGCTCGAACACGGCGATCAGGGCGTTGCCTTCCGTAATGTGGATGGTGTGTTTCATCACCGAGCTGCCTTCTTCGATCGGAGCGATCGATTCCGTATAGTCATACTCGATCGAGGGGCCGGACGGCGTCAGTTCGGGAATCTCACCCGTGAAGGTAGCCCAGTTCGGATAGGTTTCCTCGCTGCCCCAGGTGATGGTGAACTTCGAGCCTTTCTTGGTGACGGTGATGGGCTCCTTGTCGATGTGCGTGACAGTGGGCCATTCCCACCAGCAGGTACCCCAGTGCATGATGCCCATGCCCCATTCGCTCAGGTCGTATTCATAACCGGGAGCGTACTGGAAAGGGCCCACGTTGTCGTGATCGACGGCTGGCGTATAGATACCTTCGGCCAGGAAGCCGTCAGCGCTGTAGACATCCGCCGTCAGGGCGAAACCGTCGCCTTCAGGAGTACCCATCATGTCGAGTCGCATGTCGTCGGTACCGAGCTTGAAGGTCACGGTATTGTTGGCATTGAACGCGGCGTACAGGACCTTGGTCAGCACCATCGGTTCCGGATCGGGTTCAAAGTGGAGATTGCCGGTCCAGGAGAGCTTGTAAGCCGCACCGCCCGCTACGAAGAGAATGGCTTTGATGCGGTAGGACTCACCTTCCTGCTGCGTCACGGTGATGGTACCGGTTTCGACCTGCGTACCGTTGACCGAAGTCTTGCCGAGGATGAAGTTACCTTTCTTGGCGGTGGCTTCCGGAGCCTCGGTATAGGCGTTGGAGGTCAGGCAGTAGGAATCACCGATGAGCGTAGCGTCGAGCGTAACGGAGCCGCCCAGGTGGAGGTCGAAGAAGCGTTTGCCGTCGACTTTGTAGGCATCACAGCTGACGATGGAGAAATCTTCCCCTACGGTTGGAGGCGTGAAGATGCCCTCGAGCGGATCGAGCACCGACGTCTGGCAGGAGGCCAGGCCCAGGAGCATCATAGCGAAAAGGAATATTTTCTTTTTCATGATAATCTCAGTTTTTGACGATTAATAGCCCGTATTCTGATCGATATTGGGATTCAGGCGTTTCTCGGTAGCAGGATAAGGAAGCCTCTCGTGCTTGCCAGGCTTGAAACCATAGGTAGGATTGCCGCAAGGGACGTACTTGACTTGTCCGTTGACCTGCAGCTCAGGATATGTCTCGCCGTTTTTGGCCATCTTGGAACCTTCGCCCCAACGGAGCAGGTCCTGGAAGCGGGTGCCTTCGCCGAAGAGTTCGAGACGTTTCTCGAGCTTGATGTCGTCGAGCGTCACACCGTTCTTGGCGGGAAGCTGGGCGCGGGCACGGACCATATTGACATATTCGGCAGCCTTGCCGGCGTTGCCGGCGGCCAGATGAGCCTCGGCGCCGCAGAGGAGCACTTCGGCGTAACGCATCCAGATGGTGTTGGCCATATAGACGAAGTCGTTGCCCATGCCGCGCTCCTCAGCCAGGATGCGGAGTTTCCACATGAAGTAGCCTTCACCGATCACAGGGCTCTTGAGCGTGATGCCCAGTTCGCTGTTAAGCTGGTCCAGGGTCTTGATGGAGTTGTTCAGACGATAGCCGTTCACACCTTCGGCCTTCACGAAATCATCGTACAGGCTCTTGGTCGGGACGCGGAAGCCCCAGCCGGTGTTCATCATCGGCGTATCGGAGGGCCAGTTCATCTTGTCCATACGCCAGTTGGTCATCAGGGCGTACAACGAGAAGTTCTGGAAGGAGTCGTTGTCGTCGTGGATGCGGTTGCTCTCGAAGAGGATCTCGCTGTTGTGCTTGTGGGAAGCACGGTGGATCTGGCTGAAGTCATCCAGCAGCGCGTACTTGCCCGAATTCACCACGGCGTCGAACTGAGCGGCGGCTTCGGCATTCTTGCCCTGCCACAGATAGACCTTGCCGAGGAGCGCCTGGGCGAACTGCTTGGTGACACGCCAGGTATCGGTGTCACCGACGCCGTTCTTCTCAGCCAGCGCGCCGGATGCGATGGCCTCGGTGAGGTCCTTTTCCATCAGGCCCCAGAGTTCCTCGTCGGAACCGTTGTACACGTTGTACTCGGACGGAGCCAGTTCGTGGTCCACCACCGGCGGATTGCCCCACATCGTCTTGAGGTCGAAGTAGGCGAAGGCACGGAAGACCTTGGCCTCGGCGCGGGCCTGGCGGGCCACTGCGCCCTTTTCCTCATCGACGTGACCCAGGATGACGTTGGCCTTGTAGATCAGGGTGTAGTACGTCGTGAACATGCTCTGGATGTAATCTTCTTCTGCGTCGAAGGTGAATTCATTCAGGTGTTCCAGGTTGTTGTTGTCACCCCGCATTGAACCGCCTGCCCAGAAATCATCGGTCAGCATCGCCTTGCAGAGTTTCACGTTGTATTCCCAGCCGCGGACCTCCAGATACATCGCCACAGTGGCCGACGTAATCTGGTCATCCGTCTGGTAATAGGTATTATAGTCCAGCACGCCGTGCTGCGGGATGTCCAGCAGATTGGAGCAGGAAGTCAGGCAGAGGGTGCAGATCGCTGCGACAGCAGTCAAAAATATATTTCTCGTTTTCATAAGGCTGTCAGAATTAGAAAGTTATGTTTACACCGAAGACGACCTTCTTGGCGGTCGGATAACTGCCTTTGTCGACACCGAGACCGCTTCCGGTACCCGTGATCTCAGGATCGAAACCCGGATATTTGGAGAAGGTGAAGAAATCGTCGAGGGAGCCGTAGAAGCGCAGATTGTCCACGAAGAATTTCTTGGTCAAACGCTGCGGGAGGGTGTAACCCAGCTGGATCTGTTTGATCTTGGCATAGCTGCCGTCAAACACGACACCGTCGGAGGTCAGGAACTGCTGCCAGTTCGAGGCGTTGGCCGCCGGCATCGTACCGTTGGTATGGGTCGGAGTCCAGCGGTCTTCCGTGAGGAAGCTCAAGCGGTTGGACGGATAGTCGACCACGGTGAGACAGTTGTAAATCTTGCTGCCGGCCGCACCGGTCAGGAAGACCACGGCGTCGATGCCCTTCCAGGCAGCCGTGAGCGTGACACCGAAGTTGACTTTCGGGATACCGGAACCCAGGTCCATCTTGTCGGCCTGCGTCACGTCGCCGCTGCCGTCGAGATCCTCGAACATCGCGTCGCCCGTGGCCGGGTCAATGCCGATGAAATGATAGCCATAGAAATGCCAGGCGGGATAGCCTTTCTCGAAGCGGGTAATCGTACCATAGTTGCGGACACCCACGCCATCGATACCGTCAGAGAGCGTCTCGTGGATGTAGGTCACCCGGTTCTTGAGGGTCGACAGGTTTCCGCTGACACTGTAGTGGAAGTCGCCGATCTGGTCGCGCCACTTGAGCTCAAACTCGAAACCGGTGTTGAGCACGTTGCCGGCATTCACCGGAGAAGCGGTGACGCCCACCACGGTGGACGGCGTGATACCCGTCACAATGAGGTCCTTGGTCATCTTGCGGAACCAGTCGACGCTGAAGGTCAAGCGGTCACGCAGGAAGCGCATATCGACACCGAAGTCGAGCTGCTCGGAGGTCTCCCACTTGAGCTCGTCGTTGCCGGAAGAAGAAGGCGCATAGCCGATGAGGTAGATCGGCGAGATGCTGCTGATCGGATAATTGCCCGTCGAAGCGATCACGTTGGCGTAGCGGTAGCCGTAAAGGCCGGCGAGGGAACCGTTCTGGCCCCAGGAACCGCGCAGTTTCAAGTAATTGACAACCCGCTTGGCATTCGCGAAGAAATCTTCTTCGGAGATCGTCCAGCTGGCGGATACGGAGGGGAAATAACCCCAGCGCATCGGCTTCGGCAGGATCGAAAGGTCGGCCGCATCCGCACGGAAAGAAGCCTGTACATTGTACTTGCCCATATAGTTCCAACCGGCACGCGCGAAGTAGGAAAGTTTGCGGGAGATGCCAGGCTCGGCACCGGACACCGAAGGAACTGCATTCGCGGAATGATAGGCGAAATAGTAGAAGAGCGGATCCTTCTGCTTCACACCAAGGTCATCGTCGCTGCCGCGGTACGAACCGCTCACATTATAGCTGCGGCTGTTGGAATAAGAGGTACCGACCATCAGGTTGACGTTGTGACGTCCGAAGTTCTGGTTCCAGTTGGCAAAGTTCTCCCACTGGTAGTAGATGGAGTTGTTGCTGGAGCCCGAGAGGCCGATGTAATTCTGGTAGGCGTTCTGGTTCACGTAGTAATCCAGGGAATAGCCGTAGCTGTCGGAAGCCGAGAAGCGGTAGCCGACACGGGAGGTAATGGTCAGGTGCTTCCAGGGCGTGAAGTTAACCGCCGTGGAACCGTTGATATTGAAGCCCTGCGAGGTGCTGTAGTCACGGTCACGCATAATGCGCGGGTTGACGTTCTCGGAAGGGTTGAAGAAGGAGATTCCATAGTAGTTGCCCTTCTCGTCCTGCATCAAGGTGCGGCCCTGGGCCAGATAATCCTTCATGAAGTCGGGCATGTTTTCAGCCGTGTAGGTCGTCGGGGTGAGCGGATCGAGCTGGAGGGCGGACAGCACCGCGGAACCATAGTCGGAACCTTCGGAAACGCTGCGGGCCGTGTAGTATTCCACCTGATTGTTGGTCTGGACTTCCAGCCAGGGCTTGAACTTCCAGGAACCGTTGACCATCGAAGTGATGCGCCTGTATACGTCGGCATCACCGGCGAACATACCGTTGTTGTTGAGGTAAGCTGCGGAAATATAGAGATTGCCCCGATCGTTACCGGCCGAGAACGACAGGTTGTGGTGGTGCATCAGGGAGTTCTCATAGGAATAGGCGAGCCAGTCGGTGTTGGTCACGAAGTCCCAGTTGGCGTAGAAGTCCTGCATGCTGTAACGGCCGTTCTCAATGAAGTACTGCATGTACTGCTCGGAGTTCATCACCTTCGGGATGTGGTTGAGGCTCTGGGAGGTCAGCTGGTAGGAATAGCTGATCTTGCCGTCGCCCTGGCCCTTGCGGGTGGTGATCATGATGACGCCGTTACCGGCTTCCGCACCGTAGATGGCGGCGGAAGCACCATCCTTCAGCACCTCCATGGACTCGATGTCGTTCGGGTCGATGCCGGCGATGGAATTGGTACGGCGGCCGTCCACCACGTACAACGGATTGGACGAACCGTTGGAAGAAATACCACGCACCTGGACGCTCGGCGCTGCACCCGGACGGGCGGAAGCCGAGAACACCTGGACGCCGGCCGTCTTGCCCTGCAGGGCCTGTTCCGGCGTAGCGATCGTACGGTTGGCGATGTCTTCCTGTTTCACCTGCGAGATGGCGCCGGTGACGTCGGATTTTTTCTGGACGCCGTAGCCCACGACGACCGTCTCGTTGAGCATCTCCGTGTCGGGGACCAACTTGACGTTGAGGGTCATGGTCTTTTCAGCCACGAAGGTCTGTGCCTTGAAGCCGATGTAGGAAAACTCGACGACAGTACCGGCAGGAACGGTAATCGAATAATTACCGTCCAGGTCGGTGGCCACGCCGTTCGTGGTTCCCTGCTGGATGACACCCACACCCATGAGCGGTTCGTCGTAATCATCGACAACCGTTCCGGAGAGCGTCACCAGGGACTGCGCGGAGAGCGACCATCCGAGGAGGAGGGCCACTGAGGCAAGCGCAAGCCTTTTGAAAAGTGATTTTCTCATAAAAAGGTTTTTTAGGTTATTTGATAGTAGATTCGATATCGAGGGTCATGCGGGCGGGATACGGCTCCCAGACCGGAAGGCCGTCGGCCGAGGGTACGCCCGTCTTGGCGAAATTGGTCCAGGCCCGGCTGATGCGGTGGCCCAGTTCTGCCGCCTCGGCCCCGCCTCCGGTCAGGGTGCGGTGCAGGACGACATTGTCGAACACGAAGGGGATCTCCATGCAGTGCGTGCTGCCGAGCGCGCCGTCCAGCACGGGCGATTCCCAGGTGAATTGATAGAAGTATACCGGAGCGCAGCCCGCGGCGGAACGGTCGGCGGCCTGCTGCTTGGCAAGCGGCTGGAAGATCGGATCCTCGCGGTCGCGCGTGAATTCATGATAGGTGGTGCCGATGATCACCGGGATGTCTTTCGAGAGCGCCAGGGCCTCCGCGGAAGCGGGCTGGGCGGGAATGATCTCGCCGTCAACGACCGGAACCTGGCCGAAGAGGATGGCATTCAGAATGTTCTCGGGGAAAGCACCGTCTTTCTGCGCTTCTTCGCGGACAGCCGCGATCGCAGCATTGTAGGCAGCCAGCAACTGCTCGTAGGGCACCGTCTCGATTTCGCCGATGCGGGAAGGATTCAGTTTCAGGGCCTCGACGGTCTTCGTGCCGATGCGGCGGGAGTACTTCGGCTGCATGAGCTGCGTGATGGAGCCGCTCTGCACGATAGCCTTGTTGAACAGGCCCCTGGCGGAAGGCATGGCCATCAGCGTGGAGACCTTGCCGCCGCCGCCCGACTGGCCGAAGATGGTCACGTTCGCCGGATCACCGCCGAACTGGGCGATGTTGTCGCGCACCCACTCCAGCGCCTTGACCAGGTCCATCATGCCGAGATTGCCGCTGTGGGCATACCGGGCGCCGTAGGCCGAGAGGTCGAGAAAACCGAGCGCATTGAGGCGGTGGTTGAGCGAGACGACCACCACACCATGGTCGCGGGCCAGGTTGGTGCCGTCGTATCCGATCTGCTCCTGGCCGCTTCCGGCACGGAATCCGCCGCCATGCAGCCAGACCATCACCGGACGCTTGCCGCCGTCCTTGATGCCTGCAGTCCAGACATTGACGCGAAGGCAGTCCTCATCCGGGAAACCGTCGTCCCAGTGCATGGCGAAAGCCTGGTTGTCATCATACCAGCCCATGCGCTTGTCCTGCGGACAGGTCGGACCGTAGGCCCGGCTGGCGCGGACTTCCGTCCAGGGATCGGGATCCTCGGCCGGCATGAAGCGCGCCGCCTTGGCGTAGGGAATGCCTTTGTAGATGAATACGCCGTCATCGATGTAGCCGGCCACCGGGCCGGAAACGGTCTGGACGGTCGTTGCCTTGGCCGAGGTCTCCAGGGGAGCTGCAGCGGCCGTTTCTGACGGCTTGCCGGAAGGGCAAGCGCAAGCCGCGGTCAACAGGACCGCAGCCGTCAGCGAAACAACAGGAAGTATTTTCATAGTACAACCAAAATTCTTAATGCAAATTTCGTCAAAGCGATCCGCAAAGCCTTTCTCCGGGTTACAACTTCTTATCTATACGTCCGCTTTTGGCGAAAATCTTTGTTCAAAAATCTTCCTATTTGTTAAAAAAACTTCCCTTTTTCTTGATTTCTGCTTATATTTGAGATATGAAACGCTTTTTGATCCTCCTGGCGCTGCTTGCCTGCCTCCATGCCTGCCACAGCGGGCGGAACGGCCAGCCGCTCCCCCATACCGGCGACGGGCCCGTGCTGTCCGACGCCATCTCCAACCAGAAGGTGAACGCCTTTGCAGAGGACGGCAACGGACACATCTGGATCGCCACCTTCCGCGGCCTCAACAAATACAACATCCACGAGTATCACCAGTATTTCTGCACCGAAGACGAACTGGGCCTCCCCGACAACCAGATCAACGACGTGCACTGCGGGCGCGACGGGCACCTGTGGGTGGCCACGGTCAACGGCGCCGCTTTCCGCACCGCGACGGGCGAATTCCAGCGCATTCCCTACGAAGGAAACTTCGGCAACTTCCGGGCAATCCTCGAGAGTCCCGAAGGAAAGATCCTGATGAGCAATGCGAATTCCCTTTTCGCCTACGACCCCGAGACCGCATCCCTCAGGACCGTCATCGCCGACTACAACGCCTTCGGTCTCCCGGCAGAAGCCTGGGTGGGCGACCGCCTCTACTCCGTGTATGGCAGGACACAGCTCAAATCGTATAACAGCCACGACTTCTCCCTCATCGAGACGATTCCCCTCCCCTTCAACGCCTATCATATCTGTCACGCCGGGAACGGGGAAATCTGGCTTTCGGGCGTCGGCAGGCTCCATATCTTCGATACCCGTTCCGGCAGTTGGAAACCCCTGCCGGAATCCATACGCCGCGACGCGCGCATCATGGGCGGCGACGTCGACATTCTCTTTTCCGTCGACGACAACACACTGCTGCTCAATGTCATCGGCAAAGGCATGTTCTGCTGGCAACGCAGCATCGACCGCGTCCTGTTCCAGGACGATCCGGGATTCCCCTATGAAATCCCCTCGGCAGAGATCCGCAGCATTTTCAAAGATAGCCGGGGCAACCTCTGGTTCGGCACTGTCGACCAGGGTTATACCACCAGCTACCACTACCGCGACGGCTTCAACAACAACAAGCACCTGACCGCCGCCTTTGACCGCAAGACCGTCGTTTCCCTTTGCCGCGACAACGCCGACCGGCTCTGGATCGCCACGATGAGCGACGGGCTGTGGGTGCGCGAGCCCGGAACGGAACAACTCCGTCGGGTGAACGTTTCACACCTGGTCTCCGACGCGCACATCGGCTACCTGCGCTGCGGCAAAGTCTTCTGCGACGCGGAAGGTGACCTCTGGCTGCTGTTCAGCGACAAATACTGCGTCGTGCGCAGCCGTTACGTGCAGGGACAGCTAGCGTTCGTGGACAGTTTCTTCTTCACCCATCCCGCTGCGATTGCGCAGGACGACCTGGGCCGCATCTGGGTCGGCGGCGGTTCCATGGAGCTGGTCCGCTATGACAAGGCTTCCCGGAGCGTCGTGAACGTCCCCTACACCGACCAATCCGACTGGGCATATGTCTCCGAGCTGATGCTCGCCGAACCGGGCCGCATGCTCGTGGCGGCCAACGGCACCAAAGTGCTGCAGCTCAACACCAACACGGGACTTGTGTCGCCCGTCACGCTGTCGGAAGAAGAATCGAAGGCCTGCATCCGGCGCTCCGTCCTCATCCCCAACGTCCTGTTCCGCGACGGCGGCGGCGACATTTGGGTCGGCACCATCGCCAACGGGCTCCTGCGGCACGACAGCCAGCGCCATGTCACGGAACCTGTGCCAGGTGCGCCCTGCAGCGACATCTGCGCCATCCAGGAGGACCGACAAGGCAACATCTGGGTCTCGACCATGTACGGTCTTGGCAAATACGACCGCACCGTCAACGAATTTGTCAACTATTATGCGGCCGACGGCATCGGCGGCAACCAGTTCTCCGACCGGGCCGCCTGTCTGCTCAGCGACGGCACCCTCATCTTCGGCGGCACCCATGGCCTGACCGTCTTCAATCCCATCGACGTGTCGCAGCGCCGCACCGTACCGCTGGTGTTCGAAGACCTCAAAATCCACAACCAGCTGGTCGAGCCCGGCCCCGACGCACCCATCAGCCGGGAACTCAGCACGAAACCCGACATCACCCTGCGCCCCGACCAGAACGGCTTCAGCATCTCCTTCGCCGCGCTGGACTACAGCGAGCACGAACGTTCCCACTACTACTATATGATGGACGGCTTCGACCGCTACTGGATTGACGCAGGCAACAACCACGAAGCTTATTACGCGAACCTCCCTGCCGGAAAATACACGTTCAGGGTCCGCATCACCAACAACAACCGGAGCATCGTCGAGACGGAAGAATCCCTGCCGTTGCAGATTCTTCCTCCGTGGTACCGTTCCTGGTGGGGCCGCATCCTCCTGTGGCTGCTGACCCTTGTCCTGCTCTTCGGCATCTGGCTGTTGTATCGCCGCTTCCACCGCCAGCAGGTGGAACAGGCCCGCCACATCCGGGAAGAACGGGAGCAGCGCGAAAAAGCCCAGCAGGAAAAGGAGCAGGAGCAGCGCCTCAACAAGATCCAGATGAACTACTTCTCCAACGTGGCCCACGAATTCCGTACACCCTTGACCATGATCGCCGGCCCTGTCTCGGAACTGGCTGAATCAGAAGGCGTAACGGGTCGCGACCGCAAACTGGTGGGCATCATCCAGCGCAATGCGAACTGGATGCTGTCGCTGGTGGGCCAGTTGCTCGACTTCAATCGCATCGGCAACAACAAGCTGCAGCTGAAAGTGGCCAAGACCGACGTCGTGGCACCGCTGCAGAACACCGTGGAACTCTTCCGCTTCAACGCACACGCGAAGAACATCGAACTCACCGCCCAGGGCCTGGAAGAGCCGCTCGTCATGTGGGCCGACGTCGACAAGGTGCAGAAGATCACGATGAACCTGCTCTCCAACGCCATGAAATACACGCCGTCCGGCGGCAAAGTGACCCTTTCCTTCGACGTACTTCCGCGCGAAGAACTGACGGCCCTCTTCCCCCTGACGGAAAAAGATACGGACCATCAGTACGCCTGCATCGCCGTCGCCGACTCCGGCAACGGCATCGACGAACAGGAATTGGAGAAAATCTTCGAGCGCTTCTACCGTTCTTCCGAGAAGAGCGGCACGCAGGGTTCCGGCATCGGACTGTTCTATGCCCGGGCGCTGACATCGCTGCACCACGGCTATCTCAAGGCCTGGAACCGGCCGGAAGGCGGCTCCGTGTTCCGTTTCATCCTGCCTGTCAGCGGCTCTTCCTACACGGAGGACGAGCGCACCGAGCGGGAGCCGGAGATCATCTCCATCCCCGCCGTGCCCGATACGGCCGCTGCGCCGGAGGAGGAAAACGGCCAGCAACGGCTCATCGCCGTCGTGGACGACGATGTCGATGTGGCCAACTACGTGAAGGTCCTGCTGCAGCCCAGCTACCGGGTCAACGTCTATTTCGACGCGGATTCGGCGTTGGCGGGCATGGCGACGGAGACGCCCGACCTGGTCATCAGCGACGTGGTGATGCCGGGCAAGAGCGGCTACGAGCTCTGCGAAGCCATCAAAGGCGACTTGCAGCTGAGTCACATCCCGGTCATTCTGGTCACGGCCAAGGTGGCGGTCGAAAACCAGGTCCAGGGCCTGGCCAAGGGCGCCGACGCCTACGTCACCAAGCCCTTCCAGCCCGCCTACCTCCTGGCGCTGGTCAAGTCGCTGCTGAGCAACCGCGACAAGATGCGCTCCCAGCTGGGTTCTGCCACCTCCACCGACGAAATCGAGCCGGAAGCCCTCTCCCCGCGCGACGCCGCTTTCATGAAGCAGCTCTACGATCTGATGGAGAAAGAATTGGACAACACCGACCTCGACATCACGCGCATCACGGAGATGATGCACATCTCCCGCACGAAATTCTACTACAAGGTCAAAGGCCTCACGGGCGAGAACCCGTCGGTCTTTTTCAAGCGCTACAAGCTGAACCGTGCCGCCGACCTCCTCAAGGAAGGCAAGTACAACATGTCGGAAATTGCCTACATGACCGGCTTCAACACCCTCTCCCACTTCTCGACCTCCTTCAAGAAGCAGTTCGGCGTTCCCCCGTCCGAGTACGTCGGCTAGAACAGCCTCTCCGACCCCGTTATTGCGCAAGGCGCTTCCTGCGCAGGGGTGACAGCGTTTCTCCTCAAGGTTCGCGGCAGGCGCCGCCTGCGCGTCCGTCCCTTGACGGCGAACTTCTCCCTTTTAGCTGTCGCTACGCTCCGCTAACGGTCGAAGAACCTGCGCCGTCACGAGACAGGACTCCCGCTTGGCCGCGTATTT
>JAFSOA010000016.1 GCA_017447265.1 Bacteroidales bacterium
GCAGCCTGCGCGTCCGTCCCTTGACGGCGAACTTCTCCCTTTTAGCTGTCGCTACGCTCCGCTAACGGTCGAAGAACCTGCGCCGTCACGAGACGGGACTCCCGCTTGGCCGCGTATTTCCTGCCGCTCACAAATCGTCGCCCCGCAGTCAGCCTCTGCTGCTGTTCGCGCCTGTTGGGCGGCAGAGTTTTCCTCGGCCGGAAACGGAGGGGAGTGAAAGTTTGCAAAATATAAGAATAGTTCTTATATTTGCTATTATGAAGACAACAACCATAGCACTTGGATCGCATCTGGAGGCCTTTGTGCAGGAGTCTGTCACTTCCGGGCGATACAACAATGTCAGCGAAGTAATCAGAGCCGGAGTCAGACTGCTGGAAGAAAAGGAGAAGGCGCTGATGCAGCTCGATGCAGCTCTTCTGGAAGGAGAGATGAGTGGATATACTGTGATGACGAAAGAAGAACTGATCAAAGAGCTCGAAGATGAAGCAAATACTATTCTCCGGTAAGGCCCGGCAAGATTTACTGGCAATCAAGACCTATACGGAATCTCTCTGGTCAGCGCAGCAGTCCATTTATTATCGCGACCTATTGCTGGATGAAGGCTTCTCCATTCCTGAAAGAGAAGATATCATCTCATATCCGACATACAAAGCGTATTCGTATACGCATTGCGGACATCACTTTATCTTCTTTCAATCGACAGGGAGCGAAATACGAATAGTTCGTATTCTTCACGAGAAAATGAGCTTTGCGAATCATCTTTAAAGAGACGGAAAACTGACGCTCAAGCCCAATGGCCACAGAATGGCTCTCCGCTCCGCCGCGGCCATTCTGTGGCCGAGTCTTTTCACATTTACAATTTTTAATATCCGTTTAAAAACGTTTATAAACGGGTATACTCGTTTTGCCTATGGATAAACTAGGGCATAAAGAATACCTTGCACCGTGAAAAGAAATTCCAATTGTTTGAGTTTATATCGCAAAAATGTGCTATATTTGTAATCGAATCGAAGATGACGTGGAATGAGTTCAGGAAGATGATTCTCCGCAAGGGTTGGAAATTGGAGCGGCATGGTGGGAAACACGATATCTATCGTAAAACTGGACGTGCTGATCCGTTACTGGTAGAAAGGCATTGGAACGAAGAAATCAAACCGAACTTGCAGAAGAGACTTTTCAAACAAGTCGATGGTGACGAAAAGTAGAAAGAAATGAAAACGCTAGTAATTATAGAAAAAGACCAGACGGGCTATGCCGCCTACACAGACAATTTGACCACTGTCCTTCATGGAAGCGGGACTACTGTCCGGAATGCCAAAGAAGAACTGATGGCGGGTTATCATGAATTGCTTGATTATTACGCTGCCAGTGGTGAAACCCTTCCGGAGGAACTCAAAGATTTGACCTTTGAGTACAAGTACGATATTTCCGCGATGTTCAATGTGTTCGATTTCCTGAATGCATCCAAGTTTGCCGAATGGGTTGGCATTTCTCCCAGCTTGATGCGTCATTACAAGAGTGGGAATACCTATATTTCTCAAAAACAGGCAAAGAAAATCGAATCTGGCCTGCACAGGATTGGCCAGGAATTCATCTCTTTCACTTTGTAAAACTGACGGTCAAGCCCAATGGCCACAGAATGGCGCTGCGCCTCGCCACGGTCATTCTGTGGCCGACACCCGGGACAGGCGCGGGGAGGGGATACAACAAAGCCGCCCTGCATACCGGGGCGGCTTTGTTGTTTTTGCTGTTTTGTCGCCGGCCGCACAGAGCGTCAGACGCGCTGTGCGTGAGAGAAGAAATTAGAAGGCGAGGGCAGAACGGACTTTTTTAATGGAAGTCTTATTGCCACCGCTCCAAGTACTACTGGTGGAAAAATAGTATGCCGAGCTGATATCTGTTGATGATTCTGAACATGACCAGTAATCCAAGAACATATTCGTTCCGCCTCTTGATTCAAAAGAATTAAACAGACCCTTATTGCTTAAATCTTTGCAAGCCTTGATCATTAAATTCCATTGGTTACCTGATGGCAGGAACCAGTCGGAATAGTCCTGGCCTGGCTTGGGGGTGCCATTATTGGCCATCGCCGCCTGGAAGGCCGGATAGGTGTCGTTGTTGTGTGTCGCATTGTACTGCAGCCCGCTCTCATTTGTAAAACTGTTATTGTAGTAATTACAATTTGTATGGTCAGATTTGGTGTTTTCAGTTTTCCATTTCATTTCCCCTCCTAATCCGGCATTGCGCATTGCGACGGCTAGGCCGTGAACATATGGCTTTTTCTCGTTCGTATTAGAGCCCAGATAACTAATCATGGCTACGGCTGAATCACCTGGCGGGGTCGCATCATTATTGATATAGAACTTTCCGTTGTTGGCAATGACGTTGCCGATGGTGGCCATTTTGACCGTGCTTTGATAATACTTGCCGGCTTCGGTTGCACTTGCCGTAGCCTTGGCAACGTAGGGCTGGCCGTTGATGGTGGCGCTGAACCAGCATGTTCCGGCTTCCAATACGGGCAGAACAACATACATTTCGCTGGTAGCCGTTTCCGGCTCAACGGAGGCTAACACATTGCCTCCGGAGTCGCCGACCTGGAACTTAGAGACATCCTTGGCTGTGCCGGCGAGATCCTGAATCATGAACTTAAAGATACTGAGTAGCGGCGTGGGTTGTGTGGTTACCTCAAGGGATGACGTGCTGGTGTGGAAGATACCTTCCCCGATGCGGAAATCCAGTAGTGTATCAAGCACTCCTTTCTGTTTTTCCAGTAAATCGGCCGTTACCTTACTATTTGAGTAGTCGTATAGATTCTTTCCGGAGTAAGGATAGATGATAGTACATGTCGTACCGTCAGTTAAATTTGATTTTACTTCGAATGAAATGGTAGCCGTACCATTACCGTCTACATGCGTAATCTCTGCATTGACCGAATAAGTGCCATCTTTCTTATAGTGAAGGGCGAGATGTTCACCTACGGCCCAGGTCGCCGTGATCTTGTTGTCGCCGTTATCGGCCACGGCCTTTGTTATCGGAGTCTTCGGCGCCAACTGGGCAGTGATCGTAATCATTCCGTCCTTCCCGGTCGGCTGATTGTCCATTTCCATCGTGTTGCAGGCCGCGATTGCAAGGACCATTGCAACGAATCCTAATATCTTTTTCATGGTCATACCTCCTTGCTAATAAGTAAACGGATTACCGCCGTTGGAATAATCGGTGGGATCACCCAGGCTCTGGCAGATGACGCCTTCCGGCTTCAGTTCCACCGTCTCAATGTGGGGTGTTACGTAGTGTAGTTTGTGGGTTGTCATAGGAACAACTTTATTTGGTTTGATTTTTATCTTGATGTGTTTCTTTTTCTTTTCGCAGAGCCCAGAAGACAGACAGCACAATCGCAGGGACCCACACGAAAAGAGTGAGCCCTGAGATGATGAGAAGTGTCAGTGTGTCTTTGTCCATAAAGGAGGGGAGATTCACCGGATGGGATTATTGATTATCAACTGTCCAGTTGGAAGGGATGCCATTAACACCTGTTGTCCAGTCGTTCATCGTAGAAGCCTTTACAAATGTTCCGCTTGCTGCGACGCCCGAAAGCCAATCTATAGTGCAATTGGTAGCCGAAATGTTTGTTGCAAGACACTTGATGTAGTTAAGTAAAGTACAGCTATAGAACATTCTTTGATAGCAATTATCGGCAAGCGTTGTTGCGGGCAAGTCCGGCGCTGCGGTAAGGCTACTGCAGTTATTGAACATATCAAGATAGCATTGTTTAGCCAAAGTCTGTGCTGGCAGTGTCGGTGCAGTTGCAAGGCCGGTACAGTTGAAAAACATTTCTTTATAGCAGTAATCTTGAAGCGTTTCAGCAGGCAAGGTCGGAGCAGCGGTTATCTTGCTGCAACCCTTGAACATACCGAAGTAGCAAGATGGCTGTAGTGTCGTTAATGGTAACAAGTTATTGGGAATTGTCTCCAAATTGCTGCAATTCCGGAACATATACTGGTAGCACCCTTCAGCCAAAGTGGATACACTCCCCAAGAAGTCTGTCGGAATCTCGGTCAACCCCGTGCAACCGTCAAACATATTTTCGTAACAATCCTTGGCTAATACGCTTGCCGGCAACAAAGACGCAGGAAGCGCAGTCAAACCTGTGCAACCGGCAAACATGTACGCGTAACATAACCATTTCAATGTCGTTACAGGCAGCAGGCCCGCAGGGATAGAGGTCAGTTGGGTACAATTCATGAACATATAGCGATAGCAGACTTCGTTCAAAGTGGTTACATTGTTGAATAAGCCTGCCGGGATGGCGGTTAACCCTGTGCAATTCTTGAACATACCTTCATAACAATCTTTAGCCAGCGTTGCTGCGGGCAGCAGATTCTGGGGAATCGTTGTCAATCGTGTGCAGCCTTCAAACATCAAATAGTAGCAATATTTAGCCAGATTCGTTGATGGTAGATCCGGGACCCTGCTTAGGGAAGTGCCATGGAACATTTCCCGATAGCAATACTCTGTCATTTGAGTGGCAGGCAGTTCCGGCGCTACGGACAATCCCGTGCAATCATAGAACATCCCCAAATAACAGTCGTTTTTCAATGTTGTGGCCGGCAATACCAGCGACTTTATTTCGTGACTCTTGATTTTCGTTCCCGATTTGCCATCATAATTAGTTTTGCCTTTAAACAGATTACAGAAGGTATAGTTTGCATCAAGGGTCAAATCGGCTGTAGCGAAGTTCGAACCTTTCACAAGGCTCATGATATTGCCATAAACATAGCAAGAATCGGAAGACTCGAAACTATAATACTTATCCATAGATTCTGCATATGACGTGTTTGTGCCGCGGAACTTGATTCTGTCGCCCGCGTTTTCGAGCGTAACGGACCCAGTGTATGTCTCCCAAGAACCACGATTGATTTGATATTGTAACGTACGATCAGCAGGCGTCCCATATTTCGTGAACGATACGGTAGTCCCATCATTAATGGCCTCGAAAGTGAGCGGAGAAGTCAACTCATTGAACATATATATAGAGATGTTGTATAATGTTCCATTATTGAGGGTTGTGTTGCTTTTCTCATAATAATATTTATTTCCATTCTGGTGGTGGGTAGCCTCAATGACAAGCTTTTCATTACTAAACCCCGGGAGCGCTATATACAAACAGAGCTCGCCGCTTTGAGTGCTGTTTGGAGAATATGTGTTTTCCAATGTGAGGCCCGTAAGTGAAAAGACCCCACTGCTACCATAATGCAATGTGACACTTTCAGGACGAAAGAAATTGCCCATTTCATCATAAAAGACAAATCTAATTATTGCCTGTTGGCTGACAAAAAATGCATTTTCGGTCGTCACTTCATAGCTGTCAATATGATTTACTATGACAGTATCCAAGGCATAGTTACACTTGCTGCTGATGCTTGTTGACCTCGTGTTAAGCGTACCATCTTGTCCAGCATAGTTGTTTGTTCCGTATGAGAGAATAAGTTGATCATTCTCCGCAACAGGACCATGAAGGATTCCTGTCAACGTGGTTGAATTCGAACCCACCGTTTTCGGCTGCAGGGTACCGGTCAAGGCTACCCCTTTTGTTTTATTATATACACTTACTTGTTCATTATTTGCCCAGGTGGCAAGAATGCTTTGGGTGTCGTGATCATAGTCAAGTACCTTTGTCGTAGCGGCTTTTGATGCATTCACCGTAAGGACAAAGGTCTCGTCTTGACCGGGAACGATTTCTTCCGGGTCGGGCTGCAGGTTATCAACGCATCCGGAAACGAGGGAAAGAAGCGCAGAAAAGGCTACGAACAAACAGAAATAATATACTTTTCTCATCGTATAATCCTCCTAATACCAAACTTGATTATCTTTTGAATAGCCATTCAGGGTCCCTGACAATGCATTAATGGTTTCAGTTTGTGTACTTACGCAGAGCATTCCCTGCGTCTTCAACTCCAATGTCTCCGATGTTGGAGAGATGTACATCATTTTGTGATTCGTGTTCATATTTTTGATCATTGATTTCCAAATTAGTCTTTCCGCACAGCCCAATAACTGGTCAGCAGGATGGCGGGAATCCATACGAGAAGGGTGACTCCGGCGAGGATGAAAAGGATGAGCGTGACGGTATCCATACGTACTTGTATAATTTCCCGCAAAACTACAGCTCCCGCGCGTCAACACTGTCCCCGGTGCGTCAACGCGCTGTCCCTTTTGCGTCAACTTTGTCCCTTCTGCGTCAAAAACGCGAAATTTTTCTTATTTTTGAACCCGGTATGACGCCTTTGTCCATCCATCTCTTCGGTTTGGCTGCAGCCGTATTCATCACCACGGGACTGGTGGTGGCGGCGGTGCGCTGGTTCCACATGTGCCAGCCCTTCGACAAGGATCCCCGCTATTACTACCCGGGCCGTCCCTTCGTGGTGGGCATCTACCTGAACGCACTGGTCCTGATCCCTTACGCGATCCATCCGGAGAGTGCCGACGCCTGGCTTCTGGCACGCATCTATTTCTTCCCCGTCACCCTCTTCCACTGCATCGTCCTGCTTTTCTCTTATTTCGGGATCATCATGCACTGGAAGCAGTGGCGGCTGTCCCTTTTCCTGGTGGGAGGTCCCGTGGCGTTCTTCCTGCTGGCCGCGTTGGTGCTGGCCGTATGGCCCGGGGAACAGTTCAGCCAGGAGGGGAAGGTCGCCGGGTACATCTTGTATTCCCTGGGCGTCATCACGACGCTCGCCTGCCTGCTGGCCATGCAGCTGGTGCTGCGCGAGGCACGGCGCATCGACATGGATGAATACTCCAACCCGGACGACTTCCCGGTGGTTTCGGCCCGGCGCTGGATGCTGCTGGTCGTGTTGAATCTGGTGCTCTGCTGGACGGGTGCTTTTTCCAACAACCGCGTGGTGCTGGCGGCGGTCATGCTGCTGCTGGCGGCTTCGGCGCTGACCTTCCTCATCACGGTGCTGCACCCGAACCGCAACCGCCGGCTGGAAGACGAGACGGCCGAAGTCGAGGCCGTGGCGCAGCTGGGCCTGTCGCCGGATCCCGAACCAGCTCCGGAGAACGGGCCGGAAGAGCCGCTCTACCAGCGCAGTCTTCCCCTCCAGAAGCGCCTGGAGATTCTCTCGGCGGTGACGACGGTCGTGGAGGAGCAGGAAGCCTTCCTGGAACCGCACCTGACCCTGCAGCAGGTGGCCGAGCGCAGCGGCTACAACCGTTCCTACGTGGCCGGACTCATCAAATCGGAGCTGGGCGGCTTCTTCGCCTATGTGAACCGGGTCCGGCTGGAACACGTGGACCGCTACCTGCAGGAGCATCCGACGGCCACCGTCCTGGAGGCCGCCGAAGAATCGGGCTTCATCTCGCGCAAGGCCTATTATTCGGCCAAGGCGAAGCTGCAGGGCTGATCCTTAAAACGGTACGGTCAGCCCGTCGAAAGCGGGCTGGAGGGAGAAGGGGAGGACGGAGAGTTCTTCTGTGAGTTCTGCGTGCCGCGGGAGCATGTGCGACAGGTGTGTCAGGTAGCTCTGTCCGGCACCGACACGGCGGCAGATGTCGATGGCTTCTTCGAGGGCGTAGTGCGAGATGTGCCGGCCGCGCTTGACGGTGTTGAGGACGAAGACCTTGAGACCGCGGAGTTTGTCGAACTCGCTTTCGGGGATGTAGTTGGCGTCGGTGACGTAGGCGAGGTCGCCGAAGCGGAAGCCGAGGATGGGCAGTTTGTAGTGCATGGCCCGGATTGGGACGACAGGAACGCCGTCGATGGCGAAGGGCAGGCTGGTAATCAGGTGGATGTCCATTTCCGGCGCGCCGGGGTAGGGCTTTTCGGCGAAGACGTAGTAATATTCTTTCTTCAGGGATTCCAGCACGTTGGCTTCGCAGAAGATGGGGAACGAGCGTTTCTCGAGATAGTTGAACGAGCGCACGTCGTCGAGACCGCCGGTGTGGTCTTTATGGTTGTGGGTCAGGAGGATGGCATCGAGGTGGCGGATGTCTTCGCGGAGCATCTGCTGCCGGAAATCCGGCCCGGCATCGATCAGGAATGTCTTTCCTTCATACTTGACCAGGGCCGAGCACCGCAGCCGCTTGTCTCTCGGATCTTTCGACGTACACACTTCGCACTGGCATCCGATCATCGGAATGCCCTGCGAAGTTCCAGTCCCTAAAAACGTTATACTGTTCATGATCTGTCAACTATTGATGGAAGTGTGAGGGTATATGTCTTGAAGACCCTAACCACCCTCGGTTGATAGCGGGAGGGGCCCATGCGTCAGCATGGGAGGGAGACGCGAAGCGTCGGTCTGAAAGACATATACCGGAGCACTGGAGTCAATAGCTAAATAGTTATTTCAACGATTTTGTTAATCAATTCTTTATCGTACGGCCGCTCGATGCGGAGGTAGTTTTCCGTGTAACCGAACATCTTGCCGCCTTTCATCGTGCTCTCGAAGAGCACCTTCGCCGGACGGCCGGCATTGGCCGCCGTGAACGCCGCATGAAGCCGGTCGGAGAGCACCTGGAGGCGGGCGGCGCGGGCCGTCTTCACACTTTCCTGCACCTGGTCGGGCCGCTCGGCCGCCGGCGTACCCGCGCGGCGCGAATAGGGGAAGATGTGCAGGAAGGCCGGCCGGACGCGCTCCAGCAGCCGGTAGGTCTCTTCAAAGTCCGCATCCGTCTCGCCCGGAAAGCCCACGATCACGTCGATGCCGAAGAAAACGCGCGTGCCGCGCTCCTCCGGCTGCTCGAGGATGTCCCGGATCAGCGCGATCTTCTCTTCGAACATCTCCGCCGTGTAGCGGCGGTGCATCGCCTTCAGGGTGCGGTTGCAGCCCGACTGGATGGGGATGTGGAAGTGCGGCAGGAACTTCGTGCCCGTGGCGATCCAGCGCAGGATCTCTTCCGTGAGCAGGTTCGGCTCGATGGAGGAGATGCGGTAGCGCTCGATGCCCGGCACGGCGTCCAGGGCCTTGAGCAGGTCGAGGAAACTTTCGCCCGTGCTCTTGCCGAAATCGCCCGTGTTCACGCCCGTGAGCACCACCTCCACGATGCCCTGCGCCGCAATGGCGCGGGCCTGCTCCACGATCTCGGCGATGGGGATGTTGCGGCTCTTGCCGCGGGCCAGGGGCACGGTGCAGTAGGCGCAGTGGTAGTCGCAGCCGTCCTGTACCTTCAGGAAGGAGCGGGTGCGCTCTCCCGAAGAATAGGCCGGGAAGAAGCTCTCCACGGCGTCGATCTCGCAGGAATAGCCCTGCGAACCGCGTTCGCCGCCCAGCAGCAGCTTCACCAGCTCGCCCTTGCGGTCGGCGCCGACGACCAGGTCCACGCCGTCGATCGACAGGATTTCCTGCGGCTTGAGCTGCGCGTAGCAGCCCGTCACGGCGATCCTGGCGCCGGGCGCGGTCCTGTGGAGCTTGCGGATGAGGTTGCGGCATTTCTTGTCGGCGTGCTCGGTCACCGAGCAGGTGTTGACCACGAAAACGTCGGTGCCAGGTCCGGGCGCAGCCTCTTCGTAGCCCGCCGCGGCGAACTGCCGGGCGAGGGTCGAACTTTCCGAGAAATTGAGCTTGCAGCCGAGGGTGATGAACGAGACTTTATGCATAGACGACGGTGACGGAAGAACTCTCGACCTTACCGTCGAGGGGGGGATTGTACTTGGTGACGGTCAGCTCCGCGTAACTGATGCGCGGGAAGCGGGCGATGAGGGTGTCGAGCATGCGGCTGGCGAGGTGCTCCAGCAGATTGGCCGGGACTTCCATCTCCGCGCGGATGTGCTCGTAGATCGCGCTGTAGTCGATGGCTTCGCGCAGGTCGTCGCTCCGGGCCGCCTTGCGCATGTCGTAGTCGTAGGCGAAATCGACCCGGAAACGGTTGCCTTCCCGGCGCTCGCTTTCGAGGCAGCCGTGGTAGGCGTAAAATTCCATATTGTTCAGTCGCACCATAAGCTAACGGTTTTTTAGATCCTTCGCTTCGCTCAGGATGACAAAGACGCACGGGCGCTTGCCGATGACAAAGCCCTTTTTGCGCTCTTTTTGCCAGTCGGCGATGGATTTCGTGCGGATGAATTCGGTGGGGCAGGTGATGTCGGCGGCGACGCACAGGCGCGTGGACGGGCGGCAGGTCTCGGTCAGGTCTGCCAGCAGGGCGTCGTTGCGGTAGGGCGTCTCGATCATAATCTGCGACTGGTTGAGGCGCGCCGACGTGCGTTCCAGCGTGCTGATGGCCTCGCGCCGTGCCGGCGCTTTCACCGGCAGATAGCCCGTGAAGGCAAAGCACTGCCCGTTCAGCCCCGAAGCCATGAGGGCCATCATCAGCGAGGAAGGCCCGACCATCGGCACCACGTCCACCCCCTTGCGGTGCGCCAGCTCCACCAGCAGCGCGCCGGGATCGGCCACGGCGGGCAGGCCCGCTTCCGAGATCAGGCCCGCGTCCTGCTCGTCCAGCCGCGCCGCGAAGGCTTCAATCTGCTCGCGTGGCGTGTGTTCGTTGATCTCCAGCAGCTCCAGCTCCTCCACGTGCCCTTTCCAGCCGGCGGCGGAGAGAAAACGGCGCGCCGTGCGGAGCTCCTCCACGAAGAAGAGCCGCAGCGCGGCGATCCGCTCCAGCACGGGGGCAGGCAGGATGTCACTCGGTGCGTATTCGCCGAGGGGCGTTGGGATCAGGTAAAGCTTGGCTTTCATGGGCGGGAGTCTTGATGTGGAATATCTTGCGCCAGAGTTCCTTGAAAGAGTTGAAATCTTCCTGGTAGACGATGCCGGCGCCGTTGCGCTGGCTCTGGTCGAGGTAGTTGCTGTACTGGTCGGCGGAGTGGGAGAAGAGCGTCAGGCGCAGCTGTCCCTGCCGGTTGAGCTTGATCTCGATGTCGAGGTCGCCCACGATGTCGCTGCGGCTCGACGACATGTACTGCCGGTTGCCGATGTTGCCGTTGATGATCACGCGGTTGTTGAAGAGCTGCGTGGACACGGCGACGTCAAAGATGTTGCGCCCCGACTCGGTGGGCTGGTAGTTGAAGCCCAGGTCGAGCGGGATGTCGAGTTGCCGGAAGATATTGTTGAGCTGGCTCGACATCAGTTCGGACGCGTTCGAGAAGAGCAGGGTGGTGCTGTTGACGATGCCCGACTGCTCGTCCGGGACGAAGCCGCCGGAAATCAGCAGGGCCAGGGCCTGCTTCATGCGCTTGTCTTCGGTGTTGAGGGCCGTCTCCACCCGTCCTTTCGTGGTCGGGTCGAGGTCCGGAATGTCGACATAGAAGCGGATCTCGGGATTCTCGAGCTTCCCGGTCACGCTGATGCCGCAGTCCACGTTGCGGCGCATGCTCACGGCGGTGGAGTCGGCGATCAGCGGGCTGATGGACGCTTTGGTGCGGTAGGTCGCGGTCAGGTCGAGGTCCGACTGCATGACGTCGCCGTTGAAGGCGATGGTGCCGCCCGGGTTGATGGAGAAATCGCGCGCGGTGATGCCCAGCATGCCGAAGTGGTAGCTGCCGCTCTGCACCTCGTAGTCGCCCTTGATGTCGAAATTGTCGCGGTCGACGGTGATGCCGATCCGGCCGTTGCCGCGAGCCTTGAGGATGTCGCCGGTATTCTTGTCGACCTCCAGCTGGATCTCCGCGTCGGGCGTGGCGTTGAGGCGCAGGTTGACGCTGACGTCCGTGCCGCCGCCCTTGGCCTTTTCGGGCGCGTTGTGGGCCTGGATCACGGAGTCGATCAGGCTGATCTTCGATTCGTTGTTGATGAAGGTCAGCAGCGACTTGTTGTCCGAGGCGGAGGCACCGAGGGGAATATGGATGGTGGTGTTTTGGGTGGGAGTCAGGTTGAGGCTCAGGCGGATCTTGTTGAGCGGGCCGGAGACGCGGACCGTTCCGTCGGCGAAGGCGCGTCCGTAGAAGCTGTTGTTGTCCTCGCTGCCGGTGTTGAGCGCCATCATGTCCTGGAGGTCGATGCGCAGGTTGAGGCGGATGTCGTTGAAGTGGTCGTACGGAATGCCGCCGGTGAGTTGCCCTTCATGACCGAAACGGTCGAAAAGCTGGACGTTCTCGAAGGTGACGCCGTCGTCACGCACCTGGAAAGGACCGTCGGCGATGTAGTTGACCTGGGTGAAGTCGAGCTTGAACTTGAACTGGTTGAGGCGGGTGTTCTCGCTGCTGATGGCCAGTTTGTTGAGCGGTCCGTGGGCCAGGATGTGGCCGGAGACCGTGCCGTCCATGTCGGACGCCAGGCCGGTGACGAGCGGCTCGACGATGCCGAGGGCCAGCGAGTCGAGCCGGACGTCGAGGTCCAGGTGCTTGTCAGAGGGCCGCAGCGTGGCGTTGGCGATGACCGGATGCCGCTCGCCCATGGTATTGTCGATGGAGAAGATGAACTGCTTCGCAGGGTCGTCCCAGCGGCTCTGCATCAGGAAATGGCCCATGTCGATGCCTACGGCTGACACATAGCGGGCGTACAGGTCGAAGAGGATGCCTTTCTCGGGCCCCGTCAGGGCGAAGGCCTCGCCCTGGCCGGTCAGCAGGCCCTGCAGGTTGAGGGGTTGGGTCAGGAAAGAGTTGGCGAAGCCCAGATCGAAGTCGTTCATCATCAGGCGCACCGTATCGGTGAGCTTCGGGCCGATGACGCCGCCGGCATAGAGGCTCTGTTCGCCGTAGCTGAGGGAGAAATCTTCGATCTTGATGTCTTCCTTGCGGTAGTGGACGGAAGCGGGGGCGAGTTCCCACGGATGCCCGGCGATGGCCAGTTCGGAGGGCAGCAGGTCGATGCGGACCAGGTAGGGGTCCTCGTCGGCATCGGGGAAGGAGACCCGGGTGTTGAGCCGGGCGTAGGTGTCGGGGCCCTCGTCGTTGTGGAAAGCGAGCTGCAGGTTGATGATCGAATCGGCCTGGGCGTCGATGTCGATGTGTTCGGCCATCATGCCGGCGGCCTGGAGCCGGTCGACGTCGACGAAGGCGAGGATGCGTTCGCCTTCGGTCAGGCAGCGCAGCTGGAGGTTCCGGAGCAGGATCTTCTCGACGGCCGCCAGCTCCGAAGACACGTTGAGGGTGATTTCGTCGTTGATCAGGTCGGCGCGGACGGTGGAGTAGGGCGACACGAACAGCGACGGGAAGAAGAAGTCGGTGAGCGGCTTCAGGTTGAGGACCTGCAGGTTGAACGAGCCGAACTGTTCGGGGTTCGGCACGTCGTCCTTCCGGCTGTGGTGGCCGCCGAACAGGTGTTCGAGGTTGTCCTGGTAGAGCAGGTGGATGGATTCTTCGAGGAAATCCGTTACGAAGATGTTGCCGTCATACACGCCCCGGAACAGTCCGCTGTCGATACGGATCGCATAGAGTCCGTCTTCCTCCTTGGAATCCAGGGCGATGTCGCCCAGGCGGAATAGCTGGCCCGGCAGATAGGCCTGCAGGTCGCTGAGCTTCGCCTGGCCCAGGAATGCGCCGTCCGCTGTCTGCACGATGTCGGCGGCGAGTTTGAGTGACACGGCGGCACTGTCGCGCTGGTCGAGGTGGATGGCGTTCAGGTCCACGTGGTCGACGTCGAGGTCTACGACGTAGCGGCTTTCCTTTCCTTTGCCGCCCAGATTGAGGTCGGCGCGGCCCGCCAGCACGAGGTTCGGATCCTTGCTGTGGATGTCGGCATGGACGGCGCCGTTCCGGTAGGTGCCGGAGGCCACCAGGCCTGAATAGTCATAGCCGTTGAACTGGATATGGTCGATGTGGAGCGGCTCGATTTGGATGTCGAGGTTCTTGCCGTGCTTGGCGAAGACCACGTCGGTCTGGCAGTCCAGGGCGCCGAGCGACGAGATGCCCAGGATGCGGTCGAGCAGGAGTCCGGCGGTGGCCGCCTTGCCGGAGATGTCGAGATGGTTGTTCGTAATCTGCACCAGCGCGTCCACGTCGGCGTGCCCCAGGGTCGACACGTGCACCGTGGCGTTGGCCTGGAGATGGGACAGGGGACCGTTGGCCTTGGCTGTCAGCGTGATCTGCTCGCCCGGCGCATAGCGCGACAGGGTCGCGGGCTTGAAACCGGGCGAGATGCCGGCCATAAACTGGGCGATGTCTTCGGTCGTGGTTTCGCCGTGCAGCACTTCACCGTTGAATTGCGCTTTCGAGATGTATGGCAGGCCCTTGACCCGGGCCTTGATATCCAGGACGGTCTTGCCGGTGCCGGTGGCTACGCGCAGACGCTCTGTCTGGAGGTCGGATACCGTGCCCCTGACCTTGCCTTCCACGGTCGCGGAGAGCTGCATGTCCCGCAGCGACGGCAGGAAGGGATGGAGGGTCCGCATGTCGAAACGGGTCTGGTTCAGGGAAGCCTCCAGTTTGACTTTCTCCATGAACCGGGAAAAATCGGACGTATCGTTGAACGACAGGGTCAGGTAGTCGGCGTTCAGGTGCGAGAAGTCGTCTTCATAACGAAAGTTGCGCAGGGAAGCCGATCCGGCGGGGTCGTACTGGAATTCCGTTCCCAGCTGGCGGACGGCCAGTTCGTCGCCCTTGCGCAGGGTGAGGTTGTCGATGCGCCCCGACGCCCCGTCCTTCCCATAGCGGAGGTTGCGGGCCGACAGGTTGATGTCCTGCAGGGCCAGGCTGCTGTCGAGTGCGAAATCGATGTGCTTGAGGTTCAGCCGGTCCAGGCTGATGGCCTCCCAGGGCAGGCCGCCCTTTTCCGCCTCCGGGTCCGTCGCCTGTTTTTCCTTGGGCGGCCGGTTCTTCATGGGGGCGAGCAGCCGCGACAGGTTGGTGGTGCTGTCGTCGTAGCGCCGGATGGTGAAATGCCCGTTTTCCAGGCTGACGCGGCGGATGCGCGCCTCGTTCCCCAGCAGGGAGGAGGCCTTGACCTTCACCAGCAGCTTGCCCAGGTGTGCGACCGTGTCGCCGGCGCCCTGGATCAGGTCGATATCCTTCAAGATCAGGTTGTTGGGGTAGGAGAAATAGACTTTCCCCACATGCGCCGTGCCGTCGAGGTTCTTCGTCAGGACGCCCGCGACCTTGTCGACGGCATACGTCTGGATCGCCGGTATCTGAATGGCGATCATGGCGGCGACCGGGAGCGTGATCACCACCAGAATGAGGAGCCGGACGATTCGTTTCCAGGTTTTCATGCGGGCGTTAAACTTACAAATGTACGAAATAATTGCTACTTTTGCGAAAATTTAACCGAACGCATGGCACTCACCATTTTAGGCATTGAATCCTCCTGCGACGACACCTCTGCGGCCGTCCTTCGCGACACCTTTTTGCTGTCCAATGTGATGGCTTCGCAGGAAGTGCACCGCCGCTACGGCGGCGTGATCCCGGAGCTGGCCTCCCGCGCCCACCAGCAGAACATCCTGCCGGTGGTTTCCGAAGCCCTGAAAATGGCGGGCGTCACGATGGCCGACGTGGATGCCATCGCCTTCACGCGCGGACCGGGCCTGCTCGGCTCGCTGCTGGTGGGCACCTCGTTCACCAAGGGCCTGGCACTGGCCACGGATAAGCCCATCATCGAAGTCAATCACCTGCAGGGACATATCCTGTCGCATTTCGTCAAGGTGGAAGGCCGCGACAACCGCTGTCCCGCCTTCCCGTTCCTCTGCCTGCTGGTGTCCGGCGGCCACACCCAGATCGTCCGGGTCGACGACCCGCTGCATTTCGAGATCCTGGGCCACACCATCGACGACGCGGTGGGCGAGGCTTTCGACAAATGCGCCAAACTCATGGGCCTGGGCTATCCCGGCGGGCCCGTGGTGGACCGTCTGGCCAAAGAAGGCGACGAGACTCGTTTCCGTTTCGCCAAGCCCAACATCCCCGGGCTGGACTACAGTTTCAGCGGCATCAAGACTTCGCTGCTCTACTTCCTTCGCGACCGCATCGCGGAAGATCCTGATTTCCTGGAGAAAAACAAGGCCGACCTCTGCGCCTCGTTCCAGAAGGACCTGATCGACATCCTGCTTAAGAAACTCATCCTGGCCACGAAGGATACCGGCATCCGGCAGGTGGCCATCGCCGGCGGCGTGTCGGCCAACAGCGGCCTGCGCAACCGCATCGAGGCGGAAGGCCGCAAGCGCGGCTGGACCACCTTCCTGCCCGAGCTTCGCTTCACTACCGACAATGCGGCCATGATCGCCATCACGGGCCACTACAAATACCTGGCAGGGCAGTTTGCGACGCTCGACATCGCGCCGCGCTCCCGTGCCGCCGAATACGGCGACTGACCATGAAAGAGTTCGACATCGCCTTTCCCATCCAGCACGTTCCCACCGAGGCCGAGCTGCGGCAGGCGGCGGGGCGCGCCCTGGGCGTCAAGCCCGAGCGGGTGGCCGAAGTGCGCGTGGTGCGGCGTTCCCTCGACGCCCGCGGCGAAATCCTCTACCGCCACCGCGTGCAGGCCGTGGCGGTAGGTGAACAACTGGAAAGATATCAAATCCCTGACTATAAAGATGTTTCCAAGGCCGCTCCCGTGATTGTGGTGGGCAGCGGCCCGGCCGGCATGTTTGCGGCGCTGCGGCTGCTGATGGAAGGGCGCCGGCCTGTTGTGCTGGAGCGCGGCAAGGACGTGCACCGGCGCAAGACCGACATCGCCGCTGCGAACCAGCAGCAGCGCATCAATCCCGAATCGAACTACTGCTTCGGGGAGGGCGGGGCCGGCACCTTCTCCGACGGCAAGCTCTACACGCGTTCCACCAAGCGCGGCGACATCCGGGAAGTGCTGCACCAGCTGGTCGCTTTCGGTGCGAAGGAGAGCATCCTGGTGGACGCGCATCCGCACATCGGCAGCGACGCGCTTCCGCGCATCGTGGAGCAGATCCGCCACTGCATCGTGGAACACGGCGGGGAATATCATTTCGACGAGAAAGTGGTGGACCTGACGCCGGTCTCGGACGGTCGCCGAACGGGCTGGAAAGTGCTGTGTGCGGGTGGCGCGGTCTACGAAGCGCCGCAGGTCATCCTGGCTACGGGCCACTCCTCGCACGACATCTACCGGCTCTTCGCCGCGAAGGGCTGGCCGCTGGAAGCCAAGGGTTTCGCCCTGGGGGTCCGCGCCGAGCATCCCCAGTCGCTCATCAACAAGATCCAGTACCACGGCAAGTTCCAGCCCGGCATGCCCGCGGCGGAGTACGCGCTGGTGGAGCAGGTCGACGGGCGCGGTGTCTTCTCGTTCTGCATGTGCCCGGGCGGCATTCTCGTGCCGTCGGCCACGGAGGCGGGGGAGGTGGTGCTCAACGGCATGTCCAACTCGCTGCGCAACTCGCCCTGGGCGAACGCGGGCATCGTCTGTTCGGTGGAGCCGGGCGACGTGCCGGATTTCGACCGGCACGGGGTGTTCGCGCTGCTGGCGTTCCAGCACGCCGTGGAGCGGGCCATGTTCGATTTCTCGGCGTCGCTCCGGGCGCCGGCCCAGCGGCTGGTGGATTTCTGCCGGAAGAAGGATTCGCAGGGGCTGCCGCGCACTTCGTACCAGCCGGGCGTCGTCAACGCGCCGCTCTACGAGCTCCTGCCCGCGCCGGTTTATGAGCGGCTTCGTGTGGCTTTCGCGGCGTTCGACCGCAAGATGAAAGGCTATTACACCAATGACGCGCTGGTGCTTGGCACCGAATCGAGAACATCGTCCCCGGTGCGCATTGTGCGCGATCCTGAAACGATGTCCGTGCCCGGCCTCCCGGGTCTCTATCCCTGCGGCGAAGGGGCCGGCTATGCCGGCGGCATCGTCTCCAGCGCCCTCGACGGCATCCTGGTAGCCGCCGCCGTCGCTTAGCAGCCGCTGTCACCCCTGCTGCTGTTCACGCCTGTTAGGCGGCGCTCTTCCTGCACGATTTCGAGATGAAGCAGAGGCCGTAAGCAGGGGAGAGGCGTCAGGAGCCGTCCTTCTCCATGATGAAGGAGAAGTTCTTGGCGTGGATAAATTACCAACAAATCAGGATTGACGGGCCTTGGAATGTGCGATACCTTTGCCGAAGATTGACAGGAAATCAGAAAAACTATTCAAGTAGTATGGGACTTTTCAGTAAAATTTTCAGCAACACCCGCAAGCCGGAAGGCTTCTGGGGGCGAATGATAGTGTCCGGGATGAACGGCGGCTCCCATGGGGTGATGGCCTCCTGGGGCCTGGACTTTGTCAACGTCCCCGCAGAAGGGGAAATAATCGACATCGGATGTGGCGGCGGGGCCAACCTTGCCCGCCTGATGGGCCGGAGCCTTCACGCAAAGGTTACCGGCGTGGACTACTCCCGAGTTTCAGTTGAGAAAACCCGCAAGGTCAATGCGGACGCGATTGCAGAAGGCCGCTGCCAGGTGCTGGAGGCAAGCGTTGCGGGACTTCCGTTCAAGGATGATACGTTCGGGATGGCCACCGCCTTCGAAACGGTCTATTTCTGGCCGGAAATCGAGAAGAGTTTTGCGGAAGTAAGGCGCATACTCTCGCCCGGGGGAATATTCCTCATCGTAAATGAGGACGACGGCCTGTCCGGCAAAAACGAGAAATGGGAGAAGATGATCGAGGGAATGCACACCTACACGCCCGATGAACTGAGGACACATCTTGCTGCGGCGGGATTCAGGGACGTCGCTGTCCATCGTAACGAATCCAAGCACTGGCTTTGCATAACGACGGCAAAATGAAATGATCTTTCCCGTCCTCAAAAGTGGCCGCTATTGAGGACAGATGACGAAAAAACAGTCAGCCATCCTCAAAATAGTGCTTTTTTGAGGACGGCTGACTAGTTCAACGCCGGACCGGCTATAATTTTGGTCAGCCTCGGTTGCGACAATGGTCTCCGCCGCTTAGGAATTGCAGTCGCCGCAGCCGCCGTTGCAGGATGAGCAATCGTGGGTGCAGGCGCGTTCGCCGTGCAGGCCGTCCGTCAGCTCTTTTTCGGTGGCGTCGCGGATGCCGACGACCTTGCCGGTGAAGTGCAGGTCCTTGCCGGCCAGCTCGTGGTTGAAGTCCATCTTCACCGTGTCGGCGCTGATTTCCAGCACCTTGCCGGGGATGACGCCGCCGGCCTGGTTCATCATCGGGATGACGCTGCCCACGAAGAGCAGCTGCTCCTGGAGCTTGCCGTCGACTTCGAAGATGTGCTTCGGCAGTTCGACGACGGCCTGCGCATCGTACACGCCGTAGCCTTCCCTGGGATCGAGCGTGAATTCGAAGCTGTCGCCGACTTGTTTGTCTTTCAGGTATTCTTCGAACTTGGGCAGCAGATAGCCGAGTCCGTAGATGAATTCAAGGGGTTTTTCTTCCGTGGCCTGGTCTTTCACTTCGCCGTCTACCACGAGGGTGTAGGTCAGCGAAACCACTTTTTCGTCTTGGATGGTCATGGTTCTTAGATAGGATTTTCGGGGTTCAAAATCAAGTTGTATAATCGCTTGTTGTAGATGACGGGCGTCTCTTCGCCGGTCTTGCGCTCGGCGATCCAGTTGGCGTCGGTGGCGCTGTTGTCGATCAGCACCCAGCTGTCACAGCGGGGGAGGTAGATGTTGCGCAGGTTCTGCATGCCCTGCCAGTAGCGGCGGACGATGGTGTTTTCCGGAATGTTGTGGCCGCCCGAGGCGACGCGGATGGCCACACGCTTGACCGCCAGCTCCGGACTCTTGAGCCAGAAATAGAGCAGGCCTACCTTGTATCCGAGCTGCTGGGCGTTTTCAATGATACCGGCCAGGCTCTTGGTGGCCAGCGTGGTTTCGACAGCGAAGTCCTCGCCGCGTGCAATCAGCTGGTCCATCCGTTCGAGCATTAGCCGGAAGGCCCGGAGTGACTCCCGCTCCGGATCCTGTGGCGACAGTTCGTCGGCAATCTCGTCCGCATTGACGAACGTATGCAGGTTCAGCAGCTGCGGCAGCAGGGTATACGAAGCGGTCGTTTTTCCCGCTCCGTTGCATCCGCTGATGATGAAGAACCTGGGCATCTTATTTGATCCGGTACGGTTCGTCGCCGTAGAGGGTGTATTTCTTGGATTTGCGCATCCATTTCTGCTCCTCGGCCTTGATGTATTCACGGGTGCCGTCCCATTCGAGGCGGCCCTGGACATAGTTCATCAGGGTGGCGTCCTCCAGGTAGCGGTTGAGATTCCCGACGGTGAATTCCGGGCAGTTGTCGTGGAGGAAGCGGAGCCACTGCAGGGCGTGGTTCAGCGCGTGATAAGCCGCGCCGGGGATGAACATGAGCTGGAAGCCGAAGCAGACCTGGCCGCTGTAGATGCCGTAGGACGGCTCGAAACGGGTCCAGCGGATATGCAGGCCGGGATGGGCGACGGGGCAGGCCGGATCGTTCCATCCCTGCAGGCCATGCTGGGCCGGATAGTCGAACAGCGGTTCCATCCACGGCGCGCCGAACTGCTCGAAGGGGCGGTTGGTGCCGTGGCCGTAGCTCACGTTGGTGCCCATCCAGAGGCACTGCCCGCTGTAGAAGTTCGAGGTGAACAGGCCGGAGAAGTCGGAGAAAGGCGGGATGGTCCATGCCATCAGCTCGCGGTTGACCGCTTCCGCGCCGGCGGCGATGATGTGGAGCGGGAACCGGGCGCCCAGCTCGCTGTAGAACATGTTGGCCACTTCGCCGAGAGTCAGGCCGTGACGGTGAGGGAGGCCGATGATGCCCAGGGTGCCCTCGATCTGCCGGCCGCAGGGATTGATGCGGTCGATGAGGAAGACCGAAAGCTCCGAATCGTCGTTTTTCAGACGCTTGAACAGGTTGTAGAGCAGGGTTGTATAGTTGCTGTAGCGCGAGCCCACATCCTGCAGCTCGATGACCAGGGCGTCGAGGCCGGCCAGCTGCTCCGTTTCGATGACGGTCTCTACTTCCAGGGTGTCAATGCCTGGAACCATGGGCCCGTAGAGTGCGTGTTCGGGCGTGAATATCCGTACCAGATTGCCCCGGCGCGCCAGTGTTTCAAAGAGATACTCGCCCGTGTCGGGATGCCACGCCACCTGGTTGCAGAGCACGCCCACGCGCCCCTTCCGGAGCACCCGGTCTTCCTGTTCCAGCAGTGGTGTCGTCCTGAATGAAAACATAGCGTAAAGTTATTAAAAAAAACGGCAACCCATCTGGCTGCCGTTCCTTTTTCCTTTGCAGAAGCGGTTATTTCTTCTTCTGACCGTATCTTGAGTAGAATTTGTCCACGCGGCCGGCGGTGTCGACGAGTTTCATCTTGCCGGTGTAGAACGGGTGCGAGGTGTTCGAGATCTCGACCTTCACCAGCGGGAACTCCACGCCATTCACCTCGATGGTCTCCTTCGTGTTGACGCAGGAGCGGGTGATGAAGACGTGCTCATTGGACATATCCTTGAATGCTACAAGACGGTAGGATTCGGGATGGATTCCTTTTTTCATGGCTTATTGTTGTTGATTCAGTTTTCCAAACGGACCGCAAAAATAGGAATAAAAAGCTTTTCTGCAAAATTATTTTACCAATTTGAAGCCCGCGTACATCTGGTCGTACTGGTTGAGCAGCTGGTTGATGGTCTGAAGCGTTCCCTGGTTGTACATCGATGTGACCGACTTGATGAGTTTCATCAGCGTCGAGACGTCGAACTCAAGTTCCATGTTGTTGCCTTTCACAGCCGCATAGCCCTTCATGTTGATGAGGTTCTTGATCTTCATGTTGATGACCGACTTGCCGGCGTCGAGGGTCCAGGTGCCGTTGAAGGTCTTGGAGCCGTATTTGACGTACATGGTGCCGTCTTCGTTGAAGGTGAAGCCGAAGAGGCCCTGGGAGATACCCACCTTGGCCAGATACTGGTCAAGTTTCTTCTCGATGGCGGCGGTGGCGGCGGTGCCGGCCAGGTTGGAGAGCGCGTTCGTGCTGGACTTGAAGGTGATGGCGCTGCCGGTGTAGTTCCAGGTGCCGGTGATCTTGTCGGGGGTCAGGTTGCCTTTGCCGGAGAGCAGGTCGGTGATGCTGGTGATCAGGCTGCCGGCACTGTTGTCGCCGGAGTTGGACGAACCGCCCAGCGCACCCACGATGGAGCCCAGGTTGATCTGGGCGGAAGCGGAAACAGACATGATCAGCACAGCGGCTGCAGCAATAAGGATTCTTTTCATATTATTTTCGATTTTTATAACTTTGCAGAATAGATTATCTCTGCGAAGATACGAAATTTTTTACCAATATGACACTCATCAAATCCATTTCCGGTATTCGGGGCACCATCGGCGGCACCATCGGCGACGCCCTCACCCCCATCGACATCGTCAAATTCACGGCGGCATACGCCCGCCAGCTCAAGATGAAGTTCCCGGGTAAGGAACGTTACAAAGTGGTGGTCGGCCGCGACGCCCGCATCTCCGGCGAGATGGTCGACAGCATCGTTTCCGGCACCCTGCTGGCCTGCGGCGTCGACGTAGTCAACGCGGGCCTGGCTTCCACCCCGACCACGGAAATGGCGGTGCTCTTCGAAATAGCCGACGGCGGCATCATCCTGACCGCCTCGCACAACCCCAAGCAGTGGAACGCCCTCAAGCTCCTCAACGAGAAAGGCGAGTTCCTGACCGATGCCGAAGGCAAGGCGCTGCAGCAGGTGGCGGAGGCCGAAGATTTTGAGTTCATGGACGTGGACGCGCTGGGCACGATGACCCGCAAGGATTTCACCCAGGCCCACATCGACGCCGTCAAAAACTATCCGCTGGTGGACCTGAAGGCCATCCGCGACGCCAGGTTCAAAGTGGTGCTCGACGCCATCAACTCCGTGGGCGGCATCTGCATGCCCGCCCTGTTCAAGGCCCTCGGCGTGGAATGCGTGACCATCAACGGCGAACCGAACGGCCGCTTCGCCCACAACCCGGAGCCGCTGCCGGCCAACCTCGTCGGCCTCTCCGAGGCGGTCGTCCGGGAAAAAGCCGACCTGGGCGTCTCTGTCGACCCGGATGTCGACCGTCTGGCCTTCATCTGCGAAGACGGCGTCCCCTTCGGGGAAGAATATACGCTCGTGGCCGTCTCGGACTACGTGCTCTCCGTCAAGAAAGGCCCGACCGTGTCGAACATCTCCTCTTCGCGCGCCCTGCGCGACGTGACCGAAGCCCACGGTTGCCGCTACCATGCCTGCAAGGTCGGTGAGGTGAACGCCTCGACGATGATGCAGGAAGTGGGGGCCGTCATCGGCGGCGAAGGCAATGGCGGCGTGATCGTGCCCGACCTGCACTATGGCCGCGACGCCCTCATCGGCGTAGCCCTCTTCCTGAGCAACATGGCTCACAAGAAGCTGAGCGCCACCGCCCTTCGCGCCACCTACCCGGATTATTTCGTGTCGAAGAACCGCATCGAGATGAGCGACCCTGCCCAAATCGAGGCCGCCCTGGCCGCCGTTGAGAAGCACTTCGCCGGTGCCGCCATCAACAAGATGGACGGCCTGCGCATCGACTTCGAGGCGGAGCGCAAGTGGTTCGTCCTCCGCAAGTCGAACACCGAACCCATCATCCGCATCTACGCAGAAGCGCCCACCGAGGCCGTCGCCGACGCCCTTGCGCAGGAAGTCATCCGGGTCATTAACGGCTAAACGAGATGCCGGATCAAGTCCGGCATGACGATCATTTCCGGTCGCCTTCTATCAATTCCAGGAGCTTGTCGATGGCTTCCTCTTGCGGGATATACCGCAGGACGGGCGTCTTGCCGCGGTAGAGCGTGACGTGGCCGCGGCCCTCGCCGACGTAGCCGTAGTCGGCGTCGGCCATCTCGCCGGGCCCGTTCACCACGCAGCCCATGACGGCAATCTTGACGCCGGCCAGATGGGCCGTGCGGCGCTTCACCTCATTGAAGGTCGACTCCAGGTCGTAGAGCGTGCGGCCGCAGCCGGGGCAGGCGATGTATTCGGGCCGCGTGAAACGGCGCCGGCAGGCCTGCAGCAGCATGTCGCGGAAACGTTCGCCGTCGGCTGCCGGAACCGGGGCGCCGCCGATGGACGACCCTTCCAGCGGGAAATCGTCGATCTTCTTGTCGAGCAGGGAAGGCCCCCAGAGGCAGGAAGCTTTGATGATGAAATCGTTCCAGTCGGACGCCTCTACCCGGGTACGGCCGCCGCGGGGGCAGTATCCGTCGGCGATGGCCGCCACGATCTGCCGGCCGGCCGGAATCTCGTGGACCGGATCTTCCGTCAGGGACACGCGGATCGTGTCGCCGATGCCTTCGCCCAGCAGCGTGCCGATGCCCACGGCCGACTTGATGCGTCCCTCGTCGCCGTTCCCCGCCTCGGTCACGCCCAGGTGCAGCGGGAAGAGGCAGCCCAGTTCGTCGCGCATCGCCGCGTAAAGCAGGCGGTAGGCCTCCGTCATCACCAGCGCGTTGCTTGCCTTGAGCGAGACCACCACGTTGAAGAAATCCTCCTCGACGCACATGCGCAGCCATTCCATCACCGCTTCCTTCATGGCCAGTGGCGTGGCGCCGTAGCGCTGCGTGATGCGCTCGCCCAGCGAGCCGTGGTTCAGGCCGATGCGGATGGCCGTTCCGCTCTGCTTGCACAGGGCGATCAGCTCCCGGAACTTGGCGCAGGCCACTTCGTGCTCCCTGGCGAAATTGCCCGGATTGATGCGGACCTTGTCGGCCACGGATGCCGCTGCCAGCGCGGCGTCGGCCAGGAAATGGATGTCGGCCACCAGCGGCGTGACGATGCCTTCGGCCCGCAGCCGGCGCTTGATCTCCCGGAGCGATTCCACCTGCTTGAGCCCCTGCGTCGTGAGCCGGATCAGGTCGGCGCCCGCCGCGGCCATCGCCCGGCACTGGGCCACCGAGGCCTCGATGTCGTCGGTCGACGTGTTGCACATGGTCTGGACGAGGATGGGCTGGCCGCCCCCGATGGGGACGCGGCCGGCAATGCGGAAAGAAACGGAACGTGCTACCATAGATGGACGTGCAGCGAAGCGCTGATCATGATGTTCTGGGGATAGGTGAAGATCCAGTAAATGTCACTGTACTTGTTGGTGTGATAGATGCTGGCCAGGGCGTATTTGTAATTGGCCTCGATGTGGAATTCGAGCGGTTTGAAGACCACGGCGAAGCCGGCGCCGGCGATGACGCCGTAGTCGTGCCGCTGGTCGTATTTCGTGAAGCCTCCCTCCTTGTCGGTGGAGAGCCGGTAGCCGTAGTAGGGCCCGAGGTTGATCAGCACGCGGAAGCGTGAGAGATCGATCTTGAACTGCGACAGGAGCGGGAATTCCAGGATCTCGAAGGTCTCGCCGTAGCCGTCGTAGGGCGAGGTGAAACCCTCGTAGCCGTGCTTGGCGCCGACCACCACGCCGAAATTGAAGAGGTGGTTCCACATCGCGTGGTAGTAGGTGTAGCTCACGCCGAAGTTCTTGAAGGTCCAGATGCGTTCCTGCCCGATCTTGGGCGTGGAGGTGACACCGCTCAGGTTGACCGTGTAGGACACGCCGATCATGTGGATGTTCTTGAACTTGGGCTTCGTCGGCACCGTGTCCAGCGCCGCGAAGTCATTGGGCATGTCGAAGATGAAATTGTCCTGGGCGCCGGCCGTCCCGGCTGCCAGCAGCAGGATCAGGATCCAGAGCAGTCTTCTCATTGGAACATTTTTTTAAGGTCGATGTGCTGCTCGATTTCCGCCGATTCAGGAATCTCGAACACTTTGTTGCCGGGGGTCGACTCGTAGAAGCGCACCACTTCGGGCTGCTTGCGGGCGAGCAGGTTGCCGGTATCGGCGTAGCCGTTCCGGTTCTTGTCGCAGGTGATGCGGATCATGTACTTGCCGGCCTGCAGGTAGGGGAAGACCAGCGACCCTTCCTTGTCCGTATGGTAGGTCCGGTAGACCCGCGAACCTTTCTCGTCGGTCAGTTCCACGATATAGCGGTCTTCCACGCCGGAAAGCCGGAGGTCGAGCAGGCTCAGGTTCTCCGCCTGCGGCACCTTGAACTTGGCTGAATTCTTCTCGTTGGGGAGCTTGTACAGGTTGATGAAGCTGCCCTGCGGAATCGTCAGCTCATATTCGTAGCCGCGGACAAGGGCCTGTTCAGGGGTGATGATAAAGCGGCGGATGTCGCTCGAATCCTGCTTGAAATGGAATGACTTCCGGGATTTCTGCCCTTTCGGGTTGGTTTCCTCGAGGATGATGGAGTCGCGATGGACCTGCAGGAGGGGCAGGGCGCTCGCCAGGCTGACACCCAACTGCTCGACCGTCTCGTCGTTGGCTGAGACCTGCAGCTTGAAGACGGTGTCGGGCGCCTGCTTCTCCTTGTCTTTGTCTTTCCGGAGCGTGCTTTCTTCTTCCACTTTCTTGACGGCGAGCATCACGCTCGTGTCGACTGGCGCCAGCTGGCCGGTGGAATCGGTCTTGAGGTAGTTGAGGCGGATCAGCAGGCTGTCGTCGAGTTTGTAGTCGGTATTGATCCAGAAGTCGAGGCTGTCGCGCGTGGTGTTGTACTGCAGGATGATGGAGGAGTCGGGGAGGCCGACGAACTCCAGGCTGTTGATCTGCACGTCGCCGGCGCTGAATTTCAAGTAGCCCTGGCGCTCGGTGCTCCGGCCGATGTTCTGAAGGTACTGCACGGTCTGCAGCTCCTTGAAGGTGACCATCGAGACCATCGATTCCCGGGCCTGGCAGTGGAGGGTGTCCTTCATGTCGAAGGAATGGAGCTCGGCCACGGAATCGTTCACGACGCGCACGGGATGGTACAGGGAGTCCAGGAAGCCGATCTCGTCTTCGTCCGGATTGTACTTATAGTCATTGTCTTTATCGGAGTAGACAAATAGCTGGTAGACAGTGTCTTTCAAATTCCGTAAAACGAAGTATCCCCAGTCGTCGGTCTTGACCGCGGCATCCGGGCGCGCGTTGAAGCAGGCCGAGTCGGACTGGTCGATGTAGGCGGCCACCAGGGCGGCTTTGACCGGCTGCAGGGTCTGGCTGTTGATGACCGTGCCGGTGAAATAGAGCGAGTCGAGGACGTCGCCGGTGGAGAAGGCGTACACGAGACGGGGCGCCAGGTTACCCTCGTTGTTGTCGGCCAGGGCGCTGCCGAAGTCAATGGTGTAGGTCTGGTCGGCACGCAGGGTGTCCTGCAGCGTGACCACGATGTTCTTGCCCTTGACCTTGGCCTGCGGCCTTCTCCGCGTAGGCGGGGAAAGCAGGATGTCGGTGGCCGTCTTGACGACGGTGTATTCGTTGTACTGGAGGGTAATCTTGCCACCGGCCGTGGGGAAATTCGTGGTTCCGGTCGGGGGCGTGAGCTTGACCAGTATGGGGGGAATGGTATCCTTCGGCCCGCCGCTCGGCGCCGTGGTGGTATTGGCGCAGGAATGGCTCGACAGGCAGGCCCCGATAAAGAGGGTCAGGAGGATGACCGTTGCGGTGATTCTTCTCATGATCATTTGATTTCAACACGTTTGACCCGCTCGATGCCCTTGACTTTCGACAGTTCGCGGATCAGTTTGTCGAGGTCGTCGGTATTGTGGACATAGAGGTCGATGAAGCCTTCGAAGATCTCGTCGTGCGCCTCGATGTGGAGCTGGCGCATGTTGACGCCCAGCACCAGCGAGATCACACGGGCGAGGTCGCTCAGGACGCCGACCCGGTCGATTCCTTCCAGCGAAATTCTTGCCAGATACGACATCATGAAGTGTTTGCTCCATTTGGCCGATACGATGCGGTGCCCTTCCTTCGAGGCGAGGTTGGTGGCCACGGCGCAGCTCTTCTTGTGGATGGTGACCGTGCCGTCGTCTTCGATGAACGCCACCACGCTGTCGCCCGGTATCGGCGAGCAGCACTGGGCGATGTTGAAGGAGATGGTGCCCTGGTCGATGTCTTCCTGCAACAGGAACTCGCTCTTCTTGTTGATGGAGGTGTTGCGGATCGGGTTGAGCAGTTTTACGCCCCACATCTGCACGTTGCGCCGCTCGGCGTTGGTCTTGAGGGCCTTGTCGAGGTCGCTCAGGTCGATCACGCCGATGCCGATCTTGTTGTAGAGGTCATCCTTGCCGCCGATGGTCTTGTAATAGTCCACCAGCTTCTTGATGACGCGGCTGCGCTCGGTGATGTTGCGCTCGTCGAGTTTGCGGTCGAGGATCTCCATGCCCTCCTTGATGTTGTTTTTCTTGTCGGACTTGAGGTAGTCCATCACCTGGCTCTTCGCACGGCTGGTGGTCAGAAAATCGAGCCATTCGCGGCGGGGCCGGGCGCTTTCGGAGCTGATGATCTCCACCTGGTCGCCGTTGGTCAGGACCTGGGAGAGGGGCACCAGCCGCTGGTTGACCTTGGCGGCGATGGCGTGGTTGCCCACTTCGGAGTGGATGCTGTAGGCGAAGTCGAGGGCCGTGGAGCCCTTGGCCAGACTCTTCGATTCGCCCTTCGGCGTAAAGACGTAGATCGTCGTGGTGACCAGTTCCTGGTGGAACTCGTCGAGGAACTGCATGGCGTCGATGTTGGGGTTCTCGAGGATTTCTCCCACCTGTTCGATCCAGCGGTCGATCTCGGTGTCGCCCCGTCCGCCCGTGCCAGCGTCCTTGTAGAGCCAGTGGGCGGCGATGCCGCGCTCGGCGATGGAGTTCATCCGCTGCGAGCGGATCTGCACCTCCACCCAGTTGCCAGCATTGCTCATCACGGTCAGGTGGAGCGCCTCGTAGCCGTTGGCCTTCGGATTGTCCACCCAGTCCCGGGTGCGGTCGGGCTTATAAGAATACAGGCCGGTAATCATCGAGAAGATGTACCAGCACTGTTCACGTTCGTTGAATTCGCCCCGCGGCTCGAAAATGATGCGCACCGCATAGATGTCGAAGATCTGCTCGAACGGGATGTTCTTGGTGGTCATCTTCTTCCAGATGGAGTAGGGGGTCTTGAGCCGCTTGAGGATCGTATACTGGTAGCCCGCCTTGTCGAGCTCCTGACGGATGGGGGCGATGAAGTCGTCGATGGCGGCGCCGCGTTCCGACATGATCTGGTCGAGCTGATGCACGATGGAGGCGTAGGCGGCGGGTTCACGGTATCTGAGCCAGATGTTCTCCATCTCCGACTTGATGCTGTAGAGGCCCAGGCGGTGTGCGAGCGGGATGAAGAGGTACATGGTCTCGCTGAGGATCTTGTCGCGCTTGTAGTCCGGCATGAACTGGATGGTGCGTACGTTGTGGAGCCGGTCGGCGAGTTTGATGAGGACGATGCGCACGTCGTCGTTGAGCGTCACCAGGATGCGGCGGAAGTTCTCGGCCTGCAGGCTCACGCGGTTGGGCTGCCACTTGTTCTTGTTGTCGTTGTCGAGCGCCGTCTTGATCTTGGTCAGTCCGTCCACAAGCGACGCGATCTTGGCACCGAAAAGCCGTTCGATGTCCTCGACCGTGAATTCGGTGTCTTCCACCACGTCGTGCAGCAGGGCGGCGCAGATGGACTTGCAGCCGAGCCCGATCTCGTCGACCACGATCTTGGCCACGGCGATCGGATGCAGGATGTACGGCTCGCCGCTGCGACGCCGCACGCCCTTGTGCGCTTCGTTGGCAAACTCGAAGGCCTTGAGCACCAGCTTGTACTGCTCCTCGTCGGCGCAGCGCTTGAGACTGGACTGCCGAAGTCCTTCGAATTCCCTTTCAATCAGTTTAATGTCCTCTTCTGTAAACATAATGTGCCTCTATTCTTGTTTGATGACCGCCTCTTCCGCCGTCAGGTCGGACAGGCCGCGCTCCTTGGCTTCCCGGTAGTCCACAAGGGTGTAGCCCCGGGAAAGTTCCGCGCCGAACAGGATGGTCTGCCAGCACAGGTTCAGCCAGACCATGAACAGGGGGATGAAGGCCAGGGCCCCGTAGACGGCGCCCAGACGCAGCACCATCACCTGTGTCCCCATGTAGAATGCCTGGATGGCCAGGAATACCACACCCACGATCAGGGCGGCTTTCAGGGCCGATCCGTACCGCACCTTGGCGTGCGGAATGAATTTGTACATCACCGACAGGGCCAGCACGACCACGCCGTAGAACGCCAGCCAGAACATGTTGGTGGTGATGAAGTCGAAAGCGCCCAGATGGCCTTCCAGTAGGCCGATGAAACGCGCGTACCAGGCCCAGCCCGAAAAAAGCAGGATCAGCACGAAGGGCGTGACGAACAGGATGGCGAAATACACCGCCACGCGCCGCCAGAGCTTGCGGGGCTCCCGGACCCGCCAGATGCGGTTGAAGGAGACCTCGATGTTGATCATCAGCCAGAAGATGGTCCACACGAAGCTCAGGAAGGAGATCCAGCCGAAAGCGCCGCTCTCGGTGGATCGGATCAGGTTCCGGGCGTATTCGATGATGACCTGCACCAGCTGGGTGCTGGTGGGAAACGATTCGGTCAGGGTCTTGTAGAGCAGCTGGTCGAAGCCGAAACCGTTGGATATGAACAGGATCACCGCGATCATGGGCACGAAGGCCAGGGTGGTGAACCAGCTCAGGGCGATGGCTTCGCGGCCTACATGCTCGCGCCGGAAGTTCCTGGCTGTCAGCATGATGGCCTGGGCGCTCTTGACCATCTGTTTGCGCGCTGCGCTCAGCTCGCTGAAATCGAGCACCCAGATATCCTTCGTCATGAATTTGACGAAGCTGTGCAGGAGGTCTCGTATGCGGGCGAAGAACAGGCGCATGGGCTTACTCGGATTCGATCAGTTGCTGGAATTCAGTCTCGGAAAGGACGGGGATGCCGAGCTTCTCGGCTTTCCTGAGTTTCTCGGGGCCCGCTTTTTCGCCCGCCAGCAGGAAGTCCGTCCGGCCGCTCACGGAACCGGCGTTCTTGCCGCCGTGGGCTTCGATCAGGGCTTTCATGGCTTCGCGGGAAAGGGAGAAGTTGCCGGAGATGACCACGGTCTTGCCGGAGAGCCGGTCGGAAAGGCGGTTTTCCGCCGTGTCGCTGACGGCCAGCTGCAGACCGGCGTCGCGGAGCCTTTCCACACACGTGCGGGCGGCATCGGATGCCGACCAGCTGAGGATGGCGTCGGCCACCGTGTCGCCGATATCCTCGACCTGCACCAGGTCTTCACGGCCGGCGGCCATCAGCGCGTCGATCGAGCCGAAGTGTCGTGCCAGCGTCTTGGCGGTCTGCTCGCCCACGTGGCGGATGCCGAGGGCATAGAGCACGCGCTCGAAGGGCACCTGCCGGCTGGCTTCCAGGCTCGCCAGGAAGTTGTCGGCCGATTTCTCCTGCCAGCCTTCCAGCGCGATGAGCTGCTCGCGCGTAAGCGCATAGAGGTCGGGGAGGGTGCGGATGAAGCCGCGGTCATACAGCTGCTCGACCGTTGCGTCGCCGGCCAGGATGTCCATGGCCTTGCGTCCGGCGAAATGGATGAAGCGGCCCTTGATCTGCACGGGGCAGGACTCCTGGTTCGGGCAGTAGTGCCGCGCTTCGTCGGCGTCGCGCACCAGCGGGGTGCCGCAGTCGGGGCAGTGGGTGGGGAACTGGGGCCGCAGCGCATCGGCAGGGCGCTTCGACAGTTCCACGCCCGTGATCTTGGGGATGATCTCGCCGCCCTTTTCCACATAGACATAGTCGCCGATGTGGATGTCGAGCAGGTCCATCTGGTCCTTGTTGTGGAGCGAGGCCCGTTTGACCACGGTGCCCGAAAGCAGCACCGGTTCCAGGTTCGCCACGGGCGTGACGGCGCCGGTGCGTCCCACCTGATAGTCGATGCTCAGGAGCGGCGTGAGCGCCTGCTCCGGCTTGAATTTCCAGGCGGTGGCCCAGCGCGGCGACTTGGCGGTGAAGCCGAGCTGGCGCTGGAGTTCGAGTTCGTCGACCTTGATCACGATGCCGTCGGTGGCGAAGGGAAGGGTCTTGCGGCGGGTGTCCCATTCATCGATATAGGCGAGGGCCGCGTCGATGCCGTCGACGCGGCGGCTGTATTCAGAAACAGGAAGCCCCCAGCTGCGGGCAGCCTGGAGGGCTTCGGTATGCGTCTGGAAGGGCAGGTTCTCTCCCAGCAGGTGGTACAGCACGCAGTCCAGTCCGCGTGTGCCCATCTCGGCGGGGTCCTGCAGTTTCAGGCTGCCCGAAGCGGCGTTGCGCGGATTGGCGAAGGGGTCGAGGCCGGCGTCGCTGCGTTCGGCGTTGAGGCGCTCGAAGGCGGCGAAGGGCATGTAGATCTCGCCGCGGATCTCGAATTCGGCGGGAATGCCGCTGCCGTGCAGTTGTTTCGGGATGGCGGGGATGTTGACGACGTTGCGGGTCACGTCATCACCCTTGGTGCCGTCGCCGCGGGTCAGGGCGCGCAGCAGGCGTCCGTCGCGGTAGGTCAGGCAGATGGCGGTGCCGTCGAATTTCAGCTCGCAGGAGAAATGGCAGGGCGTGCTGACGGTCTTGCGGATGCGCTCGCCGAACTCCAGCAGCTCTTCGCGGGCGTAGGTGTTGCCCAGCGAGAGCATGGGCCAGCGGTGGGCCACCTGCACGAAGTCCGAGCCGGCAGCGCCGGACGTCAGGTCGCTGCCCACGTGCCGGGAGGGACTGTCCTCCGTGGCGAACTCGGGGAAGCGTTTCTCCAGGCCCTGGAGCTCGCCCATGAGCAGGTCGAATTCGAAGTCCGTGATGGTGGGGGCGTTCAGCACGTAATAGTTGTAGTTGTGCTTCTCGAGTTCCCGTTTCAGGAATTCAATCCGTTCTTTCGCCGTTGTCTTGCTGATCTTGGCCATACCTCGTCAATAAACTACAAAATTAGCGATTATTTAGCAAAAAGTAATATCTTTGCGGGGTCAAATGAGAAGAAGAAACACTAAACATACTATGAGGGAATCTATTGTTATTTTGGCAGGCGGTGGCCCGGCCCCGGGCATCAATACCGTCGAAGGAACGATTGCCAAGGCTTTCATGGCTGAGGGTTATCGCGTTCTCGGTCTTCACGGAGGTTATTCCGGACTCTTTTCCGCATCTCCCAACTTCATCGAATTCAACTTCGCGCTGGCAGATTCGATCTTCAACCGCGGTGGCTCTTTCCTGCAGATGAGCCGCTACAAACCGACCCAGGAAGACTTTGACCGCTATTTCAACCTGAAATTCTTCCAGCAGAACAACATCCGTCTGCTGGTGACCATCGGCGGCGACGACACCGCATCGACGGCCAACCGCATCGGCAAGTTCCTGAAAGAGAAGAAATACCCCATCCAGAACATCCACGTGCCCAAGACCATCGACAACGACCTTCCGCTGCCGATGAACGCGCCGACCTTCGGTTACAATTCCGCCAAGGCGGAAGGTACCCGTATCGCGACGACCGTGTACGAGGATGCCCGCACGTCCGGCAACTGGTTCATCGTTTCGGCCATGGGCCGCAGCGCTGGTCACCTGGCCATGGGTATCGGTGCTTCCTGCCACTATCCGATGATCATCATCCCCGAGATGTTCAACAAGAGCGAGATCACGGTCGACAAGATCGTGCGCCTGTCGGTGAGTGCCATCATCAAGCGCAAGCTGCGCGGCATCGAGTACGGCGGTATCATCGTCTCCGAGGGTGTGTTCCACATGCTCAGCGACGAACAGCTCAAGGAAACGGGCATCAAGTTCACCTACGACGACCACGGCCATCCGGAACTCGGCAAGATTTCCAAGGCTCAGCTGTTCAACGATATGCTTGAGATCAAGCTCAAGGAGATCGGCATGAAGGTGAAGACCCGTCCGGTGGAGATCGGCTACGACATCCGCTGCCAGCAGCCGATTGCCTATGACCTCTTCTACTGCTCGCAGCTCGGCGCCGGCGTCTACGAACTCTTCATCAAGGGCGAGACCGGCTGCATGGTGTTCGTCGACCAGATCGGAACCATCCGTCCGCTCTATCTCGAAGAGCTCCAGGATCCCGAGACGGGCAAGATTCCGCCGCGGCTTGTGGACATCGAGGGCGACCAGGCCCAGGTCGTGTACAAGCACCTGCTCAACTACATCACCCCGCGTGACTACGAGGCGGCCAAGCAGTATGTCCCCAATCCGGAGGACTACGACTTCTACAAGATTCTGAACTGGTAGTGATTATTTATCAGCTTCTGTTGAGAGCCTTCGGGAACCGCAGCTGTGTTCCCGGAGGCTCTTATGCGAAGAACGGCTCCGGCAAGTTCAACGACATCGACGAGGAGGAATTTTCGCGCCTCAAGCGCCTCTCGGTCGATGCCGTCTGGTACACCGGCGTCATTTCGCACGCCACCCGCACGCATTTCCGCTCCGTGCCCGACAACGACCCTTCGCTCGTGAAGGGGGAGGCCGGTTCGCCCTACGCCATCCGCAACTGGTTCGACGTCGATCCGGCCCTGGCCGTCAATGTCGACAACCGCATGGCCGAGTTCGAGGCGCTGGTGCGGCGTACCCACGCGGCCGGCATGAAGGTCATCATCGACTTCGTGCCCAACCATGTGTACCGGGAGTACCGCAGCTACTTCTCCGACGAAAACTTCTACAGGCTCGACGGGCCGCTGCACCTGCCCGCATCGCTCAAGAGTTCTTATGTCGAGGATCCGGCCCTTGCCACCGGCAACGACGTGTTCCACGCCTGGCCCTCGGAGACGGACTGGTTCGATACCATCAAACTGAACTACGGGCAGCGCAGTACCTGGAGCAAGATGCTCTCCGTCTTGAAGTTCTGGGTGGAAAAGGGGGTGGACGGCTTCCGCTGCGACATGGTGGAGCTCGTGCCTGCCGAGTTCTTCGAATGGGCTTTCCGGGCGCTGCGGGCGCAGCATCCGGGCCTGATCTTCATCGCGGAGGTCTACGACAAGAAGAATTACCGGCGCTATGGCAGCGCGGGTTTCGATTTGCTCTACGACAAGTCGGGTTTCTACGATGCGCTTCGCGGTATCGTGCAGGGCGAACGGCCGGCCTCCTGCCTGACGCAGGAGTGGCAGCATCTCGGCGAGCATCAGCCGCAGATGCTCAATTTTCTGGAGAACCACGACGAACAGCGCCTCGCCTCCGATTTCTTCGCCGGCAGTGCCAAGGCCGGCATGGCCGCTTTCGCGGTCTCCCTGCTTTTCAACACGGCTTCGTTCATGCTTTATTTCGGGCAGGAATATGGTGAGCGGGGCATGGAGGCGGAGGGTTACAGCGGCCGGGACGGCCGTACGTCGATTTTCGACTATTGTTCCGTTCCTTCGATCTGCCGGGCGTTGTCCGGCCGTCTGACGGTCGAGGAGTCGGTCGTGTACAAGGAATACTGCCGGCTGCTGCGCATCGCGAGTGCCGACGCCATTTTCTCGAAGGGCAAGACCTTCGATCTGATGTATGCCAATCCGGCTTCCGATCATTTCAATCCGGACCGCCAGTTCGCGTGGATGCGGGGTTATGCGGGCAGCGGCATGGCCATCGTCGCCAATTTCGCTCCCTCGCCTGTCGACGTGGACGTCTTCATCCCGCAGGAGGCTTTCGATTATCTGGGTGTCGCCGCCCAGGCTCACACGGTCCATTTCCACGTGGCCGCCCACGATTACACCCGCATCGACGTAACGAAATAACTTTCTTATTTTTTCGTTATATTTGGAGTTATAATCAATATTTCTCCACGATGAAAAAGTCATTACTACTACTCGTGGCGTTGCTGTTGTGCAGCTTCGCCGGTGCTCAGGACCGCAAACCCGACGGCAATCTTCCGAAATGGGAAGGGTTGGCCGACACGCCGCAGATGGGCTGGAGCTCCTGGAACAAGTTCCAGACGGAAATCAACGAAACGCTTATCAAGGATATTGCCGACAAGATGGTCGAGCTGGGTCTCGTCGACGCCGGCTACGTCTATCTCAATCTCGATGACGGCTGGCACGGGGAGCGTGACGCGCAGGGCTTCGTGCACGAAGATCCCGCCAAATTCCCGTCCGGCATGAAGGCGCTGGCCGATTATCTGCATGCCCGCGGCCTCAAGCTGGGCATCTACAGCGATGCCGGCACCAATACCTGCGCTTGCTATACCGGCAGTCTTGGACACGAGTATCAGGATGCCTTCACCTATGCGCAGTGGGGGGTCGATTATCTCAAATACGACTGGTGCTACACCAACAACATCAATCCGAAAGGGGCCTATGCACTGATGCGCGACGCGCTCCGCTGGGCGGGCCGTCCAATCTTCTTCAGCATGTGCGAGTGGGGCAACAGCAAGCCCTGGGAGTGGGCGGCGGAGGTCGGTCATTCATGGCGGACCACCGGCGACATCGGCGTGGGCTTCCTGGCCATCCCGCAGCGATACGATGAGAACGGGAATCCCATGTGGACGCCGCTGGGCGTGATGCCGATCGTGGATATGAACGAGCCGCTGCGGAAATATGCGGGTCCGGGTCATTGGAACGACCCCGACATGCTGGAGGTGGGCAACGGGATGAGCGTTGCGGAAGACCGCGCGCACTTCACCCTCTGGTGCATGATGGCCGCACCCCTGATCCTGGGCAACGACATCACGAACATGACGCCGGAAACGCTTGCTACCATCACCAACAGAGACGTGATCGCTATCGACCAGGATCCCCTTGGTATCCAGGGCCTTCGCCTGAAGTGCGAGGGGGACGTACAATACTGGTTCAAGCCGCTGTCCGGCGGTGACTGGGCGTTCTGCATCCTGAACGTCGGTGAAGCGCCGGCGACGGTCTGCATTGACTGGACCGCGCTCGAGGTCGACGATGAACTGAGCGGTCGCCGGACGGATTTCGCCACGGTGAACTATCGTGTCAAGGACCTGTGGAACGCTGCTGCCAAGCCGTTCACGACCCTCGTGAAAGGTAAGGGCAAACTGCGCCGCCAGCTGGTCCCGAATCCGGTCTCCGCGACCGTCGGCTCCCACGACGTCGTTGTCTACCGCCTCAGCCCTGTTTCTTAGTGCTGGTTAAAGCGTGAGCATTTCGCGTGGCAGGGTTCCAGGACGGCCTGAAACTCTGCGCGCGCCCTCTCCAGGTCGTGCTGGAAATCCGGATTGCCTTGCAGGACGGCGAAACCGATGCAGGCGGCAGTGGCGCTGGCATCGATGTCGCTCTGCCAGTGGCAGCCGGCAATGACCCGACTCTCTCCGCTTTCGACGGCCCGGTGGAAGAGCGCTTCTGCTGCGGCGGGGTTCACTTCCGAGAGCAGGAGGGCGGCGCCCCAGGCGCGGATGGTGTGACCGGAAGGATAGGAGCCGTCCGTGGAAAGCCATTCGTCATCCTGCGGGAAAATGGAGCTCTCGTGGAAGCGGGCGTAGGGCCGCATCCGGAAATAATAGGCCTTGGGGCGGAGGCGGATCTGCTCGATGGTCGAGATGCCGTTCATGAACAGCCGGTAGATTTCGGGCGTCTTTTCCTTGTCGATCTTCAGGCCGAAAGGCTCGCTGTAAATGGCAGAAAGGGTGTCGAGGTCCCAGACCGCATCGCGTTTGGCTTGTGCGAGCCGGACCGTGTCCAGGCGCTGGGTCTTGCCCCACATATAACGCATGATGTCGTGGGTGAAGGCTTCGCCGATGGTGTCGGGCGGGGCCGGAAGGCAATTGACCAGGTTAGGCAGCTGTTCTTCCTGGAGATAGAGATGGACATCTTGTGCCCGAAGGGAACCGATGCCTGCGAGCAGGGCAAGGAGTAGCAGGATTTTTTTCATATTCAGGGGGGTTATGCCATTCTGCGGCGGAATTCTGCGCAGGTGATGGCGGTGGCGACAGCGACGTTGAGGGATTCGCTGGTATGGGCGTTGGCAGGGAAAGGCGGGATATAGAGGCGGTGGGTGATGGTGCTGGCGACTGCGGGCGAGATGCCGTTGGCTTCTGATCCCATGACGATAATGCCACTTTTTGTCAAGGGCATTTCATAGATACTGTCGCCGTCCAGGAAAGTTCCATAGATGGGGATCTCAGACTCGCTCTGCTTCGCTCTGGTAATGCGTTCTCCTCGCGAAAAAGCTGCGTCGCACGCATTACCACCCGCTTCGCTCCGCTCGTCCGTCATGCCGGGCTTGACACGGCATTTCAGCATCTCAATCAGGTCTCCATAGTGTATGCGGACGCGGAAGATGGCGCCCATCGTCGCCTGGACGACTTTCGGGTTGTAGACTTCAACCGTGTCTTCGGAGGCGAGGATCTGGTGGATGCCGAACCAGTCGGCGATGCGCAGGATGGTACCCAGGTTGCCGGGATCACGGATGCCGTCGAGGGCGAGGACGAGTTCGTCGGGGGCGGGGGTGAAGGCTCCCGGTGCCGGCTGGCGGACGATGGCGAGGGCGGGGGACGGGTGGGTCAGCTGGCTGATGCGGGCCATGGCCTCTTCGCCGATGTCTTCGACGCGGTAGTGGGCGACGACATCAAAGCCGGACTGCACGGCCTCGGCCACGAGTTTTTCGCCTTCGACGACAAACAAGCCCCGCTCGTCGCGGAACTTCTTCTGTCCCAGCGCCTTGATTTCCTTTATTTCGTTCTTTGAAAGCATTTGTTGTCGCTTCACTCGCTCTGGTATTTGTCTCGCTCCCGAAAAAAGGTCGCTTCGCCAAATACCACCCGCTCCGTTACGCTCAAACTAGCGATTCTTGTACATGTCGTCGTAGTACTTCTGGTAGTCGCCGGACGTGACGTTGTCCATCCAGGCCTGGTTGTCCAGATACCAGCGGACCGTCTTTTCAATGCCTTCTTCGAACTGGAGGGAAGGCTCCCAGCCGAGTTCTTTCTGGAGCTTTGTCGAGTCGATGGCGTAACGCAAGTCATGGCCGGCTCGGTCGGTAACATAGGTGATCAGGTGTTCGCTCGCGCCTTCCGGCTTCCCAAGCAGGCGGTCGACCGTCTTGATGAGCACCTTGATCAGGTCGATGTTCTTCCATTCGTTGAAGCCGCCGATGTTGTAGGTTTCCGCATCTCTGCCTTCATGGAAGATCAGGTCGATGGCGCGGGCATGGTCTTCGACGTAGAGCCAGTCGCGCACGTTCTCGCCCTTTCCATAGACCGGCAGGGGTTTGCCGTGACGGATATTGTTGATGAACAGCGGGATGAGTTTCTCGGGGAACTGGTACGGGCCGTAGTTGTTCGAGCAGTTGGTTACCACGACGGGCAGGCCGTAGGTGTCGTGGTAGGCGCGCACGAAGTGGTCGCTTGAGGCCTTGGCGGCACTGTACGGGCTGTGCGGCTGGTATTTGAGGTCTTCCGTGAAGAACTGCGTGCCGTAGGCCAGGTGGTGCTTGCCGGAAGAGGCTTTTGTCGTGAACGGCGGCTCCACACCGGCCGGATCGGTAATCTCCAGGGCGCCGTAAACCTCGTCGGTAGAAATATGATAGAACCGGCATTTCGTTTCGGGAGATGTCCCTTCACATCCGCTACGGCGATCCGCACCCGCCTTCCCGCAAAAACTCCGTGAAGGGGTTTCTTCCGCAACGGGCAGCCGGTATCCATGCGGCTCCCAGCAGAGCTTCGCGGCCTGCAGGAGGGTCAGCGTGCCCATCACGTTGGTCTTGGCGAACGTGAAAGGATCCTTGATCGAGCGGTCCACATGGCTCTCGGCGGCCAGGTGGATGACGCCGTCCACCTTTTCGTCCTGCATCAACTTCAGCACAGCGTCAAAATCGCAGATGTCCATCTTGACGAAACGGTAGTTGGGCTTGTTTTCCACGTCTTTCAGATTGGCCAGATTGCCCGCGTAGGTCAACTTGTCCAGGTTGATGATCTTGTAATCGGGATATTTGTTGACGAACAGCCGCACGACGTGCGAGCCGATAAACCCGGCCCCGCCGGTGATGAGGATTGTGCGTTTCATAAAGCAAAGGTTAAGATTAACAAAAATAATGATTTTTGTGCAATCCTTTGCAAACTGCCGGGAACAAAAAGCAGGAGAATCAGGCTATGCCTGACCGAATGCGCCCTGCGAGCCGTATTTCTCATAAATTTTCTTATATTTGCATAATATGCGGAAATTCGGGGTGTTCCTGATCGGGATGATGCTTCTGGCAACAGGATGCTCGACGACGAAAATGTTGTCGGAAGACGAGTTGCGCCTGGCGGAGAACAAGGTCGTCATTACCAACAGCAGCAGCTACAACCCCTCGAGCCTGGCTCCGTATATCAAGCAGAAGTCCAACTACTATGTCTTCGGCAAGTGGCACCCGGGCCTGTATATCTACAACTGGCAGAACGGCAAGGGAAAAGGCTGGGACCGCTTCTGCCAGAAGATCGGCCAGGCTCCCGTCGTCTTCGAAGAATCCCTGATCGACAAGTCCGTCACCAGCATGCTGGACCACCTGACCTACCAGGGCTACTACAACTCCCATATCGACACCAGAACCGAGGTCAAGAACCAGACCGCCCGGGTCGAGTACGACGTGACCCTTGGGAAGCAGTTTCCCATCCGCTCCATCGACTACCAGGTGAAAGATTCCACGCTGGCCCGCCTGATGGCCGCCGACTCCAGCAACTACACCGTCGTGCCCGGCAATTTCCTCTCGGAGGAAGAACTCGAGAAAGAAAGCGAGCGCTTCACCAGCCTCTTCCGTAACAACGGCTACTGGGGCTTCTCCAAGAACTATTTCTTCTTCTACGCCGATACGACGACCCACCGCGACGAGGCGGACCTCATCGTCAAGATTGAAAACTACACCCGCAACGAAAGCGAAGACGCCGCCCGCGAGCACCGGCAGTACACCATCGGCACCGTCGCGCTTATGCCGCAGCCGGGCATGCGCGTCCGCCAGAAGTTCCTGCAGAACCTCAACCAGCTGAAACCCGGCGAACTCTACAGCGAAGAGAAGATCAAGCGGGAGTACGACCGCTATTCCAGCATTCCGCTTTTCAGCAGCGTCAACATGATGCTCCGGGAGTCCGAGTCTGACTCTACGGCCGTGGATTGCCGCGTCTTGCTGCAGCAGGCCCGCCTCCAGGCCCTCAAACTCAACCTGGAAGGTTCCTTCAATTCCACCGGCCTCTTCGGCGTGACGCCTTCCGTGTCGTACAGCCACAAGAACATCTTCGGCGGGGGAGAAGTGCTCTCGCTGGGTTTCCGTGGCAACTTCCAGTTCATGTTCCGCTCGCCGACCCGCGCGACCGAGCTGGCCGTCAACGCGGGCCTGAAGATCCCCTGGTATCCCGATTTCATCCTGCGCATGCCCTTTGTCAACCTGCCGCAGATGGACATCAACTTCACCTACAATTTCCAGAACCGGCCGGAGTATACCCGCAACATCGTGACGGGCGCCTATGGCTTCAACTGGAACATTGCCAAGAAATTCTACTACCAGTTCAAACCGGTCCAGCTGAGTGCCGTCAGCGCCACGCGTCTCGACTCCACCTTCATCGCGGGCATCCGGGACCCTTACCTGAAGAATTCCTTCCGCAGCCACCTGGACCTGGGCGGCAGCGGCACTTTCTACTTCTCCACCAACACCTCGGTCAACCCGAAAGTCACCTATTTCTACACCCGCTTCCAGTATGATATGTCGGGCAATCTGATGCGCCTGCTGGGCAAGACGGGTATGTTCAAGAAAGGGGAAAGGGGCGAGGACCTGATCGCCGGTATTCCGTATGCGCAGTATGTTCGCGGCGAACTGCAGGCCGTGGGCACCTTCCGCCTCGGCGATGTGGGGCAGTACGCCCTGGCGGTGCGGGCGCTGGCGGGCATGGGCTTCGCCTACGGGAATTCCGTGTCGCTGCCCTTCGAGAAGCTCTTCTATGCCGGCGGCGCGAGCAGCATGCGCGGCTGGCGGGCCCGGGCGGTCGGTCCGGGTATGGCGCCGCGCGACACGAGTTTCGCCATCGCCAACCAGTCGGGCGACATGCACCTGGAAGCCAACGTGGAGATGCGTTTCCCCTTGTTCTGGAAGCTGGAAGGGGCGGTGTTTGCCGATATCGGCAATGTGTGGAACATTGACGCGGACGGCCTGGACGGACAGTCACGCGATCCGCGGAGCCTCTTTTCGTTCAAGAATCTGTTCCGCAGCACGGCCATGGACGTCGGGCTGGGTGCACGCCTCGATTTCGGCATGGTGCTCATCCGTTTCGACATGGGTCTGGTTGTCTATGATCCCTACAAACAGGAATTCATGGGCATCAACGACTGGTTCAACGGCAATTACGCCTTCCACTTCGGCATCGGATACCCGTTCTGAGTTGACGGGGCTCTGCTCCGGCTCCCGCAGCTAATTCAGCAGGAAAGTAAAGGCCGTCATCGCGGCGGCTTCCTTCTGGAAGTCGTCCGGTGCGAGCTGGTAGCGGTAGATGGGGCATTTCATCGGCCAGGTGGCATTCGGGTACGTGCCCTGCACCAGTTTGAAACTGCCCAGCGGGGCCATGTAGCCCGGGATGACCTCGATCAGCGTCTTGGCGAAGACGGGTGATTCATCCAGGACAAACGTATGCTTCGGCTGCTCGCCGCGCGAACTCAACTCGATGTCGAACTGAACCATCTCGGCGGATTCCCGGATATCCCGGTTGGCCAGGCTCAGGCCGTTGCGGCCGGTGGAATCGGCAGCGGGCGAGTAGAAGAGGGCCCGGATGGTGTTCTTATGCTGGATTTTGATCTTCTTGTAGGCTTCCAGGACTTCCAGGATCGTCGCGCAGGCCGTCGGATCGTCGAGGGAGGCGGAGATCAGCGAGATCTGGGGGTTCTTTTTCTCCTTGCCCGGGAATTCGGCCACGAGCACTTGCTGCCCGTCGTCTTCCAGGGTCCAGAGGTCCTTGGCACCGAGTTCCTGCATCAGCTGGAGGGTCAGGTAGTCAAGCTGTTTTTCTCCTGTGAATTGCTGGAGTTTGGCGTTGTAGACGGCTTCTTTGCCATTGAAGAACTGGTCGATCTGGGCGATGCGGGTTTCAGGGGTGATGGTTTTGCAGGCGACCGCCGACAGGACGACGAGCGACAGAAGCAGGAGTCTTTTCATCTCTTTCAATTTCTTTTTCCAAAAATAAACGTCCCGATACGTACAATTGTCGTGCCTTCCTCGACGGCGATGCGCCAGTCCTCACTCATGCCCATCGAAACCTGGTCGCAGCCCGGAATGTCGGATAGCCGTTGCGAGAGGGCCTTGAGCGTGCGGAATTCCTGCCGCACCTCTTCGAAGTCGTCGGTGAAGGTGGCCATGCCCATCACGCCGCGCAGGCGGACGTTCGGGTATTCGCCCATGTGCCGGGCGATCGCTTCGGCTTCTTCCGGAAGGAAGCCTTGCTTGGTGGTCTCCCGGGCGATGTGCACTTCGAGCAGGCAGTCGACCGTCTTGCTCAGGGCGCTGGCCTGCTTGTCGATCTCGGCGAGCAGGCGCTCCGAATCCACCGAGTGGATCAGGGTGACGTAGGGAAGGATGAGCTTGACCTTGTTGGTCTGCAGGTGCCCGATGAAGTGCCATTGGATGTCGGCGGGGAGGAGCGGGGCCTTGAGGGCCAGCTCCTGGGGACGGTTCTCGCCGAAGGCGCGCTGACCGGCGTCGTAGGCCAGCCGGATGTCTTCGACGGGCTTGAATTTGGAAACTGCCACCAACTGGACGGTTGATGGCAGTTCGTGTCTGATTTGCTCGATGGCAGTTGCGATGGACATGATCGATTATTTCTTGTTCTGCCGCGCCTGTTCCTGCTGGGCCTTGTAGGCAGCTTCCAGACGCTGCTGGAACTTCGATTTCTTGACTGGTTCCTTCGAATTGGCCTTCTTCTTCAGGTCTTCGTAGATCTTGTCTTCGTCGATGAACCATTTGCGGATGGCCCAGTTCTGCCCGATGGTGATGATGTTGGAGAGCAGGTAGTAGTAGCTCAGACCGGCCGAGAGGTTGTTGCAGATGAACACCATCATGATCGGCATCAGCCAAACCTGCATGAATTCCATGCCGGGCATGGTCTGCGTGCTGGCCTGCTGCGACATCGTCATCTTGGAGTAGCCCCACATGGAAACACCCATCAGCAGGGCGAAGAGCGAGATGTGGTCGCCGTAGAGCGGAATCTTGAAGCCGAAGTCCAGGATCGAGTCGTAGGCGCTCAGGTCGTGGCACCAGAGAAAGCCCTGCTGGCGCAACTCGATGGAAGCCGGGAAGAAGCGGAACATGGCCCACAGGATCGGGAACTGGAGCAGGATGGGGAGGCATCCGCCCCACATGCTCACGCCGGCCCGCTTGTAGAGGTCCATGGTGGCCTGCTGCTTCTTCATGGCATCTTCCTGGCGGGGGTATTTCTCGTTGATCTTGTCGATCTCAGGCTTGAGTACCCGCATCTTGGCGGTGGACGCGTAGGATTTCCAGGTGAGCGGCGAGATCACGAGCTTGATCATGATGGTCAGGATCAGGATGATCAGGCCGTAGCTGCTGATGAAACGGCTCAGCCAGTTGAAAGTCGGGATGATGACAAAGCGGCTGATGGTGCCGATGACCTTACCACCCAGCGGAATCACCTTCTCAAAGTCTTCGCCGTAGCTCTTCAGGGTGTAGAAGTGGTTCGGACCGAAGTAGAAATTGAAGGGGAGGGTGAAGTCGGCGCTGCGGTTGTCGAGGGCGACGCTCATCTCGGCGCCCGACTGCATCAGGTTGCCTTCGGGATCCTTGTCGGGATAGAAGCGGTTGACCAGCTTGCCGGCAGGGAAACCGTTCTCCGACACGAAGATGGCCGAGAAGAACTGCTGCTGGAAGCCGAACCAGCGGATGGTGGAGTTGAAGTTTTCCTCCGCCATGTCGCGGCGCTTGCCAAGGGTCTTTACTTCGTTGTTGGCCAGATATTTATAAGCGACACCCGAGTAGTTGCGCTCGTTCTGGTAGCCTTTCTCGAGGCGGGGCACGTCGAGTACCCACTTGAGGGTCATCTGTCCGGTGCGGCGGTCGAGCACCTGGTCCATGCCCACGAAGTGCAGCCGGTAGCCCAGCATGTAGCTGTCGCCGGCCAGGGAGTACACGGCGTCCACCCAGGCGTGCTCCTCGAACTGGAGGCGCAGGGTGAGGGTGCTGTCGGTGCTCTCGACGGGGCGGAAATGCAGGTCGCTGGTGTTCACCCACTGGTTGGTGTTGAGCTCCAGGTCGAAGAGGCTCTTGTCGGGACGCACCAGGAAGAGGGCGGCGCTGTCATAGGTATAGTAGTCCTTGATGCGCACCTCGTAGGGTTGGGCGCCCTTGGAACTGATCCGGATGGCCACCTTGCTGTTTTCCAGGGTATAGTAGGCGGTTTCGGCCTGACTGGCCTGGTTGAGGTACTGGTCCTGATAGTCTTCACCGGCATCCGGGACGCTTTCGTCGAGGCCGGTGCTGTCGGCGTCGGCCTCCTCGCCGCGTTCAAGGGCGGCGACGGTGGCCAGGGAATCCCGCAGGAGTGCCTCCTGCTGGCGCTGGTTGACCTGCTTGGTGTTGTACCAGCTGAACAACAGCAGGATAACGCCGATCAGGGCAAAGCCGATGATGCTGCTTCTCTTGTCGTTCATGCGCTACTCCTGCTCGTGCTGACGGTCGAATTCCTTGATCTCTTCTTCGAGCTGGGCAAGTTCCTGTCTGGCGATGTCAATCTTTTTGTTGAGCTCTTCCAGCAGGGCTTCGGCGTTCTTCGAAGAGGCGAAGAAGCCCATGTTGTTCTCCCAGGTGGCGATCTCCTGTTCCTTCTTCATGAATTTCTGGACCAGGCGGTCGCGTTCGCTGCGGACGGTGCGCTCAGCCTTGCCGGCGAAGCGGCCGGCCGACTCGCGGAATTCACCGAATTTCTCGCTGACAGCCTTGCGGAACGCATCCTGGATGCGGGCCTTTTCCTTGAAAGGCACGAAGCCGATGGCATTCCAGCGCTCCTGGAATTCGCGCAGGGCTTCGCGGGCTTCTTCCTTGCCCTCCACCTCGAAGGCACGGATCTCGTCGATGAGCGCGCGTTTCTTCTGGAGGTTTTCGGTCTGCTCGGAGTTCACGTTGCCGAAGTGCTTGTCGCGATTGTCGAAGAAGGCGTCGCAGGCGGCGCGGAAGCGCTTCCAGACCTGCTCGGATTTCTTGCGGGAGACGGGGCCGATCTCTTTCCACTGCTTCTGAAGCTCGATGAAGGCTTCGGACGTCTTCTTCCAGTCGTCGTTGTCTTTCAAGGCCTCGGCCTTCTCGCAGAGTTCCAGCTTCCTGGTCAGGTTCTCCTGCATCTGGCTCTTGAAGTCGGAATAGAATTCACGCTTCTTGGCGAAGAACTCGTCGCAGGCAGCGCGGAAGCGGTCGTATACTTTCTGGTTGTCTTTCTTGGAAGCGAAACCGATCTTCTTCCATTCTTTCTGGATGTTCTCGATCTCCTTGGTCAGGGCGTTCCAGTCGGTGGAATCCTTGACTTCGCTTTGGGCGATGGCTTCCACCTTCTCGCAGAGGGCCGTCTTGGCTTCCAGGTTCTCTTTCTGGTTGCCTTTCTGACTTTCGAAGAAAGCCTGATGTTTCTTGTTGATCACGGCGGTGGCGGCGCGGAAACGCTCCCATACCGATTCGCGGAATTCCTTGCTCACCGGACCCAGTTCCTTCCACTGCTCGTGGAGCTTCTGCAGGGTGCGGAAGGCGCCCACGACATCCTCCTGCTCAGCGAGGTTTTCAGCCTTCTCGCAGAGGTTCTCCTTCGCTTCGAGGTTCTTCTTGAAGTCGAGGTCGCGGAACTCCTTGTTGATTTTTACATAGTCGTAGAATTTCTCCACATAGTGCTGGTAGGTGTCGTACAGGTCCTTGACCTTGGCCTGCGGCACGGGGCCGATGGCACGCCAGCGGTTCTGGATCTCGCGGAAGCGGGGGAAGGTCTGGTTGAGGTCTTCGCTGGCTTCGACGAGGGCCTTGAGGTCTTCGATCACGGCGAGCTTGGCCTGGTAGTTTTCTTCCTTGTTCTTCTCGAGTTCCTGGGTGTAAGCGGAACGTCTTACCTTATATTGGCTGTAAAGATCCTTGAATCCGCGTTCGATCTCGGCGAAGGGATTGACGGAGACGGGCTCGTCGGCCGGCGCTTCGGCATTTTCAGCCGTTTCGGCGGGCTGTTCGAGGCCCGAGGCGATCTTCTCTTTGCGCAGGTTCTTGTAGAATGCCGCCTTGAGGGCTTCGGCATGCTTGTAGAGCTGCTGCATGTTCTCGCCTTCAATCAGGCCCTTGAACGTGTCGACAATCTCCTTGAGACCCTGGTTCGAAAAATCCGTCTTCTCGTTTTCCGTTTCTTTTGCGGTTTCCGTTTCGGTTTCGGCCGCCGGCACGGCAGGGGTTTCCACTTGTGTTTCCACTTGGGGCTCCGCCTGGGTTTCGACAACTTCTTCCTTTACTTCTACGGGCTGTTCCTCGATGGGAGCAACCGGGTTCAGATCTTCACTCATGACTTTACATGTTTTAATAGTAGCTTGCAAATATAGTCTTTTTTTACAAATAATCGCTATTTTTGTGGGACCGAAGAAAAGCCTATGAGAATCGATATTCTGACCGTCGTTCCGGAACTGCTCGAAAGCCCGCTGGGCTATTCCATCGTCAAGCGCGCCCAGGACAAGGGGCTCGTTGAAATCCACGTCCACAACATCCGTGAATACGGCAAGGGCCGCTGGCGCCAGGTCGACGACTACAGTTTCGGCGGCGACGCCGGCATGGTGATGATGATCGAGCCGGTCTATACCTTGATGGAGAGGCTCAAGGCCGAGCGTCATTACGACGAGATCATCTTCACTTCGCCCGACGGGGAACCTTTTACACAGGCCGTTGCCAACGAACTGTCCATCAAGGAGAACCTCCTGATTCTCTGCGGCCATTACAAGGGTGTGGACCATCGCATCCGCGAGCATCTGATCACGCGCGAGATCACGGTGGGGGATTATGTGCTTTCCGGCGGCGAGCTCCCGGCCGCCATCATGACCGACGCTGTCGTGCGGCTGCTGCCGGGCGCCCTCGGCGACGAGACTTCCGCTCTTTCGGATTCGTTCCAGGACGGCCTGCTGGCCCCGCCGGTCTATACCCGTCCCGCCGAATTCAACGGCTGGAAAGTGCCCGAAGTCCTGTTGTCGGGCGACCCCAGGAAAATCGCCGCCTGGCAGGACGAACAGGCCCTCGCCCGCACGAAGGCCCTGCGTCCGGAATTGTTGAAATAGCCTTTACCGCAGCTGGATGGGGGCAGAGAGCTCCTCGATGCGCTGAAGCTCCGTGGCGCTGAACGTGGTGTTGTTCAGGGTCGTGAGGTTGTCCGCCAGCTGGCTCACGGAGCTGGCGCCGATGATGACCGAGGTTACGCGGCTGTCGTTGAGCAGCCAGGCCAGGGACATCTGTGCGAGGCTCTGCCCGCGCTGGAGTGCCAGTTCGTTCAGCGCTTTCAACGCTTCCAGCATGCCGGGCGTAAGCATTTCTTCCCGCAGGGAGGTGCCGCGGCGCGCCATGCGGGAATCGGCCGGGACGCCGTTGAGGTAGCGGCCCGTCAGCAGGCCCTGCTGGAGTGGCGAGAATGCGATGAAGCCGGCGCCGTGCTCATGGCAGAGATCGATGAGGCCCTTTTCCTGCGGAACGCGGTCCATGATGTTGTAACGGTCCTGATAGAGCAGGCAGGGCACGTCGTGTGATGCGAGATAGCGGTACGCTTCCTGCGCCTTGTCGGCGGGATAGCGCGACAGGCCCACGTACAGCGCTTTCCCTTGGCGGACGGCATCCACCAACGCCTGCATCGTTTCCTCAATGGGGGTTTCCGGATCCCAGCGATGGGAGTAAAAGATGTCAACGTAATCGAGCTTCATCCGCCGAAGGCTCTGGTCCAGGCTGGCCATCAAGTACTTGCGGGAGCCGAAATTACCATAGGGCCCCGGCCACATGTCCCAGCCCGCCTTGGTGCTGATGAAAAGTTCGTCGCGGTAAGGGCGAAAGGAAACTTCCATCAGCCGGCCGAAGTTCTCCTCCGCCGTGCCGTATTCCGGGCCGTAGTTGTTGGCCAGGTCGAAGTGGCAGATGCCCTTGTCGAAAGCGTAGTGGGCCATCGCCTTCACGTCCTGGAAGGGTTTGTAGGAGCCGAAGTTGTGCCACAGGCCCAGGGAAAGGGCGGGAAGCTGGATGCCGGAGCGTCCGCAGCGGCGGTAGGCCATCGTCTCGTACCGGTTGGGGGAAGGGGCGTAGACAGGTTCAATCATGGTGGATTCGTTTTTACTTGCTACAAATATAATCTTTTTCTGATAGCGCAAGTGGGGAGTTTTTTGTAATTTTGGCTTCGCTTATGATGCTCAGAAAAGGAAAAATCCTCATTGTAGATGACAACGCCGGCATCCGCCAGGCGTTGCAGATCCTCTTGCCGGCGCATTTTTCGGAGGTGGAGACACTGCCTTCTCCGAGGACGCTGGTCAGCACGCTGGAGCATTTCCGGCCCGACGTGGTGCTGCTGGACATGAATTTCAACACGTCCATCAATACGGGAAATGAAGGCCTATACTGGGCCGGGGAGATCAAGAAGATGATGCCGGAAGTGGAAGTGGTGTTGTTTACGGCGTATGCCGACATTCAGCTGGCGGTGGAAGGGATGAAGCGCGGCGCTTTCGACTTCATCGTAAAGCCCTGGGACAACGAGAAACTCATCGAGGTGCTGACCGCGGCGCGAGACAAGGCCCGGAAGGCGATGGGACGGGATGAACGGAAGGCCGATGCACCTGCTGGTGACAGTCCGATGTTCTGGGGCAGTTCCAGGCCGATGGCAGCCATCCGGAAAACCGTCGATAAGATTGCCCCTACCGATGCCACCGTCCTGATTACGGGGGAGAACGGCACCGGCAAGGATGTGCTGGCCCGGGAAATCCACGCCCGCAGCCTCCGGAGCGGGAAACCCATGGTGGCGGTGGATGCCGGCGCCATTACCGAAACCCTGTTCGAAAGCGAGCTTTTCGGCCACGTCAAAGGCGCCTTCACCGACGCCTATACCGACCATGTGGGCAAGTTCGAGCAGGCCGACGGCGGCACGCTCTTCCTGGATGAAATCGGCAATATCCCGTTGCACCTGCAGGCCAAGCTGCTGCGGGTGATCCAGAACCGCAGCGTGGTGCGCGTGGGCGGCACCCAGGCTATTCCGGTAAACATCCGGCTCATCTGCGCAACGAACATGGACCTGGCGGCGCTGGTCCGGGAAGGGCGCTTCCGCGAGGACCTGTATTATCGGATCAATACGGTACATATCGCGCTGCCGCCGCTCCGGGAACGCCAGGAGGACATCGTCCCGCTGGCGGAACTGTTTCTGGAACGGTTTGCCCAGCAGTATCACCGGCCTTTGCGTGGCATCGCCCCCGATGCGGCCGCCAGGCTGACGGAGGGCCGCTGGAGCGGCAATATCCGCGAACTGCAGAACTGTATCGAGAAAGCGGTCATTCTTTCTGACGGTAAGGAGCTGACGGAAAAGGATATCCGAAGAGATGCCGGATCGGGGTCCGGCATGACGGATGGCGGCTCCGTCATTCCGGGCACGTCCGTCACTCCGGGCTTGACCCGGAATCTCCTGCACGACGAAGTCGAAGAGGAACGTCTGGTCCGCGAAGCGGTCACGCGCTGCAACGGCAACATCTCCGCTGCTGCCAAGATGCTGGGCGTCAGCCGGCCTACGCTGTACGCCAAAATGAAGAAATACGGGCTGTAATGTCATTCTGAGCGAAGCGAAGAATCTATGTCCACCTGGCAAATCATCCTTCTCTGCGTCATCGTTGCCGTCATCGCGGCAGTGATTGCAACCCTCCGGACTCGCCGGAAGGACATCAAGAAGGTGGCCTACATGATGGATGCGATGGAGGACGGGGAACTGAATTTCCGTTTTCAGGACAGGAACAAGTTCAATCGTACACTGAACCGTATCCGGACCATCTTCGAGAAGCAGCGCCAGGCCCACGAGCAGGATTCCTGGACCAAGCTCATCCGCGTGCTCACGCACGAGATCATGAATACGGTGTCGCCGATTGCGTCCCTCTCCGATGCCCTGGCCCAGTCGATGGACGAAAACGGCCACAGCGAACTGGACGTGAAGACCGGGCTGGATACCATCAGTGACTCTTCCAAAAACCTCATCAAGTTTGTGGAGACCTACCGCCAGCTCTCCGGCGTGGCCCGGCCTTTGCGAAAGGCTGTTGACTTGCAGGAGCTGATGGACCAGGTCATATCGCTGAACAGCGAGTATGCCGCCTCCTGCGGCGCAACCTGCGTCTATCGACCCGAAGAGCCGGACCTGATGCTTTACGCCGATGAGGGGCAAATCTCGCAGATCTTCATCAACCTGATCAAGAATGCCCTGCAGGCCGGGGCGAAGCACATCGACATCAGTGCCAGGATGGGCAAAGAGGATGATGTCATCATTCAGGTTACCAATGATGGTGCGCCTATTCCTGTCTCTGCACAGGAGCAAATCTTTGTGCCTTTCTATACCACCAAGAAGGAAGGATCGGGCATCGGCCTCTCCCTGGCCCGCCAGATCATGCGGCAGCACAACGGCACCATCGACCTCGTCCGGAGCGATACGGAGCGGACGGTCTTCCAGCTGGTGTTCCGATAGGCGAAAGTGTAAAGTTTTTGACACCCTGCTGTAAATCAGTCGTTTATAGGGTGTGTGGTACAAATGTGATACGGCCGATGGAGAGGTTTTCGTAAGGAAATCCGAGCAAAAATAAATGTGATTGGGGCCGAAATAATTTTCAAAAATCTTCAATTTTTTTGTCCGGTCCGTCAAATAGCATAAGAAAACCCTCCGGAATCTCACGACTGCGGAGGGTAAAATGGTTAGGTTTGGCGGAAACGCCAGAGAGAGTTTCGACTACGGCTCACCGCCACCGGCCGCAGCAGCGGCCCACTTGACTTCGGCCAGCATAGTGCCGGACTTCTCGCCGGTGCTGGAGTTGACGATGCAAAAGATAGACTGTATTTAAGGTCAATTAGTTACGTGATTCGTGGTACAAATGCGGTACAGAATCTAACGAAACAAGGATTAACAAGCATTACTGCTTGTTGATGGGGAAGTAGCCACCGGTCTTCTTGGATCCGCGATGCTCAATGTATCCCTTAGCGGTAAGTTCAGCAATATACCTTTTGACGGACGGAAGGCTCAGTCCGGTTTGAGCCATTATCCCGCTACGGCCGATACCTGGATGGGATTTGATGGCATCGTGGGTAGTTTTAACCTGGATGTTGGAATAATTTAACGGCTCATTTAATGGCTCATTTATCGGTTCACTCGATGAGCCATTACCACCTTTACCACTCAAATATGGTGTGAGCGGGGTTTTGAATCGGAAGATAATCCGTGTAATCCAGGGAGCCTTGATGAATTCAGGCTTGGGGAGACCGGCCTGCTCGCAGGCATCCATTATGTTGGCGATTCCGCGGCCCCAGGACTCCATCCAGCCACTGCGGAAGAGGACATTGGCAATATCCGGGTTCTGTGGCTTGGAGCGAGGCGTCTCGATGAAATCCTCAACGCTGGTGCCGATGGGGAAGTGGCCGGGATTGGTGAACTCGATGCGGTCGTCAAAGATGGCCACGCTCAGTGATTCGTCCTCGTCCCACCAGCTTCTGTGCGCCAGCATGTTCAGAACCGTTTCCCTGATAGCCAGGAATGGGACCGTGAGTGTGTCAATACGCTGGCCGGTTTCCATTGTGCCAGCGAGGAACATATGCTTCTGGCAGAAGTTGATGATGGCGTCGTATTGTTCGAAAAGGTTACCCTCGCAGACCGTCTGATCACGGAACTGGCGCATAGAGGTGCCTTCGAATCGTGCGAGTCGGACCTTGCACTGATTAAAGAAACGAGTGGGTTCTTTGCCGAAGAGAACGACGGCCGCATTGTGGATCCCATCTTTCTCGCCTCCGATTTTGAAATGCGCGAGCTGGGCAGGTACATCCTGGAGCTGGAGAGAGGAAGAGGGAATACGCCCGACATTGACGCCGGCCTGAATGGTACCGCGGATGCGCTTGGCGTCCAGGTCCTCAAGGATTGCCTTGTGGCAGATCTCCTTCTCCCAGCTGAACTTCTCCGGATGATTCTCCCGAATCAGGCGTTCAAAAAGCTGCCTTGGCATCAAGGTCGTTGTGTTCTCAACTTTGTAGTAAGGGCGTCCATCGTAGGAGTAGGGGACATCTGAATATTCGGCCGGGTCAAAGTAAATCGCGATAACCTTTTTGCCGTCACTCTCGGGTACGTCGACATACTGGACGTAAGGATTGATGAGCGGGTCGAACTTGCGGAGGTGGTTGGCAATCTCCTGTTTCGTAGGGTCAGTGACGTCCTGACCAAGAATCTTGAGAGATTTAGGGGCGATACCGAAAAGCAACCAGCCACCATCCGTGTTCAAGAAGGCGCAGCCGGAACTCATGCCGGCATCAATCTCACCAGTCGTCTTCTTGACTTCCAGGATGCGGTTCTCATCACTACGGATGATGGTTTCAATATCTTGTATCGTCAGTTCTCTCATATCTCATATACTTTTGACTTACAAAAATACGGATTATTTCCGAGTAACGCCAAGATTCTTTGCAGTTTGTAATGGGTTGCAACCGTATGCGCTGGCGCGTTCCGGCCGCGTTCGCGGGACGTTCCCCCTACACAGTAAGACCCCTGAAACCCATAAGGTCTGCAGGGGCCTATTTCGTTCGATAAACAGGGAATTTAATTAACGGATTTTCGGTGAGAAAGGACAACGCTTTCCGATGCACTGGTTATTGCGGGAAGAGTACTTGCAGATGATCTCCGGGTGCTCCATCTCCACACCGAAATGCTCCTTCACGAAGTCAATGGCGGATAAAAGTGAGAGGAAAGAATCCCGCTTACAGCAGCGTGGACCTCCGACTTTTCCAATCTCATCCAGCGATTTCGCAGTCATTCTATTTGCCAGTCCAAATGGCTCCTGAGCAAGAGGCGTAGACTTTGAGATAATAGATATGAACATTCCGGAACTCACTCCAGCACCGCACGCACCCCAGAAACCACAGGCTCCACCAGGGACGCTCTTTCCCCGGCGGATCATCTCTGCAAGTGCCGAACTGAGGTCAATGTCGCCGCCTGCGTTTTTATAGGCGGTGAGAAGAGCCGAGCCCACCATCACGTGATGCTCAGGACCGTGCATATGGCAGAACGGCATTGCCATCATCTTCTCGATGATTTCCACCGGGTTCTTTGAAGTTTCCGTGAGACATAGCCCGATGATGGCATCAATCCCTGCCGTATGGCAATCGTTGCACACATAGTGGCCATTGACACAACGGGTCTTGCTGTATTCTTTCTTGTGGCAGATTTCACATTCCATCAATTCATCCGTCTCAAGATATTCCAGTGGGGCTTTGCATATGAGGCATTCTTCCTTTGTCATTGTCAGTGCGGTAAATTACGATTTATCGGACGCAATTTACGCATTCCCCTTGAAAACTCAATAAAGCACCGCCAACAAATACGATGCTGCCGGAGCTTGTTTATGCCGATAAACAGGGAATTGGTTAAAAGCGATAACCGATACCGAGGGAGACAAAATAGTTGGTGAGCCAGGGGTTGATGTCTGTAGGCCCTCCCAGCTGCACGAACGAATAGTCGAACTCGGAAGGGCAGAATGCGATTGTCGGGCTGAGGACAAATTCCAGATGCTTACCGCATTTGACGATCCAGTTCAGGCTTGCGTTTAAATAGGGAATAACTTTATCTTTGCCGGCGAAGCTATCGTCAAAGATGTCGTGATACCCAAGACCGAAGCCGGCGCCTGGTCTGAGCAAAACGATATCTTTGATGACAGGAAGCCTATAATAAAACATGGCATCAGCCTTATAGATATTCTGGTCGATCGTGTTTCTGTATGGACTTTTTCCGGTGCCGTCCCAGTCGTATTGAACAGGATGTCCAAGGAAGTACGTTCCGCTCAATCTTGCTCCCCAATACCAGTTTCCGTTAAGCTGGCGGTTGTATTCCATGCCAATATAGGCTCCCATATTATTGTGCGATCCAAAATAAGAGCCTCCGTTCAAGTATATAATGGCTTCCTTATTGTCCTGGGCATAAAGGGCGACCGAACAGAGCGCCGTGAAAAGGAAGAACATTATCCTTTTCATAACCATCATGCAAATTTCGATTTAACGGCCTAAAGTTAATCATTATCCGCCACTTGTCCAAACGAAAGGCCCCCTGGAGCGAATCCAGAGGGCTTGACAGGTTCAGGTCTCAGTCCCGGAGACTACGGCTCACCGCCACCGGCCGCGGCAGCGGCCCACTTGACTTCTGCCAGCATGGTGCCGGACTTCTCGCCGGTGCTGGAGTTGACGTAGTAGTAGCGGAAGAAGATCTTCGGGGCCGCGGCACTGGGGGCGCCGTACTTGGCCACGTAATCCGCACGGATGTCGATGGCCTCGGCGGTGGGCTCTTCTACGAGCTTGATGCCGGAAGCCTTGGCATGGGCGCGAGTCACACCGTTGGACTGACCTTCGGTGGCCTCAATCACGAGGTAGATACCGCCGTTGTCGGCGAGGGCCTGGTCCAGCTTGAAGGTGAAGGTCTCACCTTGGCAGACGATGGTGGCGCTGGAGGGGTTCTCCACACCGACGAGCTCGGGAGGAGTCACGGAGGGCTGGCCGCCGCAGGCGACGATCCAGTAGTTGAGACGGGTGAACAGGTTGGCGCCGCCGATCTTGGCCTAGGAGCCCAGGACGCTGCGGCCTTCCTGCGAGAGGGCCAGCTTGTTCCAGGCGAGAATCTGGGCGAGAGTCAGGCTCTTCCACATGGTGGTAAGACGCTTGAACACGCCCTTGACCTTGGCCTGGTCGGCGGTGCGGACAGAGCCCCCGTAACCGCGGTTGCGGATGTACTTGCGGCTCTTCATCTTGGCTGCGGTCACGCCCTTGGCGCTGCCGCTCATCTCCTCGAAGGCGATTGACGGGCTGGAGAGCACTGTTAGACCCAGCCGTAAGTCTCTGGACAGGCTCTCCCGGGCAGAGTCTTGCGGTTGACCGCTTCTTTCTGGCCATGGCATCAGGGTGACGCAGATTCGTGGCAGTGACGCCCGCACCGGGTCGCGGAACGGCCGCGAGTCTCTCCCTGGAGCGGCGTCAGCCCGGAAGGGCGAGTCTCGCAGTGGAGCTGCCATAAGTGGAGTTCGCAGGGGCGCGTCAGTGCCCCGGAGGACGGAACCAAAGCAAGTGAGCGCAGCTTCAGCGGAGCGAACTGGCTTTGACCGCTTTGATATTGACATCGGCATGGAAAGTCGACAATGTATCTATATTAAGCCGTAGTTGGTAGCGAACGCAAGGGCTTCGGTAATACTGGTGACTTCAAGTTTCTCGAAAAGGGCTTTGCGGTAGAACTTGACTGTGTTTTCGGAACGGAAGAGTTGCTCGCCAATTTCCTTTGTGGTGAATCCTTGGGCGGCAAGTGTGAGGATCTGCTTCTCTTCTGGCTTGAGTATTATAGCTTCGCATGTATGCCAGCTATGGTCGGCAAGGTCATATTCCTTGTGGCTGCTTTGTCCAAGAATGCGAAAGTAGATGTGTCCTGGTTCTTTGCGGGAGGAAAGGGCTACCGTACATAGAGCAAGCCATACTTTTCCCGTTGGTGTCAGCAAAAGTGGAGTGATTTTGTGGTTAATCATCATCTTCTTGCCGTGAATCAGAAGGTGGAAGTCATAGGACATCGTGCAGCTCGGCCTGTCCTCTGGACTAACCTGTTCGAAAGCGGAAAAACCGGCAGAGTTGATTTCTGTCAACATCGCTTGCTCCTCCTTGGGAACATTGTTAAGGTAGAAGGTATAGCCCATCTCTTTTACTCGCTGGGCGGAATGGCCGCACAGAAAGAGTGGGTTGTCGGAGACATAAAAGAAATTCCGGCGATTGTAATCGATGACATAGACGCTTTGGTAGGCAGTCTGGGAGATGGCTTTTACGGCATCAAGGGTACGCTCGGCAAGGATGTAGTCTTCGTCGGTAATACCGGTGATGCGGTTGCTGTCGATGAAAAAGTCTCCTATTTGTGTCACTATCAGTATTGTTAGGTGGTACAAAGTTACGGATTTTTGTCGGGTCAACAATAGGACTTCTCCCCGAGAGGGTAAATCTAAAAGAGTTGTATAGCTTTTTACCCTTTCGGGTAGAGATGGTAGAGGCTTGTTTGTGTATCTTTGCATCCGTAGAACTAAAATGCGTGACTTTAACACGATTAATTGGAATTCAATTGGGATCAACAGATGAATAAATATTTCAGTTTCATAGCGTTATTACTACTATCGTCCTGCACGATTGTTCGGGGCTACCTGGCCGATGGGGCTTATGGCCCAACGAGTTTCAGCTATGAGAAACAGTTGAAGGATACCATCGTCAACCGAGGCGAGGTGTTTTCTTTCGAGAAAGCATCGGCCCAGTGCGACTGGATTGACACGCTGCATTTCTTCAACCAGGGCCAGATGTATTCGAATACCACGATGTGGGAGGCTATCGGCCCCAAAACGGAGACGCAGGGCGTTCTGATTGTCCAGAATGACAGTATCGTCTATGAGAAATGCACGGGTGACATTACCCCTGATAAGATTGCCGGCGTTTTCTCAGTCACCAAGTCGGTCACTTCGCTGCTTTGTGGCATTGCGGTAGATGAAGGGTATATCAAGAGCATCGATGATGTTGTGACGGAGTATCTTCCCGAATTGAAGAAGAGTGACCCGATGTGGCAGAAGTTGACCATCCGGCATCTGCTGGATATGCAGAGCGGCCTTGACTTCGATGATACCTATTCGCTGAGGCTGCAGGATTTGAAACGTTTGAATGCTATGTCCAGGTTGTACTATGGACGCAACATCAAGGCGCAGGTTAAGAAACTGAAGTTTCGCTGCGAGCCTGGCACGGAGTATAGATACGAGAGCATGACCACCGAAATTCTGGGACTTGTCATCGAGCGGGCCACGGGACGCCGTTTTGCCGACTACCTGGAAGAAAAGGTGTGGACGCCGCTGGGCATGGAGTCATCGGCCTACCTTTCCTATGACAGCAAAAAGCATCATGCGCCCCACGCCTTTGGCGGACTGGCCGTGACCATGCTGGATTTGGCTAAAATCGGCCGGCTTTATCTGCATAAGGGTCTTTGGGAAGGGAAGAGGATTGTGAGTGAGTCCTGGATTGAGCAGTCAACGGCCTATTCATCTGACAACGAAGGCTATCACTTCTGCTGGTACAATACCAGTTGCATTGGAGCCGAAAAGGCAGAATATCCCGGGTATTATGCAATGGGAATCCGCGGACAAATCCTTTTCGTGAATCCGTACAAGGATCTGATTATGGTGCGCCTGGGGCTGAAAGATGACACTTATGCCCATATCCCGTACCTCTTTGAACAGTTGAGTAACCTTTGGCCCGAATAATAGCGATGCAAGAAAAAATCATTGTTACATTGGTTGCAGCGTGCATGCTACAAACGGCATTCGCACAAGATAAGGAACTGCTGATTATCGGGACGATGCACGAAGTCCCGGGTATCGTGAGTCACAGTTACCGGCCTTTACTTCAATACGCCAAGCGGTATGGTCCGGAGGCTATTTTTACGGAGGACATTCGTCCGGATGATACATTGAGCCTCAAGAATTTTACGCCTCGGTTCCTGCACCTTGCGGACTCTCTCTCGCGGGTCAATGTTGTCGATGAAGAACGTTTCCAGGATTTGCGGACAAAACAGCTGTCGGATATGGATTCCAGTGATTTTGCTTTCCTCTCTGACGCCTATTTGCAGAAGCGGGACCGGGCGAATTATGCCTACTATGATTATCTGAAAACGTATGGCACTGCAGGAGCAGAGAAACCGACGAGACGGGAGAACGGGGATTTGATATTTCCCCTTGCCGTTTCGATGGGGATAACTGAACTGCTGCCTGTCGATGACCATCAGACGGAACCGGAATACCAACGTGCATGGGATAGCGCAATGAGGGCCATCCAGAACTCGGATGATGAACAGATTCTCCTCAAGTTGCTAAAGAAGGACACCCGCGGCAGTATCTGGCCAGGACTTTGGGGCAGGCTGGGGAATCATACCAACAAACCGGCAACGCTCCATAGATTCTATGAAATCAACTCCTGCCGATTTGTTACCGAGCCTGACGAATACAGCCAAGCCGTCCGGCAGTTATGGGATGGCAGGAACCTGCGGATAGCAACCAATATTGCCGATCAGATTAAGGGTCATTCTTATCGGAAGAGTATCTTGATTATCGGCGCAGGTCATGTCATCAGCGTCAAGGAAATGCTAAAGCAGGTTTATCCGGAACTGCACGTAGTCTTGATGTACGATGAAGAATGATGACTGAAGGCTTGACCGCTTTCTCATTGACATCGGCAAGGGTGCGGGCGTTGCGCCATAAGGTAATGTCGTGATAAAGTGCTATCTGTATTCGATAAATCAAAATCTATAAACATGAAAGAGAGACTCCGTTGAATTCGGTTTTTAACAGGCCTCACCCTAACAGTAATTTATGCGTGAATTGATTGACACTATCAGAAAATCAAAGTGGGCTACTTTGGTTTTGATAATACTAGGATGCGTTCTTGTATTTTGGGTTCAGTGGAATGCATCTGAATGGCTTGCACCACTTCATCTGCAATCTCGCTCTTTAGGCCAGTATATCTTAAAATGGTTATTGACCTTCATTCCAGTGATAATCATTCTTTTGATATTGCATAGGCCATCAACTATATTAGAATCTCTCGGCCTTAAAGGTTCAATTCTGAAAGGAGTATCATTCGGTTTCCTGTTTACGACCCCTTTGTATATAGGATTTGCCATTATCGGGAAATTCAATTCTGAACTGACTTTCATCTATGTCCTGCAATGGTGTTTGCTTGCGGCGTTAATCGAAGAAATCTTGTTCAGGGGGTTTCTCTTCGGGCAATTATTTCGGGTAGGAAAATTTGGATTCTTTTGGGCGGCCTTACTGCCTGCCGTTTTTTTCGGGATGTTCCACATATACCAAGGTCACGACTTCCTCTCCTCTTTGGCTGCTTTTGGAGTAACGATGGCGGGTTCATTCTTCTTTAGTTGGATGTTTGTAGCATGGAATTACAACTTATGGGTTCCTATCTTTCTTCACTTTTTCATGAATCTGGCTTGGGCTTTATTTGTGGTTGAAGGTACGGAAAACGCTGCCGGAGGATTGATTTCAAATATTTTGCGTGTGGTTTGTGTGTTATTTGCGATTGTGTTTACCGTCTTCTATGATAGGAAAAGAAACAAGGAGGCATTGAATATCCCTGTCTTCAAGATATAAAGAATTCCAATTTCTAGGTCTGAACACTGATGGCGATTAACCTTCATACCTGGACCCCCGCTGATAAACCGGCGCTGATGGCGCTGTGCAATGCCGTGGACCGGACCTTCCTGTCGGACCGGCTTCCGTATCCATACACGGAGGCGGATGCCGACTGGTGGCTTGGAATGGTGGCGGAGAATGAGGGAAAGGAGGGTGTCTGGCGGGCCATCGTCGTGGACGAACAGATTGTCGGCAGTATTTCCGTGGAAAGGATGGCCAATGAGAATCGCTCCGTTGGGTCGATTGGCTATATGATCCTGACGCCGTTCTGGTCCCAGGGTATCGGCACAGAAGCGGTTCGGCAGATCTGCGGGATTGCTTTCCGGGAGCTGGTGCTGGAACGCATAATCGGCGAGGTGTTCCCGGAGAACCTGGCATCGGCCCGGGTGCTGGAGAAGAATGGGTTCCTGCTGGAGGAGATGAAGATCGGGGCTATTGAGAAGGGAGGAAAGGCGATGGACGTGAGATTGTATCGCCAGAATCGCTGATATTCCTCATTGATTTATCGTATGTGTACAATACGTTTGAAAAGAAAAAAAAGTGTTTCTTTGTAAGCAGTGTTTAAGACTTTTGTGTGTTTAATAGTAAAAGGAGGAACAAAAGATGAAAAGCATTCTGAGATTATCAATCTGCGCGGCGCTGCTGGTGGCAGGACTGTGCGGGTGTGAGAAGATCGATGTGAACAAGCTGGAAGGAACCTGGTCTGAGCAGTATGATCCGACGGTGTTTGCGATGGATGGTTCGGTGACGTACACCTTTGATGGGAACGGCAATTATCAGAAACATGTTTATGTCCTGGGCTGTGAATCGCAACACTACACCGGCACGTATGCCATCGACCTTATTGACAAGGGTACCATTACCATCAATCCGGAGATGTCTGACTTCAGCAATGTCACCTACAAGCTTGTGAAGCTGACATCAAATGAGATGGAATGGCAAAAGGAGGGAACGACTTATTCTGTCGGGACCTGGGGCTCTGATTACCGGCACTTTGTAAGGGGAAAGTAGATCCTTCGGCTTTGCCTCAGGATGACATTCCTTAGAATGATATAACTGCTGTCACGTTGAGGTGGCGGCAGTTTATTTGATTGGGTTTTAAAGACTACTTGCGGAGGGCCTGATAGAAGCCCATCATCTGGGCCTGGAGGGCGGCGGGGTCGAAGGCTTTGCCGACGGCGGCGTGGAAGGAGTAGCCGTAGAAAAGGGACTGGAAAGTGGCGGCAACGGTGTCCAGGTCTTGCTGCGGGCCGATTTCACCAGAGGTCACGGCATCGGTGAGAACCTTCTTCCAGAGGGCGACTTCTTCCTGCATAATCTCGTAATAGCGTTCGCCAAGGTCCGGATAGTAGCGCTTGATCTGAAGGACGAGGAGAAGGTAGGCGTGGGTGGGATTATCGGGTAAAGCCTCACTGACAGAATCCAGATAGTATGTCCTGGTGTGGACCACGCCCTCAAGATAAGCCTGGATGAAGTCCTTGAGGGACATCCCCTTCGTGTAGTTCACTTTCCGGTGGATGTCCTGCTTTTCCAGTACCTCGCTGATGATGACCTGGCGGAAGAAGTCCAGTTTGGTTTTGGCATAATAGAAGATAGCCCCCCGGGTAAAGCCCGTAGCCTTTTCCACTTCGTCCAAGGTGAGATCGCCGATGTTATGGGTGAGCAGCAGCGAGAAGGTTTGGGCGAAGAGCTTATCCTTATTGTTCTCTCTCATTGCCAAAAATGTAGGTTTTCACAAAGATACGCACTTTTTTTTTATTAGCATACTGTTCGGTATGTTATTAGCATACTTTTTAGTATCTTTGCAGCCTTGTTAGTAGAACCTTAAAGCAAATGGAAACGATTAAGCACGATTTGTATGAAGCCCCTACAACAACAGTTATAGAAGTAAAAGCCGAGGGAGCCATCCTCGTTGTCTCTGGTGATGCACCACAGTATGAAGGACCAGAAGAGTTTTAGGAGGAAGCATTATGAAGAATAGCAAGTTAATCATACCTGTTTTATTGAGCCTCAGCCTGGGATTCGCCTCCTGCAACAAGATAGATGAGATCATTGAGGAAGAGACTCCCAACACTGTAGCTGAGGAGGAAGTTTGGACATTGAAGGTAGAAGCCGGCGAGAAGGGTGATGCTGTTACCAAAGCGTTGTCGTTGAACGACAATGGCACCATCAAGTCGGAATGGGTGCAAGGTGACGAGATCAAGGTTCATAAATATCTGGACAACGGGCAACTAACGCTCGTTGCCAACATCGGGACACTCTCAGCTGAAACAAGCGGTGCCCATACCACATTCTCCGGCTCTCTGACTTCCGTCGATGGTCTCTCCGTAGGGTCGAAGTTGCGTCTATCCTATCCGGATTACAATACTGATTATCGGGGCCAGAATGGCACGCTGCAGTATATCTCCGATCATTGCAACTTCTCTTTTGCCGAGGTGGAGATTACGGAGTTGAACACGGATACGAAAGTGATCACTACTACCAATGCTGCCTTCAAAAACTGCCAGGCCATCTGGAAAATGAAGTTCAAGGATGCGAATGGCGACATCAACGTGACAAGCGTTACGATTGCTGCAGACTACATTAAGAACTATACAAGCGGTAGCCTGGCTTTTGTAGGGCAGATAACCATTACTCCTGCAACACCAACTAATGAAATATGGGTGGCCGTCAGTTCTATGAATCGTGATAATAACTATGTAATCAAATGTGTCACTGACAATTTAAGAAAACTGAGTTGCGTAAAGAAAGGAAATCTTCAGGCTGGGAAGTATTATACTTCGACCTTGACGATGACGCCGTTGGATGCAAACTTCATTACGGAAATCAACACGGTATCTGATTTGGTTCAGTTATCCAATGAAGTTAGTATCGGTAAGACCTATGAAGGTCAGACGGTGACGCTAAAGAATGATTTGGACCTTTCCGAAATAGTCAATTTCCAGCCCATTGGCCTAAGTGCTACGCTTCCTTTCAAAGGGAGTTTCAACGGTAATCACAAGACCATCTCCAATCTAAAGATCACTACTGAAAGCAGCTCTGCAAATTATACTGGTTTGTTTGGTTATATGGCCGGTGCTTCAAGTTCTGTCTATGACCTCACGCTGTCGGAGTGTGCTATACTATCAAACAACAATAATAAAACAGGCGGAATGGCCGGTTACGCTGAAGGCGCGTTTACTAATTGTCACGTGACCGGGAGCGTCACTGGGCAAACAAGTGTTGGCGGCATCATCGGCAATGCATCAAATAATAATGTTTCAATAAGTGGATGTACTTTTGACGGCTCTGTAACTGCTGAGAAAGCCAATGGAGGCAATGCCGGCGGAATCGTCAGTCTTTGTGGTCCTAAACTAGTGAATTGCACCAATTACGGAACGGTTACTGGAACGGAAAGAGCCGGAGGTATCACATCGCAAACCCAGAACTCCGCCATGGATGCAATCACCTCCTGCATAAACTATGGTGATGTGACAGGAAGAACGCGCGTAGGCGGTATTGTCGGCCAAGCCACCGGAGCAATGGGGATTATCAATTGCACCAATCACGGGAAGGTAAAGAGTAATGGTAAAGGATGGTTTAACCACAACTCTTCAAAGTACGAGGACTTATATGGCAGTTTTACGGGTGGTATAGTCGGATGGAACGATCATCAAGGAAGCGAGACGATCATATCCGGCTGTATTAATAATGGAGCCGTAGAGGCCGTTGACAATTATGTCGGTGGCATCATAGGTTGGGCCTCCTTAACTAATAATTTTACGGACAATTTTTATACTTATATAACGATTACCGGATGTAAGAATCACGGCGCGGTGCAATCGGCAAAGAATTGTGTCGGAGGTATCATCGGAGCAACTTCCGTGGGGCATAAGAATGCCATTATCCGGATCCTCTCTTGTGTAAATGAGAGTTCTGTCACCGGAGTCAACTATGTGGGCGGCATCGCCGGACAATTGAATGGAACCACGTATGACTATGCGGAAATCAGCGGTGCAGGACCGTCCAAGAACAATCTTGAGAACAATCTCAATCTGGGGGCTGTTTCCGGTACTTCTTATAAAGGTGGAATCGCAGGAGGACGGCATAACGACACGTATGGCCAGTTCAACTATGTCTCCAATTTTTATACGGCAACCACTTTAATCACAGGTGGAATTAACGGCGTTGACCAGGAGGGTGCCAAGGGTGCTTACAAGATTGTCGGCGCCAGTGGTGTAACCGTGACTCCTTCCACGCCAGAGGACCTGGAGCACGACGGTGTCAAGTACTTTGTCTCCGGAAAGTCCGTCACTATTACCTTGTCTGGCGGCTCTTTCTACAGCGCTGTCGATGGTTCGAGCAACACCGTTGCCTTGACAGACCTCGGAGGCGACTCCTATACCCTCACCATGCCGGCGTCCGATGTGACCATATCGGCCAACTAATATACGAAAACAATGAATATACTGAAGACTCTGATTTGCGCGGCGCTGCTGGTGGCAGGGCTGTGCGGGTGTGACAAACAACTGATTCCTGAAATAAACCTGGCAGATAATCTGGAAGGAAGCTGGGAGAAAGTGTATCCGGAAGGAGTGCAGGATGCAGGGCTGGTGATATGGGATTTCAAAGCGGGCGACGCGGATCCTCAAACGTGGATTCTAAGCATCTATGTCTCAGATGTGTTTACCGGTGATTCGGAGTCGAAATATATCTACCAGCAGCATCAGAACGGTTATCCGGGCGTAGGCGGCTCCACTCCGGCTCTTTATCTCTTTGAGCTGGATCATGACTTCAAGCAAGAGGACCGGAAGGCCGCGTATACGCCTACTGTTGGTTACTGGGTTAAGGAGTGCAGCAAGGACAAGCTGGTGCTTGAGCGCTTTGAGATAAATACGGAC
>JAFSOA010000017.1 GCA_017447265.1 Bacteroidales bacterium
ACCAAGAACACCCTGGCCAAACTCTATAACCCCGGGTTCGAGGCCGACAGGGCCCGGGCGGAATTCCTCACCGCACGGACGGTTTTCGAGATGGGCATCCCTACCCCGGAGCCCTATCGGCTGGTAACCGACGGAGAACGCTTCGGGGCCGAATACGAGCTGGTGAAAGGGAAACGCTCCTTCACTCGCATCATCTCGGAGGAACCCGGACGGCTTAAAGAGATTACCCTTGACTTCGCGGCCGAGGCCAGAAAATTGCACGCAACCCAGGCCGACACCACCCGTCTGCGCTCTTACAAACAGGTTGTATCGCAGTTCTACAGGGAAAAAGACCTGGTTCCGGAAGCCTTCAAGCAGCGTGCGTTCGCCTTTCTTGAAACGGTCCCGGAAGCGACCACCTGCCTGCACGGAGACATCCAGATCGGGAACATCATCACCGACGGCCGGCGCACGCTTTGGATTGACGTGGGCGAGTTCAGTTACGGAACTCCCGAATGGGATATAAGCATCATGTATGTCATGGCCCAGCGAATGGATGCCCAGCGGGCAGAAACGCTGTTCCACCTGAAGCCTAAGCAAATCAAGGAGCACTGGAACATCTTCCTTCCCGCCTATCTGGGTACGGCGGATCCGCAGGTCCTTGAGGCTTACACGCGGCGCATCGTCCCCTATTATGCCGTGAAAGTGCCTTATGTCTATGACATGGCATACCACACCGCACTCCCGGAAGCATCTTTCCAGTTCATTGGAAAGATGCTCGGGATGTAATCACGTCTCAGTTCACCTTCTTTCCTTCAAAATAAACCTCTGCCGGAAGATTGTGGCTGAAGCCCTCGTGCGGTTCCGCAAGGAGGTCCTTTTCAAACACCAGGAAGTCGGCATCCTTGCCCGCGCTGATGGAGCCCTTGGCGGCCTCCACGCCCAGCTGCCTGGCACCGTTGATGGTGTAGCCCAAGAGCATTTGCTCAACGGTCATTTTCTGGTCCTCAGGAGGGAGCACTTCCCCTCTGGTAAAGGCGGGAGCATTGGTCTTTTCCGTGATATGGCGCGTCATGCCCACTTCCATGCCCAGATAGGGATTCCAGACTTCGAAACTGAATACCACGTTGTCGCTGGACCAGGTTACCAGAGCGCCGCTGTCCCATAACGTCTTGCAACGGAACAGCTTGCGGGCCCGTTCCTCGCCCAGCCAGGTACCCCATACCCTGTAGTCTCCGGCATGCCACCAGGGCGTATAGTTGGCAATCACGCCCAGCTTGGCAAAACGGTCCAGGTCGGCGTCGTCCTGCACTTCCAGGTGGGCGCAGGTGACCTTCATGGTAAACTTGTCGCCGACTTCCTTTCTGGCCAGTTCCACGGCGTCCAGCGCCACGCGGGAGGCGGCGGAGCCTACGGTGTGCATGTGAAGGTCCAGGCCTTCCGCGTTCAGTTTGAGCATCAGGGCGGCCAGGTCCTCCTTGTTGAAGGCGGTGGCACCCTTCTCGGGGACATCCACATAGGGCGTGAGCATCGCGGCGGTATGGATTTTCTGCGTGCCGTCCATGAAAATCTTCATGGTGTGGACCTTAAGGTGCTCCGTGTTGTATTCTTTCCGGAAGCGCTTGAGTTCCTTCAGGCCTTCCTCCGCCTGCCAGTTGGCGGCAATCACATAGCAGCCGTCCACATAGACGGGGAGTTTCCCTTGCTTGTCCATTTCCTTCAGGCGCTGGTACACCCGCTCGTGGAACTCGGGGAAGCCCGGAATACCGGCGTCAAAAACGGCCGATACACCGTGGCTCACGGAGAAATCAATCCACGCCTGGAGCGCGACGTCTATCTGCTCGTCGCTCAGGTCCATGGAACCGTCCAGGACGATACGAGTCTCCGCAGAGCCTTCAATGATATAGCCGGTCAACTTGCCGTCCTTGCGCTCATACACGCTGAGTCCGGGCACGGGGTCCGGCGTGTCGTCGGTGATGCCGTGGCGCTTGAGCACCCGGGAGTTCACCCACACGCTGTGGAATTCCGCTTCCTGTATCTGCATCTCGGCATCCGGGCAGATGGCGTCAAGGTCTTCCTTGGTGAGCGTCTCGCCATTCAGGCACTTTTTCTCCAGAATAAACCGATAGCACTTCCGGCCGGGATGCTTGCCGATAAAGTCGGCCATAAAGTCAAGGGCCTCCTGCTTGCCGTTGCAGGAAAAGCGCTCGCTCTCTTCCGCGTAGGCGAATCCCACGGGGATGGTTACATGGACATGGCTGTCGATGACGCCGGGCATGATGAACTTGCCGCCCAGGTCCGTCACCTCGCCTTCGTAGGCCGGAAGACCTGCCTCATCGCCCACATAGACGAATTTTCCGTCTTTCACTACCAGGGCCGTGGCCTTGGGCTGGTTTTTGTCCGCCGTAAAGATTTTGGCGTTCTTGATGATTTTGTCTGCTTTCATGGCTATTGTTTTCCTTTTCATACCATCCTTTTTTATTATTTAGCAGACCCGCTTGGACGACCCGTTCCCCAGGCGCTCCGCCCAGGACATCATCAGGTCTTCCCGTCTTCCGAAAATATCCTTCTGCATGCCGATAGCCTCGTCAAAGACCATCGTCCGGCGGTTCTCACCTGAGAACTTCTCCCACTTGTATTTGTCGGTGGAGGGATTGCCCGTCCGGGCGAAATTGGTCCACATCTGTTTGGCGACATGACGGAACTCGCAGTCTTCGGTCGAAACTATCTTTCCGCTACCCATCGGGTCCTCTATGCAAGTATCGAACAGGTACGGAATCTCACAAGCGTGGATTGCGCCAAGCTGGGGAGTCGTCACCGGCTTCTTGATGAAGTACATGTAGGTGTTGCCGCCGGCGGCCGCGTGCCGGATGGCCATATTGGTGTTGCCGGCGCGGAAGTTGATGTCGTTGCAGTATTGCTCCAGGCGGCTCCCTTCGCTTTCGGCAGCGAGCGTTCCCATGAACGCGTCGTACATGGCCTTCTCCTGCCCGTTAAGCAGCGCACGGTCCCGCTTGGCAATCCACCTCAGCGTATTCAGGAAGCCTTCTTCTCCGCCCTCGGACGGAACGAAATACCTGATTTCATCCTGATTGGACCCAATCATCATGTCTATCTTGGCCCGCTTCCCGTCTCCCCACATCTTATACATCTCCGCCCGATCCTCGGGCAGCGTGACGCCGTCCAGCAGCGGGAAGTTGGCCGTTCCCAGAAGGCAGTTCTTGTCAATGAGCGCCGCTTTCAGATAGGCGTCCACAAGCTGCCCGGTGGTGAGCGCCATCAGCTCGTCCATAGTCTGGCAGCCCGTTACAGCCAGGAAGTTCTGCGTAACGTGGATGCCGTGCTCCATGGTGTCGCAGTAGGCGATGTTGGCGCTCTGGGCGATGATTCTTTTGAAGAGACCCTCGCTTCCTTCGATAAGCGGGAGGAAGGTGACACTGGCCGAGCCGGCCGACTCGCCGAAAATGGTCACGTTGCCGGGGTCTCCGCCGAAGCCGGCGATGTTTTTCTGTATCCATCGGAGGGCCTCAAGCTGGTCCAGCAGGCCCAGGTTGCCGGCCTCCTTGAAGTTCTCTCCGCCGGGGACCCGCTCGAAATTCATGAATCCCAGAAAGCCCAACCGGTAGTCGATGGACACGAACAGGATGTCAGGGCACTGTTTGGAGATGTTGGTCAGGTCGTAGAGGGGCGACGCCTGGGATTCGGCGCAGAACCCGCCGCCGTGAATCCACACCATGACCGGCTTTCTGCTGTCCGTGCAGCCGGTGTTGCAATAGATGTTCAGCACGAGGCAGTCCTCGCCGAACTCCGCCGTACCCATCGAGTCGTTCACGGGGCCGATGGGAACATGGCCGGGCTTTGTGGCATCGTACACGCCGTCATCGTCTGCGGCAGGAAGCGCCTTCTGCCAACGAAGTTTCCCCAGCGGCTGCGTAGCATAAGGGATGCTCTTCCAGATAATCAGTTCGTCGGTCTCTTTGCCCACGAAGGTACCGTTGTTGCACTTGACTGCTTTCTTGATTTCTTGTCTCATAGCTGGTTATTTTGTGTGAGTCTATATATTTCGCTACATGGATGAACCCGCGTTTTTCGAAGAAACGATGGGCATTGCGGTTGTCTTTTCCGGATTCCAGATAAATTTCCCGAATTCCCTTTAAGCGCAGCCAGGAAATGGCCGTCTGGAGAACAGTTCCTTCGCCTACTGTTTTCACGGTTTGTACACAAACGGGCTTTCGATGACGGGGCCCTCTTTTCCGCCGATGGTGACTTTGCCGATGCGTTTATAATCGGTTCCGCCGCCGATGCAGTGTGTATCATCTCCCATGGAAGTCTTTTCGGCCGTTACCTTCGTCACTCCGTCCGTGATGGTGATATCACCGACGCTTGACTGCTCGCTGGTTCCAATCCCGGCAGAGCAGGAACCGCCTTTGGTATATACCGTACCGCCGCTCATCAGGATGTTTCCGCACACGGCGTTGTCATTGCCGGAGCCGATGCCGGCGGCGAACGTATTGCCGTCACTGGCGGCCGCCGCCGTAACCGTGCCGCCGCTGATGGTAATGTTTCCGCAGACGGAGGGGGCAAAGCTTGTTTCAAGTTTTTCGTCGCAGCCGGCGCCGCTGCCGATGCAGGCGGCATTTGTCCCTCCGTGGGCCGTGACCGTACCTCCGCTGATGGTAATGTTGCCGCATATTGACTCGTAGGATGAGCCGATGCCGGCAGCCAAATCCCCGGCTTCGGCCACCACGTTCCCTCCGCTGATGGTGATATCCCCGCATCGGGAACGCTTGCGCCCGGTGCCGATACCTGCGGCAGCGTCACTGTTGTAAGGCACCGCCGTAACAAAGCCGCCGCTGATGGTGATGCTGCCGCACTCCGACAGGCCGCCAGCGCCGATTGCGGCGCTGTTCATACCGGAGACAGCACGGATGGTACCCTCCAGGATTTCAATGTTTCCACAGTTTATTTGCTCATAATTCGCACCGCCTATTCCGGCCCCCCGTCCGCTACTGCCTGCTTCCAGTTTGCCGCTCCCTTTAATGCGGAGCGTCTTGCCTTCGGGCACAAAGATGCCGGGATAATTCTCATGGAAGCCCCTGACAATATTGGATGCCTCCAATACGATGGTTGCGTCCCCTGTCGCCGTAATGCCGGCCCACTTGTAAGCCTCGTTGTTTTCTCCGTAAATCACTGCGTTTTTCAGCGTGACAACGGCCCCGTCGGCTATGGTAATCTTATAATTTCCTCCGAGGATTCCCGAAAGTGTTTCGCCGTCTTTTGCCTCATAATCGGCCGTAAGTCTGGCAAGGTCCACCACCTTGACGGTGATTTCCTCGCTGCAGGACAGCGCCGAAAGCATGGCGAAAACGATGGCGGCAAAAGGATAGAGTATCTTTTTCATGACAAAACATCATGTATCTGTTGTATTCATTTTATTCCCGCCAAAATATACATCTGCCGGAAGGTTGTGGCTAAAGCCCTCGTGTTCCTCCGAAAGCAGGTCTTTGTCAAAGACCAGGAAGTCGGCGTCCTTGCCGGCCTCGATGGAGCCCTTTTTGTTCTCGACGCCCAGTTGCCTGGCGCCGTTGATGGTATAGCCCAAAAGCATTTGCTCAATGCTCATTTTCTGGTCCTCCGTAGGGAGCGCGACACCTCTGGTAAAGGCGGGGGCATAGGTCTTTTCCGTGATATGGCGCGTCATGCCTACTTCCATGCCCAGATAGGGATTCCAGACCTCGAAACTGAAAACCACGTTGTCGCATGACCAGGTTACCAGGGCGCCGCTGTCCCACAGCGCCTTGCAGCGGAACAACTTGCGGGCCCGCTCCTCGCCCAGCCAGATGCCCCAAACCCTGTAGTCTCCGCAGTGCCACCAGGGCGTATAGTTCGCAATCACGCCCAACTTGGCGAAACGGTCCAGGTCTGCGTCGTCCTGCACTTCCAGGTGGGCGCAGGTGACCTTCATGGTAAACTTGTCGCCAACTTCTTTTCTGGCCAGTTCCACGGCGTCCAGCGCCACGCGGGAGGCGGCAGAGCCAACGGTGTGCATATGAAGGTCCAGGCCTTCCGCGTTGAGCTTGACCATCAGGGCGGCGAGGTCCTCCTTGTTGAAGGCGGTGGCGCCCTTCTCTGGGACGTCCACATAGGGCGTGAGCATCGCCGCAGTGTGGATCTTCTGGGTGCCGTCCATGAATATCTTCATGGTGTGGATCTTGAGGTGCTCCGTGTTGTATTCCTTCCGGAAACGCTTGAGCTCCTTCAGGCCTTCCTCCGCCTGCCAGTTGGCAGCGATCACATAGCAGCCGTCCACGTAAACGGGCAGTTTACCCTGAAGGTCCAATTCCCGCAGGCGCTGATACACCCGCTCGTGGAACTCGGGGAAGCCCGGAATACCTGCGTCAAAGACCGCCGATACACCGTGGGTCACGGAGAAATCGATCCACGCCTGGAGCGCGGTGTCAATCTGCTCGTCACTGAGGTCCATGGAACCGTCCAGGACGATGCGCACCTCCGCGGAGCCTTCAATGATATAGCCGGTCAACTTGCCGTCCTTGCGCTCATACACGCTGAGTCCGGGCACGGGATCGGGCGTGTCGTCGGTGATGCCGTGGCGCTTGAGCACCCGGGAGTTCACCCACACGCTGTGGAATTCCGCTTCCTGAATCTGGAGTTCTGCATCCGGGCAGACGGCGTCGAGATCTTCCGTGGTGAGCGTCTCGCCATTCAGGCACTTTTTCTCCAGGATGAACCGGTAGCACTTCTGGCCGGGATGCTTGCCGATAAAGTCGGCTATAAAGTCCAGGGCCTCCTGCTTGCCGTTGCAGGCAAAGCGTTCGCTCTCTGCCGCATAGGCGAATCCCACGGGCAAGGTGACATGCACATGGCTGTCAAAGATGCCGGGCATGATGAATTTTCCGCCCAGGTCCGTGACCACTCCTTCGTAGGCCGAAAGGCCGGCTTCGTCGCCTACATAGACGAATTTTCCGTCTTTTACCGCCAGTGCGGTCGCTTGCGGCTGGTTCTTGTCCGCCGTGAATATCTTGGCGTTTTTGATGATTATGTCCGCTTTCATGGTTATTATCTTTTTTGTGTTACTTTGTTTGACGTTATTTGCGTGCGGCCATGATATCAAGAAGGTAGCCGGGTGTGAAGTACTTGTCCATGAACTGGTAGTAGCCCAGCAAGGGGAGCACGGCCTTGTACTGATCGGCCAGCAGGCCCTGTTCGATGGGCATGTCACCCGGCCCGGCAATGACCAGGACGTTCCGGTCGTCGGCCGAATATGCCTTCCAATCGACCTTGTCTGTGGACGGATTGCCGCAGCGTGCGAAATTGGTCCACATCTGCTGAATGGTCGTGAAGATCTCATCAGGGATGTTCGTGCCGTTGAAGGGGCTGCTCGTCCCGACACCGCGGAAGTCGAACACGAATATGAGCTCCACGGAATGTGCCGCGCCAACCTCCGCATTGCTGCCCGGATACGACCAGTAGTAGCAGTAGGTCTTGTTGAACGCACTCTGCGCGTCGAGCTGCTGGAGCATGGGGACCCTGAACATGAGCTCATTGATGAACTCCGTCTCGACAAGTCCCGGTTCCTGGGACCTGCAGACCCGCCAGAATTCCTCGTAATACTTCTTGTCCGCTTCCTTCAGGCAGCGGGCTGCGTCGCCCACGGCGCGCTGGGCAAACAGCTTTTGCTCTTCCATGTTCAGGCTCGGACCCTCGCCCATGAACAGCCGGGCTTCGTCGGCCGTGCTGCCTGCCATGATGGTTATGTGTTTTGCATAGCCTTTCCGGTACAGCTCGATGGGCGCCTCGGGGAGCACCTCGGTCCCGTAGTACGGACAGGACGTGAATTTGCCGACCGCGTTGACATACGCCTCCTGGAGCTTCTCTTCGCTCAGCGCCATGATCTCGTCCATGGTCTTGCAACCGGTGTATTCGAGCAGTGCCTTGGTCTTTCCTTGCGCAGATTCGCATTCGACCGGGAAGGCCAGGGTGGTCGAGCCGCTCTGGGCGATGATCTTCTGGAAATACCGGTTCGCCTCCTTCATGACCGGCAGGATGGAGACCGAGCCGCCGCCGGCGCTTTGCCCGAAGATGGTCACGTTGCCGGGGTCACCGCCGAAAGCGGCGATGTTTTCGTGCACCCACCGGAGCGCCATCGCCTGGTCCAGCAGGCCGTTGCAGGGCGCCGTCTTGAAGTTTTCGCCGCCGGGCACCGAGGAGAAGTCCATGAAACCGTACATGTTCAGGCGGTAGTTGATATTCACCATGATGATGTCACTGTGCCTCTGGACAAGATTGGCTCCGCTGTAGGAGATCTGCGAGCCTGAGCCGACAACGTACGCCCCGCCGTGGATCCAGACCATCACCGGCTTCTTCGCGGTCTTGTCGTCGGTGTTGACCCAGATGTTCAGGTAGAGGCAGTCCTCGGAGCACAGCTTCTGAATGCAATCCGGGTAGCCTGTTGAGCCGAAAGCACCCTTTCCGTAGTACCTGGCCTCGAAGACCCGGTCGCTCGCGTCCACGTACTCCGGTGCCTTGAAGCGGCGCCCGCCCACGGGCGGCTTCGCGTAGGGGATGCCCAGCCACGACGCCACCCCGTTAGTCTCGGTTCCGACGAAGGTGCCGTTCACGCACTTCACGGCGTGGGCCTTGTCGTAATCTCCCGTAATTTCGCTGTTCAAGCATTCATACGGCTCATAAATCATTAAATCCTTGAATTCTCTTTTCATATCTGTTGGTTTTTATGCTTTGTACACCTGTTCGCCGTCCACGATGGTGGCAAGGCACCTTGCCTTCTCGATCTCTGCAAAGTCGTCGTGCATGAAGTCGCGGTCAAAAACAGTGAAGTTGGCGAGCTTGCCCAGGCTGATGGAGCCCATCCGGTCCTCTTCGTGCCACATATAGGCCACGTTGCTTGTCAGGGTCTGCAGCGCCTCATACCGGCTGATAGCCTGGTCGATATTTCTGATATACTCGTTCGGGTATGACGGCAGCTTCTTCAACACGCCCATGCAGAATGCCTGAGTTGCACTGAAAAACGGCGACACCGGGTAGTCGGAATGGTTGGCGACCACACCGCCGGCATCCATGATGGATTTGACCGGATAGGCGTTATTGGACTTCTCTTCGCCCACATAGGCAACCTCCTGCGGGAAGCCGGCGGGATGCTTGATGGCCCACATGATGCCGCATACGGCCATGACATTATATTCGCCCATTCTCTTCACATCCTCAGGCGAGACTTCCTGCAGATGTGCAAGGGCATTCCGCATATCGAAATTGCCCGCTTCGGTCTGCGCCTCGGCAAAAGCGTCAATCCACGCCCGGGTGGCGCCGTCGCCAACGGAATGAACGTGGACGTTCATACCATGCGCTGCCGCCGCCTTGACGAGCCGCACCATCTTGTCGTGATTATCGAATCTTGTCACGCCCTTGTAGCCAGGTTTGTCCACATAGTCATCCAGCATCCACGCGGTGTGCCCCTCCACGACGCCGTCGGCAAAGACCTTGGCGCCGATTACCTTCACGTGCTTGCCGTTGTATTCCTTTGCCTCCTGCGCGATTCTGTCCATATCCGCTTCAGGGGTGTCGGTATTGTCATTGACGAAACTGCCGCAGAAGGAATACATCTTCAGCTTGCCCTCATCGTCCAGTTCCTTGTAGGCACGGGGGTCGTGCTGGGTCAGAAGCTGGTAACCGGCATCATATACGCCCGTATATCCGTTTGCAAACGCGTATTGCTGGAAGCCCAGCAGCTCTTTCTTCGCTTGCGCAAGTTCCGGCTGGACCCGCTTGACCAGATCGATGGCGGGCTTTTCTGCCAGCAGGCCGTTCGGCTTGCCGTTTTCGTCCACATGGATACATTCCGTTCCCCACTGTTTCACAGCGTCTTCGTTGATGTCGAATGCTTCCATGGCTTTGGTATTGACCCACATCATGTGACCGCTGCTGCTCTGGTTGATCATGGGCTTGTCCGGGCATATCTGGTCCAACTGCTTGGCATTCAGCTGATACAGCAGATCATCCGACCAGCCCGAGCCCACGATGTGAGGCTTATCCTGGTTCTCTTCCACATACTTCTTCAGAATGGCCAGATAATCCTCCGGCGTCTTGCCTTCTGCCAGGTTGGCCCTGCCGAACATGATGTTACCGGCAAATCCCGGATGGCAATGCGCTTCCAGAAATCCTGGATAAATGGAATTGCTTCCATAGTCGAGGACCTGGGCCTGATCCCCCTTGAGTTTCATGGCCGCCTCTTTGCTTCCGACGTAAATGATTTTTCCATCGGCCACAGCAATAGCCTCTGCATAGGGTTTGAACGCATCCATTGTGATGACGTTCCCAATAATAATTTTTTCCGCTTTCATTATTTCATCTTCAAATTATAACCGTTCTATCCCACATCAATTCACCTTCTTACCCTTAAAATATACATATTGTGGCAGGTTGTAGCTGAAGCCTTCATGCTCCGCTGCGAGAAGGTCCTTGTCGAATACCAGGAAGTCGGCGTCCTTGCCGGCGGTGATGGAGCCCTTCCTGGCCTCGATACCCAGCTGTTTGGCGCCGTTGATGGTATAGCCGATGAGCATTTCCTCAATAGTCATCCTTTCGTTCTCGGGCGGGAATACGCTGGGAGCTACGTTGAACGGGTAGTTTCTGGTCTTTTCGGTAATCCAGCGGGTCATACCCACCTCCATGCCCAGGTAAGGGTTCCAGGTGGTGAAATCCATAAAGACGATATTGTCGCTGGACCAGGCCACCGTAGCGCCGCTGTCCCAAACCGTTTTGCAACGGAACTGCTTGCGGGCACGTTCCATACCCAGCCAGGAAGCCGCAATCGCAGGGTCTCCGGAGTGCCAGTGCGGGGTAAAGTTGGCAAATACGCCCAACTTGGCGAAACGTTCCAGATCATCGTCGCACTCAATTTCAAGATGGGCGCAGGTGACCCGCACGTGGTAGCTGTCTCCCAGCTCTTTTCTGGCCATCTCCACACCGTCCAGTACGGTCCGGGAAGCTCGCTCGCCCACGGTGTGCAGATGCAGGTCCAGATTCGCCTCGTTGAGTTGCTTCAAAAGCTCCGCGATTCCCTTTGCCGAGAAGGCGGTAGCCCCCGTAGTATGGACATCTACATACGGCGTAACCATGGCGGCGGTATGGATCTTCTGGGTGCCGTCCATGAAAATCTTCATGGTATGCACCTTCAGGTGCTCTGTGTTGAACTCACGCTGGAAACGCTTTACTTCCTTGAGGCCTTCATCGGCATCCCGCTCCGCATTGACCACAAGGCTGCCGTCCACATAAACGGGCAGTTTTCCCTGCTTGTCCAGTTCGCACAGGCGCTTGTAAACCTTCGCATGGAACTTGGGGTCTCCCGGAAGACCGGCGTCGAATACCGCGCACACGCCGTGCTGGACAGAGAAATCAATCCAACGCTGAAGCGCCGCATCAACCTGCTCATCGGTCAGCTCCATTCCGCTGTCGAGGATGATAGGCACTTCCGCCGCACCTTCAATCATGTTCCCGGTCACATGTCCGTCTTTCCGCACATACATGGCGAGTCCCGGTATAGGGTCCAGACTGTTGTCATCGATGCCATGACGCGCAAGGATCTTCGAGTTCACCCAGATGCTATGGCCTTCCCCTTCCTGAATCATCAGTTCGGCGTCCGGGCAAATCGCATCGAGATCCTCCTTTACGATTTCCTCGCCGTTAAGGAACCTTTTTTCCATCAGGAAGCGGTAACGCTGCTCGCCCGGATTCTTTTTGATATAATCTGCCATGATGTCCAGCGCTTCCTGCTTGCCGTTCGGTTCAATCCGTTCTCCCATGGGGGCATACTCAAAACCCACAGGGATGGTCACATGCACATGGCTGTCGATGATGCCGGGCATGATGAACTTGCCGCCCAGGTCTGTCACTTCGCCCTCGTAGTCCGACAGGCCGGCTTCGTCGCCCACATAGACGAATTTACCGTCCTTTACCACCAGGGCCGTGGCCTTGGGATTGTTACAGTCTGCCGTGAAAATTTTTGCGTTCTTGATGATTTTATCTGCTTTCATTGTTTTTTGGATTTTAGTTTTGGCGTAGTTTCCCCTATCGGTTTGCCTTATAAGCTGCGATGCGCTTGGCCACGTTGTCCTTGATGTTGTTGTAGAAGAGCGCATAGTCTTCGCCGTGCCGGCCGTCGGGGCCGAAGAATGCGGCGGCCACCGCCGCCTTTTCCTCCGTCATCGGCTCTCCCTTGGCATGCGTCACCACCACGCCGCGGTCCGGGAATACCTGCGCGTCTGCGCCAACGTCCCCCATCTTCACTTCGCCGGTTTTCTCGTCCAGGTAAAGTAAACCCAGGTTCATGCTGGCCGGCGCGTAGGTGTCGTCCAACTTCCAGTTGAGCGGGTTGATGCTCATGGAGCCGGGCTGCAGCACGCAGGTATCGGCATTGACCTCCCTGTTTTTGGGCCCTTCCGTATTCCATGTGACAATGACGCCCGTATCGCACTCGCCGGTGGCAAACTTCATGTGCGGATAGGCCTTGAATTCATCCTTGGTGAAAGCGTAGCCGATGGGATAGGCGGCCACCATGCGTTTGTAGTAATCGGGGTGCTCCGCGAAGTACTTTTTCAGCACCATCTTCACGATGGCCGATCCCTGGCTGTGGCCCGCTATGATGAACGGACGGCCGTTGTTGTAATGCTCGAAGTAGTAGTCCAGCGCGGCGACGATATCGCCATAAGGCATGCCGATGAGGGCCGCGTCAAAGACTCCGTCCCGCTTCCAGACCTCCCCGGCATGGCGCAGGCCCACCTGGCGGTAGAACGGCATGAATACATTGGTGGAATCCTCATAGGCGGTAGCGTGCAGAAGGTATTCGCCTTCAGCTCCTTCCAACATCTCCGCATTGTCCATGTCCGCGTAGTCGGGGGCGCCTTCCTCCATGCTGCCCATGATATACTCGGTTGCATAGACATAGAACGTGTCAACTTCCTTGGTTATGGGAGGCATCTTGCACCAGTTGGCTTTGTCGGAATAATCCAGCGGTAAATTCTTGCTCATCGTTATTCTGTTTTTTATGAAAGATTGGTTTGAGGGAATGATTATCGCAGTGTTTCTTTTACGTCTTTTTCAATATCAGAATACAATTCATTGATTTCGTTGTTTGAGTAATCGGGCTTGACAAAACGATTGGTAAAGATCACTTTGATACTCGCCAGTCGTCCGGCTGTCCGCCGGTTGTGACGGAGATCATGTCCGGTCAGGAAGATATAGTCGCACAAAGTATCTCCCATAAACCAGAATAAGATAAAAAACAATTCGCGCGGGACTTCTTCCAATAATTGCGAGAGCCACAGCAACACGCCCGAGGCCAGCAGGCCGAAGAACATCCCGAGGAAGATCCTCGTATGACGTTTCTCTTCCCTTTCCACCAGGCCCAGGTTATAGGCAAAATACTCCTGTATGGTTTCCCTGATGATCTTTTTCTGCTCCTGTGACAGGAAATCCTCAATGATTTCCAGGACAAGCGGATACTCTGGAGGCAGTACCTCGTTACTCGTTTTGAGATAGTCCACGAAATCCGTATTCAGCGTCTCAAAAGTCTCGACGCTATAGTTTCGGATGACATCGTAATAGTCGGTGATGCGGCAAGGAATGGTTGCGATTCCACTGCTGAGATAATCCTTTTCTACCCGGGATTCCAGATGTCCTTCTCTGGACTCAAATAGTTTTATGATCCTGCGTTTCATGCGTAGTTTCTTCATTGATTCGTGTCGTTTCCCGTACCCTGCCCGGCCTTGTTCCGGCTCATGTTGCACACGGTGCCGATCTTGCTGTTGTTGAGGATGACAACATTTCCTTTTTCGTCGGTGATCTCCGTGGTGCGGATGCCCATGTCCGTGACATAACCCGTGACCCCGCCGGCACTCACATGGTCGCCCACATGGACCGAGCCCTCCAGCATCATGAAGAAGCCGGCGAGCAAATCGGCCGCCATGCTCTGGGCGCCCATGCCGACAGCGATGGAAATGACACCGGCCGAAGCCAGCAACATCGTGGTATTCACGCCGAACAAGCTCAATATGAAAAAGAAGAGGAAGAGACAGGCGACATAGGAAATGAGGCTGTTCACCAGCCTGGCAATCGTCTTGGACTGGGGACTGAGCCGGCTTTCCATCCGATTGAGCCATGTCCGGACCAGGAAGACGAAGAAGAAGGTGGCAGCCAAGACAAACAGGGCCGCCCAAAGGGAGAACAGGTGCACGCCCTTGGACCATTGTCCGCTGAAAACATAGTCGAAAGAGGTCCACCAGCCGTTGGCGGAGGCAATCAGGACAAAGATCACGAACAAGGTCAGGAAAATGGAATAGCCATCGGAAAAGACCCGCATGGGGTTCCCCTCTCGGACTGAAGGCTGCATCTTCCCCTCCGCTTCGCCCAGCGCCCGTGCGACCAGCACGCTTGCCGCCGGATAATACAGCAGCGCCAGGATGAGCAACACGGCCAGTACAAGCGGGATCGAAATCTCCTGCACATAAGAATCCTCGCGCTCGGGCACCATGGACAGAAGTGTCATGCCATCGGCCGAATTCGCAGACAAGCAAACCTCCTCCCCCTTGTAAACGGCAAAGCCCTCAAAATGGCTGAGCGCTTCAAAATCCTCAAAGAAATCCTTTGCCTTCAAGCCGATCATGGCGGGGTCGGTGTGGGCGACAAAGCGACCGTCTTCGTCGTTGATGGCCGCGACGATACGGCCCTCCCGCACGGTCATCTTGTTCACCGTGTTTTCATAGCTCAAGCGCCCCAGCTCCGCATTCAGATCATCGGCGCTGTAGACAGCCAGCAGGAATCCGTCCGGTTTTCCATCCTTGTCCGTCAGAAGGATCGCCACGCCCGACTGCATCTGGCCCGTATAGGGATCTGCGGCGGGACCCACGACCGCATCGGGATAACCCATCAGCACGGGCCGGTACGCCTCGCTCAGGTTTTTGCCGACGGAAAAGCCCGTAAAGCTGTTGCTGGAGACGCGTTCCTGTCCATTTCTGTCAAAAAGCATCAGATACTCGGTTTTCGCGCTGCGGTTGAGTTCCTCCAGCCCCGCGTGCGTCTGGCGATCGGGGTGCTTCTCCAGATAGTCTGCCAGCATCTGTGCGCGTTCCCGGTATAGCGTTGTGAATGTGCTGCGGACCGTGGCCTCCTGCGCCTTGCGCCAATCAATCTCATGCTGGACGCTCAAACGCTGCGCCGTGGCGGTAAGGGATGCGTTCGACCGGCTCTCCAGCAGCAGGAGCAAGGCTGAAAAAACGACAGTGACCACCAGCATCACGACGAAGCCCGGCCAAGTCTCGCGGTACGCCTGCCCGCGTGAAAACGTGTCCGTACCGCTTTCGGCCCTTTTCCAGAAAAGGCGGCGGAAAGCGTAGATCTGGAACAGCAAGATTCCCAGGCCGATGAGGGTCGAAATGGCGATGGCGATGTATAGGCCGTTTCTGACGACATGGAGCAGCGGGACCGTCAGCAAGACATCTGTTTCTTCCTGTGGATAATGCCTCATCGCCGCCAGCCAGCGCTTGTCAAGCAGCCTGACGATCCGAAAACGGTCGGTACGCCGGTAGACTTCCGGCAATTCTTCTTTCAACTGTTCAAGCTGTCCGGGAGTAAAACCGTCCATTGGATAGACTTCCAGCTGATCACCGGTTTTAGCGAAGGCGGCGGCTTCTCTCCCGGCCAGCATGCGATCCAGGATCACGGGCCAGTCATCGATGACATGGCCGTCGACAATCCCCGGAATCTCCCCAAGATATTCATCCATCTGCTTCAGGCGGATATTCCCGCACAGCGTCAGGACAGAGAAAAACACCATGGCCGTGGTCAGCAGAAAGACAATCACGGAAACAACGACCAGCTTTTTCCCGCTCTTTCCCCCCAGAAGGGCTTTCATCTCTTCAAAAACATTCATTCGCTTCATAAGCAGTTTCTCAGTCTTTGGCCCCTTTCACGAAACAGGCCACCAGCCCGTAAGTGATGGTGGGACGTATCCATATTTCCGTAATCATGTACACGGTAAATTCATCGCCGGGTTCCAGAAGGATATCCAGCTGATAAAGTGCAGCTATGGCGAAGTCCACGATGAAAATCATCCACAACCTGTTCTTGGTGTAGTTCTCCCATTCCTTGCGGGCATAAAAGAAGGTAAGCATCAGGAGCAGCAGCACGGAAAGCGCAAGGCACGCCAAGCTAATCGGGTAATAGGCCAAGGGCGGCGGGAAAAGGATGTCACGAAGCAGAATCGTGATGCCGACACAGATGGAACACCAGTAATTGAACTGTTGTGCCGTGATGCGGTATTGGAAGATGTACATCCCCATCATGACGAGGCAGGCAATGTAAAACAGGTTGAGCACCAGCTCGGGCCAGGTATCCTGCAGGCCGTAATGCCACACGCCGTAGAGCATGGTCCCTACGGACAATACAAGGGCCAGGATAGTGATGCCTACGTCGAAGATGGTCGATTTTTGCTTGAATCTGATATTCATCGTTCAGTTATTTTGGGGTCAATTATATGCAAATCGCGCTGCGGGAACGGGATGGTGATGTTGTTTTCAGCCAGGATCTTATAGATGATCTCTTTACAGTGGTACACGTATTCAAATTGCTCGGCCACCAGTACGTACTGCCAGACGGCCACGTTCACGGAACTTTCTCCGAAGTCGTCGAAGTGGATGTCAAAGCCATACTCGGGATCGACGATATCGCGGCCGTAGGAGTCCTTGGTCCTGAGCACCTGCAAGCCTTCTTCCAGCGCGGCCCTCACCTTTTGGAAATCCGTGCCATACGCCACGCCCACCTTGACAATGGTCAGCTCGTAGGAATTGTTGCGGGTAAGGTTGGTGAAGCTTTTTCCGAACAGCGAGGAGTTGAGGAAGGCAACCTGGGTGCCGTAAAGCGTCTCCACCATAGTGGTCTGGTAGCTGATATCCGTCACTTTGCCGCGGACGCCGTCGCAATCAATCCAGTCCCCTACCCGCAGACGGCCGCCCATCAGCTGGATACCGTAGATGAAGTTGTTCAGGATATCTTTCAGGGCCAGACCGATACCGGCCGACAAACCACCGGCGATCAGTCCCAGCGAGTTGGTGGGGATATTCAGCGTTATGATGAAGATGTCGGCATACACAAACCAGATGATCACGCTGATGAGGCTGTTGCCCAAGGCCAGGTTGACTTCGTCGCTTCGCACGGTTTTCCGCTGGTATTTGCGAAGGAAACGCTGGTATTTGAAGGTCCGCCACAGGCTGTGGGCCGCCTTGCTCCCGTAGCGGAACACGGCGAACAGCCCCGACAGGAACAGGATGTTATACAGGGATACCCGGAATTCTCCCTGACGGAAGAAGGGCTCCTCAAAAATGGTGCGGTACAAGTCGTTGAATTCGAAAATGTGCAGGGCCCAGTAAATACAGGCGGGAACAGAAAACAGCACAAGGAGCGGAACCAGAACCTCCCGGATGAAATCGTAGAACCAGGTTGCACGGAACAGCAACTGGTCGCCTGTCTGCCCGGTCACATAAGAGACCTTCGCCTTATAAGCCTCTAACCGCTTGTTCATCCGCTTCTCCTTGTACAGGAGCGTCAGGTCCCACACAGAAGCGATGGCCAGGACGAGCGCCAGCTGGAAATACCACCATACCAGAATGATAAGGGCCAGAAAAATGAAACCGAGCCTGCTGATGGCCAGCGCGGCGGCCGTGACGCAGAGAGAAACCCATCCGATCACCGCGTCGATCCGGTCCGCTTTATGGCTGCGCCGCAGATTGGCAAGCAGCTGCCACAGCGTCATCCCCAGGAGGAGCGGCGGGAAAAAGAAATTCAAAAAAGCATTGGGCACGAACAACACCCGGAAGCTGATCACGAACAGCGCCGTGAAAATGGTGGGCAGATAGATCCGGACACTGTTCTTTAGCTTGGCAGGCTCGAGCCGGATGAGCAGGGCCGTGGTGATGGCCATGAGCAGCCAGATGAAGGTGTGCATGATGCTGATTCCCTTGCGGACGATGTCGTCACTGGTCGTCTCGTAGCTGAGGACCAGGAACAGAACGCAGCCCAGCAGGAGCGCCAGATAACGCCGCTGCTCCCGGGACACCCGTTCTCCGACGGACTTCACGAAACGGTAGAGGGGCAGCAGCAGGAGTGCCGCGAGGCCCCAGAGCACGAAGAACCCCACGAAATAAAAGAGCATCCAGAACAACTTCGCCAGGTTGGCCAGCCGGCTGTCCCGGGTAGCGATTTCTTCCAGATTATCATAGTCGCCTTGTTCGCTGACAATCAATTTCTCCACGGAGGAAAGGCTGAACTTCTCACCCATGGCTTTCCGCGCTTCCTTCCAGTACTCGCCGGGATTCTCCAGAATGGCCCGCCAGGGAGTCTGCCCTTCTACAAACACCTTATTCTCAATGATGTCATAGTATTCCAGCGCATACTCATACGACTCCTCCATGCGCAACCGGGCTTCCAGGTAGTGGGTGCTGTCGGCTATCACCTGCTCCCGCATCCGGGCATACAGTTTCAGCAGCTCGGAGGCATACAGGAGGCAGGAGTCGCGGTCCGCCTGCCCGGCTTCGCTCAGGATAAACGCCGGGACACATTCCTCTTCCGCTACGGTGTCCTGCGCCGCGTACCAGGCTATGACGGCCTCCACCTGCTCTTCCAATTCCTGCTGCAGGTCTTGTTCCTGCTGCAGGCCTTGCAGTTCCTGCTGCAGGAGGCCCTCGTTTTGCAGCAGGTGCACGTCCAGCGAGTCATTGTGGTACGCCAGGCTGTCCGGCACCACTTCCAGCTCCCTGAGTTCCGGCGGGAGGCGGCGGAGCGACTCGATCAGGCGCGCATAGCGGTTGATTTCTACGTCCAGGGTGGACACGATGCGGTCGTAGGGCGTGCGGTTTTTATTGAAATCGTTGTATTCCTGCGTCACCCTCTCCAGGGCATAGCTGATGTCGAAGGTATAGTCCTGCTTCTGGGAATACAACATCAGGGACAAGTCGTTGCACTTCTTGACAATGTTCACCATTTCCCGATGGCGCACAGCGTACTTGCTTTCCATCCGTTCCCGCGTCTCGTCGATCCGCAGATAATCATGATACAATTCCCGGCGAAGGTTGGAAAGCGTCGCGTCCAGGCCCGGGCCCGTAAAGACAGCCAGGGCGGGCAACGCCAACGCAAGCAGTGCCACGAAGCTGATGAGGAGTTTGCGCTTTTTCATTTTCTGATTTAACAATTCAAGTTACGCGTTTTCCCGGAAAACCGCAATACCGACCAGGGTCCGGCCGGCAGGTTTTGCAGATTCCGAAACCTTTTTGCGAATTCTGAAAGTGCGGAAGGAAGGAAGAAACTACTCCGCAGCACTGTGCATCCACGCCGTCACGGTCGTTCCCATGCTTTGCTTGAACGCAGCGCCGAAGGTGCTGTAGCTATGGAAACCGCTCTCGTAGGCCAACTGGCGGGCCGTGACCGTCCGCTGCTCGGTGACGGCGGCTTGATACAGACGGATGAAATGACGGATGCGCAAACCGTTGATGTAGGCGTTGTAGGTGAGGCCCTGCTGGGCGAAGTACTGGCTCAGATAGTAACGGTTCGTGCCGATGACCTGAGCCAGCTGGGCCAGGTTGAGGTCGTGCTGCAGATAAAGTCGCCTGTCTTCGCAATGCTTTTTCAGCTGGGGACCTATGTTGGCTGGAATGACCGGCTGCGCGGAAGGCTTCTGCAGGTCGTCTGCCGGTTCTGCTACTGCCGGTTCACTCTCGGCCAGTTGCTGCAACGTTTCCGCGCGCCACAGGAGTATGCCCACTATCAGGATATTGTCTATCTGGAGAAGATACAGGTAAACACGCTCGGTCGTGGTACTGCTGTAGACAATGAAAAACAACAGAAACACGGCCAGGATCAGGAGACTTTGCCAGATCTCCTTGTGCTCCAGGTCCGCGTAATTGTCCCGCAGCCAGCGTCCGTAGCGCCGGACGGCATGGAAGATATACAGCATGAACAGTGCATACAGGGACACGACATACACGCTCAGCGGAACAAAAAGGGCGTCGTCATTCCGGATGATACTCAGGACTGTCAGCACGACGGCAGGGACCAGCGCCACAGCCACAGGCCAGACCGCCCTGTGCCGGTCCTGCAACATGGCCAGCAGGCTGCCTGCTATCGTGGGAATGAACAGCAGGATATCCAGGCCGCAGACCGTCACGTAAGCGGTCAGCGACGGATGACGGACGTATAGCAACCACATCAGATGGCTCAACGCGCAAGCAAGCAGGAAGGCCGCCGCCCAATGGCGCAGGCGGACAGGAGACGTCACCTCCGGTGCGAAAGCATTGCCCCGCCGCAGCAGCAGATAGACAGCCGCTGCTGCATTCAGCAAGGTTACGCCACCATAGAGGGTGACAAAGAATACGTCTTCCAGTATTGCCTGCTCGCTCATGTTTATTGCTGCAGGTCTCTCTTATACTCCCGGATACGCTGCCTGAAGAGTTTCTTGTAGGAGGGCGCGTAGTCCGTAGGCGTGGATTTGGTGCTGCTCAGACGGTTGGCGTAGAGATTGATTTCCGCCTGGATGGCCGCCTTGTCGGACAGTTGCTTCCGGGCGAAGGAAGTGCCTGCGACCGGGTCCCAATGGCGCATCGCGTCTGCCATGATGTCGAGCGTCGGCCGGGTGAGGTAGACGACGCCCGTCTGCCCGTTGTTGTGGATGCGCAGGACATTGCCCTGCCGCTTGCGCTTGGACGCCACCACCTTGACCTCGCTCCGGCTGTTGTAGTTCTGCAAGGTGTCCGTCGTGCCCTCCGGCTGGCCCAGCAGGTTCCGCAGCGTTTCAAGGGTCTGCAGGGCTTCCTCCACGCTCGATCCGAGGTGGAACTGGAAGCGGTTCGCATCGGCATGACTGGATGTCTGGGAATAGATGTAGTAGACCGACTCGCCCGCTGAAGGTCCGGGGGCGTTCTGGACGCTGATGTAATAGTTGTGGAATTTCGGGCTGGCCGTGGAGATTACCATCCGCCGCTCGAACTCCGTTGCGAAATCATACTGGGCGAAAAGCGGGAGGCAGGGCAAAAGGCTCCCAAGAACAAATAACAATCGTTTCATCGGGGACAAATTTAATAAAAAAAGCCTATCCCCGGATGACCTTGATCTCCCCGTGCAGGCCTACCTGGATGATCTGGGAGGGTTCGCCGGTGGCGCCTTCTTCCAGGTAAGGATCGGCCACCCAGTCGGCGGCGTCGATGATTTCCATCGGGATGTCTTCGTAGAAAGCCGGGGCGGGCCGGCCCGATATGTTGGCCGAGGTCGAGACAACGGGTTTGTGGAAGCGGCGGATCACCTCCACGCAGAAATCGTTCATCGGGATGCGGATGCCGGCCGTGCCGTCTTCCGCCACGACGTTGGGCGCCAGGCCCATGGCGTTCGGATAGATGATGGTCATCGGCTTGTCGTTGACTTCGAGCAGGTTGATGGCCACCTCGGGGATGACCTTCACATATTTGCCCAGCATGTCGGCATTGGCTACCAGCGTGATGAGGCTTTTGCTGTCGGCGCGCTGCTTGATGGCATAGATGCGTGCCACGGCTGCCTCATTGGTCGCATCGCAGCCGAGGCCCCAGACCGTATCGGTCGGATAGAGGATGACGCCGCCGGCCTTGAGGGTTTCCACCGCCGCCTTGACTTCTTCGAGATCGATTTCTTTTTCCATATGTTTGATCGTTTTAGATTCTTCGCTTCGCTCAGAATGACAGGGAGATATCAGAATGACAGGGATATGTTGGTTGTGACAGGATAGTGGTCGGACCAGGGGACGCGGAGCGTCTCGTGCCGCCAGGCCGTGAATTCCTGCGGAAACAGGATGTAGTCGACGCGCAACATCGGCCAGAGTACCGAATAGCTGCTGCCCATGCCGCGGCCCGCTTCCACGAAGCTGTCTTTCAGGTAGTGGGTCAGCTGGTGATAGGTATAGGAGACCGGCGAGTCGTTGAAGTCGCCGCAGAGGAAGGTCAGCCAGGGGCTTTGTGTCTCGCTCTCCAGCAGCGCCGACACCTGCTCGGAGCGGCGGCGCGTCGCTTCGCGCAGCCTGCCGTGGACTTGCACCACCTCGTCGGTAAAGGTCTCACGGTGCGAGAGGCGCTTGACCAGCGTCGTGAAGGAGATGCTGTAGCTCTCCAGGTGGCAGTTGTAGATGCGGAAGGTGCGGCCGTCCACGTCGATGTCCGACACCAGGCTCAGGTTGCGGCTCTGGGGGAAGGTAAGCGCGCGCTCTTCCACGATGGGATATTTGCTGAGCGTGACGTTGCCGAACCAGCGCTTGCCCTTGAAGAGATGCCAGGCACGGTACGGATAGTCGGGCAGGAATCGGCTCAGCTCGTTCGTGTCCCTGATGGCGAATTCCTGCAGGCACACAATGTCGGCGTCCTGTTCGGCGAGCAGGCTCCGGATGGCCGGGACGGCTTCTTCCGGCGTGACTTTGCGGCTGCCGGCGTCATAGCGTCCCAGGTTGTAGGTGAGAATCTTGACGGAAGGCCCGTCGGGCGCTTCCTCCCCGCAGCTGAACTTCACGAAGCGTTCCGCCAGCAGCAAGGTGGGCAGCAAGGCCACGACCGTAATCAGCAGGGCGCGCGGATGCCGGAAGATGGCGATCAGCAGGAACAGGATGTTGAGCAGGAACAGCGGAATGAAGTAGAGGCCGAAAAACATCACCAGCGGATGCTTTGTCGGATGCACGTACGGAGCCAGGCAGGACAGCAGGAGCGCACTGGCCGCCACGGCGGCCAGCAGGGCGAAAACCACGCCCCCGAGGGTCCTTTTCCGCTGCTTTACCGCCATTCCGTGTACAATTGCCCTTTCTTCTTCCAGATGAGAATCAGGATCAGGCCGAAGAGCATGCCGCCCAGGTGGGCGAAGTGGGCCACGCCGTCGTGCGTGCCGAGGACGCCGGTCGCCAGCTCAATGGCAGCGAAAATCGCCACGAACCACTTGGCTTTCAACGAGACGGGCGGAAAGATCAGCGTCAGCGTGATGTTGGGATAGAGCATGCCGAAACCCAGCAGCAGGCCGTAGATGGCGCCGGAGGCACCGACGGTCGGCACGTTGAGGGCGCCCGGCACAAAGTAATAGAGCACCAGCTCATGGCAGAGGGCGGCGCCCAGGCCGCAGACGAAATAGAACAGCAGGAACTTCTTCGGTCCCCACATCCGTTCGAGCGTCGGCCCGAACACGATCAGCGACCACATGTTGAAGAAGATGTGGCCGAATCCGCCGTGCATGAACATGTGGGTGACCAGCTGCCACCAGCGGAAGAAAGGCGATCCGAAGGGGAAAAGGGCGAACCACTCATACATCGGATTGCCGATCAACTCGGTTCCGAGGAAGACGATGATATTGATGATCAGCAGATTCTTGACTGCGTTAGGAAGGTTTCTCATAACTTTTTCTCCAAATCTTCAAAGGTGAGGATGGCCAGGCATTTGCGGCCGTCGGGCGTCAGTTTGGGCTCACGGCAGGCAAACAACTGGTCCACCAATAATTGTGCCTGTTCGGGATGCAGGCTTCCCGGGTCGCTGGCGGCGGCCGAAGCGGCCATCCGTCTGGCCAGCAGCTGCTTCTCGTCCTCCAGCGAACTGTCGTCCTTCAGGGCGGCGATCAGGTCGTCGATGCCCTGCCTGACGCACGCTTCCCCGCTTCCGAAGCCTTCCGGCAAGGCGTTGACCACGATGGTGTTCGCACCGAAATCCTGGATATCGAAGCCCAGCGAGGCGGTCAGGTCAGGCTGTTCGAGGACAGCCAGATAGTCCTCCGCACTGAGGGCCACCGTCACAGGAAAGAGGGACTGCTGCCGCACGGGCTGCTGCTCCGCAATCTTCTCGAAGTAGCGCTCGTAGAAGATCCTTTCGCGGGCCCGGCGGATGTCGACCACCATCAGACCCGATTTGACCGGGGTCACGATATAGCGGCGCTGCAACACCAGCAGGTTGCTGGTCACCGCGGCCTGTTCTTCTTCGAAGAGCCGTCCGTAGCCGGGATCCGGGTCCAGCACCGGTACGTCCGCGGGCGGGGCGGGCACCTCGTCGAAGGGATTGAAAAGCGGCGAATAATCGATGTGCGGAGCGTGCCCGATACGCGGCGGCCGGCTGGCCGGCGAGAAGACCGGAATGTCGGGCGCGCCCTTCATGTCGAAGTCGATGCTCGGGGTGAAATCGTTCTTGCCCAGCGCCTCCCGGACCGCTGCCGTCAGGATTTCGAAGATCAGCCCTTCGTCTTCGAACTTGACCTCGGTCTTGGCGGGGTGGATATTGACGTCCACGCGTTCGGGCTCCGTTTCGAGAAAGAGGAAGTACGCCGGCGTACAGTCTTCGGGCACCAGCTTCTCATAGGGCTTGCAGACCGCCTTGTGGAAGAAAGGCGAGCGGAAATAGCGCCCGTTGACGAAGAAGAACTGGTTGCCGCTGCTCTTGCGGGCGTCCTCCGGATTGCCGATGAAGCCGCTGATGCGCACGAGTGAAGTGTCGACGCTGACCTCCACCAGCTCCCGCGCCAGGTTCATCCCGTAGATGTCGAGGATGCGTTTCTTGCGGGTGGTGGCGGGACGCAGGTTGTGGATCTCCTTTCCGTTGGAGAGCAGCTTGAAGGCCACTTCCGGCCGAATGAGGGCGATGCGCAGGAATTCCTGGATGATGGCCCGCAGCTCCGCATTGTCCGATTTGAGGAACTTGCGGCGGGCCGGGACATTGTAAAAGAGATTGCGGATGGCGAAGTTGCTGCCGGCCGGTGCGGCGACGGGCTGGCTCCTGGCGGGCTTCGACTCGGAGATCTCGACCTGGGTGCCGAGCTCGTCCCCGGGGCGGCGGGTACGGAGCGTCACTTCGGCCACGGCGGCGATCGAGGCGAGCGCCTCGCCGCGGAAGCCGTAGGTCAGGATGCGTTGCAGATCCTCGGCTGTGGCAATCTTGCTGGTGGCGTGCCGCTCGAAGCAGAGCACGGCTTCTTCCGGGCTCATGCCGCAGCCGTCGTCGATGACCTGGATCAGGGTCTTTCCGGCGTCGAGCACCGTCACGCTGACGCTGCGGGCGCCCGCGTCGATGGCGTTCTCCACCAGCTCCTTGACGACCGAAGCAGGACGCGACACCACCTCACCGGCGGCGATCAGATTGGATAAGTTTTGCGGTAGGACCTGAAGCATCTATTGCACCAAAAGCAGGACGAAGCCTTTCGACAGATAATAGGCGGCGGCCGCGAGCGCGATCATCGTCAGGGCCAGGATCAGTTTCCTGACCAGGCTCATCGGCGAGTTTTCCTTCTCCTTGGAAAGACGCTTCGACTCGTAGGTCTCGCGGAACGAACCCCGGATATGCATGCCGGGGATATAGCGCTTCTCCTCCTCGATCAGGCCTTCTTTCCGGGCCATCTCGTCGATCTTTTCGCCGGGCATCGTCTTGCCGTATTTCTTATACAGCGCTTCCAGGCGTTCCTTGCGTTCGTCATAGTAGCGCGGTTCGTAATGGAACACCCGGTGCTCGGGAATATGCCAGAATTTAAATCCAAAAGCCATGGTACAAAGATAATGATTTTTTATCTTTGCGAAAACAACTGTAATTCTCCCATGGATTTCCGGGTAGGCAATGGATATGACGTGCATCAGCTGGCCGAGGGCCTGCCGCTGGTGCTGGGCGGGGTGAAGATTCCCCACACGAAAGGCTGTGTAGCCCATTCCGACGGCGACGTGCTCATCCACGCCATTTGCGACGCGCTGCTGGGCGCGCTGGCGCTGGGCGACATCGGGCAGCATTTCCCCGACACGTCCGACGATTTCAAAGGCATCGACAGCAAAATCCTGCTGGCACGCGTGGCGGACATGGTCCGGAGCGCCGGCTGGGAGATCGCCAATGTCGACGGCACGCTGATGGCCCAGAAACCGAAGATCGCACCCCATGTCCTGCCGATGCGCCGGACCCTGGCCGCCGTGCTCGGCCTGCCGCTCGACGCCGTCTCTGTCAAAGCCACGACCACCGAGCGCCTGGGTTTTGTCGGGCGCGAAGAAGGCATCGCCGCACAGGCGACCTGCCTGCTGAAGCACGAATAAGCCCGCAACGGGCTGTCCGCTGCGGGCTTTCTCTCATCCCGGGGTTGCGGGATTATTTCTTTTTCTGAACCGCCTGTCCGATCAGGAAGCAGATCGTCGCGACGATCATGCCGTTGATGGCGGGGAAGCCCCATTTCACCAGGTTGGCCACCACGGCGCCCAGCACCACACCCAGTACGGCGTACCAGTCGACCATCTTCTCCGGAACCGTATTGTTCTTGTAATCTTTGCGGTACATGAAGTAGTGGATGATCAGGATGATGCCCACCGGCGGCAGGGTGCAGTTGAGCACGTTGAGCCAGCCGCAGAAGTTCCAGTAGAGCCATACGGCAGCCAGCGTACCGATGATGCCCGAGATGATGACCATCGTTTTCTTGGAGAGACCGAAGATGTTCGACAGGCCCAGGCCGCCCGTATAGAGGGCGTTGTCGTTGGTCGTCCAGATGTTGAGGCCGAGCACCAGCACGGCGATGTAGAAGAGATTGAGGTTGAGCATCACCTCGAAGATGTCGTTGCCACCGGCATAGATGCTGGAGACGGCACCGAAGAGGAACATCAGCGAGTTGCCGATGAAGAAGGCGAAGACGGTGGTCCAGAGGCCCACGCGGCTGCTCTTGGCAAAACGCGTGAAGTTGGGCGTCGCCGTGCCGCCGGAGACGAAGCTGCCGATGACCAGGCCCGCGCCGGCGATGATGCCGAGGTTCTTCGTACCGATCGAGAACTGCTCGATCAGGCCCATGTCACCGCGGCGGATGGCCAGCACCATGGCCAGCGTGCCGAGGATGGCGACGGCCGGGACGGCGATATAGCTGATGATGGTCAGGCTCGTGATGCCGAAGTAGGCACTGGCGGTCATCAGCACACCGGCGATGATCACCAGGACATAACCCTGCCAGGGCATGTAGTCGGGGGTCACGTCGAGGCCCATCAGTTCCTTGGCCACCGGGATGGCGAACATGGCCAGACCCACGCCGAACCAGCCGATCTGCGTGAAGCTGATCATTGCGCTGGGCAGGTAGCTGCCTTTCGTGCCGAAGCTCCTGCGGGCGAGCATGTCGAGCGTAAGTCCGCTTTCAGCGCCGATGAATCCCAGCGATCCGGTATAGGCAGCCAGGAACAGGCCACCCAGCAGAAGAGCCCAGATGAAGCCCCACCAGTTGAGGCCGGCAGCCAATTGCTGTCCCACCCACATGCTGGCCGAGAAGAAGGTGAAGCCAAGCATCACCATGAACATACTCAGGTTCGATTTCCGTCCGGCGCGGTCCACCGCGCGATCGGTGTAGTCAACATCAATCTTTTTCATATTGCTTTTTAAGGTTATTGATCGATTGGATGCGACGGGCGGCTACGGCGCGCAGATCGATGTCACGCTGCAGCAGTGCCTGCTCGTCGGCCCAGAGGGGGCCGAGGTCTTCCAGACCGCGGAGATGGGTGACGTCCAGCCACTCTTCAAATTCGATGGGACCGGCATAGCCAAGCTTCTCCTCGAGCAGCGCACGCATGTCGATGCGCGCAGCGCGCTCCTGGATGCCTTCCCAATATTCGAGCACTTCCGCAAAGTGCTCGGGCAGGTTGTAGCGGCGGGCGCCGCCGTCGTAGATGATGCATTTCTCCAGCAGCGCGTCCGGGCGGTCGACGATGAAACGCCGGAATTCGGGAGAGACCACGCCGCCTTTCCAGCCGAAGTCGATGTCCGGATGGTTGATACCGCTCACGCCTTTGTCTTCATAGACGGTAAAGGCGCCCTCGAAGAAAAAGCAGTCGATGCCTTCGAAGCCGGCAAAGATGGCGCTGAGTTTCGTAGAAAGCGCTTCCATCAGCGGGAAAGCGCGGGTACCGCCGATGGTGAAGAAGAGGAGGCGGCGGATGCTGCCGCCCTTCTGCAGGAACTTCTGCATCAGGTGTTCGAAGCAGTGGCGGAGCGTATCGCCGGTGGCCAGGATGTCACCGATGGCCAGCACGCGGTTTCGCGAGGGATAGATCTTGTCGTATTTGATCTCCAGTCCCTTGATCACGTGGTTCTCGGCAATGCGCTCGCAGGAAACGAAATGCATGTCGCGCACGCGGATCCCGCAGCGGAACGCTGCTTCTTCCAGCGGATAGTTGAGGCCTCCGCGAAGGATGGTGAAGATATCGAGATCGCCGCCCAGGCCATTGGCTTGCAGATGGCGAAGAGCGGCGACAGTTTCCTCGAGAAGAGCGGAATAGCAAGGGAAGCCGACCATTTCAGGAGCGGAGAGCAGTTCGCGGCTTCCGGGTCCGCTCAGTAAATAATATCGATTGTGCAACTGGGATCCCCGCAGTTCGTATATGTTCGTGTCTCCCATCAGGCCTGCGCGATGCAAGCTTGTGCCATCTATCAGTGTGATCATTGAAATCCCGATTAGATTAAACCGGGATGCAAAGGTATGCATTTTTTACCGGAAGCCAAGTTTTTTTTTAATTATCTTTGTACGGAAGTCAAGCTTGCAATGAACCTATCAAACAAACCCTCCTGTATGAAAAAACTGATCCTGATCGCCGCGCTCGCACTGGCCGTATGGAGCCCCGCCGACGCGCAGAACCCCTTCCTGCAGAAACGCTACAAAACGCCGTATGAGATTCCTCCGTTCGAGGTCTTCACCATCGACAACTACCGCGAGGGCATGCTCAAGGGCATGGAGGCCGAGAAGGCCGAGATCCAGGCCATCGTGGACAACCCGGAAGAACCCAGCTTCGACAACGTGATCGCCGCCCTCGACAAGAGCGGCAAACTGCTCGGCAAGGTCCGCTCCGTGTGGGGATCGCTCAACAGCGCCAGCTCCACGCCCGAGCTCCAGGCCTTCGCCCGCGAGATGAACCCGATCACCGCTGCCCACAGCAATGAGATGCGGATGAACAAGAAACTCTTCGAAAAGGTGAAGTATGTCTACGACCACCGCGAGAAATACCATCTCGACAAAGAACAGATGCGCCTCCTGCAGAAGACCTACGACGGCTATGTCAACGGCGGCGCCCTGCTCGACGACGCCAGGCGCGAAGAGATCGCCAAAATCAACCTCGAGCTCTCGACCCTGCAGCTGCAGTTCAGCCAGAACCTGCTGCACGACACCAACAACACCTATGTGACAGTCGACAACGTCAAGGATCTCGAGGGCCTGCCGCAGGACAACATCAACCGAGCCGCCGCCCTGGCCGAACGCATCGGGCAGAAAGGCAAATACAGCTTCAACATGCAGCGTCCCAGCTGCAACCCCGTGCTGCAGTACTGCAAGAACCGCAAGCTGCGCCAGCAGGTCTACGAGATGTACAACAACCGTTGCAACCACAACGACCAGTACGACAACAAGGCCATCGCCGCCCGCATCATCGAGCTGCGCCTGAAACGCGCCAACATCATGGGCTACACCGACTACGCCGCCATGTCGCTCAAGGACCGCATGGCCGAGAACGCCGCCAACGTCTACGCCCTGCTCGACCAGATCTGGGCGCCGGCCGTGAAGAAGGCCAACGAAGAACTCGCCGACATCAAGGCCATGATGAAGAAAGACAAGGTGAAGGGCGAGCCCCAGCCCTGGGACTACATGTACTACCTCGACAAGGCCAAGAAAGCCAAGTTCAACATCGACGAGGAGCAGGTGTCCGAGTATCTCGAGATCAACCAGGTGCAGCAGGGCATCTTCTATGTGGCCAACAAGCTCTATGGCTTGTCGTTCAACGAGCGCACCGAAGACTATCCGCAGTATGAGCCGACGGCCAAGTCGTGGGATGTCATCGACCGCGAGGGCAACGTCATCGCCATCTTCTACAGCGACTACTTCCCGCGCGACGGCAAGGGTGCCGGCGCCTGGTGCGGTGCTTTCCGCGGCCAGACCTACGACGGCGCACAGCGCGTCCAGCCCATCGTGACGAACGTCTGCAACATGACCCTGCCGTCCGGCGACAAGCCCGCGCTCCAGACCCTCGACAACGTGGAGACCATGTTCCATGAGTTCGGCCACGCACTGCACTCTTTCTTCCGCAACGTCCACTACAGCGGCGTCAGCGGCACCGAGCGCGACTTTGTGGAGTTGCCTTCCCAGATCAACGAGCACTGGGCCTTCGAACCGGAAGTGCTGCGCGTCTATGCGAAGCACTACAAGACGGGCGAAGTGATGCCGCAGGAGCTCATCGACAAGATTCAGGCGAGCGACAAGTACGGCCAGGGCTTCGCCACGGTCGAATACCTCGCCGCTTCCTATGTGGACATGGACCTGCATGTGCTGAAAGAAGTGCCCGCCAACCTGAACGTGATGGAATTCCAGGCGAAGAAACTGGCGGAGCGCGGCATCCCCAGGCAGATCCTCCCCCGCTACAGCGTGACGAATTTCAGCCACTCGATCGGCGGCGGCTACAGCGCCGGCTACTACAGCTATATCTGGGCCGAGGTGCTCGACTGCGACGCTTTTCAGGCCTTCAAGGAGACGGGCGACATCTTCAACCAGGAGGTGGCGCAGCGCTTCCGTCAGTATGTGCTGACCCCGGGCGGCATTGACAAGGGCATGGTGATGTACCAGAACTTCCGCGGTCGTCAGCCCAGCGTCGACGGCCTGCTGGAGAATCGCGGGTTGAAATAGCTTACTTGCTGAACGTCAGATAGACCGCCGCTGTCGCTACGATGGCGGCGGTTTCTATGCGGAGGCGGGAGTCGCCGAGGGAGACGGGCTGCCAGCCGCGCTCCAGGGCGAGGGCCACTTCGGCACGGGAGAAATCCCCTTCCGGACCAATCAGGATCGTAATGGCCGGCTTGCCTTGCGGGTGTGCGTTGGCCTGGTGGAGCGTTGGGCGTTCCGCGTGGCGAGTGCCCGACAGCCACGCGGGTTCCCAACGCGCCTCAGCATCACCCGCAAGGCAAGCCGCAAGGGCCGTTTTGATGTCGACCTTGCCGGTGGCTTCGTCGCAATAGCAGATGAGTTTCAGGCCTTCGTGCTCCTGCCGGAGGAACTCCGTGACGGTCGTGGCTTCGTCGAGCTGCGGGATAGCGCCCTTGTGCGACTGCTTGGCGGCGCTGACGAGCAGGCGCTCGATGCGCTTGGGCTTGAAGACCTTTCGCTCGGAGTAGTCGCCGAAAACAGGCGAGATCACGTCGACGCCGATCTCCGTGGCCTTTTCGGCGAACCATTCGAAACGGTCGGTGTTCTTGGGCGGGCAGACCGCCATGCGCAGCCAGTAATCGTGGCTGCCGTAGTTCTCGACCCATTCGTCCACGTCGAAGAGGACGGCGCGGGGGTCGTCGTCCACGATCGTGCAGCGGTAGAGCATGCCGCGGCCGTCCACGACATGGATGGTATCGCCGCGCCGATGGCGCAGCACCCGCACGCAGTGGCCCGACTCGTCAGCGTCGAGCGTCCGGCCGCCGTCTGCTATGTTTTTAGAATAGAAGAGTTCCATCGGAAGACAAAGATACGGTTTTTTTATCTTATCTTTGTGGAATATGGAACAAACGAAAACCCAACGATATGTCGCCCTCGATGTCCTGCGGGGGATGACCGTGGCCGGGATGATCCTGGTCAACAATCCGGGCAGCTGGGCGCACATCTTCCCGCCCCTCCGGCACGCGCCGTGGACCGGCTGCACGCCGACCGACCTCGTGTTTCCCTTTTTCCTGTTCTGCGTCGGCGTGGCCATGGCCTTCTCGTTCGCCAAATACGGCGACGCCCTCAACAGGCAGAGCGCCTGGAAACTGGTCAGGCGCGGCATCCTCATCTTCCTGGTAGGCACGGGCCTGAACCTCTTCCCCTTTTACCCCACCTCCCCGCATGACGCGTCCTGGACCTTCGGCCAGAACTGGGTGTACTGGATCCAGCACTACCGCGTGTTCGGCGTGCTGCAGCGCATCGCCATGTGCTACGTGCTGGGCGGTTTCCTGGCGCTGCTACTCAAGACACCCCGGAAGATCCTCTGGGGCATCGCCGGCGTGACCTGCCTCCACTGGCTCATTCTCTACGTGTTTGGCACGGAGCCGGGCTGGGCTACGCTGGAAGGGAATATCTCGGGCAAGATCGACATCGCGCTCGTGGGTGAGAACCACGTATACCACGGCTACGGCATCGCCTTCGACCCGGAAGGCCTGCTCGGCGCGCTTTCCGGCGCCGGCACCGTGCTGCTGGGTTATTTCATCGGGCAGATGATCCGCCATACGGAAAACAAGACCGAGGCGGTGGCCAGGCTCTACACGACCGCCGCGATCTGCCTGGCGCTGGGCTGCGTCTGGAGCATCTGGCTGCCCGTCTGCAAGGCGCTCTGGACCGGTTCCTACGTGCTCTATGCCGGCGGTTGGGCCATCTTTTGCCTGGCCTTCTTCATCTGGTTCATCGATGTCAAAGGCAAGGAGAAAGCGTTCGTCCCCTTCAAGGCCATGGGCATGAACCCGCTCTTCGCTTTCGTGATGGCGGGCCTGACCGTGAAGGTCCTGGGCCGCATGATCCACTGGACGACGCCCGACGGCAAGACGACCAACTGCCTGAACTGGTTCTACCGGAACTGCTGCGTGAGCATCTTCGGCGACAACGAATACGCGTCGCTGATGTTCGCCCTCTGCTATGTCGCCCTCTTCGTGGGCATGGCGATGTGGCTCTACCGCAAGAAAATCATCATCAAACTGTAAATCGCATGGCCTACATCGGACTGATCTCCGACACCCACGGTTACTTCGACAAGAAGCTGGAAGACTTCCTGGCCCCGGTCGACGTGATCTGGCACGCCGGGGATTTCGGCAACGAAGCCACCCTTTCGGAGATTGCCACCTTCAAGCCGCTGGTGGGCGTGTTCGGCAACTGCGACGGCTACGACGTGCGCGATTTCACCAAGGTGATGCGCTTCTTCGAGCAGGACGGGATGAGCGTGCTGATGACCCACATCGGCGGCTATCCCGGGCGCTACGACTACCGCGCCCTGCGCCTGATCGAGGCCTACCGGCCCAAAATCTTCGTCTGCGGGCACTCCCACATCCTCAAGGTGGTCTACGACAAACACTACGACATGATGGTGCTCAACCCCGGCGCCGCCGGCCTGCAGGGCTTCCACCTGGTCCGCACCGCCCTCCGCTTCCGCATCGAAGACGGCCGGCTCAAAGACATGGAAGTCGGCGAATGGCCCCGCAACACACTGTAAATCAATTAACTTACTGATCATATGAAAAAAGTGCTTTTCCTCTGCTTCGCCGCACTGCTGTGCTGCGTCGCCGCATCAGCCCAGGAGCCGAACTATGCCCTGGCAGACCAGTTCTCCGCCAAGAAGGTGAACGCCATGGTGTTCAGCACATCCATCCGTCCCAACTGGTTCAAGAATTCCGACAAGTTCTGGTACTCCTGGAAGGATTCCCAGGGAACGAAGTATTACATCGTCGACCCGGTCGCCAGGACCCGTACCGAGGCCTTCGACATGGAGCGCCTGGCGATGGAAGTCTCGGCCATCGTCAAGGACCCGTTCGACGCCCAGCACCTTCCGCTCCGCAAGCTCGAGCTGAAGGACGACAGCAAGTTCACGTTCGAGGTGCAGAGCACCGAGATGGTCGAAAAGAAGGAGAAGAAGAAAGCGGATGCCGACACGGCAAAGGCAAAGCCCAAGGGCAAGCCCCAGAAAGAAAAGAAAGTCTATCGCTTCGAATACATCCTCGCCACCGGCCAGCTGGTCGACGTGACGGAGAACGAAGAGGAGAAAGACTATCCGCGCTGGGCCTGCATCTCGCCCGACGGCACGAAGGCCGTGTATTCCAAGGGCTACGACCTCTACTGGATGACGATGGACGACGTGAAGAAGCTGATGGAGGACGACAAGGACTCCACCGTAGTGGACCACCGCCTCACGTTCGACGGCACGAAGGAGTTCTACTGGGGCGGCAGCAACTACCGGGGCGCCGAGATGAAAGACACGACCGAGCGCCGCGCCAACTACGTGAACTGGTCGCCCGACTCGAAGCACTTCGCTGTCGAAAAATACGACATGAGCCAGGTCAAGGAACTCTGGGTCATCAACTCCGTGGCCCAGCCGCGTCCGACCCTGCAGACCTACAAATACCAGATGCCCGGCGAGCCCGGCCCCGTCAATCATCTTTACATCTTCAATATGGCCGACGAGAGCTTCCGCCAGATCAACATCAGCGCCTACAAGGACCAGGACACCGAGCTCCTCAGCCGCACCGACAGGAACGCCTACCGCTATGACGACTGGCGCAAGAGCGTCTGGATGGGCGACAACGACGGCTTCTACATGATGCGCCGCAGCCGCGACCTCAAGCGTGCCGACCTGCTCCGCGTCAACGTGGCGGAAGACAGCGCCCGCGTCGTCGTCCACGAAACCCTCAACACCTATGTGGAGGTCCGCAACCCCCGCTTCATCAACAACGGCAAGGAAGTCATCTGGTGGAGCGAACGCAACGGCTGGGCCCATCTTTATCTCTATGGTGCCGATGGTACGCTGAAGCGCCAGATCACCAACGGCGCCTTCCACGTGGAGAACGTCCTCGCCGTCGACGAGGCCGCCCGGGTCGTCTACTTCCTGGCGATGGGCGTCGACAAGGACGAGAATCCCTACAACGGCCACGTCTACCGCATCGGCCTGGACGGCAGCGGCATGAAGCGCCTCGACGTGCCTGACTACAATGCCTACTCCAACAGCTTCAGCGACGACGCGAAGTTCTTCGTGAGCAACTACTCCCGCGTGGACGCCACGCCGGAAGTGGCACTCTTCGACGCCACGGGCCGCCAGGTGATGCACCTGCACCAGGCCGACTTGTCGCAGTTGCTGGCCGCAGGCTACCAGTTCCCCACCCCGTTCAAGGTGAAAGCCGCCGACGGCGTGACCGATCTCTACGGTTACATGTACAAGCCGTATGACTTTGATTCCACGAAAGTCTATCCGATCATCGACTACGTATATCCGGGTCCGCAGGTGGAAGGCAACAACGAGGCATGGTCGAAAGGTTTCACCCGCACCGACCGCCTCGCGCAGATCGGCTTCATCGTGATCACGGTGGGGCAGCGCGGCGGCCACCCGAACCGCTCGAAGTGGTATCACAACTTCGGTTACGGCAACATGCGCGACTATCCGCTCGAAGACCATAAGTACGCCGTCCAGCAGCTGGCGTCCCGCTACAAGTTCATCGACATCAACCGCGTGGGCATGCACGGCCACAGCGGCGGCGGCTTCATGTCGACCGCAGCCATCCTCAAGTACCCTGATTTCTACAAGGCAGCCGTCTCCTGCGCCGGCAACCACGACAACAGCATCTACAACCGCTGGTGGAGCGAGCAGCACCACGGCGTCCTCGAGGAGGTCTCGGCCTCCGGTGACACGACGTTCAAGTACAGCGTCGCCAAGAACCAGGACATCGCCGGCAACCTCAAGGGGCACCTGCTGCTCGTCACGGGCGACATCGACGACAACGTCAGCCCGAGCAACACCATCCGCGTGGTCAACGCCCTGATCCGGGCCAACAAACGCTTCGAGATGCTCGTCCTTCCCGGCCAGCGGCACGGTTTTGGCGACATGAACGAGTACTTCTTCTGGCGCATGGCCGACTGGTACAGCGAATGGCTCCTGGGTACTTCGCACCGCGACCAGGTGGATATCCGGGAGTTGAACAATGATTAAAACGATGAAAAAGATTGCTTTGTTTGCTATGCTGGCCGCCGGTTGCGTGTCCGCACAGACGCTCGAGCTGACGCCCGCGCAGAAAGAAATGGCCGCTGCCGGCCATGATTTCTCCTTCAAGTTCCTCCAGCAGATCGACCGGAACGAGGATAAGGACTGGTTCGTCTCGCCGGTCAGCCTGCAGATGTTGCTCAATGTCATCCTCAACGGCGCCCGGAACGCGACAGCCGGCGAGATCGCGCATACGCTCGGCTTTGAGGCGTCGGACATGCAGGCCCTGAACGATTTCAACCGCCTGCTGCTCGACCGGTTTCCGAAGCTCGACCCCGCCACGAAACTGGTCATCGGCAACGCTGTGTTCGTCAACCAGATCTATCCCATCGAGAAAAAATACAGGAGCCAGGTCGAGAAATATTATGGCGCCGAAGTGAAGAATCTGGACTTCAAGAACGAGAATGCGACGCTCCGTGCCATCAACGGCTGGTGTAGCAAACAAACCAACGGACTGATTCCCAGTGTCCTGAACGAAGTCAATCCCGACATGTTCGCGTATCTGCTCAATGCGCTCTACTTCAAAGGGACCTGGATGTATCCTTTCAAGAAGTCGGAGTCGGAGGAACGTCCGTTTCATCTAGACTCGGGCGAGGAAAAGAAGGTGTGGATGATGGAGAAAGAGCGGAAATTCGAGTACGGGGAAAATGATCTCTGCCAGCGGATCCGGCTTCCTTACGGTGAGGGTGCCTATTCGATGTACGTACTGCTGCCGAAAGAAGGCCATACGGTCACGGAAGTCCTCGCTTCGCTCGACCAGGAAGCCTGGGAAGAGCTTCGCAGCCACATGTATGCCGACACGAAGGTCAACCTCTGGCTGCCGCGCTTCGAGGCGAAGTACCACATCAAGCTCAATGACATCCTCAAGGACATGGGCATGCCGGGGTCTTTCGCCCCGGGTGCCGATTTCAAGGCCATGTCGCTGAACGCCGACTACCTGGACTTCGTGCAGCAGGACGCCATCATCAAGGTCGATGAGGAAGGCTCTGAGGCCGCGGCCGTCACCTCGGCCGGCATGATGGGCGCCACTGCCATTCCTGAGCCGCCGAAGATCATCAACTTCCACTGCGACCACCCGTTCCTCTACATGATCGTCGAGCGCTCGTCCGGTTCGATTCTCTTTGCCGGAGCATTTACGGGCAAAGAATGATCATGACCGCGCAAGGTTTCCGGGTATCCGGCATTTAGGAGAATAGACAAATACAAGAAACCATGAAAAGACCTTTTTGGAAAAGCACAGCGGTCGTGATTTCCCTGTTCTTGCTGTTCTCCTGCAACGGATTGGAGCAGGAAGGCGGGAAAGACGATGGAAACAACCCCTACTCGCCCATCGCCCTGACCACGAAGCAGACGGAATTCGTGACGGCCGGAAACAGCTTCGCCGGCCGCTTCATCGACAAGATCGACGAAAATGCCCTGAAGCAAAAGCAAAACGAATGGATCGTTTCGCCGCTGAGCCTGCAGCTTGCCCTCGGCATGCTGCTCAACGGTGCGCAGGGCGAGACGGCCGCCGAGATCTGCCGGACCCTGGGCTACGGCGAAGGCGAAACCGCCGAGATCAACGCCTGGGCCAAACTGATGCTCGAGCAGCTGCCGAAGCTCGACAAGAAGACGGACCTGGCCCTGGCCGACGCGATCTTCTACAACAAGACCATGACGCTGAAAACGCCGTACAAGGATGCCGTCGGCACCAGCTACAAAGCCACGCTTGAAGCGCTGGACTTCACCAAGACGAAGGCCTCGGCCGACGTCATCAACAAGTGGTGCGACAAGCAGACGAAGGGACTGATTCCCCATGTGCTCAACGAGGTGGACCCTTCCTATCTGGCTTATCTGGTCAACGCCCTTTACTTCAAGAGCCAGTGGCAGAAGAAATTCCCCAAGAGCGCCTCAGGCAACGAGACCTTCTACCAGGAAGACGGCAGCAAGGGCAAGGTCAAGATGATGAAGCAGGACGGCCAAAAATTCCAGTACGGCGAGACGGAAATCTGGCAGGCCATCCGGCTTCCCTACGGTAACGGAAACTTCGCCATGACCGTCGTGCTGCCCAAGGAAGGCCACACCGTGCGCGAGATCAGCGCCGCCATGGGCAAGGGAGTATCGGTGTACACCGTCTGGGATGTCGAGGCAGACCTTTGGATCCCGCGTTTCGAGACCCAATACCACATCGGGCTCAATGACATCCTCAAGGACCTGGGCATGCCGCAGTCCTTCACCCCAAAGGCAGATTTCAAGGCCATGAGCGACTATGCCAGCTTCGTGGGCTTTGTCCAGCAGGACGCCGTGATCAAGGTCGACGAGGAAGGCACGGAAGCGGCGGCCGTGACCGTCATTGGCATGCTTACCGCTGCAGCGCCCATTGCGCCGCCCCAGAAAGTGGTTTTCCATGCGGACCATCCGTTCCTCTACCTGATCACCGAATCGAGCACCGGAACCATCTTGTTTGCCGGCAAGTATTCCGGGAAATAAGCAGATGATTCCCGCTTCTGCAGAGAAGGAAAGAGAGTTGATTGAAGCGCTTCGCGGAGGCATGACTTCCGCGAAGCGGGCTTTCTACGAGCAGTTTCACCGCTATCTGGCTGCCGTATGCGCCCGCTATGTCAGCAACAACGACGATGTCAAAGACCTGCTGCAGGAAGTGTTTATCAAGATCTACACCCGCTTCGACAGTTTCGCCTACCGGGGCACCGGATCGCTCCAGGCCTGGAGCCGTCGGATCGCGGTCAACGAGGCGCTCCAGTATCTCCGCGCCAGCAAGAAACGGCAGGAGGTTCCGCTGGAGAGTTTTGGCGACCTGCCCGAGCCGGACGATACGCCCGACCTGTCCGGAATTCCGCAAAGTGCCCTGCTGGACATGGTCCGGCGACTCCCGGAGCGCTACCGGACCGTTTTCAATCTGTATATATTCGAAGAGATGAGCCACAAGGAAATCGGCGCGCTGCTCGGCATCGGGGAGAGTACATCAGCCTCCAACCTGCACCGTGCCAAAGGCTTGCTCACGAAATGGATTCATGAATACCAAGACCATGAAAGATAACTGGACCCAAGCTTTTCAGGAAAAGCTCGGTGACTACGAGCTCGAGCTGCCCGATCCAGCCGCTGCCGGCCGGAAAACCGGGCGCATCCTGCCGCTACTGTTTGCGGGCGCTGCCGCAGCCGTCCTTCTGCTGCTGGTGCTGCTCCGCACGCCCGGACCGAGCCGGACGGAGCCGATCTCCCGCCTGGTCGCGGAAGCCCGACCCGTCCTAGACGCTCCCGCATTATCCCCCCTCGCGCCCGTCACCTTGCTGCCCGAACGCCGGCACCGGGTCGCCGCCGGCCAGCCGGAAGCCATGCAGCCGACCGACATCCAGCCGGAAGCCATGCAGCCAGAAGCCGCGCAGCCGGCCGACACCCAGCCGGAAGCCGTGCAGCCGACCACGCAGCCGGAGGCCCCGCCGGAACCTGTCATCGCCTACGGAGAGGAAGGAGAAGCGATGCCCGAAGAACCGGCTTCCCGGCGCCGCACCCGCCTCTCGGGCCGCGTGCATGTGGATCCGTCCTTCCTGCAGTCCCGGGGCGCGACGCAGGAACCGCTCTCGCAGATCAAGGATGCGTATTACTTCGGAAACGGGACTGTACAGGATGCGGAGCCATGGCCCGCTATGGGCCTTCCCGGCGAAAATAATGACCAGATGGCCCTTGCCCCGGGGAAGGGGGAGGTACGTTGCGACCTGCCCGTCAAGGCCGGCATCGCCCTTCAGCTGGACGGGCCGGGGCGCTTTGCTTTCGGCACGGGCCTCGACTACGCCTTTCACCGCAGCCGGATCCGCTTTACAGGCGGTCCTGAATGGGAATACCGGATGCACTACATCGGCCTTCCGGTCCGGGGCCTTTTCACCCTGATCGACGCGAAACGGCTGAACTGGTATGCAGCCGCCGGCGGTGAGGTGGAATGGATGGTCGCCGGCCGCCTCTACAAGCGGAACGGCCGGCAACAGGACGTCTCCGAAACAATCGACCGGCATCCCTTCCTGTTCTCGCTGAGCGCCGCGACGGGCCTCGAACTCAAGCTCAGCGAGCATATCGGCCTCTACGCGGAGCCCGGCATCGCCTGGCATCCCAAACAGAAAGGGGATCTGCCCGATTACTACCGGGAGCATCCCCTCTCGTTCGATTTGCGCGTCGGCGTGAGCTTCGATCTGAGATAGCAGCGCCATCAGGCGCTAAGAGCCCCGTAACTCATACCCCGGCGACGCGGCGGCGATACTCTTTGATGCAGGCGTCGAGGCGCTCGTGGGCCGTGGTGTCGCCGGGTACGTTGTGCGACGGGTGGATGTAGAGCTTGACGCCGCGCTGCTCCAGGATCTCGGCGACGGTGCCGAGGGTCATCCAGACCGTGGTCACGAAGGCGACGGTCGATAGCGGTCCGATCTTGTCGAATTCCTTCTCCATCTTCACGGAAGCGTCCTGCAGCGGGCAGCAGGAGTCCACCACGTAGTCAGCCAGCTGGAAGAGGTTCTTGCCGCAGGAGTGGCGCGGCACCTTGTCGCCCGTCTCGCCGGCGGAACCGTACACGATGACCTTCATGCCCAGGCGCTTCGCCTCGAGGGCCACGTCGATGTTGACGGCGTTGATGCCGGTGTGCGAGAAGAGCCAGATGCAGTCGCGGCGGTCGAAGTTCCAGCTGCTCATGATGGTCTTGCCGTAACCTTCCGTGCGTTCCAGGAAGAGGAACTGGTTGATGCCCATCTCACCCACGATGTGGGTGAAGAAGGTGAGCGGAATCTCGCAGAGCGGATGGAAGCCGACGAAGCCGCCGATGCGGGGGTACATTTCCTCGATGGGAAGGTTGGCGTGGCCGCAGCCGAAGGTATGCACCCAGCGGCCGGCTTCGATGGTGTCGGCCATCACTTCGGCCACCTTGCGGATGTTTTCCAGCTGCGTGGCTTCAATCTTGTCCATCACGACGAAAGCGTTGCGCTTCCATTCTTTGGCATAGTTCTGTGTAATCATGGCTATTTCTTATTTTTTGTTGACTTGTTGGATGGCGATGGGGACGATGACCATCATCGCCACGATGGCGGTGAAAAGGAGCGCAGGCAGCGTGGCGTAGCGGCCCAGCGTGAAGGCGTTGCCGGTCAGGCGGTTGAAGGTGAACTGTCCCAGCAGCCCGATGAAAATGGCGATCGACATGGCCGTCCCCGAATTGTTGCGGAACGCTCCGCCGATGTAGTTCAGGACCACCGGATAGGTGGCGCCCACGCCGAAACCGATGAGCCCCATCGAGACATAAGCCCCGGCGGCCCCGTTGCAGAGCGTGAAGATCACCACGCCCGCGAGCGCCACGCTCAGATAGAGGTAGAGCGTGCCCAGCGCCTTGAGGCGGCGGGTGATCGCCCCCAGCGGGAAGCGCCCCGCCATCATGCCGAGGGTAAAGACCGTCATGGCCAGGGTCGCCGTCCGGGTATCCATCGGCGTGGTCCGGCTGAAAAATTCCACGGTGAAACTGCCGCTGCAGCCTTCAAAACCGCTTTCGAAGAACAGCACCACCGCGAAGAGCAGCAGCGCCGGATATTTCAGCAGGCCCAGCGACTGGTTCAGCGAGACATTCTCCGAAGGCTTGGCAGCCGGGAAAGCGATGCAGCCATAGAACACGATGAAGATCGTCATGACGGCGGAAATCGCGTTCAGGGGGATGTTGTAGTTGGGGATGAAATAGTTGAGCAGGGTCCAGAGCAGCGCGCCGATGCAATAGAAGGCACCCAGCACGCCGAGACGTCCGCCCCGCCTGTCATCGTCATACATGTCGGAGACCACGGCATTGGTCAGGCCGTTCAGGATGCCGCCGCCCAGGCCGAGGAAGAACATGGAAGCGTGCAGCAGCGGCAGTTGCAGGAAACGGGCCAGCCCCTGCAGGCCGGCCAGCGCCAGCACCGAAGCCGTGATCAGCAGGCCCTTGTAGCCGAACTTGTCGACCACCGGCCCGAAGACCACCGTGCCCAGGATGATGCCGATCGACAGGGTGGAAGGCAGGGTGTTCGCACCATCCCCCACCATGGCGCCCAACTTGCCAAGGATCGGGCCCAGCGAGAGCATCGCCACCCCGAAAAAGGCCATCCCTGCACAGGCAGCGGCAAAGACAGCCGTGGTGTTGTATTGTTTGACAGCCATACACTAATGGTTCATTTCCCAAAGACAGAGATAGGCAGCGCCCAGCAGGGCGGCATCACCCTCCAGGGCCGAAGGGCAGAACTTCACGTCGCGCATTGAGATGGGCTGTCCCCATTTGCGCGCTTCGCCGTAAATGCGGTCGATGAAGCGGACGGCCGGGCCGAAGAGCCCGCCGCCGAAGATGACTTTCTGGGGGTTGAAAAGGCTTACCAGATTGGCGGCGCCCATGCCCCAGAACTGGATGGCCTTGTCGAGGATCTGCGTCGACACGGGATCTTTGCCATATTGGGCGAAGACATCGTAGCTGGTCATGCGCTCGTCCCCATACAACTTCTTGGCCTGCAGCCCGATGCCGTTTCCGGACGCATAGTATTCGAAGCAGCCCATGGGAATGAATTCGTCTTTGAAAGGCGTCTCCAGCGCCATCCAGCCCGTCGCGCCCACGATGTCGTTCGCGCCATGGATGATGTGCCCGTCGAGCAGGATGCCGGCGCCGATGCCCGTGCCGACAGCCAGGTAGATGGCATCGGCACAACCCTGCGCCGCGCCTTTCCACACCTCGCCCAGAATATAGCAGGTGCGGTCGCTGGCCATCGAGATCTTGATGGAAGGGTCGCCCAGGACAGCCTGCAAGTCGTTCTTCAGGGGGTAATTGTCCCATCCCGGGATGTTGGGCGCCCAGACGGTTTCGCGCTTGGAGTAGACGATGCCCGGCACGCAGATGCCCACGGCTTCCACGGGCAGGTCGGGCCGTTGTGCCCGCAGCGAGACGATCATCTCGGCCACGATCACGCCGACGGCCGAGCCGGTGGCGCCTTCGAGCAGCCGGTACGCTTTCTTGAGCAGTTTTCCCTTATCGGAAAACAGGGCGGCGGATACCTTCGTTCCGCCCAGGTCCACACCGATGACAGCCATATCGTTGGTTTTATTGGGTCATGACGGCATTCCAGACCGCATGGCGGAGCGTGCCGCGGGCGTCGTCCTGGTCGTATTCCCAGAACATCAGGCCGCGCATGCCCTGCTTGCGGACCCACTCGCCCTTGGCCGCGATGCTGCGGGGGTTGTCGTAGCCGCAGAAGAACTCTCCGCTCATGGTCTCCACATAGGGGCAACTGGCCTGCTCGTCCCATTTGTTGCGGCGGTACTGGTACGGATCCATCTCCAGAATCTTCCGGTAGGTGATGGCGGTCGGCGACTTGCTCCAGGAATGGCGGCCGTAGAAGGGTATGCCCAGCACCAGCTTGCCGGGGGCCACGCCGGCACTCAGATACGCCTGGACGGCACGATAACAGTCCTTGTAGGCCCGGGAATCGTTGAGGGCCGAATGATGGTGCGGCGCCTCGTCCAGGTCGTAGGTCATGATGTTGACATAGTCGACATACGGGTCCATGCCCTTGATGTCGATATAGCGCCAGCCCCCCGTGACGGCGACCTTGTCGGTGCAGTAGCCCGCATAGGAGATGGTATACTTATCCCCGAACGTCTCCCGCAGTTGCTTGACCAGCAGGACATAATTGTCCACGTCGCAGGAAACATCGCAGGCTGCGCCGCTCCACGACAGGCCGGGGTATTCCCAGTCGAGGTCCACGCCGTCCAGGTTGTATTTGTTCAGGAAGGCCATGCAGTCTTCCGCAAAGGCCTTGCGGCCGCTCTCGCTCTTGCAGAGCGCGGAGAAGCTGCCGCCCTGCTTGTTGTCGGAATTGGCCACGCCATGCGTAAAGCTCAGGCAGATCTTCAGATTCGGGTAATTCTTCTTGATGGATGCAATGCTTTCGAAGCGGGACATCGAGCCCTGCGGCTTGAATCCCTGGTAGACGCCGTCCACCATGTACAGCTCGGCGAAGGCGTAATTGATGTGGGTGATCGAGACGGCTTCGGGCATCTGGGAACCGTAATAAGTCACATACGCGGTGACCTGGCGCCCGTCGTCGATGCGTTCATGAAGCAGGACCGCCGGCTCGTTGATGGGCGGATCCACTTCCCGCTCCGGCTCGGGCTCAGGTTCGGGCTCGATGGTATGGCAGGCCACCGGTCCGAAGGCCAGCAGCAAAACTGTCGCGAAGGCCAGAAAGCGCTTATTCATCATACAAAAGATACGGTTTGCGCTGTTCCTTGAAGAAAATGATGTCGTTGGCCCACATGGCCCGGATTTCGTCGGAAGTCGCTCCTTCCATGATCATGCGGCGCACGTAGTCACGGCCGATGAGGAGCTCGAAGAACGAACGGAAAAAGTGGTTGCCCAGGTGCAGGTTGTTGTAGGCATCGATGACATAGTCGAGGTTGATGCCGGCCGCGAGGACTTCGTCATCGGAAGGACGCTCGCGGAGATCCACGCCGTAGCAGAACTGGTCGATCTGCGGCGGCTCCTTGGCGCCGTCCATGCTGCGGGGCGTGAACGAGTATTTGTAGCCCTTCATGTTGGGATGGCCGTACATCTGGAAGGGGAAGTCGGTGCCGCGGCCCAGGCTCACCGGCGTGGCCTCGAAATAGCACAGCGAGGGATAGAGGTAGATCGAGCGCATGTTCGGCAGGTTCGGAGACGGCTTGATGGGCAGCACATAGCGCGACTGGTGGGTGTAGTTCCGGCATTTGACGACGGTCAGGTCGCATTTCACATGCTCGGGAAGCCAGCCCTCGCCGTTGATCATCAGCGCCAGCTCTCCCAGCGTCATGCCGTGGCAGACCGGGATGGGATACCAGCCCACGCCGGACTTGTATTTCATGTCGAGGATCGGGCCGTCCACCACGAAGCCGATGGGATTGGGCCTGTCGAGCACGATCATCTTCTTGTCGTGCTTGGCGCAGACATACATCATCTTGCCCATCGTCACGTTGTAGGTGTAGAAACGGACGCCGACATCCTGCAGGTCGAAGATCAGCACGTCGAACTCGGAGATGGCCTCGTCCGAAGGATAACCGCCCTTGCCGTCGTACAGGGAACTGATCGGCACGCCGGTCGGGCCGTCGACGGAGTTGCCCACCAGCTCGCCGGCATCGGCCGTGCCGCGAAAACCGTGTTCGGGCGAAAAAATCGAAACCACGTTGACATTGAGCGCGAGCAGGGTGTCGAGCACATGGCAGGTTTCGCTGACCATGCCGCTCTGATTGGAGAGAATGGCCACCCTTTTGCCTTCCAGCAGGGGAAGATAGGCTTCCAGGTCCATGGCGCCGGGTTTGATGTCAGGCGTGGGTGGATAGACCTTCAGCGTGGGCTGCGAGGCGCAGGAGGCCAGGGAGAGCACGAAGGCCATCAGCAGGAGAATGCGTTTCATATCGGTCAGAATAACAAGGTTCGGGTTTGGGCGTCTTCCACCTGGATCTGCACCTTGAGCGTGTCTTCAGGCAGCAGCTCTTCGATCATCTCGGGCCACTCGATCAGGCAGCGGTCTCCGGAATCGAAATACTCGTAGAGGCCTATGTCGAGCGCCTCGGAGAGACGGTTGATGCGGTAGAAATCAAAATGATAGACCGGCTCGCCGCGGCGGTCCCGGTATTCGTTGACGATGGTGAACGTCGGGCTGTTGACCACGTCGCGTACGCCGAGGGCTTCGCAGACCGCCGTGATGAAGGTCGTCTTGCCGGCTCCCATCGCGCCGTAGAAAGCCACGATGCGCGCCTCGCCGATGTGCGCCAGGAACGCTTCCGCCGCCCGGGGCAGGTCCGCTGTGCCGTTGATGATGATTTCGGTCATATCTTTGCAAAGATAATAATTATCACTATTTGTTGGTATTGCCTCTTCCGTAAAAATCGGTCATCTTTGCTGCATGAATTGTAATTTCAATTGTAGCGAATGTGAACTGGCTGCGAAGGGAAACAAACGCATCCTGGTCGATGTCATCGGCCACGAGCCGGAAGGCGGGATGCTGTCCTTTTCGGGCCGGCACCATTTGACAGTCGAGTTCGGTGAATATCTCATCTGTTTCGTCAATCACTGCGGAGAGGATGTCCATATCGGCAGGAAGATTATCTCCACGAAACCTGCCGTCGTGTTGGACGTTATCGATTCCATGTCGCTGCAAAACAGCCTCAGGCTCACTTCCAGGCTAATCGATATGGATTACCGGGCCGTGCTCGCCTTTTCCGCTTACGACCGCCTGCTGGCTACCGGGCATTCCCTGGATTACGAGACCCTCGGCGAGATGATGGGCTTTGCGTCAACGGTCCTGGACGCGTCCGAGGAAAGTTTCAGCAGGCTGCTTTCCCTGATCGTCGAGACCTATCGCCAGCCGGTCAAGAAACACGTCCACGTGCCCTATGGCCAGGATGTGGACAAGGCCATCGAAAAGATTACCGCCCTGATCTCCCGTTCGCCCGGGCTGTCGAACCGTTACCACGACCGCTATCTGGCCGTCCGCCTGCTGGAAGATCCCGAATACATTTCCCCGCTTCTGGAAGGTTCTCCGATGGCATCCCGGATTGTAGAAGCCGCCCGCGCGGAATCCCGGGCCCTTACCCGACAACTCGAAGAAAGTCCGGAAACCCTGATCCGGAAAGCGCGCCACGGTTATATCCACGGCGCACTCGTCGAAACCCTCCACCACAGTTCAGACCATTCGGACCATACCCTTCTTCAAAAGATAGACGCCGTCCTGACCAACCGCGTGATCGGCCTTCCGCTGCTGCTCGTGGTGCTTTTCCTGGTCTTCGAAGCCACCTTTGCCCTCGGCGCCTGGCCGCAGCAGTGGATCGAAGACGGCGTGGAGATCCTGTGCGCCTGGCTGGCGGGCGTGCTGCCGTCCGGCTGGCTGACCAGCCTGCTGGTCGACGGCGTCGTGCAAGGTTGCGGAGCCGTCATTTCCTTCCTCCCGAACATCTTCATCCTCTTTGTGCTGCTTTCCCTGCTGGAAGACACCGGCTATATGGCCAGGGCTGCCTTCCTGATGGACAAGATCATGCACAGGATCGGCCTTCACGGCAGGTCGTTCGTGCCGATGCTGCTCGGTTTCGGATGCAACGTGCCGGCCATCATGGCCGCCAAGTCCATAGACAATCCGAAAGACAGGACGCTGACGATGCTGATGATCCCGTTCATGTCATGTTCTGCCAGAATTCCGGTGTACCTGCTGTTTGTCGGCGCCTTTTTCGCCCACAGCAAGGCCCTGGTGATGATGGGCATTTACCTGGCCGGCGTGCTGCTGTCCATCCTCTTCGCCATCATGATGAAGCGGACGAAGTGGTTCCGGAAGGAAGCCGACGATTACGTGTCGGAGCTTCCGGCATTCCGCAAGCCCACGCTCAGAAGTACATGGAGCCATGTCTGGGAAAGGACTTCGGACTATCTTCACAAGATCACGACGGTCATCCTCGCGGCATCGGTCATCATCTGGGCGCTGGAGTTTTTCCCGAGGGAAAGGACGATGGACGGGAAATACAAAGAAGAATCCTACCTGTGTGACATCGGCAAGGGGTTGGAACCCGTGATGAAGCCGCTGGGGTTCGACTGGAAACTGAACGTCTGCCTCCTTACGGGACTCCCGGCCAAGGAAGCCATTGTCAGCACGATGGGTATTCTCTACCATACGGAAGACGACGAGTCTCTCACCCGTGCGATGACCGAAGGCGAGGGCATGAACCAGGCGGTGGCCCTTGCCTTCCTCCTGTTCGTACTGCTGTACTTCCCCTGTGTCGCCACGATTACGACGCTCCGGAAAGAAACGGGGTGGAAATGGGCGGCTTTCACGGTAGTCCATTCGCTTGTTCTGGCCTGGCTGGTTGCTTTTCTGGCCTTCCGCGTCGGCAGTTTGTTCATCGGATAATTGCTTTCGCCGCCGCCAAATAGCCGCAAGCTAATCGGCCTCACAAGCTCTGTAGGGCCGATTGTTTTGCGGCAAGCCCCGAAATCGGCCCCTGCCGCAAGCCGAAGCGCATCTAAAGCATCTCCAAGGCAGTTGAGCTTGCGGCAGGTTGGCGAAATATAAATGATCGCTCTCTTTCGGGCATCCCTGAAACAAATTTGGGCTCTTTTTGCTACGGGCTCTCACAGAATATAGAATCTTCTATTCCTTCACCGGCCTAATGGACAAGCATGCACAACGAGGCTGATTCATAGCAAAAAACAAATCAGCCCAATCATATATCCCCTCAAAGTCCATAGAGAACGCACTGTATTGGCAAGAATTAAACCAACAAGGTTCTGCTGTCCAATAATCACCGGACAGGGGCATTCTATCGTGCAAATCACCAACAAAATAGCCACTTTCATAGGGGGTAAATAAAATTTCTGGTTGGATTTCTCTCTGAAGAGATAGATATCTTTCTTCGGTGAAAGGGAGGATGTGGTTGGAAAAGCCGCACCCTCCCTTTGCTGTTGGTCAAAACTTTTGGTTGGATATTGACGATGTGAGAATGAATACATATCTTTGCCATACCGGAGTCCACCGTGGTGCTTCCGGAGCTTGTTGTGACACGCGGACCAAAGGACTTTGATAACAGGCCAAGGGCAGGATGTTCGGGCGATACGCCCTGCCTTAAAGACAGTTGCCCCGAGAGCCGTCTACCTGGCCAGGTGGCGGCTTTTCTCGTTTCGCGCCCGCGCCTTCAAGGCGACTTCGCCGCCAAAGAACGGGGCTGGTCAAAATTTCTGGTTGGAAAGTCCGGCTCACCCGCAAAGTTCCGGGTATGACTACCCAAAGATTTGACAGACTCTGTACATGAAGAAGGGCAGATCTGACACTCATCTGCTGTAAGCCATCTGCGGCGGCGGATGTGCAAGGTCAGTTTTTTGTCCCGGTATACAAGATGTCCTTCTTGCTTTCCCGGCTGTCGAGGGACTTGCTCTCCGCCCATACTAACTCAAAGAAGTCAGAATGCCCTTCGGCAAGAAGAATCCCAGGAAATACTGGTAAAGTTGGAGTTGAGAGACGGTTTTGTCCATAGTGTTTGCGGAAGGTTTACGTAAAACAAAAGCGGCCTTGAGGACCGCTCTTGTTGCTTTTATTGGTTGGAGGGCGGCATCCCCTCGCCGTGGCGAGAGGGCCGCCCTCCTTGGTGGTATCCGTAGCCGCTTGCGCGGCTAAAATAGATAAATTGGTAAATGGATAAATAGGTTAAAAAGCGAGAACAGCGCGAACCAGCATACCGCTGGTGTAGGTCTTGGACTCGTTGCTGAAATTGGCGTAACCACTCATGAATTCCACATCGTAGGCTTGAGTATTATCGCTAACGTAATCCGTCGACGACCAGTAATACATCCACTCTTGCAAGCTGTTACCACCAGCGGTAGATAATGCCGTTTGCAGGTTGTTATTCCAATAAGAATCTCCATCATACGTCAGCATATTCTTCCACTCATCCAGGCTGGGCAGTTTCCATGTACCACCAGTGAAGGCGGGCGTTTTTGCTTCGCATGTGGTTTTTGCCGTACTCCAGTTCATACTGCCACTTTCGTCGGCCAGTGCAATGGCCAGGCCGTGGTTCTCGCCATCTACGTAGGCAATCATGGCCACTTTAGTCACGCCGGTGGGCAGGGAGGCACCTGCAGCATAATTCTTGCCGTCGCTGCCGATGACCTGTCCTGCGGCGGGGCTAGTGAGACTGAGCGTGGGAGCTGGTTTCGCCATCGTCAGCTCAGTGGCATAGTACTTGCCGGCGGCGAGTTTGTAGCCCGTCTTCGTGGCGGTGTAGGTGTCGGAGCCTACCGTGGCGGTGAAGGTGACGTCGTATGTATTAAGATTTGTCATCCAAGTGTTTAATAGCGGCTCTGTTGGGTGACCATCAGTCTTTACAACAACAATCTTTTCCGCCGCTTCAATCTGTCGGGGAACAGCAAAGTATAGCACACCGTTGCCGTTTGCGGTATAGGTGGCTGCTGTCGGGCTGGCAGTGAAAATATCGACACCATCGACAGTCATCTTCAGGCTCGTGGCATTGAGGGCATTGGCGCTACCGTCTTTCAGCGTCAGCTTCAGGACAGCTGTCGTCGTGTTGAACGTAGCCGTTCCGCCCGAGATGGTGATGTTTCCTGCTTCAACCGACGCAACTGTTACGTTGGCAAAAGCCTGGTCGTTGGCTGCTGCACTCTCCAGCGTGCCGTCCTGAGTGCCAGAAGTAGCATGATAATGTAAAGCCAGCTGGTTGTTAACTTCGATGGTTCCCGTGAGCGTACCTGAGAAAGTACACGTCTGTCCGTTGGCACTGACGTTCGAGGCCGTCAGTGTTCCGCCGAGGGGGGTCCCGGAAGTCACATTTATAACCGTCAGTTCATCGCCAGCCTCCCATTTGGCCACGAGCTTGGTGCCTTCGAGTTCCAGAGCTTTGGTTTGAGTACCGTCATTCATGCCGGCCTGGATGGTGAGGGTATATACTTGGGGAGCCTGCTCTGCCGTTGCAATGTCTTCTTTGTTGCAGGCTACGAAGGCTGCCGATGTCATGAGCACGGCGGCCAGGGTGCGGATGTATGCAAATGTCTTTTTCATAATCTGTCTCCTCCTTTCATTAAATTGCCCAAGGGTCGATGGGTTCGCCATAAACATCATTACGTTCTCCGGTAAAGCTGCCGCAGATAACGCCTTCGGTTTTTACCTCGAAGGTCTTGACCTCCGGTGAGAGGTACAGTTCTTTTTTGTTTGGTTTCATGATTATATGAATTATAGATTTATAGATTCTTCGATAGATTCTTCGCTTCGCTCAGAATGACAGTTCGTTCATGCAGGCACGCGAAAAGCCGCGGAACTCCTTGCGGAGTCCGCGATAAAATACTGATATATTATTGATTACAAGATGGTTATACCCCCCCCCCGATTGTGAGGAGAGCATTAGAAGCGAAGAAATATGACAAGGATATAGTCATTTATTCTGTAACCTTTATCAGGGGTTCGCCAAGGGCGGTGGAAATCTCGGCAATGGATTTTAGCGTGAGATTGGGAAAACCCGAAGTCCACCGCGATATGGCCGCCATCTTCTCATTGAACCATTCCTGCCTGTTTCTCATTTCAAAAACGTGATGTCTTCTATACCTGATAGGTCTTTTTTTAGTCAGACTGTAAAGATAGCGAAAATAGAGTTACCGCACAAGTTAATTGATTGCATGCCCACGGAATTTTGCGTGTGACCCTCTGAACATCACTGTTATCCTGCTGTGCCTGCTGGCACAAAATACGGATTCGATCTGTACGCTCCCAATCGATACGTTCCCAATCAGAGGTATTGGATAATCGGTTTTTTCCGGCATCCTCGCCACTGTAATTCGTTTTAGTCTCAACTGTTCCAGCCAGTTTCGTACTCGCTGAAAAAACCACTTCATGCTTTATCAGAAAAATATCTTCCAGTTGATCGCATGATGCCAGACACAAGATTGCCAATGCCAGGGCAGCAACATGTTTTCCCATATTACGTATTTTTTGTGTGAATAATATCTATATCAAATAATTATCGACCATGATAACCCTTCTCAGGCTCGCCTTCGTAGTACCAGCCGTAATCGTTCTTACTCCCATTGTTCCTAAATAGCGGATCCATTCTACTTCGGGGTTCACTTCGTACTCGACATTGGCTTTCACTTCGACGGCAAGCGTATGTTTCTCGTTTGACAGTTCGTAGCAGGGCGTGGTCACGAACAACCCTGAAGCATTTGACTGAGACACAGAAACAACAGTCACTTTTTCCTCACAAGTAAAAGTAATTGTGCAATTTCACCCATCGTAATCAGGGTTGGCATCGCATCGGATGTTGATCTTGCTGCCGGAAACGTCTTCACCGGAAGCTGGTGAGACACTGCACCAGGATTGATCTGAACTGGCCGTCCAGGGTTTGTTGGCGGTCAAAGCAATCGTCGAAGTACCTCCTGCATCGGGAAATGCAAGCGATGTCTGGTCCACGATCAGAAGGGTTTCTTTTTCACACGAAAGAAAGGCGAATGCCGCCGTAATCAGGAGAACAAAAGGAAAGAGCCGCTTCATGGCTGGTTGCTGGTTTGTTCTGCCGGGGCCCGCCGAACTGGGTAAATAAAAAGAAAGTGTGGGCCATCTTATCTTCCCCGGTGAACTGGGCTCTGGACTGCCTCAAGGTCGGGGTCGATGAAGATCGCTCACACTTTGCTATGGCGTGACCCGAAGGTCGACGGATAGCCAGTGCGAGCGTCTCGCCGATACCGCACCTTGATTCGAATGGTCCAGATTCAGTTCAAGCGGTACAAGCTAAACGCTTTCTATGTTTGTCCTACAGGACTTTACAAAGATAATGATAATTTTTTTATTTTCTTGTATAAGATTTTGCTTTGTTGCCGGAATGGTCCGGAAATATCTGCTTATCTTGTCGACAAAAATGAGAGAGATGTATGAACGTGATTCGAACGACCGTTGTATCCATTCAAAAAGATGACTTATGCCTATGTCAAAGAAACAAACGATAAAGGTGTCTGACGAACAGGTTGCGAAAAGAAACCAGTTGAGTGCCGTACCAATAGAAAGGAGAATTTATATGGTCCGGGGCATTCAGATTATGATTGACCTCGACCTTGCTTCCTTGTATGGCGTTGAAAACCGTTCATTAAGGCAGACTGTCAGGAGAAATATTGACAGTTTTCCTGAAGATTTCATGCTCAGGCTCACAAACGATGAGGCAAACGCCCTGATAGCCAAAGGGGTGTCACAATCTGTGATACCCCCTGGATATAATACTGGCGGAGCGGAAATGTTTGCCTTCACCGAACAGGGGGTCGCCATGTTGGCCTCCGTACTCAAGAGTGCGAAGGCCAGAAAGATCAGTATTGAAATAATGCGTGCATTTGTCGCCATGCGCCAGTTCTTAATGTCTAACGCCCAGGTCTTTCAACGGCTTGACAGGCTTGAAATACGGCAATTGGAAACAGATAATAAGATTGAGCAAGTTTTTGCCATGATGGATGAAGGATGCGAGGATAATAAACAATGCATCTTTTATGAAGGCCAAGTTTATGATGCCTATGACTTCGTCTGTAATCTTATTAAGGGCGCAACGGAACGCATTGTCCTTGTAGACAACTATTTGGATCATTCAGTTCTGACGATGTTGGACAAACGGGAACCCGGAGTTGATGCGACAATCTTTACGCAGAAAGCAGACGACCAGTTCAAACTGGATATTGCCAAACACGACGTTCAGTATCCTCCTATCCCGATTTGGATCTTCAAGATGTCTCATGACAGATTCTTGATTGTTGACAATCGGGTTTACCACATTGGGGCCTCCATCAAAGACCTTGGCAAGAAATGGTTTGCAGTGTCTCTTATGGAAGCCCAAGATGCTAACGCTATCATTACCCGGCTTCAAGAAGATGCATTACCTATGTAATGACGGAATTTTGAGTGTCTCAAAGATTCGTGTTTTTCAAAGTATCCCATAGAGAAATAATTCAGCTGCAAATCCCTGAACGACAAGAATGGACTGCCTCAAGGTCAGGGGAGGTGCCGGTCTTAATGGCCGGCACTATTATGTTTTCGGTGACGGGTGTTCCCGGATGGCCATTATTGTAAGGGTATCCTGCGGGGTTCCTTCGCGCACACGTCGGCACTGACAATCAACCCGTAATTCTGAAAAACGCCATCAGTCGATTAGCTTCCGCCGGTCGAGGAAACGGAAACCGGCGGCTTCGAGCAGGTGAGCGGGCAGGATCTCCGGCTCGCCGGCAAGGTCTGCGATGGTGCGGGCTACTTTCAGGATACGCGTATAGGCCCGGGCCGACAGGCCCATGCGGTCGAGAATCCGCTCAAGGGTGCGGCGGCAGTCCCCGCTGAGCCGGCAGTATTGCTCGACCTGGCGGGCCCCCATGGCTGCATTGGTATAGATGTCGGTGCCGGCGAAGCGGGCGGCCTGCACGTCCCTGGCCCGGGCGACCCGCGCAGCGATCTCGGCACTGCTCTCCTCCGGCGGCAGCGGCTGACTGCCGGCCGACAGGCCCAGCAGTTCCACGGCGGAGAGGCTCTTGACCCAGATCTGCAGGTCGATACGATCCATCATTGGCCCGGAGATGCGCGAGAGATAGCCCTCCACGGCACCCCGGGTGCAGGAGCAACGGCCCGTTTCATCTCCATAGTAGCCGCAGGGACAGGGGTTCATGGAGGCAACCAGCATGAAATGCGCCGGATAGTCCACCTTGTACCGGGCCCGGGAAATGGTCACCCGCCCGTCTTCGAGCGGCTGGCGCAGGGCATCGAGCAGGCTGCGGCTGAACTGCGCAATCTCATCGCAATAGAGCACTCCGTTGTGGGCCAGGCTGATTTCGCCGGGAGCGGCGTTCTGGCCGCCGCCGATCAGGGAAACCAGGCTGGCGCTGTGATGCGGGGCGCGGAACGGACGTTCCTGCATCAGGCCCTCGCTGACACGGGCGCCACGGCCCGCCACGGAGTAGATTTTGCCCGTTTCGATGGCTTCTTCCCGGGTCATCGGCGGCAGGATGGACGGCAGGCAGGATGCCATGAGGCTCTTGCCGCTTCCCGGCGAGCCGACCAGGATGATGTTGTGGCTCCCGGCGGCAGCGATTTCCAGGCCCCGCTTGGCCAGCGCCTGCCCCCGCACCTGGCGGAAATCATTGCCGGAGGGACGGAAGGGTGTCGCACCCGCCCGCTTGCACACCCGGAGATGGTCGCATTGCTCGCGCCGCGTCAGCACTTCGATGGCCTCGGCCAGCGAAGAGACGCCATACACGGCCAGGCCGTCCACTTCCGCGGCTTCACAGGCCGAACCGGCCGGGAAGATACAGCCGCCGAAACCTTCTTCCCGCGCTTTCAGCGCCACGGGAAGCACCCCGTTCACGGCCCGGATCCGGCCGTCCAGGGCCAGTTCGCCCATGATCAGGAATTTGTCGCCGTCGACCAGCGACACCTGCCCGGAAGCGGCCAGCACGCCCAGGGCGATGGCCAGGTCGTAGGCCGAGCCTTCCTTCCGTATGTCGGCCGGAGCCAGGTTGACGACAAGTTTCCGCCCCGGAATGCGGAAGCCATAGGAAGTCAGCGCCGTGATCACACGCAAAAGGCTCTCCCGCACGGCGCTGTCGGGCAGCCCTACCAGATGGATGCCGATACCGACGGACAGGTCGACTTCCACCGTCACTACGACCGCCTCCACACCGATGCAAGTCGCACAATAACTCTTGTTCAACATCGTTCGTCCTATCTAAAGGTTGTTCCGCAAAGATAAGGCGCCCGGCATGCAATAAAAAAAACGGTTGAAAGATTAACCGTTTTTTTGATTTTCCCGAAAAAGCCGGGAAAGTTAAATCTCCAGAAGACGCTGATTGTCAGATCCTGAAGCGGAAACCAAGCTCGAAATTCGCCTGCAGCGGCTGCTGCGTCCGGATGCTCAGCGGCTGTCGATTGTCAAAGAAATAGATCAGGCTCGGATCGAAGTAGACACCCATGTGCGGGATGAACCAGTATTCGATGCCGACGCCGGCCTTGGCCGACCATTGCAGACCCTTCACTTTCTCCGATGCGACGTTGCTGCCGAACACATAGCGCTGGGCGACGCATTTCTCGGCTGCACCTGCCACGGAGGCATACACACCGAGGTGCGGCGTCTGGACGAAATGCCACGACAGCGCGAGGGGAACACCCACATAGTGCAACTGATTGTACGCACCCTCATACAGCACTTTCTTGTAGAGGATGTCGAACTGCGACACCAGATAGGAGTAGTTCACACCCGTCGCGATCGAGAGGCGGTCGGTGAGCGGGAAAGCCACCTGCACGCCGAACGTCAGCGGAGCGTAGAATTTCGGCGCATTGGACGCGGAGATCGGCTCGATGTCCGAGACGGCCTGGCCCTTCCCGGTCTGGGAAGAAGCGTGCGAGGCGCTCGGAATGTAGAACAGGTCACCGTCGGATGCAGCCGTGGTCAGATTGGATAATATGGAGATTTGTGATGTGTGTGTGCGGGAACGGGAAGATCGGGACGACTCTTCGCGGGTCCAGTAGTCGGCCGGAAGGTCGTCTTCGGTGAGCAAGTGCTTTGTTTCATCGGCCCTGGGCTCTTCTGCGGGCGTGGCGGCGGGCTCCTGCGTGACAGGCTCCTGGACGGCAGGTTTCTCCACCGGCGGTACGACCGCAACGGGCGCCTCGCCGGCAGGCCCGGCCGTGGCAGGGGCCTGCGGCGCGGCAGGCTTGGTTACACGGGCTGCCGCCACGGCCTGGCGCGGCAGGGCGGCAATCTGCTCCTCGATGGGGGCGATGTCAGGTACGGGAACTTCGGCAGGCGCCACGACGGGAGCCCCGGCGGGCTCGACGGTGCCGGCGATCCGGGCCGGAGCTTCGACCTGACCGTCGTTCCGGGGACCCCGGAAGACGAGCAGCGCAAGGGCCAGCACCGCGGCCGCGGCGGCGGCAGCCACCGTGAACCGACGGAACACGACCTTGCGACGGCGACGCGCGAGCCCCTGGCTGATGCCTTCCCAGACATCAGGCGCCGGTTCGGTCACCCCTTCAAGGCGATCGCGCAGCCGCTGGTCAAAATCATCTCTTACCATGATATAACTCTTTTATCTTTTCTTGCAACAGGCTTCGGGCACGGCTCAGCTGGGAGCGTGAGGACTGCTCGGTGATGCCGAGCAAGGCGCCCACTTCCGCGTGCGAGTAGCCTTCCATCACGAACAAGTTGAAGACGCTCCGCAGTCCGGCAGGCAGTCCCGCGACCAGGTCGAGGATCTCCCGCGAACTGATCTGCTCCAAAACGCCATGCTCCAGCACGCCGCCCGCTTCCGGCACTTCGTCGATGTCTTCGGTCCGCCGCAGCACGTCCGTCCTGCGGATGTGCATCAGCGAGGCATTGACGAAAATCTTCCGCATCCATCCCTCGAAGGAGCCTTCACCCTTGTAGGTGCCAATCTTGTCAAATACTGTGAGGAAACCCTCCTGCAGTACGTCTTTTGCATCCTCCCGGCCCAGGTACCGCACACACACCGGATACATCACCGAAGCGTATCGATCGTACAACACCCGCTGGGCATTCTTGTCTCCATGCGTGCAGCTGGAAATCAGTTCTGCTTCAGTATATGTGGACGTCTCACGCATCGCTGCTCATTATAGATGCAGAAAGGGGCTTGAATGTTGCGTCTTCCCGCGCAAAAAAATTTTGGTTTGTTTTTTGTTAGGGTTTTTACCACTATTTTTGTAACGAATTTAGAAAAAAAGATGGAGAGTCCAAGATTTTTGCGCAAGATTGTCCTAGCGGCCGCACTCCTCTGCATGGCTTTCGGCCTGCAGGCGCAGTCCGCCAAATATATCGAAGCCCTGAAAAACTACCAGCAGGGAGAAACCGCCGAGGCCCTGCGCCTCTTCCAGGAAGAATTCCAGGAAAACCCGTCCAACGACGCAGCCTGCTACTATATCGCGGCCATCTGTTCCAACGACCCGGACCGGAGGCACGAGACGGAGAACTGGCTCAAGCGCGCCATCGAGCTGTCGCCCGACAACTTCTGGTACCGCTACAACCTGGCCCTCTGCTACCTGCACACCGAGCGCCCGGAACTGGCCGTCCCGATGCTCGAGCAGCTGACGGCCGAGTTTCCGAAAAAAACCGAGTTGTATTTCGACCTGATCAACGTCTACCTGACGGACAACGAGATTGAAAAAGCCCTGTCCACCCTCGACAAGATCGACGCCATCCGGGGCCGGAGCGAGATCGTGGGCCTGACCCGTACGGAGCTGCTGCTCAAGAAGCCCGACGCCAACCCCGACAGCGTCTACCAGTCGCTGGCCGACTACTATGCGGAGTGCCGCACGCCGCGGCTGGCCAGTGTCCTGGGCGACTATTTCGCCAGCACGTACCGGGATTCCCTGGCCCTGAGCTACTATGACGAAGCCCTGGCGATCGAGCCCGACTATACGCCGGCCTGGTTCGGCAAAGCCGGTGTCTACCAGATGCTCCGGCAATACGGCAATTTCTTCTCGAGCATCTCGCACGTGATGCGCGATCCCTATGTGCAGCCCGAAGCCAAGGCCGCCCAGGTGGAGCAGATGACCGCCAACCCGCAGTTCGTGCGGACTTTCTCGGAGGAATTCGACCAGATGATGCTCGACCTGCGCACCGCGCATCCCACCGACAGCACCATCAACGCCCTGATCGGCGGCTTCTGGTACCGGACGGGCCGTCCGGAACTCGCCATCGAGATCATGCGGCAGAACATGGAGCAGCATCCGGAAAGTTTCGACGCCGCCATGCAGTACCTCTTCCTGCTCTACTACCAGCAGGCATGGCCGGCCCTCTCCGACAACGCCACGGTGGCCATCCAGCGCTTCCCCGAAAGCCCCGACCTGCTTCAGCTGCGGGCCATCGCCCTGTCGCAGATGAAAGAATATACGGAAGCGCTCCAGGACTACGAGGCCATCCTGCGTATGCATCCGAAAGACACGACGGTGATGAAGGTCACCTACTCTTCGATGGGCGACCTGTACCACCAGATGGGTGACGCCAAGAATTCCTACAAGCATTACGATAAGGCGCTCAAGATCGATCCCGACTACAATCCCGTGCTCAACAACTACGCCTACTACCTCTCCCTGGAAGGGAAGAACCTGAAGAAGGCCAAGGAGATGAGCCGCAAGACCATCACCGCCGAGCCGGACAATCCCACCTATCTTGACACCTATGCCTGGATCCTGCACCTGCTGGGGCAGGACATCGAGGCCAAGGCCATCTTCAAGCACGCCATGCTCTACGGCGGCAAGGAGAGCCGCACCATCCTCGAGCACTACGCCGTCGTCCTGGAGGCCCTGGGCGAAAAGGATCTGGCCAATATCTACTACAAGCAGGCGGCGGCCATGGCCGCTGACGAATAACGAACGACCATGAAACGCTGGCTCTTCTTCCTCCTGATGCTGCTTGCCGCGACCGCTGCCTTCGGACAGCAGGACGTGTCGAAGCAGAAGGAGCGCAAACGCCAGATCGAAGAGGAGATCAGCTTCATCGACCGCCAGCTCAAAAGCATCACCACCCAGCAGAAAGCCACCACCGAACAACTTTCCCTCATCCGCCGTCGCGTCACCAACCGCAAGTCCATCCTCAACGACCTCGACAAGCGGATCGCCGTGATCGACGACGCCATGACGCAGAAGCAGCGGGAGATCAACCGGCTGCAGAAAGAGCTCGACACGCTCGAGATCTACTACAGCAAACTGATCTACAATACCTATAAGAACCGCGACTCGCGCGTGTGGTTCCTCTATATCCTCTCGAGCGAAAATATCGGGCAGGGCTACCGCCGCTTCGCCTTCCTCAAGAGCCTGGCCGGCGAAGTCAGCAACCAGGCCGACAAGATGCGCGCCAAGCAGGCCGAACTGGAGGAGGAGCGGGCCCGGCTGGCCGAAATGCGCGCAGAGGCCAAGGCCACGCGGGCGGAACGCGAAGAGGAATACCGCAAGCTGATGGCCGAGGAAAAGAAGTCCAAAGACGACATGAAGCGCCTGGCCAAGAGCGAGAAGCAGTACCGCTCCGAACTGTCGGCCAAGAAGAAGGAGGTGGACCGCCTCAACCGGGAGATCCAGAAACTGCTCAAGAGCGCCGTGGCCCAGCAGCAGAAAGACAAGACCCGGATCGACACGGCCCTGTCCGGCGAGTTCGCCAAGAACCGGGGCAAACTGCCCTGGCCGTTGAAACAGGGCGTCATCGTGGAGCGCTTCGGCGTCCACAACCATCCAGTCTACACCAACCTGAAGTTGCCCGACAACCCCGGCATCACCTTCTCCACCACCAAGGGGGCCGATGTCTACAGCGTCTTCGCGGGCGAAGTTCGCAAGATCATCGTCATGCCGGGTTACAACCAGTGCGTCCTGGTGCAGCACGGCGAGTATTTCACCCTGTACTGCAAACTCGGCAAAGTGAGCGTCAAGAGCGGGCAGAAGATCGAGACCGGCACCAAGCTGGGTACGCTCGAGGCGGACGGCAACGCCTCCACCCTGCACTTCCAGCTCTGGAAGGGAACGGACAAACAGGATCCCGAAAAGTGGCTGGTGAAATGAGAGGCCGGGGCGGGTCCGGCTTGACGGGCGATTACTTCAACGCCACCGGGCTGTCGTAGATGGGACCGGCGTAAATCTTCAGGAACAGTTCGCGGAGCTTGTCGGCGTCGAGCGACGGATACGCAGCGATGTCGTGCTCCATCTTGTCGATGAACCGCTCCTTCAGCGCCGGCTCGTAGCAGCCCGAAAAGCGTTTCGTGCCGTTGAGCAGGTCGTAGGCCACATAGTTGGTGTCCCACAGCCGGTATTCCCGCCATACCTGCGCATCGATCTGCGTGGCGATTGCGGCGATGTCTTCCCGCTTGAGCGGATCGCTGAAGCCCGTTATGTCGATCGGGGTGCCGAAAGCCAGGTGCACGCGGCCTTTCTGCTGGGTGAGGCCCGTGATAATGCTCTGCAGGTCCTCCCCCTTCGCCTTGACGTACGGCTTCCCGTCAAGCGTGCGGTAGTGCTCCACGGCCTTGAGGATGTCGCAGGGCTCCCATTCGTACGAGATGGACAGTGGCGTAATGTGCAGGGCTTCCACCTGCGCTTTGCTGTCGCCGTTCATCAGCAGCATCCGCACCAGGCCCGGCTCGGTGCGGTCGCGGCCGTCCTTCGTGCGGCCGTTGCGCTGGGCGATCCAGAGCGAATCGCCGTGGGAGACCACATAGTTGATGTAGGCCGACAGGTGCATCGAGGAACGCAGGAAACTGCGGATATTGCTGGTTTTACGGTCAGTGCGGAACATCTTGTTCGACATCCCGAAGTCGACCACGAACTGCGGCTCCATCAGGTTGCTGCCGAAGGTGATGTGGCAGGTCGGCTTGTTGTATTGGTCGAGTACGATCTGGTGCAGGTAGGCATCCATCACGATGTCGCGGTGATTGGAAACGTAGAGTGTGCCGTAGGAAGCATCGATGTGCTCGGCGCCGGAAGAGGTGAAGCTGGTCATGGTCTTGGCCACCAGGGCGCTGCAGAGGGGCACCATCATCTCATGCTGGAATTGTTCGATGGTGCGGATCTTCCGCAGTTTCGCCCGGAAAGCATTCACGTCCATGTCCTCGTCCAGAAAACGAAGGGCAGGCGTCAGGATGGGGTCGGAGGCCATACGCTCCATGGCGGCGGGGATTTCCGAATCGTAATAGGGACGTATATCGTCGAACTCAGGCGGCAGTTGAATCATGTTCTCAGCGGGCTTCTTTAAAATGCAAAGATAACAAATCGAAGGGGGAAACATTTAATATTTCCTTAAAAAAGTTAATTTTGTATTCTTTTTGAGCCATCATGACAAAGATACTTTCAACCAATATCACTTCCCCGCTCGGCCTGACGACCGAAGAAAACTATGCGGCTGTCAGGCGCGGCGAAACGGGCCTGAAACTTGTTGACGGCTGCCTGGGCGTCCCGGGGCGTTTCTGCGTCGGCATGTTCTCCGAGGCGCAGAGAGCCGCCCTCCTGCTGGACGGATTCAGTTGGTTCGAGTCGCTGGTCCTTCATTCCGTGAAGGATGCACTGGACCGCAGTTCGGCCGACCCTTCTTCCCCGCGGACGATACTCATCCTGGGCACCTCCACAGCCGGTATCGATGAACTGGGAGACGTTCCCGAGCGGGACAGGAACTATCTTGCCCCCGGCGTCGCCGCCCAAAAAATCGCGGCGCACCTGGGCTTTGTCAACGATCCCATTACGGTCAGCAACGCCTGCATTTCCGGCGCTACGGCCCAGATGCTGGCAGACAGGCTGATCGCTGCCGGCTATTACGACACGGCACTTGTCTGCGGCGTAGATATCCTCTCCGCCTTTGTCCTGGCCGGCTTCGATTCATTCAAAGCCCTGTCACCGACCATATGCCGGCCTTTTGACATTGAACGGCTGGGCCTCAACATCGGAGAGTGCGCCGCTACGGTCGTGCTGACGAAAGACCTTTCTTCAGACCCCGACGCCTGGCATATTATCGACGGATGCCTCAACAACGACGCCTACCACGTCAGCGCCCCCGTCCCGAGCGGTGACGGCGTATGCCGCGCCATCCAAAAGATCCTGACCCCGGAGTTGAAAGCCGGCCTGGCCTGCGTCGCGGCGCACGGCACGGCGACCATGTTCAACGACCAGATGGAATCCAAGGCCATCGAGAACGCCGGACTGGGCGAGCTGCTCACCAGCGCCCTCAAGCCGCACTATGGCCACACCTTCGGCGCTTCCGGGATTGTAGAGTCCATCATCACGATGTGCGCTCTGGACGAAGGCCTGATCCTTCCCGTCCCTGGCTTCGAAGAGCTGGGCGTCAGCGGAAAGATGCACCCGTGCAGCCAGTTGGAAAAAACGGACAAAAAGTCTTTCATCAAGCTGCAGTCCGGGTTCGGCGGTTGCAACGGCGCGATGATCTATGCCAGGGCTCAGGCGCACGCCGCCCGACCGGCCAAAGCCGGTTACGATGTGGTGAAGCGCCTTCGCATCACGGCGGAAGGCCTGTGGGTGGACGATCAGGCGGTAGCGCTGGAAGGTCGCGGCCCCGCCCTCGTCACGGAGATTTTCAAAAAATACCTCGCCGACGGTTCCCGTTTCTTCAAGATGGACCTCTACAGCCGGCTTGCCTATGCCGGTACGAGTCTGCTGGCGAAAGACGCCCTGGAAGGGTATGATCCGGAAGACGTGGCTTTGTTCGTCTTTACGCAGCAGGGTTCCCTCCTGGCCGACCGGAAGCATCTTTCTACGTTCTCCAATCCCGACGAGTTCTTCCCCAGCCCGGCGGTTTTCATCAATACGCTTCCCAACGTGGTGCTGGGAGAAATCGCCGTCAAGAACAACATCAAGGGCGAAACCACCCTGGTGCTGCTCCCCGATCGTGATGAAGCGGCCATCCAGCGGATCATGGAAGCGTCCCTGGCTGCAACCAGGCCTGCCGTGGTACTCTGCGGCTGGGTGGACTGCGGCGCGGAAGACAATTTTGTGGCGGATCTTAAAATGCTGAAAATCAAATGAACGGAGTCATATCAATCAGCGGCATGGGCATTATCTGTGCCATCGGCAACAACCAGCAGGAGGTTCTCGACGCACTGAAAAAGAAAAAGTCGGGCATCGGGAAGATGAAGTATCTCCCGTCGGTTCATACCGACATTCCGGTCGGAGAGATCAAACTGTCGACCGAAGAGATGAAGCAGATGCTGGGCATCTCCGGTGACGAGCCGGTCAGCCGGACCTCCGTCATGGGCGCGATCGCCGTCCGGGAAGCCCTGCAGCAGGCCGGGATCGAAGACGTATCCGGCAAAAGGGTGGCGCTGATCTCGGGAACCACCGTGGGCGTGATGGACGTGACGGAGCAGCTCTTCGAGAAAACGGGAACCGATCCCGAACTGCTTGGCATGCCCCACAGCCATGAATGCGGCCGGAGCACCGAGGAGATCGCGCTGTATGCAGGTCTGCAGGGTGCCCGTTGCTGCACCATCTGCACGGCTTGCTCCTCTGCCCTGAATGCCATCATGATCGGTTCTGAGATGTTGAAGAACGACGAGGTCGACCTGGTGGTCGCCGGCGGTTCGGAGCCCCTGAGCAAGCTTCATCTGAACGGATTCAATACGCTGATGATCCTGGACCGGGAGCGCTGCCGACCCTTCGACGAGACGCGCGCCGGCCTCAACCTGGGAGAAGGTGCCGCGTTCGTGGTCCTTCAGAAAGATGTGCCCGGCGGCCTGGCCTTCATCCGCGGCTACGCAAACCGCTGCGACGCCTTTCACCAGACGGCGACATCCAAGAACGGAGAAGGAGCCTTCCAGGCCATGACCGAAGCGCTTCGGATGGCCGGACTGCAGCCGGAAGACATCCAGTACATCAATGCGCACGGCACCGGCACGCCCGACAACGACGCCTCCGAGAGCGCCGCGTTCAAACGGGTGTTCGGCGCGAAACTGCCGGACATGTCCAGTACCAAGTCCTATACGGGACACACCACCTCCGCCGCCGGCTCCGTTGAGACGGTCATCTGTCTCCTGGCCATGGAGAATGACTTCGTGCCCGCCTCGCTGGGGTGGAAGCATCCCATGCCGGACGGCGTCATCCCCTCCCCGGGGCGCTCGGGTGTCAAGCTGGACCACGTCATGTGCAACTCCTTCGGTTTCGGGGGAAACGATTCCTCTTTGATCCTCAGCAAGGACAAAGCCCCGGCGGAAGAACAGCCCCTGCTCGACGAGTCCCGCGTCCGCATCGCCGCCCGGAGCATCGTCTCCAGCGAAGAAGAACTCAGCGGATTGCGGGCGTTTTTGCCGCCCATGGAGACCCGCCGCATGAGCAAGATCATGAAAGCCAGCCTGCTATCCGCCTTTACGGTCCTGCGGGAAGCCGGCATCGAGCGGCCCGATGCGATCATCGCCGCCACCGCGAAAGGGATGCTTGAATTGAGCACCCTCTTCCTGCAAAACATCGTCGACAACCAGGAACAGCAGCTCAAGCCGACCGTGTTCATGCAGAGCACACACAACACCATCGCTTCCGCCATTGCCATCCAGACGCAGTGCCACGGCTACAACATCACCTACTCCCAGGGAGACGATTCCGCTGCCTGGGCCATACGCGACGCGAAGATGCTGCTGAGAAAGGGAGAAGCCTGCACCGTGCTCGTCTGCGCTTTCGACGAGGCGCTGCAGGATGGAAAAACGTGCCGCTTCAAGGCCGAAAGTACCCTCTATACGATTGCCTAGACGCCTCTGTATGTCCATTCTCCGGAATATATTGAAATTCGTCAAGACGGTATTTATCCTTCTCCTGTATGTCGTTTTCATGCTGGTCTTCGTGACACCCGGCGCCTTCATCTACCTGAAGTGCGGAAGACGGTCTGAAAAAAAGAAAGAGAATCTTCACAAGTTTATCTGCTGGTGCGCGAAAGCCGGCACATCCCTGCTGGGGCTGTTCGGGAATCCTTTCACGTTTGCAGGCCGTACGGACGAGGATTTTTCCCGCCCGGCCATCATCACCTGCAACCACCAGTCGCACCTGGACCTGCTGGCGATGCTCGCCCTGACCCCCAGGATGGTCATCCTCACGGCAGACTGGGTCTGGCACAATCCGCTCTATGGCTTCATCATCCGCGAGGCCGATTTCCTTCCGGCATCGAAAGGCCTTGAGGTCATCGCCCCGCGGCTTCGCGAACTGGTGGACAACGGCTACAGCATTGCCGTGTATCCGGAGAGTACCCGGTCGCTGGACTGTAGCATCGGCCGCTTCCACCAGGGCGCTTTCTATCTGGCGGAGCAATACCAGATAGACATCCTTCCCGTCGTGCTGTACGGCGCAGGGAAAGCGCTGCCGAAACACGGGCGTCTGCTCAACCGGGGTCCCATCCGGATGGAGATCGACGAACGGATTTCACCGGAAGAGATGAGGCGCCACGGCGACACCTTGAAAGACCAGGCCTCCTACCTGCGGAATTATTACGTCGCACGCTACGCCGAGATGGCGGAGCAAATGGAACAGACACTGCCGACGCCATGAAGATCACCGATATCTACGATTTCTTCTCCAGGAACCGGGGAATCCGGCGCGTAAGTCTGGTCGCGCTCTCCATCCTTTTTGCCCTTTTACTGGCAAGATTGGATTTCAGCGAGGACATCAGCGATTTCCTGCCGCTCAGAACGAAGGAGCGGGAACAGATGTCCCTCTATCAGAACATCTCCGGCGCCGGCAAGTTCCTGATCCTTTTTTCCAATCCCGGGGATGCGGATAAGACCGTGGAAGCCATCGACTGTTTTATCGAAGCTGCCGTCGCGAAAGATGCAGACGGATGGTGCGGGAGCCTCACCGCCCAGATCGACATGGACGCCATCAACGGCGTCTCACGCTTTGTCTATGACAACATCCCGTACTTCCTGACCGCGGGCGACATCGCACGGATGGACAGCCTCCTGGCAGAGCCCGGCCATCTTACATCCGCGCTGGCCAGGGATAAAGAGCTTCTTGCATTCCCCCACCCCTCCCTTGTCACGACAAGCATCACCCATGACCCGCTGAACCTCTTCAGTCCGGTTATGGACAGGCTTCAGGCTTCCTCCGGGCAGGTGGGTTTCGAATCGTATGAGGGTTATATCTTCACGCCGGACATGAGCCGTGCGGTCGTGATGCTGGATTCGCCTTTCGGAAACAGCGAAACGAGCAATAACGCCAGGCTCATCCATTACCTGGAAGAGCGGTCCCGCGAGATGCAGGAAAGCTACCCGGATGTGGCCGTCGACATCATCGGAGGGCCGGCCATCGCCGTCGGGAACTCCTCCCGGATCAAGAAAGACAGCCTCCTGGCCATCGCCCTTTCCGTCGTGCTGATGGTCCTGCTCCTGGCTTATTCGTTCAATTCGCTCAAGAACATCCTGCTGATCTTCCTGACCGTCGGATGGGGCTTGCTCTTCGCCCTGGGAAGCCTGGCGCTGTTCCGCGACAATGTATCCATCATCGTCATCGGCATTTCGAGCGTCATCATCGGCCTGGCCATCAATTATCCCCTGCACCTGATCGCCCATTCTGTCTATCAACCCGACAGGCGGGCGGCCATGAAAGAAATCGTATCGCCGCTGGTGGTCGGGAACATCACGACCGTGGGCGCTTTCCTGGCGCTGGTCCCGCTCAAGTCGACGGCCCTGCGCGACCTCGGCCTCTTTGCTTCCCTGCTGCTGGTCGGGACGATTCTGTTCGTACTCATCTACCTGCCCCATTATATCTCCACCCGGCAAGGGAAGAAACGGGCCAACGGCCGTCTCATCGAGCTCCTCTCCGCTTTTTCGCCGGAGAAGTACAAAGGGATCGTCGCAGGCACGGTCCTCCTCACGATCGTACTGGCTTTTTTCAGCGTCCGCACCGAATTCGATTCCGACATGTCGCACATGAACTACATGACGGCGAATCAAAAGCGCGAGATGCAGTATTTCGAGGCGTTGATGACAAAAGACACCACCCGCACCGCCCGGAGCCTGTATGTCTACGGAAGCGGCCGCACGCCGGACGAAGCCTTGCAGGACATTCAGTCCAGCGGGGCGCGCATGGACAGCCTGGCCAGGGCCGGCATCCTGGTCAAGCAGAACGAAGTCTTATCCTTCCTGACAAGCGAAGCGGAGCAACAGCAGCGCCTGCTGCGCTGGAACCAGTTTGTCGGGCGCCATCGCGAGGCGTTGACCGCTGTCTTTGCGGATGCGGCGAAGGAGGCCGGCTTTACCCCCGCCGCCTTTGCCTCTTTCAACCAGCTGATTGCAGCTTCACCTTCCTTCTCTACGCACTCTCTCGCGTACTTCGAGCCGCTCCTGACGACAGTGTTCCGCCAGAATTTTACCGTCTCCGACGACAACGGAATGGCCTATGTGGTAAGTCCGGTCAACATTCAGGCCGAAGACATGGCCCAGGCGAAAGAAGTCTTCGGAGACCATTGCTTTGAGATCTCCGGCATCAACAAGTCCATGACACGGAGCCTGTCCGACAATTTCAATTACATCGGATGGGCCTGCTCCCTGATCGTCTTCTTCTTTCTCTGGTTCTCCTTCGGGCGCATCGAACTGGCCCTTATCGCTTTCCTGCCGATGGCCGTCAGCTGGGTCTGGATACTCGGCATCATGGCCCTGCTGGGCATCAAGTTCAACATCGTGAACGTCATTCTGGCCACCTTCATCTTTGGCCAGGGCGATGACTACACGATCTTCATGACCGAAGGCTGCCAGTATGAGTATGGCCGGCAACGGCCCATTCTCAAGGCCTACAAGAGCAGCATCCTGCAGTCGGCCGCCATCATGTTCGTCGGCATAGGCACGCTCATCGTCGCCAGGCATCCGGCCATGCACTCCCTGGCGGAAGTGACGATCATCGGCATGTTCTCGGTGGTGCTGATGGCCTACCTGATTCCTCCTTTCCTGTTCAAGCTGCTGACGACGAAGAAAGGGCAGGTACGTCCGTATCCCATTACGCTCAGGACCCTCTTGCTGGGGCGGCCGAAAGATTTGCGCGCCAGGGTGGAAGGGCGCTACGCCTACAAGGGGAAGGAGATTGAACGCAGTGTACGTCGCAGCCTGAAAGAAAGGGGCGATTCGGTCATCCACAAGGATTTGGCGGAACAGCCGACGGCCGATTTTATTGACGAGGGCTATGGGGAACTGTCCCTTCTGCTGGCCTTGTCGCATCCGGATGTGAACGTCGTCTCACATATCGCCGACGAAGAACGGCGACAGATCGCCGTCGTTGCCGCCCGGGGAATGGCAGATAATGTAATATTTCAAAGTTAGTATATCATGAAAACAGAAGAAATCAAAAACTTGCTAAGAGATGTCCTTCCGGCCGTCAATTTCGATGCTGACTTCCTCTTCACCGAGCTCGACTCGCTGGGCGTCGCCACCATTCTTTTTGTCTTGTCCGAGAAATACCATATCCACCTTGACGCGCAGGACATCACACCCAAGAATTTCAAGAGCGTCGAATCCATCGCCAACATGGTCCGCGCAAAGATGTCGCTGGAAAGCAAGATCCGGCAGTTCGCCGTTTCTTCTCCCGATAAGGTCGCCGTCGTCTGCGGCGACGACAGCATGACCTATTCACAGTTGTGGGATGCGATCACCCGGAAGGCCGAGGCCCTGAAAGCCGAAGGTCTCAAGCCGCAGCATCCCTATGTATACCGGACCAACCAGGACATCGATTTCCTGGTTACCTACTGCGCGGTCCATACCCTCAAAGCCGTCGCCGTCCCCATCGTGCATGATGCCTCCGATGAGTTCTTCCAGTCGGTCAAACAGGAAGTGGATTCCTTCTCTTTCCCCGCCGGCGTCGCGGATGCACTGTTCACGACCGGGACCACGGGCAAGTCGAAAGGGGCCATGCTCTCCGAGCTGAGCCTTACCTCCTGCTCGGAGAATTTCACCGACCGCTTCCCGTTCAGCAAGGATCTCTGCTTCATTGTCAGTGGCCCCCTGAACCATATTGCATCCCTGTTCAAGATCCATCCGACCCTCAGTGCAGGCGGCACCGTTTGCATCGTGGACGGGCTCAAAGATATGAATGTCTTCTTCAAGGCCTTCGACCTCCCCTTCAAGGAGTTCGCCGCGTTCCTGGTTCCGGCCAGCCTGCGGATCATCATGCAGTACTCCTACGAGAAACTGTGCTCCCTGGCACCCAGAATCGCCTTCATCGAAACGGGCGCTGCCCCCATCTCCAAGGATGACATGGAGAGACTGAGCAAGGCGCTGCCGCATTCGCGTCTGTATAATGGTTACGGTTCCACCGAGTTCGGATGTGCCTCGGCCTATGATTTCAATGACGGAAAATATATGGAAGGATGTGTGGGACGCCCCTATAAGAATGTCACCATTGAAATCGCGCCGGATTCGACCGTCGTGGTCTCCGGCCTGGGCGTGATGAGCGGTTATGTCAATGACGAGGAGAACACCCGGATTGTTCTCGCTGACGGGAAAATTCACACGTCAGACCTCGGCTATTTTGACGAGGACGGCCTGCTTCATCTCACCGGCCGCGCCGGCGACGTGATCAACGTAGGTGGCTATAAGGTCAATCCCATCGAGGTCGAAGGCATCGCCTCCTCCTATCCCGGCATCAAAGACAGCATCTGCATCGCCGCAAAGCATCCGGTCATCGGCCCGGTGTTGAAACTGCTGGTCGTAACCGATGATGCCGCGTCCTTCGACAAACACGCGCTGGCGGTATTCATCAAATCCAAGCTGGAAGGATATAAAGTCCCGACGATGTACGAGGTCGTCGATTCAATCCATTATACCTACAACGGGAAAAAAGACAGGAAAGCTTACAAGGAAGGATAGAGCGACTTCAACCAGGCAAGGAACTCATTCCGCCACTGACGGCACTCGGGGCTTCCTTTCTCATCGCTGGCCCCGAAGCCGTGTCCCCCTGTTTCGTACTGGATGTATCGATGCGGAACGTTCTTCTGCGTCAGCGCCGCATCCAGCAATTCCGAATTCTGGTATTGCACGATGGGGTCATCCACGCAATTGATCAGGAAGACGGGCGGACAGTTGTCCGGAATGTGCTTCTCCAGGGAAAGCGAATCCCGCATGGCGCTGTCGGCGACCCGGTTGTCACCCAGGAGGCCGCGTCTTGAACGCCGGTGCACATAGGGCGGATCCATCGTGACGACAGGGTAAACCGGCACGACGAAGGCAGGACGCAAGTTCACATCCGTCTCAATCCCTGCCAGCTGCAGGAAATTGGTCGCGTTAAAGCAGGCCGCGGACATGACCAGGTGGCCGCCGGCAGAAAAGCCCATCATCCCGATCTTGTCAGGGTCGATGCCATATTCCGGGGCGTGTTCCCCGACATATTGCAGCGCCCGCTGGGCGTCCGTGATCATGTCGGGATGCCGCTTCCCGCGGAAGACGAGGCGGACGGGCATCGCAACTTCCACTTTCCCCGCCGTCCTGTACAGCAGCACGAAAGCCGTTATGCCGTTCGCGCTGAGCCACTCGCCCACTTTAAATCCTTCCACTTCCTGGTCAAGCCAGTGATAACTGCCACCCGGGCAGACAACGACGCTGATTCCGTTGGGGGTCTCGGGCCTGAAGGCATAGAGCGTCACTTGACGGCCGTGGGGCATTTTTACGCCGTCCCACAGGGCAATCGTATCGGCCGGCTGAGACGCCGCCGGACAATAGACCGGAACGGTCAATAACAACAATACGCACCAAAAACAGGCTTTCTTCACGCTCATCATTTCAGATTATCTTTCAGGAAGGTTACTACGCTATTGATCAGGCCGGCCTTATTGCCCTTCAGGAAATGGCCCTCATTCTCCAGTATATATAACTCGCTGTCCTTATAGGATTCATGATACCGCTCAGCGTATGAAACAGGGACAATCTTATCTTTCTTTCCCTGAATGATGCACACTTTTCCGGAATACCGGGAAGACGTCTCGTAAACAGGCAGTTGCTGCGCTTCAAGAATAAAGCGGCGTCCCAATTTGTGAAACAAGACATTGACGTACGCGGGAGGATTGGAAGCATCGTACCGGGCATGCATACACCGGCCGGCAATGGCGTCATCCTTCAGTACGGCCGCAGGAGCCAGCAAAACGAGGCATTTCGGCCTCTGGGGCAAGTCCTCCATCTCTCCGGCGAGCATTCCGGCGATCACGCCGCCTTGCGAGTGACCCAGCAGGGCGATATCCGAAACAAAGGGAAGCTTGCGCGCATAAGCCATAACCGCCTTGGCATCCGCAATTTCGCTGGAAATTGTCATGTCGATGAACTTGCCTTCGCTTTTGCCGTGCGCGTCAAAATCAAAACAGATGGAGGCGATACCGGCTTTTGCCAGCGCACGCGCAAGGGCCGGAATCGGATACATTTCCTTTTTGGAAATAAACCCGTGCATCAATAGAACCAAAGGGCAGGTATTCTTCTCTCTGTCAAAACCTTCCGGAAGAACCAGCGTAGTTGAAATTCCTCCATGGGGTCCAAATACTTCATAAGGAGAACGCTTCGAAAAGAAAGGGAGCAACGACATGGTCAATTAACGGATCAGTTTATGGATCAACATGCGGGGGTATCCATACACGAGCGCCAGCACGCAGAGCAGCGTGTTTAGGACACTGATGCGGAAGAAATCGCGGAAGGGGCGGAAACTCGACACGCGGTCCTCCGGATAGCAGACCCGGATGGCCACGGGCGCCAGTTCGATCCCCTTCCAGGCCGAGAATACCAGCAGCGCCAGTTCCGCTTCATAGCGGGAAGTCAGGAGCCGGAGGCTCGGCAGCCGGTCCAGCGGGTAAGCCCGGTAGCCCGTCTGGGTGTCGGGCAGCTTGCGGGCTGTCTGCACCCGGAACCAGAAATTGGAAAAACGGTTGGCAAAGGTATTGCCGCCGGGCATGTTCTCGGCCTGCAGGTTGCGGCTTCCCACGATCAGGGCGCCGGGATGCTGCGTGAGCGCCGCCACCAGTGCCGGAATATCCTCCGGGAAGTGCTGGCCGTCGGCGTCGAGGGTGATGGCGTAGCGGAAACCTTGCGCGCGCGCATATAAAAAAGCGGTGCGCAGCGCCATGCCCTTGCCGCGGTTGTGCGGGTGGGTCAGGACGGTCAGCGGGAGGCCCGAAGCGGCCAGCCGCACGGCGGTGTCGTCGGTACTGCCGTCGTTGACGACGATGACCGGACAGCCCTGGGCGACGGAACGGCCGGCGACATCGCACACCGTCCCGGCATTGTTGAAGGTCGGGATAATGATGCAGATGTTCTCGGAAGCACCTTCCATCAGGGCTTCAGGGTGAGCTTCATCCGTGCGCAGAGGGTGTCGCCGGCGAGAATGTGCACCGACCAGACATCGGGCTGGTCCGCCGGCAGCGGACGGGAATACTGAAACTCCAGCTCAGTGATTTCGGAAGGAAGCACGGGGTGGACGAAGCGGATGTCGGAAGCCTCTTCCACATCGAGGGTCCTGCCAAGGCTGGCACCGACCAGTTCACAGGCCATCTGGATCAGGCACGCGCCGGGCGTCACCGGCATTCCCTTGAAATGGGCCTCATAAATGGGGCTTTCGGGAAGGAGACGGACCCGGGCCGAAGTGGCCGATATGAGCTGCAGGGTATAGAGATAATCTTTTAACATAAGCGGAGGTTATGGTTTCTGGAAAAGTCCGGGATCGAGGGTTTCTCCCCGGACCACTGAACTGAGTTCAAGCTGGGTGGTATCGCCCCCCTGTTCGGAGAGCACGATGGAGCGCAAGGCGCCCGTGCCCACGTCGGTCAGCAGGGTGATGCGGGTGAAAAGCTGGCTGAGATCGCGCCGCAGGGGGATCAGGTCCACTTGCCAGACCTCGGGCGAGGCGTAGACCGTGACGTTGAAGTCCGTCTCGTTGATCAGGCCTTTTTCTCCGAGTTTTGCGACATGGCGCATGAGGCTCTGCTGCCGCCGGTCGCCGGGATTGATGCCGTTCATCACGAACAGGCTGGGACGGGGCTTCTCCACCTCCCAGCGCACCTTGTCGGGATAGGCATACGCAGCCCGGCCGCGACTCACCACGTCTTCGGTGAGCAGGGCGCTATGGCGCGTCATCACGAAGCGGAACTGAAGGGTGGTCCTCAGATCGTTGGCCTGCAGGATGGCGGCGATGGCCCGGTCGCGGGCCGCGCCTTCCAATTGTTGCGCCGTCTTCCCGGCCGTCTGCGCGGAAAGGGGCAGGCAGCACAGGCTCAGGAGCAGAAGCAGGCAGATTCTTTTCATGGCGGTTTATCGAACCATCAGCGCCGAACCGGCCATGATGAGCAGGACGCCCATCCACTGGCTGAAGCTGACGTGTTCATGAAAGATGAGAATGGCAGCAATCGTGCCGAAAATGTAGCTGATGCTGGAAAGCGGGTAGGCGATGCTGAAGGGGAAATGCTTGAGGATATACATCCACAGCACGGTGGCGACGCCAAACGAGATGCCGCAGCCGAGGAGCCACCAGTTGGTCAACTGGGTCTTGAGGAACGACCAGCTCCAGCTGAACGGGCCGGAAGCGGCCATTCCCAACTTCAGGAGCACCTGGCCGCCGGCCAGGAAAAGGCTCTGCACGATAGCGAGCGGTATGATTCTCCACATGTCGGTAAATCGCCTGTATGATTCTTTATTTCTTGCGGTTCTTCGACACGTAGTCGGCCATTACGGCCACCGACTGGAAAACGGCCTTGCCTTCAGCGGGGCTGGAGAGCTTGATGCCGTAGTTCTTCTCCATCAGCACGATGAGTTCAAGGACATCGATCGAATCCAGGCCGAGGCCTTCATCTCCGAAAAGCGGAGCATTGTCATCGATATCGGCCGGAGTCATTTCTTCCAGGTTCAGCGCACTGATAATCTGCGTTTTAATCTCTTCAATCAGTTCTTTCATAACGTTACTTTTTGAATCTTTCGGATAGCATGGGTATCACTCGTCGATCTCCTTGTCACTGCTGGCCGTCTTGATGGCGGCCGTGGCGATGAGTTCGCCCTGGCAGTGGACCTCCACGTCGGTCAGCGTGATGCCGAAGATATTTTCCCGGAAAGTCACCGTGGTCTCGAGCAGCTCGCCCGATTTCGGATGACGGTACACCTTGAGCTTGCGGACACTGCCGATATAGCCGATGGTCACGGGAATGTGCAGGACATAGCGGGCGATGTAGCCGACCCGGGCCGCACTCGACTGGGCCATGTGCTCCACGAGGCCGCCCGTGGCGAAACGGCCGTTTTCCACGAAGATGCCCTGTTCGGGAATCCGGAAGGACGTGCGGGTGCACTCTTCCTCGTGATGCAGAAGATGGTCCACAAACACGAAAGGCGGGCGCTGCGGAAGCAGGTATTCGATCGGAATCTGGTCAAAGGGTGGTATCATTTCCAAAAATCATAAAAATTAAACCATTGGGTGGGATACTGGCGCACCACGCTTTCCAGGCAGGCGGCGAACGCCTGTGCCATGGCTTCCGCGCGCTTGCGTGAAGGCAGGTCCGGGTCGAGTTCCGCTCCGAGCTGCCGGACGTACACATGGTAGCGGCGGGCGCCTTCCTTCATCACGAAAACAGCGACGATCGGAGCGGAGCGCTGGGCGGCCAGCATGAAAGGGCCGGCCGGAAACGGGGCGGGGTCGCCGAAAAAAGGGCAGTTGAAACGCTTTTGGGAGCCGAACAGGCGATCGCCGGGCATGCTCACGATACCACCGTCGCGCAAGATCTCATTGAGCCTGAACAGGTGCGACAGGTCGTCGGAGACAGGCACCATCTCGATGTTGGAACGGCTGAACACGGCGGCCCGTTGTTGCATCACCGTCTCGGTTTCTCCCGAAAAGACCAGGACTCCCATCTTTTTGATCGAGCGGAGCTGGTAGCCCACCAGCTCGAAGTTGCCCGTATGGGAGCCCAGTTGCACGAAGCCCGGTTCGGCTTCCGCCAGCCGGTTGAACACCGGCATTTCGTTTCCTTCCATCTTGAAGGAACGTCCCGCATAAAATGCGAAACGGTCCACCACGATCTGTCCCATGCGGAACTCGTTGGCATAGACGCTCAGGAACGAATGGATCGGTCCTCTCCCGATGCGGTGGCGGAAAAAACGGTAGGAAGCCTGGTAGCCTCGCCTGTCGAACAACATATAGAACGGAATGACCGGGACCATGCACCCATAGGCAAACGGAAGGGGCAGGAAGCGAAAAAGCTTCACCAGCGTCCGTTGCATCCATGACGTGCCTCCCGTCGAGCCATGCCAGTTGCTATGTTCGTATTGCGTCAAACTCTTTTATCCGACTCTTTCCGTGATATAGTCAACGAACTGTCCGAAGGTTTTGATATCCTTGAATTCTTCCGATTTCATCTTGAAACCGAACTCGCGTTCCACGAACACCACGGTATCCACCACTTCCAGGCTGTCGATGCCCATGTCTTCTTTCAGGCGGGCATCCAACGTGATTTTGGCAGGATTGATTTCCATTTCATCCACCAGAAAGTTCTTGATTCTTTCTTCAATAGTCATTGTCGTACAAATAGGTTTTAGTTATATTTTCTTGGTTTAAAGCCACAAAGATACTGATTATTATTTAGAAAACCGAAAAATGCTTATCTTTGCGCGATTAATCAAAAGATATCGAATACATGGACAAACGTGTCGTCATAACAGGAATGGGCATCTGGTCGTGTCTGGGAACCACTTTGGACGAAGTCCGCGATTCCCTGTACACCGGCAAATCCGGCATCGTCCTCGACCCCGCCCGCAAAGAAATGGGCTTCCGCTCCGGCCTCACCGGCCGCGTGCCCATGCCCGAATTAAAAGGAGAACTTCCCCGGTCCCAGCGGGTCTACATGCCCGAACCGGCCCAATATGCATACTGCGCCACCCGTGACGCCCTGCAGCAGGCCCGCATCGATGCGGATTTCCTGGCTGCCAATGAAATCGGCATCCTTTACGGCAACGACAGTACCGCCGATGCCGTGTACAGATCCGTAGCTACCATCCACGAGAAAAAAGATACGATGCTCTGCGGCTCGGGAGCCATCTTCCAGTCGATGAACTCCACCGTGACGATGAACCTGAGCGTGATCTTCAAGCTCAAGGGCATCAACCTCACCGTGTCGGGTGCTTGCGCCAGCGGCTCCCACGCCATCGGCCTCGGCGCCCTGCTCATCCGCAACGGCCTGCAGGACATCGTGGTCTGCGGCGGCGCCCAGGAGGTGAACGCAGCCGCCACCGGCTCGTTCGACGGCATTTCCGCCTTCTCCGTCCGCGAAGATGCGCCGGAAAAGGCCAGCCGCCCCTTCGACCGCGACCGTGACGGCCTTGTGCCGGGCGGCGGTGCCGCAACGGTGATTCTCGAGAGCTACGAATCGGCCGTGCGCCGCGGCGTTCCCATCATCGCCGAAGTGCTGGGCTACGGTTTCTCGAGCAACGGCGAGCACATCTCCAACCCCAATGTCGACGGCCCCCGCCGCGCCCTGGAACGTTCCATCCAACAAGCCGGCCTGGCCATCGACCAGATCGGCTACATCAACGCCCACGCCACGTCCACGCATGTGGGCGACACCAACGAAGCCAAGGCCATCTACGCCGTCATCGGCGACCACCGCATCCCGGTAACCAGCACCAAGAGCCAGACCGGCCATGAGATGTGGATGGCCGGAGCCAGCGAAATCGTCTATTCGATCCTGATGATGAAGCACGATTTCATCGGCGCCAACATCAACTTTGAAAACCCGGACGAAGACTCCGCGAAGCTGTTCATCCTTCCCGAGCGCCTGTCCTGCCACTTCGATACCTTCCTCTCGAACTCCTTCGGATTCGGCGGCACCAACTCCTCGCTGGTCATCCGCGACATCCGCTAGCATGGCAGGCCGGCACGTCATCATCATCGGCGCCGGACTGGGCGGCCTGATATGCGGAAGAATCCTCTCCCGCCATGGCTACGACATCACCCTCCTGGAGCAGGGCACGCAAGCCGGCGGCGCACTGCAGACCTTCGTGCGCGAAGGCATCCGCTTCGACACCGGATTCCACTCCGTCGGCGGCCTGGCGCCCGGCGAACCGCTCGACCTGATCCTGCGCCAGCTCGACCTGCGCGACCTCCCCTGGTTCCCCATGGAGCCCGATGAATGCGTGGGCTGCCAAGAGCCTTTCCTCCGCTTGTCCACAGGCTGGGAAGAGGAGCGCAAGCACGTGCTGGAGCCGTATCGTCATGACATCTGGCGCCTGAAAGGCGGTGGCAAGACCCTGATCGACGCGCTGGCGAAGGACCAGCGGGTCCTGCTGCGCAAGAAAGTCACGGCCATCGAAGACCGGACCGTATCCTGCGCCGACGGCAGCAGTTACCAGGGCGATGTCGTCATCTCCGCCATCCATCCGCTGGTGACCCTGCGCATGGTCCGCGACCACATCCGACCCGCCTATCTGCAGCGCATCGAAGGCCTTTCCAACGGTCCCGGCGCGTTCACCGTCTACGCCAAGCTGCGTCCGGGAACGATACGCCACCTGCGCCACAGCATCTTCGTCAACAACGATTTCATGATCCACTTCGGCGACGAAGTCGTGAACGGCCATGCCATTTCGCTCGATATCGTAAGCTTTGTCCAGCCGGACCAGGTGGAAGCTTGCTGCCAGTCGCGGCAGGCTTTCGCCGAAGCACTCATCCGGAAAGCTGCCCAGCGGCTCCCGGGACTGCCCGAAGCCATCGAAAAATACTGGACCAGCACCCCGAGGACCTGGGAACGCTATACCAGTACGCCCGGCGGCTCCGCCTACGGCATCCGCAAGAACAGCACCGCCGACTTCCTGGCGCCCCAGACCCCGCTTCCCTGGCTCTTCCTGACCGGACAGAACCTGGGCCTGCACGGCATTCTGGGAACCTCGGTCTCGGCCATCAATACCTGTAACTCCATCTTTCTGTTATGAACTACGCACTCGTTACCGGCGGCAGCCGGGGCATCGGCCGCGCGGCCTGCATCCGTCTGGCAGCACAAGGCTTCGCCATCCTGATCAACTATGTATCCAACGAACAGAAGGCCCGCGAGACCGCGGAGCTGGTCGAACAGGCCGGCGGACAAGCCACGCTCCTGAAGTTCGACGTCGCCAATGCCGAAGAGACAGCCGCCGTGCTCGGTGGCTGGATGCAGTCGCACCCCGACGATTTCATCGAAGTGCTGGTCAACAATGCGGGTATCCGCCGCGACGGCCTGCTCATCTGGACGGAGCCGGAAGACTGGCACAAGGTACTGGACACGACGCTCAACGGCTTCTACAACGTGACCCGTCCCCTGCTCCAGCCCATGCTGCTGAAGAAACGCGGCCGCATCATCAATGTCGCTTCGCTGTCCGGCCTCAAAGGCATGCCCGGCCAGACCAACTATTCGGCGGCCAAGGGCGGCCTGATCGCCGCCACGAAGGCGCTGGCCCAGGAAGTCGGCCGCAAGAAAGTGACGGTCAACGCCATTGCGCCCGGTTTTGTCAACACCGACATGGTGGAAGGCCTCGACGAGGCGACCCTCAAGAAGGAAGTTCCCCTGCAGCGCTTCGGCGAACCGGAAGAAGTGGCTGCCCTGATCGGCTTCCTTGCCTCTCCCGACGCCGCCTACATCACCGGCGAATGCATCTCCATCAACGGCGGCCTGTATTCGTAGGCCCGCTTCCCCGACGTCCCGTCAGAACAGGCCGTTGATCTGCGCCTCGATCAGGTCGCAGATGGTACTGAAGTCTTCGGGGTTTTCCTCGTAGTTGAGTTTGTCGACATCGAGGATCAGCAGTTTGCCGTCCTTGTAGTCTTTGATCCAGTCCTCGTAGAGGGCGTTGAGGCCCTTGAGATAATCGAGGCGGATGCTGCTTTCGTATTCGCGGCCCCGCTTCTGGATGTTGCCCACGAGGTGGGGAATAGAACTGCGCAGGTAGATCAGCAGGTCGGGTGCCTTGACCAGCGACACCATCAGGGAGAACAGGGATGCATAGTTCTCGTAATCGCGGGTCGACATGAGGCCCATGTTGTGCAGGTTGGGCGCGAAGATGCAGGCGTCTTCATAGATGCTGCGGTCCTGGATGATGATCTCTTCGTGCTTGCTGATCTCCACGACGTCAAGGAAGCGCTTGTTGAGGAAGTAGATCTGGATGTTGAAGGACCAGCGCTCCATATCGTTGTAGAAGTCAGCCAGATAGGGATTGAACTCCACGGATTCGAATTTCGGGGTCCAGTGGAAATGGCTGGCCAGCATCCGGGTGAGGGTGGTCTTTCCGCTGCCGATGTTGCCTGCTATCGCGATATGCATAATCTCTGTGCGTTTCGGGTTTCCTTACAAAATTACAACTTCTTTTCGTATTTTTGTATGTTCAAAGGAAAAAATATGGAAATCAAGACCTTCTACTTCAATCCGCTTCGAGAATGCTGCTACCTGGCCTGGGACGACACCCGGGAATGCGTGTTCATCGATCCGGGCAATTACGGCGAGGGAGAACTGCGGCGCCTGCAGGACTTCGTGGCGGAACACCAGCTCAAGCCGGTCAAAATCCTGCTGACGCACGCCCATTTCGACCATGTGCTCGGACTGGAGGGGGTGGCCAGGACCTGGAAACTGGAGGTCTGGATGCATCCCGGCGATCAGGAGCAGCTGGCCCATCTGAACGAGTGGTGCGCGCAGCTGGGCCTTGACTACCATTCCTTTTCAGGCACCTTCCACGACCTGGCGGACGGCGACCTGATCGAATTCGGGCACACGACGCTGAAAGTGCTGGCCACGCCGGGGCATACCCGGGGCTGCGTCTGCTTTTACAACGAAAAAGACGGCACGCTGTTTACCGGCGACACCCTGTTTGCGGGCAGCATCGGCCGTACCGACCATCTCGGCGGCGACTACGACCAGCTGATCGAAAGCATCAACAAGAAGCTCCTGCCGCTCAACGGCGACGTAGCCATCTATCCCGGTCACGGACCGGCCAGCTCCATCGGCTACGAGCGGGCGACCAATCCTTTCCTGCACAGCGCTTAGCATGGCGGAAGAAACCCAGATCTCGATAGCCGGCGCCCGGGTCCACAATCTCAAGAACATCGACCTGGAGATTCCGCGCGACAGCCTGGTGGTCGTCACCGGCCTGTCCGGCAGCGGCAAGTCGTCGCTGGCTTTCGATACGATCTGCGCCGAAGGGCAGCGCCGCTACATGGACACCCTCTCGGCCTATGCCCGCCAGTTCATCGGCATCCTGGAGCGCCCCGACGTCGACGAGGTCAAGGGCCTCAGCCCGGTGATCTCCATCGAACAGAAGACGGTGGGCCGCAACCCCCGCTCCACGGTGGGAACCATTACCGAAATCTACGACTTTTTCCGCCTGCTCTATGCCCGCGCCTCCCAGGCCTTCTCGCCGGAGAGCGGCAAGGAGATGGTGCGCTATACCGACGACGAGATCATCAACCTCATCCTGCAGCGCTACGAAGGGCAGAAAGTGCTGCTGCTCGCCCCGCTGGTGCGCGGACGCAAGGGCCACTACCGCGACCTTTTCACGCAACTGCAGCGCAAGGGATATTCGCAGGTGCGGATTGACGGGCAGATCACGGACCTGAGCGAAGCCGGGCCGCTGGACCGCTACAAGATCCATTTCGTGGAACTGGTGGTGGACAAGCTCGTGCCCAAGGCGGAGGACCGCAAGCGCATCCGCGAATCGGTGACCCAGGCGATGAACCAGGGCAAAGGTTCGCTGGCCATCCTCTCGCTGGCCGACGACCAGCTGCAGCATTTCAGCCGCAACCTCGTATGCCCCGACACCGGCCTTTCGTTCGAGATACCGGCTCCCTATACCTTCTCGTTCAATTCGCCGCAGGGCGCCTGCCCGCATTGCCGCGGCCTGGGCCACATCGCCCGCGCCGACCTCGACAAGATCATTCCCGACCGGACGCGTTCCATCGCCGACGGCGGCATCGAGAGCATCGGCCCGCTGCGCGGCAACATGATATTCCGCTATCTGGAAGCCATCGCCCGCCGCTACCGCTTCTCCCTGCACGACCCCATCGGGCAGATTCCGGAAGAGGCCCTGCAGGTCATCCTCTACGGCACCGACGAACTGCTGCGGATCGGCACGGATGCCGACATGGAAATGTCCACCTTCCCGGGCATCCTCGCGCAGCTGCATGCGGACAGCGAAGACGAAGAAGACGGACCCTGGAAGAAGAAACGGAAGGAACTCTTTTTGGAAGAGGTGGTCTGCCCGGTCTGCGGCGGCACGCGGCTCAAGCCGGAGGCCCTCTGCTTCAAGATCGACGGCAAGAACATCGCCGAAGTGTCCGCCATGGACATCACCGAACTGTACGACTGGGTGTGCGCCCTGCCGTCTCGCCTGTCGCAGCGGCAGCTGCTCATCGGGACGGACATCCTCAAGGAACTGAAGGCCCGCATCGGCTTCCTGAAAGACGTCGGGCTGGAATACCTTTCGCTGGACCGGACCACCCGCTCGCTCAGCGGCGGTGAGAGCCAGCGTATCCGCCTGGCCACGCAGATCGGATCTAAGCTGGTCAACGTGCTCTATATCCTCGACGAGCCCAGCATCGGCCTGCACCAGCGCGACAACCGCAAACTCATCTATTCGCTCAAGACCCTGCGTGATGAGGGCAACTCCGTGATGGTGGTCGAACACGACGAGGAGATGATGCGGAGCGCGGACTGGCTGATCGACCTGGGGCCCGGCGCCGGCGAAAAAGGCGGCTGGCTGCTGTACAACGGCCTGCCCGGCGACATCGGCAAGGTCCCGGCCGGGAAGAGCCCGACCATCGACTACCTGCTGGGGCGTGAACAGATTCCCGTTCCGTCGGAGCGGCGTTCGGGCAACGGCAGGCATATCCTCCTGCGGGGCGCCCGGGGCAACAACCTGAAAGATGTCACGCTCGACCTTCCGCTCGGCCTCTTCGTGGGCGTGAGCGGCGTGAGCGGCAGCGGCAAGTCGTCCCTGATCGACGAGACACTGATGCCGATCATCAGCAACAAGCTCTACCGCTCGAAATACCCCGTGCTGCCCTATGACAGCATCGAAGGCATGGAGAGCATCGACAAGATCATCGAGATCGACCAGACGCCCATCGGCCGTTCGCCGCGCAGCAATCCGGCCACCTACACCGACGTGATGACCGACATCCGCCGCCTCTTCGAACAGACGCCCGATGCGAAAATCCGGGGCTTCAAGGCCAACCGCTTCTCGTTCAATGTCAAGGGCGGCCGCTGCGAAGCCTGCAAGGGTGCCGGACTGCAGCTCATCGAGATGCATTTCCTGCCATCGGCCCAGGTGACCTGCAAGGAATGCGGCGGACGCCGCTACAAGCCCGACACCCTGGCCGTCAAGTATAAAGGCAAGAACATCAGCGAAGTGCTCGACATGACCATTTCGCAGGCGGCCGTCTTTTTCGAGGCCATCCCGCCCATCGCCCAAAAGCTTCGCACGCTGGAAGAGGTGGGTCTGGGCTACCTGACGCTCGGGCAGCCGGCCACGACGCTCAGCGGCGGCGAGAGCCAGCGCCTGAAGCTCTCCACCGAGCTGGCCCGCCGCGATACGGGCAACACCCTCTACCTGCTCGACGAACCCACCACCGGCCTGCACTTCGAAGACATCAAGGTGCTCATCGGCGTGCTGCAGCGCCTGGTCGACAAAGGCAATACGGTGGTCATCATCGAGCACAACCTCGATATCCTCAAATCCGTGGATTGGCTCATCGACCTGGGACCCGAAGGCGGCCAGGACGGTGGAACGATTGTTGCGGCGGGAACGCCGGAACAAGTGGCGGCCCATCCCGTTTCGTATACCGGTTCTTATCTGAAAACTTTGCTATGATCAAGGAAATGTCGATGTGGCGGACCCTGTTCCGCGAAAACAACGTAAGTACGCTCAATGAAGCGACGGCCTGTGGCAAAATCCGCTATGTGGTCAACCTGTCGGAGACGCTTCACGACCACCGCTATGCGGAAATCGCCAACGAGATTGCCGGGCAGCCGGGCGTGAAGCTCGTGCTGATTGCAGGACCGTCGAGCAGCGGCAAAACCACCTCGTCGAAGCGTCTGGCCATGCACATGCGGGTCAACGGCCTGAACCCCATCATCATCTCGCTGGACGATTATTTCCGCAACCGCGAAGATACCCCGCGCGACGAGAACGGCGACTACGATTTCGAATGCCTGGAAGCGCTCGACGTCCCGTTCCTCAATCAGCAGCTGGAGGAGCTGCTGCGCGGCAAGCGGGTGGAAATTCCGAGATTCGACTTTGCTTCGGGAACGCGGAAGTTCGTCGGACAGTTCCTGCAGCTGACCGACAACGACGTGCTGATCATGGAAGGCATCCATGGCCTGAACCCGGCGCTGACACCCCAGATTTCCGACAAAGATAAATTCAAGTTGTACGTCTCCGTGCTGACGCCGCTTTCCATCGACGAGAAAACCCGGATGTCGGCGGCGGACTATCGGCTTCTGCGCCGCATGGTGCGCGACAATCAATATCGCGGCATGACGGCCGCGGATACCATCCTGCGCTGGCCGAGCGTCCGTTCCGGAGAAGAAAAGTACATCCAGCCCTTCAAGAAACTGGCGAATGCCGAGTTCAATTCAGGCCTTCTCTATGAGATTCCGATGCTGAAATGCTACGCCGAGCCGCTGCTGCAGGTCATTCCGAAATCTTCGCCTGCCGCTGCGGAGGCGCACAGGCTGCTCAGCCTGATCCGCAGCGTCATCGCCATGACGCCAGCGGACGTCCGCCATATCCCGCCGACATCCATCATCCGGGAGTTCATCGGCGGCTCGAGTTTTCACTATTGATTCCGTCCTCTCTAGGATTCCACAATACCCATCAGCTGCCGTATCTCCTGCTTGGCGACGCGCCAGCGGGGGATGTCGATTTTCGTGCCGATGACTTCGACAACTTTGGCGGCGAGGGCAGAGCCCACCTCCCCACAAACCTTGAGCGGCATGTCGTTGGCGTGTGCATAGAGGAAGCCGGCCGCATAGGTGTCGCCGGCGCCCGTTGCATCGACGGCTTCGCCCGGCCAAGCCTCGACGAAATGGAACTCGTCGCCATGCTGGATCATCGAGCCGTCCTTGCCGATCTTCACCACCGCGATGTCGGCCATTTCCGACATGGCCTGCAGCGCCTCGCGCGGCGGACAGTGCACAAAGGCCGCCGCCTCCGTCTCATTGGCGAAGACGATGTTGACATAGTTCTTCACGATGTCCTGCAGGAACACGTTGTTTGACTCCACCACGTTGTAGGAGGCCATGTCGAGCGAGATGATCATGCCGCGCTCCTTGCCCATCTCCACGGCCCGCCGCACCAGATACTGGTTCTGCACCAGATAGCCCTCGATGTGCAGATAGTCATAACCTTCGAAGTATTCGGGCTTCAGGTCTTCGGGACCAAGCTGCAGCGCCGCGCCCAGATAGGTGGCGAAGGTGCGGTCGGCATTGGGCGCCGTGATGAAAACCATGGCGCGGCCCGAAGCCACCGTACCCACCAGCAGGTTCGACTTGATGCCGTTCTGCAGCTGCGACTGGCGGAAAAGCGAGCCCAGCTCGTCGTCGCCCACCTTGCCGATGTAGCCCGAGGGCATGCCCAGAATGGCTGTCGCCGACACGGTGTTGGCGGCCGAACCGCCGGCCACGTACTGCACGCCGATCTCCTTGAGGTCTGTCCAGATGGTGTTGCCCGTCTTGGCGTCCACGTGCTGCATGCTGCCCAGCGGCAGGTTGTATTTCTTGAGAAGGGTGTCGTCGGGGAGCACCGCCAGAATATCGGTCAAGGCATTCCCGATGCCGAGGATTGCTTTCATTGCAAGGTATTGGTTTTCAATTTTCTACGATAAATCGCCCAGCTGACGAGCGAGACGAGGCCGCACAGCAGCATCTGGACGATCTGCGATTCGTGCGAGAGCGTGGCGAAGAGCAGGCCGGTCTGGCGGTCAACGCCATAGACCGGCATGAGGGTCATCGCGACGATGAAATGGTACGCGCCGAATCCGCCCTGCACCGGCACGATCCAGCCGAAGGAGCCTACCACCATCAGGAAAAGGGCGTCCCAGCCGTCCAGGGCGTCGAACGCCGGCAAGGCCCGCATGGTCCAGAGACTGCAGAGCCAGTAGCCGATCCAGATGACCAGCGTATAGGCGAAAAAGCCCCATTTGTTCTGCATGCGGAACGCGGCGGTGATGCCTTCGCCCAGTCCCTTGAAGAACTTCAGGAAGGCGGCGCCCACCTTGCTCCGGCCGATCGGTTCGCGGAAAGTGCGGATCAGGTACACCAGGCCCACGATGACGGCGATGACGATCAGCACGATCCAGAACCAGCCCAAATGCATGGAGCTGGCGGCGGGACGAAACATTTTCTCCACGATGAAATCGCGGAAACGACCGAAGAAGAGCAGCGGCACGCCGGCCAGCAGCATGCAGAGCATGTCCCAGGTCCGCTCGATCACCACCGTGCCGAGCGAGCCCTGGAAGGTCGTCTTGCGCGTCTCCCCCATCAGGCCGCAGCGTACCACCTCGCCCGAACGCGGGAAAGCGATGTTGGAGAGGTAGCAGATGGCGTAGGCGTCGTAGGTCTCGCGCCGCGTGATGGGCTTCGTGCCTTTCGTGCGGATGGGCTGCAGCATGATGCGCCAGCGGTTGCCCCGGAGCCAGGTGATGATCCACTGGACGGCGATGATGGCGACGACCCAGCCCCAGCGGCACTGCTTCATGTCGGCGAAGAAGGCATTCCAGTCCAGGCCGCGGAACGAGAAAAAGAGAAGCACTGCCACCAGGATGAGCAGCAGTGCATATTTCAAGACTTTCTTCAGCTTGTCGTTCATGGCTTATCCCCAGAGGCTGCGCGGATAGACGCCTTTTTCAATGAGTTCGCCTATCTTGGAGACCACGAACGGACGGTCTTCCTTGTACGTGACGCCGAACCACTTGGCATCACAGTTGAGCACCTTGAACGTGGCGTCGTTGCGCTTGATCAGCACGTCGGCCACGTAAGGGATGAAGAACTCGGCCTTCGGATTGGTCTTCACGTCGTCGGAGTTGAGGAAGTTCTTGAAGAGTTCCCCGGACCAGCCGAAATAGTCGGGCGTAAAGCCCCAGAAATTCATGGAAACGACACTGTCTTCCGACACGGCATGGTCGACGCCTTTCTCGGAATAATAGACCTTTCCGTCCTCCTTGCGCTGGATCGACGTCCGCTCGGTCACCGTCGAGAGGCAGCCGTTGTCGTCAATGCCGCAGACGCCGCGGGAGACGCTGCCGAAATCGGAGAGGGTGTTCTTCAGGAAATAGCCCACAAGGGCGTACCGGCCCCGCATCCCTTCGACACTGCGGAGAAAATCCGCGATGGCGGCAAAGCCTTCCCTGCCATAGAAGTCATCGGAATTGATCACGGCAAAAGGCTCATGGATCACGTCTTTGGCCATCATCACGGCATGGTTCGTCCCCCAGGGTTTTTCGCGGCCCTCCGGCACGGAATAGCCTTCCGGCAGGCAATCCAGTTCCTGATAGACAAATTCCACGTCGATTTTACCGCCAAAGCGTTCCTTCGAATAAATCTGCTGGAAAGCCTCGGCAAACGAGTGACGGATGACAAAGACCACCTTGCCGAAACCGGCCTGGATGGCATCGTAGATCGAGTAGTCGATGATGGCCTCGCCGCACGGGCCGAGACCGTCCATCTGCTTGAGGGAGCCGTAGCGGGAACCCATCCCGGCAGCCAGAACTAAGAGTGTAGGTTTCACGATCTTCTGTTTATTTGAATTCAAGGACCATCGATTCGCCCGGTGCCACGACAAGCTTGTCGCCCAGCCGGAAACGTTCGCCGGTCATGATGTTTTTGCCTTTTTTCGCAAAGTTAGCGGTTATTTCCGAGAAATGGGGCCAGTCGACCACATAATCCTCCTTGCCTCCGTTGAGAATGGTCATGACGCTCTCCCCTTTCACGGTACGGAAATACACGTACACGTTGGCGGCGTCAGGACGGAAATGGATGAAATTTCCCTGTGCCACGGCTTTCGAGCTCTTGCGCCAGGTGAAGAGGTCGGAGACATACTTGCGCAGCACGATCTGCTCGCGCGTAAACTGCCCCCACGGCATGTCGACGCGCTCCTGCGAGTGGCCCACCGTACCGTCGGCGCTCTGCAGGCCATATTCGTCGCCGTAATAAAGCTGAGGTACGCCGCGCATGGTGGCCAGCAGGGTGTAAGCCATCTTGATCTTGCCGGGGTCGCCGCCCAGCTCATGGGCCAGGCGCGCCGTGTCGTGGTTGCCGATGAAGACCAGGATGTCGGAGGGATCGTCGTAGAGGCGGTCCAGGGCGAGGGAGTTGTAGATGCGCAGCATGCTCGGTTCCCAGGACGTGCCTTCGTCATTGAGGGCGCTCAGGGTGGCGAACATCAGCGGGAAATCCATCACCGAAGGAAGGTGGGAGTTGTAGCCGTCCTTCTGCTTGACGCCTTCCCAATAGGCGCAGGAAGCTACGTCGCCGAACCAGACTTCGCCGACGATGTTGAGCCGCTTGTACTCGTTGCGGATGGCCTTCGTCCAGGCGGCGATGCCGGCCTTGTCAGAATACGGGAAAGTGTCGACGCGCAGGCCGTCCAGGTCGGCATATTCCACCCACCAGACGGCCATCTGCTCGAGGTAGTGCCGCACGAGCGGATCAGCCAGGTTCATGTCGGGCATCGTGGTGTCGAACCATCCCTTCACGCAGCTTTCCTTGTCCACCTCCGCGGCATGGGGATCGCTGTGGGTCGACATGGCGGCATTGGTGCGGATGAGCTTGTCGCCGCCGCGCTTCAGGTTTTCGGGATAGTTGATCCAGGTGGAGGAAGGCAGGTCCTTCATCCACCAGTGTGCCGTACCGCAGTGGTTCGGCACCATGTCCATGATGACTTTCAGGCCCTTGTTGTGGGCTTTCTCCACGAATTCGCAGTAAAGCTCGTTGGTGCCGTAGCGCGGGTCGATGCGGTAGTAATCGGCGCAGGCATAGCCGTGGTAGGAGTAGGTCTTCTCGTTGTCGAAGGTCAGCGGCGTGGGCCAGATGGTGGTCACGCCCAGGCTCACCAGATCATCGAGGTGGTCGATGATGCCCTGGATGTCACCGCCGTGGCGGCCGCCCAGATTCTTCGGATTGGCTTTCTCGGCGGCTTCCGGCGAAGAGTCGTTCTTCTTGTCGCCGTTGGCGAAGCGGTCGGGCATCAGCAGGTAGACGGCGTCGGACGGGCCGAAGGACTCGCGCCGGGCCGAACCTTCGCGCCGCTTGTACAGGATGTAGTCGAAGTCGAACTGGCGGCCGTCGGGCGTCACCAGGTTGAAGGTATAGCTTCCCGGCTCCAGCCGGTTTCCGATCTTCACTTCCACGAAAAGGTAGTTCGGGTTGTCGGTCGAAACGACTTTGCCGACCGAAAGGCCCTTGACGGTGGCGTCGACCGACACCGTCGAGCCGGCGATACGGTCGCCATGGATCATCAGCTGGAGATCCGTCTCCATGCCGATCCACCAGCAGGGCGGTTCCACCCTGTCGATTTTCTCTGCCCGAAGGGTCGTCATACACAGCAGGGCTGCCATCAGCAGCAGGATCTTAGTCTTCATTTTCCAATTCGCTTTCGTCGCAGTCGCCGAAACAGTCACCGACGCTGAAGATGATGTGATAGCCGTGTGCCGGCAGCGTGAACTCGCAGTCCGTCGTCACGAGATGGTTCTCCACCTTGTAGGTTACCACCTCGTCGGAGAAGTTGAACATGGCCAGGCACATGTCGCCCTCCTCTTCCCGCTCGAAAGCGAAGATCTGTTCCGGATGGTCGGTCGGCAGGACGGCCATCGTGCCACCCCAGGGTGCCGCCCAAAGACAGGCGTGCAGGTCGCGCAGGGCAATGAGTTCCTTGTAGAGCTTGGTCATCTCGAACGGGTCGCGGCTCCAGTCGATCGGATCTTTCTCGAAGAACTGCAGACGCTTGGACAGGCAGATCTCGTCTCCGTTGTAGAGCATCGGGATGCCGGGCAGCAGGAAACTCAGGACCGTGAACTGCTTGAGAGTGGGACCGAACATCTCCAGGTTCGTGCCCGACCAGGAGTTCTGGTCATGGTTGGAGACGAAGTTCATGGCCCAGGTACCGGCGGGCATGCCGACGCTGTCGGCATAACTCACGTAGAAATCGGCCAGGTCGTTGGCATTCACCTTGCCGGCGGCCAGGTCATACCACAGATGCATCTGGCGCCAGGCGTAATAGGCGTCGAAGGCGTCCACCTGCAGGGCGGGCGTCTCCGCTTCGGCCAGGAAGAAGAGTTCTCCGGGGCGCTGGGCGCGGAAATCGGCGAAGGTCTTGTCCCAGAAGTCGGTCGGCACCTCGCTCGCCACGTCGCAGCGGAATCCGTCCACGCCGCGGTCCACCCAGAACTTCATCTGCTGTTCCATCGCATCATAGACCTCGGGGTGATTCACGTAGTCGAGGTGGGCGATGTCGGTCCAGTCGTACTGCGTGGCCAGGTTGCCCTCCGCGTCAAGGTGGTACCAGTCGCGGTGCTCGCGAGTCCAGGCATGGTCGCGGCCCGTATGGTTGGCCACCCAGTCGAGAATCACCTTGAAGCCCTTTTCATGGGCAGCGGCCAGGAAATGGTCGAAGTCTTCCAGCGTGCCGAACTCCGGGTTCACGGCACAGTAATCTTTCACAGCATAGTAGCTGCCGAGCGTACCCTTGCGGCCTTCCACGCCGATGGGATGGATGGGCATCAGCCAGAGAATGTCGACACCCAGCTCCGCGAGACGGTCGAGTTGCGGCTCCACGGCGGCAAAGGTGCCCTCGGGCGAGAACTGGCGCACGTTCACCTGATAGATGACGGCGTTCTTCGCCCATTCGGGATGCACGACATGGGTCACATTGCCTTCCGGAACGGCCTTCTTGCAGGCCGCCAGGCAGAAGAGGATGAGCAGGAAACTCAGAATCTTTTTCATATTTCGCGATTATTTGATGATTGCATAGGAAATGGGCGCGACTTCCACGGAGAGGGTCGAGCTGCCGTCGATGGCCAGGCCGCAGGGCAGGCTGAGTTCGACCGTACGCGGTTCCCGGCCCTTGTTGAGCACGGTCACCACGGTCTCGCCCATGTAGCTGCGGCTGTAGGCCAGCACGTCGGTGTCGGCGTAAAGCAGTTTGTAGTCGCCGTAGATCAGCGGCATCGACGCGTTGTGCATCCGGGCCAGGGACTCCGTCTCCGCCAGGGTGGCCTGTTCGTCGGCCGTCAGGCCCTCGAACTGCATCCAGCGGCGGTTGTCCGGGTCGTTGGCGCCGGGCTGGCCGTATTCGTCGCCGTAGTAGATGCAGGGCACGCCCGGAATCGTGAAGTTCAGCGCGTGGAGCATCTTCAGGTATTCGTAACCCACCGGGTCGGTCACGCGAATGTCGCGGTGCCAGCCGGCGGCCTTGTTGTCCTCGTCCCGGCGGACGTCGCCGCTGGCCAGGCAGATATAGCGCGGCCTGTCGTGGTTGCCCGTGATGTTGCCCATCAGGTGGTGCGAACCGTAGACCGCCATGTCTTCGGCGATGCGCTTGGCCAGGCCCTCGAACGAGCCGTCCCCGTCGACCGTCGCCCAGGTGAAGGTGTCATAGACATTGAAGTCGAACTGCGCATCCTGCATGCCGGGCTTGATATACGAATTGATCAGCGAGGTGGAACCGTAGGTCTCGCCGATCTGGTAGAAGGTCCGGCCGGGCAGGCTGTCGTACAGTTTGCGCGTGAGCATGCGCCAGTACTGCTCGGGCACATGCTTGGTGGCGTCGTGGCGGAAGCCGTCGAAGTCGAAGTGCTGCACCCAGTAGAGGGCCGAGTCGGTGAGCTGGGCGCAGATGTCGGCCCGCTCCAGGTCGAGCGTGGGAATGTGGTCGTCAAACCAGGTGGTCAGGCGGAACTCGTCGTAGAGCTGGCGGTTCGGGCGGCCGTCCGGCGTGTCGGAGGGCGTGGTCCAGTCGGGATGCGCGGTCAGCGTCGGGCTCTCGATATGCATGTGGTTCGACACGTAGTCGAGGATCACGTTCTTGTTGTCGGCGTGCGCCTTGTCGAGGAGTTCGCGGAGTTCCGCTTCCGTGCCGTAGCGCACGTCCACGGCCGTGGCATAGTACGGCCAGTAGCCGTGGTAGCCGCTGAACTGCGTCTCCGGATCATGGATCTGTCCCCAGGCGTTGAAGGGGTTCTGGGTGATGGGCGACAGCCAGATGGTGGTCACGCCCAGTTCGTCGAAATAGCCGCTTTCCAGGGTCCTGGTCACGCCGGCGATGTCGCCGCCCCAGTAGTCGACCTTCGGGTGCACGTTCGGGACGTTCAGGGGTCTGTCGTTGTCCGCGCGGCCGTTGACGAAGCGGTCGATCATCAGGGAGTAGAGCACCTGCGCATGCTTGTCCGTGCGCTGGAGTTCCTCCGTCTGGCGCATGACCCGGCCGTAGCGGAGCGGGACGAAGACATCGTTGCCGATGCCGGCGTCGTTGGCCGCGTAGGCGCGGATATAGGAGCGTTCCATCTTGCGGGCGTTCCGGGGGACGGTGATCTCGAGCCGGCTGCGGTCGATCACGCGGATGCCGTGCTCCTTGTCAAGCAGGGTGTTCTGCCAGAGCACCTGCACGTCTTCCGCCCGGTTTTCGATGAGCAGGTAGAATTGGTCGTCCCGGCCGGGAACGGGGGCCGTGGTGATGAACGGCGCCCGGGCCGGATCGGCACCTTCAAGCTTGGCGGGCAGCCGGTTCTTGAGCACAAGGGCGGCTTTCTGGCCGCCGGCGGTGATTTCCAGATACCGAAGCCACGGGTCGCCGGGCGTCGAGACAATCTCGAGCGTATCCATCGAAGGCAGCGTGGGGAAATAGTCGCGGAGAATCACGACGCTGGTATCCTGTTCCAGCAGGCAGGGACTGGCCAGCGGACCCGCATCAAAGAGCGGTGCCGGCGCCACCTTCACGTGGCTGCATCCCGCCGCCAAAAGTATCGTGAAGAAAAGAAATGCGTTTCGCATACTATCTGGTATTTACTGCAGGAATACCGCCGATGAATAGGCCCCCAGCGCCACGGCGCCGTTGGAGACCGTCACCATGCCGTTCGAGACAATCAGTTTGTCGGTCTTGTAGTTGCTGAGCGGAAGGACCGGGCCTGCGGAGCCGAAGTTGTGGAGCACCAACACCGTCTGGCCTTCGTAACTCATCTTCCACATGGCCACGGCCGCGTTGGGGCTGATGATTTCCTCGATCTGGCCCTTGGCCAGCGCCTTCCAGCCGTTGCGCGCTTTCGCGAAATCGCGGTACACGCGGAGGACGGAGGCCTGGTTCTGTTCCTGCGCCTCCACCGAGATTTCGGCATTCAGCATGCTGTTGTCCACCTTGCCGTTCAAGGCCGAGGAAGGCACGCTGCCGCTGCGCGTCCACTTGATGGGCGTGCGGACATATTCGTCGCCCCGGCTCTTGGTGCCCCAGTAACCGAGTTCCTCGCCCTGATAGATGAAGGGCTTGCCCGGCGAAGTCAACAGCACGGCGGCGGCCAGTTTCTCTTTGGCGATGTCGCGGCCCAGGTCGCTGGCAAAGCGGTCCTGGTCGTGGTTGGAGAGGAAGGTGGCATCGATGAAGTCGCTTCGGTAAGCGCGGAACAGGTTCTGGAAATAGATGACGGTCTTGGCGAAGTCGTCTCCCTTGCCCTTGCCGATGCGGTCCTTGAGGGTAAATCCGTAGTAGAAATTGAAATTCGACGGCAGGCCTTCATAATAGGGCGCCATCTTCTCGGCATTGTCGCACCAGGATTCACCGACCATGTAGAAGTCGCCCTTGCCGCCACGGGCCTTCCAGCTGGTGTTGCAGCGCTCGTACCACTGCTTGAGGAACGACACGTTGGCGGCGGTGTTGTTCTGGTAGATCCAGATTACGGCGTCAAGGCGCAGCCCCGCCACGCCCATGTCGATCCATTTGTCTGCCGCGGCGGCCAGATCCTTGAAGGTCGACGATTCGGAAGCCTTGGCATGCGGGCCATAATACAGGTCGGGCATCGAAGCATCGAAACTGGCCCAGTAAGAGAGGGATTCTCCGCCGAAGGTGATGTCGGCGGCCGGATTGCTGTTGATGGCGTAGGGTGTGCCGAACTGAACTTTCTTGCCGGCGGTTCCGCCCCACTTGGTGCCGCTGTCCCAACTGGTGGTGGAAGTGCGGATGAGGAAGCCCCACTCGGATTTGAAATCGAGGGTGATCTCGAAAATGCCGGAGGATGTCTCGTAGAGTCCCGCCAGCTTGCCGTCGCCGTAGTATAGCCACTTGCTGGCGGAGCTGCTGGGTCCCTGTGCGGCATCGGTGGTTTCCGTCACGGTGACCGTCTTCTTGCCCCAGTCCAGCTTGAAATGCAGCCGGCCTTCATAGCCCACATTGCCGGAGCTGGTGGAGCACCAGGTACCCATGCCGCCGGTGACAGACTCTCCCGGTTTGTCTTCAAACACATAATAGTTCCCGTAAATGCCGGAGGGATCGGACATCGCCTGCTTGAACCAAATGTTGTCCTTGCCGGAATGGTTGAGCACGAAGTCGAGATAGATGTCGATATTCCGGGTTTTTGCCTGGGAAATCAGGTCTTGCAGATCCGCCTCCGAGCCCAGCCTCGGATTCACGGAACAATAGTCGTTCACGTTGTAGCCGTGGTACGACATGGACTCGTGGATGGGCGAGAGCCAGAGCGCCGTGGCGCCGATGCTGTCGAGGTAGTCGAGGTGCTGCGTGATGCCGCGGATATCGCCCCAGCCGTCGCCGTCGCTGTCGGCGAAACTGTAGACGTTGAGCTGGTAGGTGATCCCGGAGAGCTTCTCCTTCGAGGCTTGGTTCCGCCAGGAATCGTCGGGGGTAACCGGCGGGACCGGGCCGTCCGGACCGTCGGGGTCCACGTGCGGGCACGCCGTGAGCACCAGTGTCGCAAACACCAGCGCGAAAATATGGAAAAATCGTTTCGTCATAACTTTCAAATATACAAAAATGTTATGACTTTAACAAAATTAGATGCCCGGTCGCGCTGCGCGGCCGGGCATCATCATTATGTAACAGGTACGACTACTCGACGGTAGCGGTGCCTGCGTTGAAGTCAAGAGTAACCGTCTTGCCGGCTTCGACAGTGACACGTTCCTGGTCGCCGCCATTGCCACGGTAAGCGATCTGTCCGTTGAAGAATACGAACTCGCGCGTCCACCAGTCGCTGGTAGCGATGCTGCTGGCCGCGTAGATACGAATGTCGCCGGCAGCCGTCGTCTTGCCGACCAGCTTGCCGTTGCTCTCCGTGAACAGGGCGCCGGACATGGCCTCGGTCCAGCCGCCGAAGCAGTCGCCGATGCCATAGACCTTGGCTCTCTCGACACAGATCTTCTTGTTGTCCGTATCGACATAGATCATGTAGACACCCGTCTCGGCCACGACGCAGTTGCCTTCGACAACCGTATAGCCCGTATCGGTGCCAAGACTGTTGAAGTCACCGCTCCAAGCCTTCTGGGCGCAGAACTTGAAGCCCTTTCCGGCTTCGAGGTTGCGGATGGCCCAGAACTGGCCTGCCTTGGTGTTGACCGGCGTCATATTGACGATATAGCTGGCATCCCAGTCCCAACCGCCGATAGCCTCACCGATCATATACATGGTCGTCGGGAGTTCGGACTGCTGGCCTTCGCCACCGACCGCTGCGGTACCCGCATTGAAGTCGAGCGATACCTCCTGACCCTTGAGTACCTTGACGCGCTCCTGGTCGCCGCCGTTGCCACGGTAGGCGATCTTGCCGTCGAAGAAGACGAACTCACGGGTCCACCAGGCAGAAGTGGCGATGGAAGAGGCCACATACATTCGTACGTCGCCTTCGGCAGCGGCCGTTGCCTTCAGCTGCTTACCGTCAGCTTTGAAAAGGGCCGCCTCCATGGCTTCATCCCAACCGCCGAAGCAGTCACCGATACCATATACGCGAGCGGGTTCCACATGAACCATTTCACGCTTGAGGTCGATGTGCACGAGATAGAAGCCATCTTCCGTCACGGTGCAGTTGCCACCAGACTCGACAAAGCCGTCGTTAGTGGTCAAGCCCCAGAAGTCGCCCTTCCAATCCCGGACCGAGCAGAATTTGAAGCCCTTGCCGGCCGTAAAGTAACGGACTGTCCAGAACTGGCCTTCTGCCTCTGCGCCCCAGTCAGGGTTGTGCAGGACAGGGATCATCTCGACGACACCGTTGGAGTTCCAGTCCCAGCCGCCGAATTCTTCGCCGATCATGTAGAGTTGCTCAGGGAAAGCAACAGCCTTGATCGTCACTTCTTTCGTGGCAGGATTGAAGACAACGCGGTAGTTGCCCACCTCGGCCAGTTTGATATCCTTGCCGGGCTGCGCCAGCGTGAACGGTTCACCGAGAGGTGCGACGAATCCATCTTCAGCAGCGCCATACGTCTTGTCATCATCCCAGGAATAGTCGTACCGGATCTTGAAGCCGCCTTCGATGGAGACGACAGGGCTGGTCCACACGCCATTGTCTTCCGTCATCGGAACGTCCACGTTCCAGGAAGTACCGTTGATCTGGCCGATGAGCGAGAACGCAGCCACGTGCTCCTCGATGAGGATGGTCAGGTTCGCATAGTCGAAGGTCACGTCGTAATTGCCGGCTTTGCCGATACGGATGTTCTTGTCACCGGCAGGGAAAGTCACGCCCAGTTCCGGCTTGTACACATCGTACGGATTGCCAGGATCGATGGTGCTGTGGTCGTTGGCTTCAGGGCCGCCGTAGTTGGTGCCCCAGTCATGGTCAGCGCGGATCTTGAACTCGTCGTTCTCCGTCACCGCCACGTTGCGGATCAACCAGATGTCACCGCTCGTGTTGCTGAGGTCGAAATCCTTGTCCCAGCTGGAACCGCTCAGGGTACCGATGAGAGACCATGCCTCCGGCTTCTCCGGACCAGGTTCGCCACGGTCCACCGGGCTCTTGCCGCCCAGCGACTCGACGACCTTGAACAGGCCGGCGGAAGGATTGACCAGGAGGTCATAGGTACCGTCGGCAGGAACCGCGATATTCTTACCGTTGGCAACGGCGTCGAATTCCGCGTCGATCGTCACGACGAACGGTTCCACGTCGCCGGCAGCACCCAGGTTCTCATTCCAGCTCCTGTCGTTGCGGAACTTGAACTGGTCACCGGTCGTCAGCACGACGCCCTCGGCCACATGCCATTCACCGTCGGTGGTCATCGTCACGTCGACATCCCAGTTGATCTCTTCCGAAGCGATGGAACCGGTCACACCCCAGGTACTGGCCTGATCGAAGCCCGGATAAGCCAGGTAGGCCTCGTAGAGCGTAAGGGTTCCGGCCGCCTCGTCCAGGAGGAGGTCATAAGCGCCCTCGGCAGGAACACTCAGGTTCTTGCCGCCCGCCGTAGCCGCGATGGATTCGCCTACGGTCATCACATACGGTTCCGTGTCGCCGGGAGCACCGAAGTTGGTATCCCAGCCGCCGTCCTTGCGGACCTTGAACTGGTCGCTCGGGGTGAGTTTGACGTTGCGGGCCACGTGCTTGGTACCGTCGGTCGTGCAATACATCGGATCATCGGCATTCCAGGCATTTCCTGTGCTGGCGATGGAACCGATCAGGCCCCAAGGGCTGTTCTGCGTATATTCCGCCCAAGGATTGCCCTGCGGGAAGATAATCTCGAAACTAGGAATATCAATGGTGCCGTCCGAATCGACGAAGCCGTTGCGGCCGTTATCGCCGGCATTGGTCTGCATCGAAGCGCGGATGCGCATCGTGAGGCTCACGACGTCGCCCTCGGCATAACCCATCGAAATGAGAGCATTGTTGATGCTCGTAATGCTGGCCGACAGCTGGCCGTCTTTATTGGAAGTCGTAATCGCTTTGCTGACGACTTTATTGTCCACGTTCGTGATGACGAAGAAGTGGTTCGGAGTAACGGCCTTGTTGAAATTCTGGTTGAAGGAACCCGGGGTGAAGTCCGCTGTAATGGCTTTTTCGCCCACCTCGTAGTCACCCAGCACAGGGGCCGTGGCCTTGGAGGTGTCGAACACCGCCAGTTCGTCCGGATAGCAGGAGACTGCCATCAGGGCAATCACACTGGCAAAGAGAATGGAAAAAATCTTTTTCATTGCTTGATCCTCCTATTTACTGTAACCGGTGTTCTGTTTAAGACCCGTGTTGGCCAGGCGGTCGGAATCCGGAATCGGGAAGAGCGTCCGGTAGGACTCCACGTCCGTTCCTTCTTTCACATTGCCCTTCCACTGCCAGTTGTAACCGGAAGTGAACTGGCCGAAACGGATGAGGTCGTTGCGGCGCCAGCACTCCTGATAGAGTTCACGGCCGCGCTCGTCGAGGATCAGCTGGGCGGTGAGTCCGTTGACATCCGGCTGGTTGGCGCGGGCGCGCACCTGGTTGAAAGCACCCAGACCATCGATCGAAGCGCCGTTGAGCTGGCACTCGGCCGCCATCAGCAGCACGTCGGCGTAACGCATCATCGGGAAGTCGGTGTCCACGAAACCAAGCTCCTTGCCCGGCGTGCCGTCGCTCTTGATGTTGCGGAACTTCATGAAGGCATAGCCGTTGGTGAATTCACCGATGTCGTCGATGCTCTTCTGCTGCGTAGCCGTGTAGAAGAGGTTGCGGGCGTCACTCGCGCTGAACTTGTCGTAGAACTCAGGCGTGGTGCGGAGACCGCCCCAGCCGGAAGAAATACCCAGTTCCGCAGGGTCCATCTCGCCGCCCGTGGAGGCGAAGATCAGGTAGTTGGTCGCACCGTAGCTGGTGGTGTTGACACCGTCCTGCTCCACGGCGAAGATGATCTCGTCGGAGCAGCGGTCGTTGTCGGCCAGGAAGAGTTCCTGATAAGGCGAGAAGAGGCCTTCCGAAGTGGTGTGGAGGGAATAGCCGTCGTCCATCAGGTCTTTCAGGACGTTGGCGCACTCGTTCCAGCGGGCCGTGCCCGTATAGACCTGTGCGTTCAGATAAAGCTTTGCGAGCAGGAACTTCGCCACACCCTTGTCGGCGCGGGCGAAACCGTTGGCGCGCGGAGCGGCCAGGGCGCTGTTGTTGATCAGGTCCGTCAACTCGGTTTCCAGCCAGGTGAAGAGCTCGTCGCGCATGATCTGCTCGGGGAAGGAGCCAACGACCGATGTCTCGTCGGCAAACGGCACGTTGCCGAAGTTGTCGATGGCGTGGAAATAGGCAATCGCACGGAGCACGCGGGCCTCGGCGATGTATTCATCTTTGTTGGCGAAGGTCAGGTTGGAGGCCTGTGCCTCACGGATGAACTCGTTGGCGGCGGACACCTGCATGAAGATGCGGGAATAGAACGCGTAGATGAAGGTATCGTCGGTCGTCCAGTTCATCCAGTGGAAATTCTTGATGGTCTGGTCGTTCCAGCCGCAGACCGCCTCGTCGGTGGTCAGTTCGCTGTGGTGGAACAGGCCGCGGATGTACTGCGATGCACCGCCGTCAAGACCGGAGATCGAAGGACCGCCGTTGGCTCCGTAGTAACCGGAGGTGGCGAAGCCCGTGTAGACACCGGCCAGGAAAGAAGTGAAGGACGCCTCATTGACGAGGGCCTTGTCCGCCGTGTTGGCATTCGGATCGATCGGGGTGACGTTCAGGTCGCCGATGCAGGAAGCCAGAAGTGCGGAGACTGCAAGTATGCTGAGGAAATATTTGATTGTTTTCATAAGGCACACCTGAATTAGAAGTTAAACTTGATTCCGAGGATGAAGGTGCGCGGGCGCGGATAGACCGTGCCGTCGACTCCGTTGAACACCTCGGGGTCGATGCCGGTGTACTTCGTGAGAGTGCAGATATTCTGCACGGTACCGAAGATATTGAGAGAAGCGTCGTTCTCTGCCACCCGGAAGAGTTTCGGGAAGGTATAGCCCAGCGTGAAGTTGTCGAGCTTCAGGAACGAAGCGTTCTCCAGGTAGTAGTCCGAAAGATACTGGGCCTGCGAGAACATCGAAACCGGGGCCGAAGCGACACGGTTGCTGATGAAGCTGTTGGTCCAGAGGTCGGCGAGCATTTCCGTATCGGAAGCCACGTTGTTGTACACGTAGTTGCCCACGGATGCGTGGCCGGAGAGGGCCGCCGTCCAGTTCTTCCAGGTGATGCTGGTGTTGAAGCCGAAGGTGAAGTCGGGCGCCGCCTTGAAGCGCTTGTCCATGTACTTGTCGTCGGCCGTGATCTGGCCGTCGTTGTTGCGGTCTACGTAAACACCGTTCACGGGATAGCCGAATTCGTCATACACCTGCTGGTAGAGGTTGAAGGTGCGCATCGGATACCCCACCTGGAACATCTGCACGTTGTTGCCGGTACCGCCCGAGATGCCGCCCGTCTCAACGCCCGTAGCGTTCTCGTCGGAAGCCGTCAGCTTGGTGATCTTGTTGTGGTTGTAGGCCACATTGAAGCCGAGATCCCAGTGCAGGTCGCGTTTCGCAAGGAGAATGGCGTTCAGGTCGAGCTCGACGCCCAGGTTGGTCATGTTGCCGATGTTGGTGTTCAGGTAGTTGGTCAGGTTCGAGAGCGCCGGCACCGGGATGTAGTTCAGGATGTCCTTGGTGTCACGCTTGTAGAGGTCGATGGCAGCTGTCAGGCGATCGTTCCAGAAGCCCAGGTCGAAACCGATGTTGTACGTCGTGGTGGTCTCCCAGCGGAGGTCGGCGCTGTAGCCCAATGCGGAAATCGGGATGATCAGCTGGTCGTTGAAATAATAGTAGGAACCCAACTGGTTCGTGAGGAACTGCGCGAAGGTATCGTAGTAGCCGCCCACTTCCTGCTGGCCGGTCTGGCCCCAGGAGAGACGCAGCTTCAAGGAACTCATACCCTTCACTTCACTCATGAAGTCTTCATTCATCACGTTCCAGGCGAAAGCCGCGGACGGGAAGAGGCCCCATTTGTGGTTCTGGAAGCGCGAGGTACCGTCGGCGCGGAACGTGGCGGTGAGCAGATACCGGTCGGCGAAGCTGTAGTTGGCGCGGCCGAAGAAGGAGAGGAGGTAAAGCTCACCTCTTCCGACAGACGATCCCAGCGTGGCCTTGTCGCTGATGCGATAGGTATCACTGCTGCTCTCGTTGTAGAAGTGCTGCCAGGAATAACCGGCCAGCAGATTGACGTTGTGACGGCCGAAATCCTGATTCCAGTTGCCGTAGAACTCGAGGGTCGTATTCCGGCGCATATAGTCGTAATCGGTATGGGAACCGCCACCACTCTGGTTGGTGTTGTGATAGGAGGCCTCGGATCCCATCGCCAGCTCGGTGACGCCTTTACTCTTCGCCCAGTCGAGACCGACGTTCAGGTTGAAGCGAAGCGCTTCCAGGCCATGGACCTTGTAGTCGGCCTGCACATTACCGATGAAACGATAGGCGCCTGCCACGTCGTTCTTGGCATCCAACAGGGCCACCGGGTTCATCGTGGCCATCGTGTTGATGTTGCCGGACTGGTCGTACCAGGTGGTATATTTGTTCAGGTTATAACCCGGAACATTGTTATATACCGGCTTGGTCGGATCGTAGTGGTTGGCTGCGCCGATGGCGTCCTGGTTGGCATATTGGTTGGCCGAATAGGTTCCCTTACCGTTCAGGTTGATGATCAGGTGTTTATTGAGGAACGTCGGCGAGAGGTTGACGGAAGCCGTTGCACGGTCCATCTGGGAACCGCGAAGGGTACCCACCTGGCGGGTATAACCACCCGACACACGATACGGGAAAATCTCGCCGATGCGGCCCGTGACGCTCAGGTTGACGTCATGGGACGGAGCGATCTGGTAGATCTCACGCTGCCAGTCGGTGTTGTAGAGCTTCTGCTCTCCGTTCTCGTAGATACCGAGGTTGGCTTCAGCGGCGGAGTTCTCACCATAGAAGTCACGGATCAGATCCACGATGCCGTCCCGGTCAAGCAGCTGGTTGTACTTGGCGATCGTGTTCACGGAACCGGTGTAGTCGAGGGCTACATGGGGAATGTTGCTACCCACCTTGGAGCCTTTCTTGGTCGTGATCACGATGACGCCGTTGGATGCGCGGGAACCGTAGATAGCGGTCGCCGACGCGTCTTTCAGGACGGTGAAACTCTCGATGTCTTCCGGGTTGATGGAAGAGAGCGGGTCGGACATGCCGCTGATGCCGTCGTTCGACACGGGCAGGCCGTCGATGACGACGAGCGGGTCGTTCGACGCGTTGAGGGAAGAACCGCCGCGGATACGGATCGTCGCGCCGGAGCCCGGCATACCGGAACCCGAGGTGACGACCACGCCGGCGCTCTTGCCGCGCAGCAAGTCGGCAGGCGTCGTGATGACACCCTTGTTGATTTCGTCTGCCTTGACGGTGGCGACGGAACCGGTCAGGTCGCTCTTCTTGACCGTACCGTAACCGATGACGACCACCTCGTCGAGGTATTCTTGATCATCTTCCATCAGGACGCGGCCGGCCTTGCCGGCTTCGACCACCACGGTCTTCAGGCCCAGGAAGCTGATCTCGATCAGCGTGTTGGCGGATGGAACGTTCAGTGTCCACTGTCCGTCCAGATCCGTCTGCACGCCGTTGCTGGTACCCATCTGGATAACAGCAGCCCCGATCACCGGACCGAACTTGTCTTCCACGACACCTTTGGCGGTATACTGCGCAAAGGCGGTGGCAGAAGTCAGTGCCAGGACCGAGAGCAGAATCAGAATCTTCTTCATATAAACTGCTTTAGTTAAAAATAAGGTTATTGTTGCTTATGCTTCAATTCTTGGATGGCATACACGGACAAGGCGCCGCAGAGCAGCAGCACACCGGCGGCGGCCAGCATCCCGGCCTGGGAGCCGACGAGCTTGAGCACCAGGCCGCCGAAGGCGGCGGCCACGATCTGCGGCAGGCAGATGGTGCAGTTGAACAGGCCCAGGTACTCACCCATGTGCGAAGTGCCCTTCAGGGCGTTGGTCAGGATCGAGAAAGGCAGCGCGAGCATGGCAGCCCAGGCGAAGCCGACCAGGAAATACGAGACGAAGAGCAGGTATTTGTCATGGATGAAAAGGATGGAGATGAAGCCCAGGGCGCCGATCACCAGCGAGGTGACGTAGGCAGCCCGGTCGGACTTGAATTTCGGAATGAAGAGGGCCCAGCAGAGGGAACCGACCGCCTGGATGGCGAAGACCACGCCGACCCAGTTGCCGGCAGCCTGATAGCCTTCCGAAGCCACGTCGGTGGTGCCCCATACATTGTTGGCGATGGCACCGTTGGAATAGGTCCACATGAAAAGGAAAGCCGCCCAGCAGAAGAACTGCACCAGGCCCACCGTCCAGAAGGCCTTCGGTGCTTCCACCAGGAGTTTGATGAAGCCCTCTTTCTTGCCTTCCTGCTGCTTCTGGGGGTCGATGCCGTGGAACTCGGCATATTCCTGCGGGTTCATCTCTTTCACCTTGACGAAGGTATAGAGCACGCAGAGGATGAGAATGGCGGCGCCGCAATAGAAACTCCAGATCACCGAATCGGGGATCACGCCCTTGGGGGCGGTGTTGGCGATGCCGATCCAGGTGAAGAATATCGGGAAAAGGTAGCCGAAGAGCGAACCGGCGTTGCACAGGAAACTCTGGATGGAATAGGCCTGGGTCTTCTGCTCCTCGCCCACCATGTCGCCCACCATCATCTTGAAGGGCTGCATGGCCACGTTGATGGAAGTATCGAGGAAAATCAGGGAGAAGAGCCCGAACCACATGGCCCCGTTGAGCCCGAGGAGGAGCCGCTGGCTGAAATTGAGGCTGCCGGCGTTGGGCAGGAAGATCATGACCAGCACGGCCACGATGGCGCCCACCAGCAGGTAGGGCTTGCGGCGGCCCATGCGGCACCAGGTGCGGTCGGACCAGTGGCCGATGAGCGGCTGCACGAGCATTCCCATGAGCGGCGGAAGGATCCAGAAGAAACTGAGCTGGTGCGGATCGGCGCCCAGCGTAGCGAAAATCCGGCTGATGTTGGCACTCTGCAACGCATAGGCGATCTGCACGCCGAAGAACCCGAAACTCAGGTTGAACATCTGCCAGAACGAAAGTCTTTTCTTTTCCATGGTATCAATTGGGGCTTTTTCGCCAAAATAAACCATCAAAAGTAAACATTTTTTTTCAATTGTGTATCTTGCGTGAAATTTTAACAGTTTTTTCGCTTTTTTCCTTATCTTTATGGAATGAAACGATTATTCACCCTCTGGGCGCTGCTGGCGCTGCTGGCCGCCCCCGCGTGGAGCCAGACCACGAAGAACATCCCCGAGCGGCATCCCGTCCTGACCCGGGACCAGATTCTCGCCAACATCGAACAGACCATCGAGCAGGTACGCGCCGACTGGAAGATTCCCGGCCTGGGCGTGGCCCTCTATAAAGACGGGGACATCCTGCTCTGCAAGGGCTACGGCGTGAAGAGCTACGACAGCGGCGCACCCGTCGACGCGCATACCGTCTTCCAGATCGGCTCCGTGTCGAAATCGTTCACGGCCGCCATCCTCGCACAACTCGCCGACGAAGGGCTGCTGAAATGGACGGACCGCGTGAAGGACCACCTTCCCGACTTCGAGATGTACGACCCCTGGGTCACGGAACATATCGAGATCCAGGACCTCACCTCGCACCGCAGCGGCATGCGCGACGACATCGGCACCTACCTGGGCAACCTGGGCTACAACCGCGACGACATCTACCGGATGTTCCGGCTGATGCCGCCGGCCTATACCTTCCGGGGCGACTACCAGTACAACAACATCACCTTCATCCCCGCCGCGAAGATCATCGAGAAAGTGACGGGCAAAAGCTGGGAGGAGAACGTCCGCGAGCGTATCTTCGAGCCGCTCGGGATGACGGAGTCGACCCTCAACGGCGAAGGCTTCGGCGCCGCGCTGGAAGCCGGCACGGCCGCCCTTCCCTACGCCTTTGAGCGCAAGGGCCGCGAGATGGACGTCTTTCCCATGTACGGCGACGAGCAGTCGCTCTGGTGGCTGACCGTCGTAGGGCCCGCCGGCAGCCTCTGCTGCCCGCCCGCCGACCTGATCAAATGGGCCGTGTTCCACCTCAAGGGCGACGGCAAGGCCGGCGAACGGCAGCTCATCTCCCCCAGGCAGATGAACTTCCTGCACCGCGGCGTGACCATCACTTCGCAGACTCCCGACAAGACCAATCTCTACGGCCACTGCTGGTTCATCGAGCAGACCCGCAAGGGCCGCCTCTATTTCCATACAGGCACCACCTGGGGCATGACCACGATGTGCGCATTCATCCCCGAGATGGACTTCGCCATGACCATCCAGGTCAACAGCGAAGCGCCTTCCGAGGCCCGGCACGCCATCCTGCGCCGCGCCATCGACCTCTTCCTCGGCTATGAGGACTACGACTACAACGCCGAGTATCTCGCTGCCTGGTACAAGCGGGCCGACGAACGGGCAAGTGCCGACGAGAAAGCCGCGGCGGAGCGCGTGGCCGTCCCCGCCCCCGCCTGGTCGCGCCTCCAGGGCCATTATGTCGGACAGCACGACGTCCTGGGCGACATCGACATCTTCATGGAAGACGGGCAGCTTTGCATCCAGCTCCACAACGAGAAGGCCTGGAAGCGCACGCTCAAGCACGTGAACGGCAACGTCTTCAACTTCCGCGCCGACGGCTGGGGCTTCGACGTCACCTTCCATTTCGACAAGCCCGACGAGTGGGGTTCCCTCGCCCAGGGTCTCTCCATCACCGTCGGTTCCGGCGAAGAATTTGCGAATTGGGACAGAAAACCGTAATTTTGGGCCATCATGAAACTGAAATTTATGTTGGCCGGCATGCTGCTGGGTGCAGCAACCTGCCTCTTTGCACAAAAGCCTGTCATCGGCATTTCCGCCTTCAGCGAGAACGGTCGCTGCCAGGTCAACAATACCTATGTTAACTCTGTCCGGCTGGGAGGCGGTGTTCCGCTGGTGATTCCCGTCACGGACGACGACGCCCAGATCGATGTCATCCTTTCGTCCATCGACGGACTGGTCATGACCGGCGGCGAGGATTTCGACCCGCTGAAATGGTTTGGCGAAGAACCCATCCGCGGACTGGGCGAAGTGGTTCCCGAACGCGACGCGTACGACGTGAAGCTAGTGCGGGCGGCCGTGGCCAAGGGCATTCCGGTGCTGGGCATCTGCCGCGGCGAACAACTGCTGGCCGTCGCCTTCGGCGGCTCGCTCTGGCAGGATATCCCTTCGCAGCTGAAAGACAGTTATGTAAAACACCGCCAGAGTCCTACCACCGGCACATACGGCACGCACTCCATCTCCATCGAAAAAGGCTCGCTGCTCTCCCGGGTATTGGGTAACCGGACCGCTGCCGTGGTCAACAGTTTCCACCACCAGGCCATCAAGCAGGTGCCGCAGGGCCTCCGCGTCGTGGCGAAGTCGGCCGACGGCATCATTGAAGGCGTCGAACGCAGCGGCCGGCTCGCCCCGCAGTTTGCGGACGGCGGCGCCATGATTCTCGGCGTCCAGTTCCACCCCGAAATCATCACCAACGCCGGGAGTCCGGAATTCCTGCCCCTTTTCCAGAAGCTGGTCGAGGAGGCAGCCCGCCAGTAAACGGTCATGACTTTTCGTGCTTTCCGGCGCAGCGCCAGCCTCTTGCTGGCGATGGCGGTCCTGACGGCCTGCGTCAATCATTCCTATGACTTCGACAAGCTCGAGCACGCCGTCACCCTGGGCGGCGACGAGCTGGTGCTGCCCCTGGTCAACACCGGGCAGCTGACGGTCGAAGACCTGGTCGGAGACAAGCTGGGGGACTATCTCGTGCTGAACGACGACCGGTCCTATGCCCTTACCTACGATTCCGACCCCTTTTCCTTCACCTTCGACCAACTGAAGGACTACGACACCTCCGGACCGTTCCGCCGCTATGTCGACTACCCCATCAGTTACGGCTTCGACCTCTTTGAAAAGCCGGCGTCACTTCCTTTCGACGAAAAGGGCGAGGCGAGCCTCGACACCATCTTCCCGGCTGTCGTCCCCCTGCCCGACCTGAGCAAGACGGCCAGCCTCAGCGTCCCGCGCCTGCCGGACGAACTGGTCGAAGTACGGTCCATCACCCTGAGCGAAGACTCCCACTTCGACGTGACGATCTCCCTGCCGGACTGCATGTTTACGGAGGGAACGCTCCAGCCCGACTTCAACGTGGACCTGAGCCAGTTCTTCGAGAGCGACGACGCGGAGGGCGGCGTGCTCCATTTCGACACCCCGCTCACCGAAAGCAACGGCTATTCGGTCACCCGGTCCTACCGCCTGAACAAGGTTGTGTTCAATCCCGACGACTTCGATCCCAGAACCCATACCCTGACCCTTCATGCCGGCGTTACGATCAACGGCAGCTGCGCGTTTTCAGGCCTGAAAACAGACCGCGAGCACTTTGAGCAGGCCGGCGCCACCACCCTGCTGCTGGTCCAGGTCATTCTCCGGACCGTCAACTGCGTCGCCTTCGAAGGGGCCTACGACTACACGGTCAAGGACCTCAGCACGTCGGTCGACGTCAAGGGCATGGTGGATCAATTCACCGCTCTTTTCGACAGCCAGGATTTCACCATCCAGCTCAACGATCCCGAGATCCTGCTCGACGTGGAGACCAACGTCCCCATCCCCACCCGCGCCGACCTCAACCTGGTCGCCCGCAAGAACGGGGTGCGCTATGCCGACATCAAGAACATCCTGATCGACTTCCCCTACGCTGAACCCGGCCAGACCGTCCGCCACGGCATCCGGCTCGCAGGCGAAGCCAGGCATGAGGAAGGCATCGACGACGTCATCGTCGATTTCTCGAAGATCACCACCCGCGTTCCCGACGAAATCCGGGTCAACGCAACGGCCTCCACCATCAAGGACCGCATCGCGGAAGTCCGTTTCGGAGAGACCTATTCCATGAACCTGCAGCCTACGCTCCGCATCCCCCTGTCTTTCGGCCCGAACACGAAGATCGGGCTGTGCGACACCGTCGCCATGCCGTCGGAGCTGGGCAAGGTTCTCAGGGACAATACAGTCATCCTGGCCGGAGAAATGACCAACACCCTGCCGCTGGAAGTGGATTTCAGCCTGGTGATGCTCAACGACGCCGGCATCATGGTCACGGAGCAGGTGACGCAGCATCTCAGGGCGAACGCCACGACCGCCATCCGGATTCCGCTGGTCAACAAGGTGGAAGAAGGCATTGTGAACCTGTCGAAAGCCGTCCTGACCTTCCAGGTAAAAGGCGTGGTCGATGCCCGTCCCGTCAAGGCCGACGACTATCTGCAGACCTCCCTTCATGCCGAGATACCCGGCGGCTACCATGTCAACTTTTAACCCGCGGCAGCCATGAAACGATCCCTTCTCTCAACAATCCTGCTGCTTGCCTTGCCGGTGCTGCTCGCCGCCCAGTCGCGCGGCAGCTACTTCTTTGAGAACTCCCTGTTGCGCCACAAGCTCAATCCGGCTTTCGCGCCGCAGACCTGCTATATCTCCGTGCCCGTGCTCGGCAGCAGTTCGGTTGACGCCGCCAGCAACGTCGGGCTCGGCAACTTTATCTTCCAGTACCGCAACAAGCCCTATACCTTCCTCAACGAGCATATCGACGCGAAAACCTTCCTGAACAAGCTGCCCAGGCGGGATCCCTACGTCACGGAACGCATCGAAACCGACCTGCTCGGCGCCGGCATGCCCGTAGGCGGGAACGGCTATGCAACGGTCAGCCTTTCGCTGGTAGAAAGCGGGAAGCTGGTGGTTCCGTCGTCTTTACTCCGCTTTGCCAAACTGGGGCGCACCGGCGGTGAAGAGGCCTGGGACCTCGAAGGCCCGCTGGGCCGTCTCTACGGCTACGTCTCGCTGGCCGCGGGCTACAGCCACGATCTGGACTGGCTCGTCGAGGGACTCCGCGTCGGCGGACGCGTGAAACTGCTGCTCGGCGTCACCGCCGCCCAGGCCGGCATCGACAAGCTTTCGGTACGGATGGAGGAGAATCTGTTCTCCGTGAATACGCTCGGCAGCGGCCGTCTGTCCGGCTTCGGCTACCAGGCAGCGGACAACGCCTTCCGCTGGCTGGGCTTCGGGCTGCGCGGCCTCGGCACGGCCATCGACCTGGGCGCCGAATACGGCCTTCCGCTCGACGGCTTCTTCGACGGCATCAACTTCTCGGCTTCGGTCAACGACCTGGGTTTCATCTGGTTCAACCGCAAGCTCCTGGATGCTTCCACCCAGGGTGCCTTCTCCTTCTCCGGCTTTGAAAACCTCGGCGACGGCGGTATCCAGAAAGACATCGACGCGCTGACCGACGAACTGGGGAACCTGATCCGGCCGGACGTCTCCCGGGGACGGTCCTTCGTCCAGGCGCTCACGCCCAGCGTCTATGTGGGTGCGGATGCGCCTTTCTACGTGTACGCTTTCCGCATGCATGCAGGCCTGCTGTACTACCGTACGGTGGGACGCGACAATCTGATGGCTTCCTATGGCATTTCGCCCTTCGAGTGGCTCAATCTGGGCATCAACTGGACCTTCCTCGGTCCGGCCGGCCGCTTCGGCTTCTACGCCGAATTCATCCCGCAGAAATACGTTTCCGTCTTCTTCGGCATGGAACGCGCCGGTTACCGCCGCAACAGCGACCACCTCGCCATCCGAAACTTCACCGACAGTTTCTCCTTCGGCCTGAACGTCCTGCTGGGCGATTATTCCTTCTGGCGCTAGTACTCTTGCGCGGCCACGCGGCGGCCGCCCGTCGCCTCCCGGCCACAGTTTGAGCCCCCAGCGTGGCCGGCGGCTCAGATTGTCAGCTGCTCTCCTTCGGAATGGGCAATGATGACGGCGCCGCAGGAGTCGCCGTAGGTGTTGATGCAGGTGCGGGGCATGTCGCAGAGCTGCTCGACGGCCAGCACCAGGCCGATGCCTTCGAGCGGCAGGCCGACGGCGCTGAGGACAATCGTCAGCATCACCATGCCGGCCATCGGGATGCCGGCCGTGCCGATGGCGGCCAGCAGCGCCGTGAAGATGATCATGATCTGCTGGACCAGGGTCAGGTCGATTCCGTAGGCCTGGGCGATGAAAATCGCCGTCACGCATTCATAGAGAGCCGTTCCGTTCATGTTGATGGTGCTGCCCAACGGCAGGACGAAGCTGGCGATCTTGTTGGAGATGCCGCACTTCTCCTGGGAATCACGGATGTTGATCGGCAGCGCCGCGCCGGACGAACAGGTGGAAAAGGCCGTCAGCAGCACCGTGGACATCTTGGAGATGTGCCGCCAGGGATTCTGCTTGCCCAGCACGCGGACCAGCGTCGGCAGTACCACGGCCCCCTGGATCAGCAGTCCTCCCCACACCACCAGCACGAAGACGCCGAGCGAACCAGCCATGTTGATGAGCGCCTGCGGGTCATTGGCCTGCTTGCCCACCACATTGGCCACGATGGAGAATACGCCGACCGGAGCGAGGCGGATGAGGAAGAACGTGATCTTCATGATGACCTCGTAGATGGCCGTGAACAGGTCCGACAGGGTTCCGGTGTGCTTCTTGTCCACCTTGTTCATGAACAGGCCGAAGAGGATGGCGAAGAAAATGATGGGCAGCAGGTCGCCTTTGGCCATCGATTCGAAGATGTTCGACGGCACGATCGCCACGATCTGATCGATGAACGACACTTCGCCGGTGCCGATCGACGTGACTTTCTCGGCCAGGTTGAGGTTGGCGCCCACACCGGGCTTGACAATATTGACCAGGGTCAGGCCGATGGCGGCGGCAATGGCGGTCGTGACGATGTAATAGAGGATGGTTTTGCCGGCGATGCGTCCCAGCGCCGCCGAATTGCCCATGCCGGCCACACCCAGCGCGATGGAAGTGAAGACCAGCGGGATGACGATCATCCGCAGGCCCCGCAGGAAGATATCGCCCGCCCATTTGATGTAGGGACTCCAGTTTTCATAGGGCGTTATCCGGCACAGCAGGATGCCTGTCGCGATGCCCAGGCCGATGCCGATGAGGATCTGCCAGTGCAGCGCCAGCCCTTTTTTCTTGGCCTCTTCCATGGGACTAGGCTTTTCGTCCGCTGCGGTCGATCATGCCGGCCACTTTCTTGCTGAAAGCCTTGTTGGCGATCATGTCCTCGAGGGTGAGGTGCATGCGCCAGCGCCAGTAATGCTTCGGATTGGCCGGGATATTGATGCGTTCCCCGTCGATGTCCTTCACACGCAGGTCCGTCACCAGCGAGAACCAGTCCTGCAGCGGCAGGATGGTCAGCATGGCCGGCGAATAGAGATGCTCGGCCACGATCCATTCGCAAACCTCCAAGGGGCAGTCTTCCCCGTCGTGGTGCTCTCCCCACCAGCCGCGCAGCGTGCTGGTATCGTGGGACCCCGTGGTGCAGACGCTCATGTACGGATACTCGGACGGGTTGCCGAGCAGCTGCTTCGGGTCTTTCGGCATGCGCTGCACTTCCAGCGAGAGGATGTGCAGTTCATCGAGCACCTGCGGCACGCAGGCGGGAATCATGCCCAGGTCTTCGGCGCAGGTCAGCATGTTGGTCGCGCCGATCAGCTCGGGCAGCTTGCGCATGGCCTGCTCGCGCCAGAAATCCGTGTTGCGGGTATAGAAGAATTCGTCGTAGATGTGATTGAAGGCATCTTTCTCCCACTGCTGCAGGTCTTCGTAGCTGCGGGTATACTGGGCGCTGATGCGCGGGTGCCACATGCCCTGTTGCACGGGATCTTCCACGAAGAGGACTTCGGTGGGATTGTCGTCGGTATACGGGCGGGCGTGGCGTCCCTCATCGAAGGGGAAGCCGCGCCAGCGGAGGTCGTCGGCCGAATACGGCTGCGCCGGGCTGAAGTGGCCCATCAGGCCCGACTTGTGCGGGAGGGGTATCTCCCAGATACGGAAGAAGCCCAGCACATGGTCGATGCGGTAGGCGTCGAAATACTCGGCCATCTTGCGGAAGCGGCGCTTCCACCAGGCATAGCCGTCCTCGGCCATGCGGTCCCAGTTGTAGGTCGGGAAGCCCCAGTTCTGGCCGTCCACGGCAAAGGCATCCGGCGGAGCACCCGCCTGTTCGCCCATGTTGAAGTATTGCGGCTCGGCCCAGGCTTCCACGCTGTGCGGCGTGATGCCGATGGGAATGTCGCCCTTGAGCGCCACACCCTTCGAGCGGGCGTAGTCATGCACCTCGCGTAGCTGGCGGTCAAGGTGATACTGCACAAAGAAATAATAGTTCATCTCGGCCTTCTTCTCCTCGTAGAGCCGCTCGACCCCGGCCTTACTGTATTTCTTCAGTTTTTTCCACGCCGAAAAGTCGGCGGTGCCGAACTCGTCGCGGAGCACGCAGAAGGCAGCGTAGGGCATCAGCCACGCCCGGTTCGCCTGGAAGAACGCCTGAAAGGCCTTGGAGGCCATGGTCCGGGTACCCTTCTGCGAGAAAATGGCACGGGTGTACTGTTCTTTCAAGAGAAACACCTGTTCGTAGCTCAGCTGCGGCAGCGCGTTGAGCCGGGCGGCTTCCTCTTCGAACGCAGCTTGCTTCTTCGCGTCGCGGAGCGGGCCGATATCCTGCAGGTTCAGGTAGATGGGGTGCAGGGCCATGATGGAGATGCCGCCGTAGGGATACGAGTCGGTCCAGGTCTTGGTGGAGGTGGTGTCGTTGACCGGCAGCAGCTGCAGCACGGCCTGCCCGGTGGAGGCAGCCCAGTCGATCATCAGCTTGACATCGAGGAAGTCACCGATACCGGCGCTCTGCTGGCTGCGGAGCGAGAACACGGGGATGGCGGTGCCGGCGTAGCGGGGATGCTGGCCCGGGAACGTGGTTTCCGTCACCTCATAAGGGTTGCTGCGGTTGAAGCAGTTCTCCCAGGTAAAACTCCCGTCGAGTTCCTTGCGCAGGAATTTGTATTCGAAGGTCTCGGGCAGTTTTTCGGCGTCGAGATCAATGTGCCAGATGATGCCCTGGGTGGCTGTCATGGGGAGGGCTTTTTTCGGGTTCCAGGAGCCCAGTTCGGGACAGCTGCCCACGATATACACTTGCTGGCCGTGGGGCATCCACGGGCCGATGGTCTTGATGGTGAGGGTTTCCATATGATGTATTATTTATTGTCAGTTGACGCTTCGCGTCGCTCTGGTTTTTGTCCCGCTCGCGAAAAATGCTCGCGGCTCCAAAAACCACCCGCTCCGCTTCGCTTTTCATCCCATCATGCGGGGTTATACCTGACGTCATGCCGGGCTTGTCCCGGCATCTCATTCGTCTGTAATGTTCAAAGATAGCGATTTTTTTCGTATGTTTGTCGTATGGCAACGAAAATCAAAACGGTGTGGTATTGCACGTCGTGCGGAAACGAGAGTGCGAAGTGGATGGGGCGCTGCCCTGCCTGTGGAGAATGGAATACGATGGTGGAAGAACCCAAGGCACCGAAGGCCGCTTCCGGCGCGGCAAGCGCGGCTTCGCGTGCCCGGGCCTATATCGATGCGTCCGATGCGAAGCCGACCCGCCTGCGCGAGATCGACCTGTCCCGCGACAACCGCTTTTCCGTCGGCATCGGCGAGCTCGACCGGGTGCTGGGCGGCGGCATGGTCGAGGGTTCGATGATCCTCATCGGCGGCGAGCCGGGCATCGGAAAATCCACGCTTTCGTTGCAGATTCCCCTCTGCTGCCAGGACCTCAAAACCCTCTACGTGTCGGGCGAGGAGAGCCCGAAGCAGATCAAGCTGCGCGCCGACCGCCTCGGCGGCAGCCACGACGACTGCTTCATCCTCAGCGAGACCGTCCTGGAGAACATCCTGGCCCAGGCCCGCGAGATCAGGCCCGCCCTGCTGATCGTCGACTCCATCCAGACCATCTACAGCGAAGCCCTCGACTCTTCGGCGGGCAGCGTGTCGCAGGTCCGCGAATGCGCTTCAGCGCTGCTGCGTTTCGCCAAGGAGACCGGCACCCCCGTTATCCTCATCGGCCACATCACCAAGGACGGCACCATCGCCGGTCCGAAGGTACTGGAGCACATCGTCGACGTGGTGCTGCAGTTCGAGGGCGACACCAAAGGCTCCTACCGCATCCTGCGCAGCATCAAGAACCGCTTCGGCTCGACCGACGAACTGGCTGTCTTCGAGATGACCGGCGCCGGCCTGCGCGAAGTGCGCAATCCCTCGGAGATCCTGATTCCGATGCACCAGGACGACCTGTCCGGCATCGCCATCGCAGCCATGATGGACGGCACGCGTCCTTTCCTCATCGAGATCCAGGCCCTGGTCAGTACCGCCGCCTACGGCACGCCGCAGCGTTCCGCCACGGGCTTCGACGGGCGCAGGCTCAACATGCTGCTGGCCGTGCTCGAGAAGCGTGCCGGCTTCAAGCTGGCAGCCAAGGACGTGTTCCTCAACATCGCCGGCGGCCTGCGGGTTTCCGATCCGGCCTGCGACCTGGCCATCGTCGCCTCGATCCTTTCGTCGAATTTCGACCTGTTCATCTCGCCGAAGGTCTGCTTTGCCGCCGAGGTGGGACTCAGCGGGGAAATCCGTCCCGTCAGCCAGGTGGAACGACGGATCGCCGAAGCCGAAAAACTCGGGTTCGAACAAATCTACATTTCCTCTTTTAATAAAGAGTCTTCCTTCGCCCGGCGCAAGAAAGCGTCCGCTGGCGGCATCACTGTCACGCCTGTCGCCGACATCGCGGCGCTTTGCCGGAAGCTGTTTCAATAAGTGCCGGCCACGCTGGGGGCTCAAACGGTGGCCGGGGACGGTCGGAAACGACTGCCGGCCACGCTGGGGGCTTCTGGCGTGGCCGACGGGTGACGGACGACGGGTGACGGCCGCGAGGGGAAATCAGCGGATGACGAAGCGGTCGCGGCCGCTGATGTCGGGGACGACGTGGCTGCCGGGGAAGAGTGCGGCCACTTCGGGGCCGAAGCGCTCGTTGATTTCAAGATAGAGATGGCCGTCGGGGCGCAGCAGCGCCTCGGACCAACGGGCGATGGCGGCATAGAAGCGAAGCGGATCGTCGTCCGGGACGAACAGCGCCTCGGCCGGCTCGAAATCCTTTACGTTGGGCCGCATCAAGGCACGCTCGCGCTCGCAGACATACGGCGGATTCGACACGATGACATCGAACTTCGGCAGTCCGGCCGGCGGCGACGCCAGCACGTCGGCCGAAAAGAAAATGGGCTTGGCGCCGCCGACTTTCACCCGTTGCCGGCAGGCATAGCGAAGGGCCGCTTCCGACAGATCGCAACCGTAGACCATCGCCTCGGGAAACTCGGCCGCCAGCGACCAGGCAATGCAACCCGATCCGGTGCAGATGTCGAGGATGCTGAAGGGACTGTCATCGTCGTACGGATCCAAAGCGGCATCAGCCGCTAGCGGAGGCCGTGCGGGCCAGCCTTGCGGAATAGCAGGCTGGAGCGGCGAAGTTAGGGGCGGCGCCTCGTAACTCAGATCATCGATGATGCGCGATACCAGTTCCTCGGTCTCCGGCCGCGGAATCAGGCAACCCTCGCCCACCTTGAAACGGTGGCCGCAGAACTCCGTGACGCCCAGCACATACTGCAGCGGCCGTCCCGTCGCCAACTCATCTAGAGCGGAGCAGAGCGGGTGGTATTCCGTCCCAAGAGCATTTTTTCGCTCTTGGGACGGAATACCAGAGCTCAGCGGAGCGTCAATAACGAGATCCGGCTCCGAAACAAACTTATAAGAAGGAATGTCCGTGTAATGCGCCAGCAGCCGGCAGGCGATGGACTTCGCCTCCGGCTCCGGATACAGCGGCGCGAGCCGGGTTACACACGCGTTGAAAAAATCTCGAATCGTCATTTGACAAAGGCCAGCGAAACGCAGCTGAGCGTTATGGATTGACCGACGACAGCGCCTCTTCGATCAGGCAGTCCAGGACGTCCTCGACCTTCATGCCCGCCTGGCGGATCTGCGCCGGAACCAGCGACATCTTCGTCATGCCCGGGACCGGATTGATCTCCAGGAAGAAGACCTTACCCGACTCCGTCATGATATAGTCACAGCGGATCAGGCCCCGGCAGCCGAAGTGCTGGTAGATGCGGCGCGTCTGCTCACGCACCACCTGCGCCTGCTCCGGCGTGATCTGCGCCGGGCACACCTCGTCGCTCTTGCCCAGGTACTTGGCCTCGTAATCGAAATACTCGTTGTGCGATATGATCTCCGTCACCGGCAGCGGAATGATCTCCCCGTTCCGGTTGAACACACCCTCCGTCAACTCACGGCCGGGAATGTAACTCTCGATCAACACATCGTCGCTTTCCGAAAAAGCATTGGCCACGGCAGCCGCCAGGTCTTCCATGCGCTTGACCTTCGTCACGCCAAAGGAACTGCCGCCGTCGTTCGGCTTGACGAACACGGGAAGGCCCAGCTTCTCCACGACCTCCTCCGGATCGAAGGGCTGGCCTCGGTGCAGGAAGAATTCGGGCGCCAGGGGAATGCCTAGCCCTTGCAGACCCTTCTTGCAGGCGTGCTTGTCGAAGGTCAGGGCCGCCACCCGGGAAGAGCAGGTCGTGAAAGGAATCTCATGCTTCTCCAGTTCCGCCTGCAGAATGCCGTTCTCACCCGGCGTTCCGTGGATCATGATCATCGCCACGTCGAAATTCCGCAGTTCAGAAGGAAGGAAAGGCTTCACCGGGACGGCGACGTCTTTCACCGCCGGGTCACAGACAGACCACTGGCCGCCGCGCAGGAGCAGTTCCGTCACTTCGTAACGCTGCGCGAGGCAGCTCGCCACGAACTTGCCGCTGAGTACGGAGATACCCCATTCCGAGGAGTCCCCGCCGTAAATCAATGCTATTTTTTTCATATATGCGTATCAGTTGAAGTAGTCGTTGGAAGCCGCCGGGTTCGTATCCGTCGCATCGTCGGCCGAACCGTCGCACAACTGGTCGGCCGTCCAGCCCAGCGGTGCCACGAACACATCTTCCGGCCCCATCGGGATGGAAGGGTCCGCATAGATCTTCTGCATGAAGATGGCCCAGATGGGCAGCGCCATGTTGTTGCCGCCGCCGAGGGCCGTGCTCGTGAAGTGCACCTGACGGTCTTCTGCGCCCACCCAGACACCTGCCGTCAGTTTCGGTGTATAGCCGATGAACCAGCCGTCGGAGTTTTCGTTGGTGGTACCGGTCTTGCCGGCGATGTCACCCTGGATGTTGTAGCGCCAGCGGATGCGGCCCGCCGTACCGTCGTTGACCACGCCCTGCATCATGTTGATCATCTTGTAGGCCGTGATCTCGCTGATGGCCTCGCGCTTGCGCGTCGAGAAAGTGGCCAGCACATTGCCCGCATTGTCTTCGATGCGGGTGACAAAGGTCGGATAGCAGTACACGCCGCGGCCCGGATAGGTGTTGTAGGCCGCCACCATCTCCATCACGGAGAGGTCGCAGGAGCCCACGCAGAGCGAGACCACGGGATCGAGGTAACTGCTGATGCCCATCTTGCGGCAGAGATCTACCAGCGCGAAAGGCCCGAACTGCTTCATGAGATAGGCCGAGATGTTGTTGCGGCTGTTGGTCAGGCCCCATTTGAGGGTCACGATGCGGTCGTCCACCTCGCTCTTCGGCGCCCAGTCGGTGCCGTTGACGTCGATGGTATAGGTCGTATTGGCTACTTTGTCGCAAGGGGTGTAGCCCTCCTGCATGGCCAGGGTATAGAGGAAGGGCTTGAAGGTCGAACCGACCTGGCGCTTGCCCTGCCCCACGTTGTCGTATTTGAAATAATGGTAGTCCGGCCCGCCGACATAGGCCTTCACGTTGCCGGTGTTGGGCTCGATGGCCACGAGCGCCGCCCGCAGGAAGGACTTGTAGTAGCGGATGGAGTCGTTGGGCGTCATGGTGGTGTCGACGTAGCCCTTCTGGTTCCACGCGAAGACGCGCATGGGCACCGGTTCGTCGAAAGCCCTGGCGATATCGGCGTCGGAGCGGCCGGCTTCCTTCATCTCGCGGTAGCGGTCGCTCCAGCGGCGGCCGTTGCGCATCAGGCGGTCGACATCTTCTTTCGACACATCGTTGGAGAAGGGAAAATGGGTGCGGTACCTGAGCTCGTTGTTGAGCGTTTTCTGGAGCTCTTTGCCCAGGTGCTGCGCCACGGCCTGTTCGGCATATTTCTGCATGCGGGAATCCAGGGTCGTGTAGATGCGCAGGCCGTCGCGGTCGAGGTCGTACTGCGTGCCGTCCGGCTTGCGGTTCTTGTTGAGCCAGCCGTAGAGCGGATTGTCCCGCCAGGCCAGGGAGTCGGCCCGGTAGTCTTCCACCTGCGTATAGGAGGAGCGCTTGGGCTCGGTGGCGTTCATGAAACGGCGGAGCATGTCGCGGAAGTACGGCCCGTAACCGGAGTTGTGGTCCTGCTGGCGGTAGGTCACCACGATGGGAATCTGCACGATGGAATCGAGGTCGTGCTTCGACAGATAGTCGTATTTTTCCATCTGCCGGAGCACATGGTTGCGGCGGGAGAGGGACTGTTCGGGATTGATGGCGGGGTTGTAGCGCGTCGGCTTGTTGACCATGCCCACCAGGCAGGCGCCCTCTTCGACGGTCAGGTCGCAGGGGTCCTTGGCGAAGAAGGTGTTGGAGGCGGCCTTGATGCCATAGGCGTTGCCGCCGAAGAAGATCTGGTTGAGATACATGGTCACGATCTCGTTCTTCGTGTAGTTGCGCTCGATCTTGACGGCGGTGATCCACTCCTTGAGCTTGATGCCGATCATCTTCAGCTGCCGGCCGCCGGGTATCCTGCTGCGCACGTCCTGCCGGGGATAGAGGGTCTTGGCCAGCTGCTGGGTGATGGTGCTGCCGCCGCCCTGCGACGAGTCGCCCAGCAACAGGGTCTTGACGGCCACGCGGCCCAGGCCGCGGAAGTCGATGCCGGAGTGGCGGTAGAAGCGTGCGTCCTCCGTGGCGACGGCCGCGTCGATGAGGTGGCGCGGAATATCGTCGTAGCTCACATAGGAGCGGTTTTCAATATGATAGGTATTGAGGACCTTGCCGTCTTCTGAGATCAGCAGGGTAGCCAGGTTGCTGTCCGGATTCTCAATCTGTTCGAACGATGGAATCTTGGCAAAAAGCGCCACCAGCAGCAGCGCAAAGAGCAGGCCGACGACCGGAATGGCGATCAGGATCCAGAACCACCTGGTTATTTTTTTCTGCAGGGAAGCCTTCATTTTTTTTAACTTCGTTAAAGCCAGCAGGGTGCTTCAACAATCGTGCAAATTTAGGAAAAAAGATTTGGAAAGTTCGCGTGATTATCCGTTACTTTGCACTCCCAAAACAAAAATGAAGGAGATGGGAGAGAATTTAGTCATTGTGGAGTCGCCGGCCAAGGCAAAGACGATAGAGAAGTTTCTCGGGAAAGGTTTTACAGTCAAATCGAGTTTCGGACACATCCGGGATCTGAAGAAAAACGGACTGGGCATCGACATCGAACATGGTTTCGTGCCCCAGTACGAGATTTCTTCCGACAAGAAGAAAACGGTGTCCGAGCTGAGCAGCGCCGCCGCCCGGGCGGACATGATCTGGCTGGCTTCCGATGAAGACCGCGAAGGAGAGGCCATTGCCTGGCACCTCGCCGAGACCCTCGGCCTGCCGGTCGAAAAGACCCGCCGCATCGTCTTCCACGAGATTACCAAACCGGCCATCCTCGAAGCCATCGAGAACCCGCGCGACATCGACATGAACCTGGTCAAGGCCCAGCAGGCCCGCCGCGTGCTCGACCGCCTCGTCGGTTTCGAACTCTCCCCCATCCTCTGGAAAAAGATCCAGCCGAAGCTCTCGGCCGGCCGTGTCCAGTCGGTGGCCCTGAAACTCATCGTCGACCGCGAGCGCGAAATCGCCGCCTTCGACAGCAAGCCCTACTTCCGCGTGGAGGGAATCTTCGTCCCCGAAGGCGCCCACAAGGCAGTCCACGCCACCCTTGACCGCAAATTCGACAACGAAGAGCAGGCCCGCGCGTTCCTCGAACGCTGCAAGGGCGCCAGCTTCCAGATCGATACCATTGATAAGAAAGAGGCCCACCGCTCGCCGGCGCCGCCCTTCACCACTTCCACCCTGCAGCAGGAAGCCGCCCGCAAGCTGGGGTTCTCCGTCAGCCAGACCATGTCGATCGCGCAGCGCCTCTACGAGGCCGGTCTGATCACCTACATGCGTACCGACTCCATGAACCTCTCTTCGCTGGCCATCGGCACGACCAAAGAGACCGTCACCCGGCTCTACGGCGCCGAATATTCCAAGACGCGCAACTACCACACCCGCGTCAAGGGTGCCCAGGAGGCCCACGAAGCCATCCGCCCGACCTATGTCAGCAACCTGGACATCGAAGGCACCGCCACCGAAAAGAAACTCTACAACCTCATCTGGAAACGCACCGTCGCCTGCCAGATGGCCGACGCCCGGGTCGAGAAAACCGACGTGACGATCCGCGGCGACCGCTTCGAAGAGCGCTTCCTCGTCTCCGGCGAACAAATCCTGTTCGACGGTTTCCTGAAAGTCTATATCGAAGGCCGCGACGACGAAGAGGAGGAAGTGCAGGCCGTGCTGCCGCGCCTTGAAAAAGGCCAGTCCCTCCGCTGCGACGGCATCACCGCCCAGGAAAAATACACGCCGCATCCGCCCCGCTACAGCGAGGCCAGCCTCGTCAAGAAGCTTGAGGAACTCGGCATCGGCCGTCCTTCGACCTATGCTTCGACCGTGAGCACCATCACCACCCGCGGCTACATCATCAAAGGCGACAAGGCCGGTACCGAACACGACCTGGCCGTCCTGACGCTCAAGGACGGCGTCATCACCCACAGTTTCCGGCGCGAGGTCATCGGCGCCGAGAAAAAGAAGCTCCTGCCCGAGAACATCGGCATGGTGGTGACCGACTTCCTGGCCGCCAACTTCGCCGACATCCTCAACTACGGCTTCACCGCCCGGGTGGAAGAGTCGTTCGACAAAGTGGCCAAAGGCAAACTCGCCTGGGACAAGGTCATCAGCGATTTCTACGGCCCGTTCCACCAGGAAGTGGAAGGCAGTCTCCAGGACCGCGAACACACACATGCCGAACGCTTCATCGGCAACGATCCGGCCACCGGCAAGCCCATCACGGCCCGCATCGGCCGCTTCGGCCCGCTGCTCCAGAAAGGCGCCAACGACGATCCCGACAAGCATTTCGTCAGCCTGAAGAAAGGCCAGCTCATCGAGTCGGTGACCCTGGAAGACGCCTTGCAGCTCTTCGCCCTGCCGCGCGTCGTGGGCCAGTACAACGGCGCGGAGATCACCACCGCCATCGGCCGCTTCGGCCCCTATGTGAAATGCAACGGCCAGTTCGTTTCGCTCGCCAAGGGACAGGATCCCTACACGATCACCGAGGCGCAGGCCATCGCCCTGATCGAAGGGAAAAAGGAGCAGGAAGAGAAGAAAGTGATTGCCGAATTCGCCGCTTCGGGCATCCAGATCCTCAACGGCCGCTACGGCCCGTATCTCAAACAGGGAAAAGAAAACTATAAGATCCCTCGGCGGACCGATCCTTCCACCCTCACGGAAGAGGACTGCCTGGCCCTGATCGCCAAATCGCGCAAGAAATAGCGCTTACAATTTGAAAGTTTTCTTTCAATTTTTCACGGTTTTTCTTGTCTGCAAAAAGATAAATACCTATTTTTGCAGACATTATGTCAAAGATTGATTTTCAAGTAGACGAGATCGACCAGAAGATTCTGGCCTTCCTTGTCAAGAACGCCAGGATGCCGTTCCTGGAGATTGCACGTGAATGCGGCGTTTCCGGAGCCGCCATTCATCAGCGTGTCAAAAAGATGGAAAATGCCGGCGTGATCACTGGTTCCCGGCTGCTCGTCAAACCCGAAGCCCTCGGCCTCAACGTCTGTGTTTTCATCTGCGTTTCGCTGGCGGAAGCCAACGCCTACCCCAAGGTGATCGAAGCGCTCCGGAAGATCCCCGAAGTCGTCGAGTGTCATTTCGTAACCGGTCAGCATTCCCTGCTCCTGAAGCTCTATTGCTTCGACCAGGACCATCTGATGAAGATCCTGATCGACACCATCCAGAACATTCCGGGCATCGGCAAGACCGAGACGCTGGTCTCTCTCGACCAGGCCATCGAACGGCAGGTATGGGTCAAGGACTACGACTACGTCAAGGCTCCGGCACAACCGGCGCAAAAGAAGAAATAGCCAGCAGCGCCGCTGCATAATCCATATCGTCCGGCGTCGTGATCTTCAGATTGATCCGGTCGCCGGGCACGATGTGCACCTTTCCGCCCGCAGCCTCGTACACGGAAGCGTCGTCGGTGAACGCCGGCGAGAAAGGCTGCCGGTAAGCTTCCTTCAAAGAACGGGCATCGAACAGCTGGGGCGTCTGCACCAGCACCAGTCCGTCGCGGCTGACAGGCACGGACGTTTCACCGTCCACCCGCCGCACCGACTCCACCACCGGAATGGCCGGAATCACGGCCGGGTGGTCTTCCGCAGCTTCATACAGTCTTTGCAACAGGCTGTCCGACAGAAGCGGCCGCACACCGTCGTGGACGGCCACCACGCCGTCTCCGGTCACATACTGCAAGGCATTCTGCACGGAGTGAAAACGGGTGATGCCGCCCGCCACCATGGTATAGCGGTCCAGGAAGCCGCTCTGCCGGCAGTAATCGCGCCACCAGCCCTTCTGCGCCTCCGGGAGCACAAGGATGATGTCGACCTTCGGATCGAAGGCCTTGAAACGCTCGATCGTATGGCGCAGGATGGGTTTCCCGCCGATTTCCAGGAACTGTTTCGGCCGGTCGGCGCCCATCCGGACACCTTGTCCGCCAGCAACGATGACTGCGTATCGCTTCATGTGTATAACTCGTTTATATCTGCTCTACAAAAGTAGCGAATTATCGCGAGATTATTCCTAATTTTGTCTTTCTGAATCAACTGAATAAATATTTACATCATATGGGATTTTCATTCTTGCAGCAGGAGCTTGCCATCGACTTGGGCACGGCCAATACCGTCATTTTCATGAATGACAAGAAAGTAATCGACGAACCCTCGATCGTCGCCATCGACAAACTCACCGGCAAATGCATGGCCGTCGGCACTCAGGCCAAAGCCATGCAGGGAAAAGAGAACCAGAACATCAAGACCATCCGGCCGCTCAAGGACGGCGTGATCGCCGACTTCGACGCTTCGGAGCAGATGATCCGTGAATTCATCCGGATGATCAACCCCAAACGTTCTTTCTTCTCGCCCAGCCTGCGCATGGTGATCGGCATCCCTTCCGGATCGACGGAAGTGGAAAAACGCGCTGTCCGCGACGCTGCCGAGCATTCCGGCGGACGTGACGTCCAGATGATCTTCGAGCCGATGGCCTCCGCCCTCGGCATCGGCCTCGACGTGATCGCCCCGGCCGGCAACATGATCGTCGACATCGGCGGCGGCACCACCGAGGTGGCCGTCATCTCCCTTGGCGGCATCGTGGCCGACGAGAGCATCAAGACCGCCGGCGACGTCTTCACGAGTGAAATCCAACAGTACATGCGTCAGCAGTACAACATCCGCATCGGCGAGCCCACCGCCGAGCAGATCAAGATCCACGTCGGTTCTGCCGTCTCCGAACTGGACGAACCCATGGAGCCTTTCATTGTCAAGGGTCCGAACCTGATGACCGTCCACCCGGTCGAAGCCCCGGTCACCTACCAGGAAGTTGCGCACTGCCTCGACAAGTCGGTCGCCAAGATCGAAGCGGCCGTTCTCAGCGTGCTGGAGAACACCCCGCCGGAGCTTTACAGCGACATCGTCCGCAACGGCATCCACCTGACGGGCGGCGGCGCCTTGCTGCGCGGCCTCGACATGCGGCTGTCCAAGAAAATCAACATCCCCTTCCATGTGGCGGAAGACCCGCTCCGCGCCGTGGCCCGGGGTACCCGCATTGCCCTGAAGAACCCGAATTATCCCTTCCTGATGCGATGAACATCCGCCGCGGTCTCCTATCCACGATCTCCGCCATCACCCTGTTCCTCGTGCTCGCCGCTTTCGCCATCGTACTGGTGGCGGAGAATGGTGTCGTGCAGCGATACAGGATCCTGGGGACCGCACGCGACATGCAGGCCTGGCTCTGGACCCGGAGCAGCAACATCGGCACTTTCTTCAACTATCGCGTTGAGAACAAACGGCTTGTGGCGGAGAACCTCGCGCTCCGGCAGCAGTTGGCGCGCTACCAGGCAGCCGGGCGCGCGCTCGACAGTGTCGCCGTCCGGGTGGAGCCCGATTTCAGTTACCTCAGCGCCAACATCGTCAAGCAGACCGTCAACCGGCAGCGCAACCACCTGATCCTCGACCGGGGCCGCAAGGACGGCATCGAGCCGGGCCTGGGCGTGGTAACCGCCCGCGGCGTGGTCGGCATCGTCGGCGCGGTGGGCGAACACTACGCCTACGTGATCTCCATCCTCGGCGCCGGGCAGACCGTCAGTGTCAAACTGGCCGGCAGCGGAGCCTTCGGCCCCATGATCTGGCCCGGCACCCGGCCTGACCACATGCTCCTGCGGGAGATTCCCGTACACATCCAGGCCGCTCCCGGCGACACCGTACTCACCAGCGGCTTTTCCACCCTCTATCCGCCCGACATCCCCGTCGGCAGCGTCGTCTCCGCCCAGGTCAGCCAGGGATCGTCCCAGGAACTGACCGTCGCGCTGTTCGAGGATTTCCGGACCCTCCACTCCGTCTACGTGGTCCGCAACAACCACCAGGCCGAAATCGAAGCATTGTATGAGCAGGTCCCGTAGCATACTCTTCTTCGTAATGGTTTTCCTGATTCAGCTGGCCATCTCCAACTTCCTGAACCTGGGACCCTGGATCACGATCAGCCTGATCCCCTTCCTGATCCTGCAGATCCCCCTGCAGCGCACGCCCCATGTCGTGATGCTCTCTGCCTTCGGGCTGGGCCTGCTGCTCGACTGGCTGTCCGCCGGTGTCCTGGGCCTCAACGCTTTCGCGGCCCTCATGGCCGCCGCGCCGCGCCGGCTTCTCTATCGCCTGATCATCAACGGCGAGCGGAAGGATGTCCTCTGGATTCCGCTTCTGCGGGACACCGGGCTGCCCAAGTACCTCAACTACCTGCTCAGCCTGACGGCCATTTACCTGGCCGCCTTCATCCTGCTCGACTGCGTGAGCGTCCGGCCCTTCGGCTTCATCCTGGTCAAATTCGTCGCCAGCACCCTGGTCAGCAGCCTGCTGGGCCTGCTGCTGGCCTATGCTTTCCAACGCCGGAGCTGAGCCATGGACGCCTACAAGAACCGCCGCGGCATCCTGGTCATCGCCATCGTCATCATCTTTGGCGTGATCGCCTTCCGCTTGTTCCAGGTACAGATCCTCGACAAGGACTACCGGGTCACGGCCGAAAACAACGCCCTCAAGTACGAAACCCTCTACCCGGCCCGTGGCCGCATCCTCGACCGCAACGGCGACGTGCTCGTCGACAACAAGATGACCTACGACATCATGGTCACGCCCTACGACGTGCGCCCGTTCGACACCCTCGCCTTCTGCCGCATCTTCGACCTGGACACGGCTTTCGTGCACGACAAGTTCCGGGAGTACCGCCGCTACCGCCGGCGCATCGGCTACCAGAGCCTGGCCTTCTGCCGGCAGGTGACCAGCGAGCAATACAACATGTTCATTGAGAAGAGCTACCAGTTCCCCGGCTTCTCAGGCGTTCGCCGCAGTTCCCGCGCCTACCCCCATGCCGGCGGCGGAAACCTGTACGGATACATCTCCGAAGTCGATCCGGCCTATCTCAGGGAACACCCCGAATACCGGAGCGGCGACTACGTGGGCAAGACCGGCATGGAAGAATCCTACGAGACGCTGCTGCGCGGCGAAAAGGGCTACGTCATCTACCTGCGCGATGCCCGCGGCCGCATCAAGCAACACTACGAGAACGGAGAATACGACAAGGAAGCCGTCGCAGGCACCGACGTGACCACCACGATCGACGGTACATTGCAGGCCTACGGGGAGCAGCTCATGAAGAACAAGGTGGGTTCGCTGGTGGCCATCGAGCCGGCCACGGGCGAGATCCTCACCATGGTGTCGAGCCCGGGCATCGACGTCAGCCTGCTGGCCGACATCAACAAGCACTACAAGGACATCGTGAGCGACCCGTACAAGCCCATGTTCAACCGGGCCGTCCAGTCGCCCCAGCCGCCGGGCAGTGTCTTCAAGCTGGTCAACGGACTGATCGGCCTGCAGGAAGGCGTCCTCACCCCGGACACCCGCTACGGCTGCAACCGCGGCTATGTGGTGGGCAACCTGCGGGTGGGCTGCCACGGGCACCCGAGCCCCATCGACCTGTACCAGTCCATCATGATGTCGTGCAACGCCTACTACTGCTATGTGTTCCGCTCGATCCTCGACAACCCGAAATACGGCTCGGTGCGCGAGGGTTTCGAAAAGTGGAAAGAATACACCGCCAGTTTCGGCTTCGGCCACAGGCTCGACACGGACATCCCCGGCGAGAAGGCCGGCACCATGCCGAGCGCAGAACGCTACGACCGGATCCACGGAAAGGACCGCTGGCGTTCTCTCTCCATCATCTCGCTGTCGATCGGGCAGGGAGAGATCGGCTGCACGCCGCTGCACCTGGCCAACCTCGCCGCCACCATCGCCAACCGGGGCTGGTACTACACCCCGCACCTGCAGAAAGACATGCCCGACTGCCCTATCGACGAACGCTTCAAGGAGCGGCACTACACCCTGGTCGACACCACCCACTTCGCGGATATCGTCAAGGGCATGGAACTGGCCATCAACTACACGGGCGGCGGCGCCACCGCCACCGTGGCCCGCATTCCCGGCATCATCGCCTGCGGCAAGACCGGCACCGCGCAGAACCCGCACGGCGACGACCACTCCGTCTTCATCACCTTCGCCCCGAAAGACAATCCGCAGATCGCCGTGGTGGCCTACGTGGAAAACGGCGGCTTCGGCGCCACGTGGGCGGCGCCCATCGCCTCCCTGCTGGTGGAGAAATACCTCAAAGGCGAGATTTCACCGGAGCGGAAGGCGCTGGAGCAGCGTGTACTCGAGGGCAGTCTTCTCCACAAAGTCAAAGTGAAACGCTAGCCTATGTCCGATATCGTCTACAAGAAAATCGACTGGGTGATCGCCGGGATCTGGCTGCTGCTGGTGGTCTTCGGCTGGATGAACATCTACGCTTCGTCCGTGTCGGAAGACGGTTTCACATTCAGCCTGAAAGAGAAATACATCATGGACCTGATCTGGGTCGCCACCGCGATGATGCTGGGCTTCCTGATCCTGTTCATCATCCCGTCCAGCCTCTACCCGCCCGTCGCCCTGCCCTTCTACGCGCTGATGGTCCTGGCGCTGGTCGCTGTCGCCTTCGTGGGCGTGGAGGTCAACGGCTCGAAGTCCTGGTTCGCCCTCGGGCCCTTCCGGCTCCAGCCGGCCGAGTTTTCCAAGATTGCCACGGCCCTGCTGCTGGCCCAGGTCATGAGCAAGTACGGCTTCAGTTTCGCCAGGTTCCGCGATGCCTTGCAGGTCGCCCTCATCCTGGCGCTGCCCATGCTGGCTATCCTGCTGGAAAAGGAGACGGGTTCCGCCCTGGTCTACCTGGGTTACCTGCTGGTGTGTTACCGCGAGGGCATGACAGGCTGGATCCTGGTCATCGGCCTGCTGGCCATCGTGTTTTTCATCGTCACGCTCGTCTTTTCACCTTTTGTCGCGGTCCTGGTATTGCTGGGAATGACCGGCGTAGCGTACAGTTTCCAAGTCCGGAAGCCCCTGCAGGGCCTGCTCATCACGGCCCTGGGTATAACCCTGCTGGCCTTCCTGCCCCGGCTGCTGCAGCTGGAAGCCCTTTCCTTCCTGAACCGCTTCGATCCGGCGGAATGGCTGGCGCTTCTGGCGGGGACAGCCGCGCTGGTCCTGGCCCTGGTCTTCTGGTTCCACCGCCAGAAAAAGCGCCGCAACCTGATGCTGGGCGTCCTGCTCGGCCTGCTGATGATCTTTTCGGTGGAGATGGTTTTCACCAAGGTGCTCAAGGACCACCAGCGCGCGCGCATCGAAGTGCTGCTGGGCATCAAGGAAGACCCGATGGGCGTGGGCTACAATGTACACCAGTCGCTGGTGGCCATCGGTTCGGGCGGCCTGAGCGGCAAGGGGTTCCTGGGTGGCACGCAGACCCGCTTCAATTTCGTTCCGGAGCAGAGCACCGACTTCATCTTCTGCACCATCGGCGAGGAATGGGGCCTGATCGGTACGCTGGCCGTCCTGGGGGCCTACCTGGCGCTCATTCTGCGCCTGATCTCCTCGGCGGAGAAGAAAAAAGACCATTTTGCGCGCATCTACGGCTGGTGCGTGGCGTGCTGCCTGCTGATGCACGTGGTCATCAACATCTGCATGACCATCGGGCTGATGCCCGTCATCGGCATCCCGCTGCCCCTGCTCAGTTACGGCGGATCTTCGCTCTGGGCCTTCACCATCCTGCTGTTCATCTACCTCCGGCTCGACCTGGATCAAAAGAAATATGAATAGATTTTTTGCTTAAATTTGTAGATTGATTCCGAATTCACATCATAACAACATTATATCCTATGCCGCTTAATTTTGCCAACCGACACAATGGACCGAGGCCTTCCCAAGAGAAGCAGATGCTCGAAGTCCTGGGCGTTTCTTCGCTCGACGAGCTGACCGGCCAGACCGTTCCGCAAGATATCCTTTTGAAAGAGCCCCTGAAGCTGGATCCCGCGCTCAGCGAGCATGCGTACCTGGCCCGGCTCAAGGCCATCGCCGCCAAGAACCGCAACCTCCGCTCGCTCATCGGACTGGGCTTCTACGGCACCGCCACCCCGGCCGTGATCACCCGCAACGTATTCGAAAACCCCTGCTGGTACACCTCCTACACGCCGTACCAGGCCGAGATTTCGCAGGGCCGCCTCGAGGCGCTCATCAACTTCCAGACGATGATCTCCTCGCTCACCGGCTTCTCCCTGGCCAACTGCTCGATGCTCGACGACGCCACGGCGGCCGCCGAGGCCATGCGCATGATGTTCGAGCTCCGCTCCCGCGACGCGGTAAAGGCCGGCAAGAATGTGATCTTCGTCGACCAGGACATCTTCCCGCATGTCCTTTCCGTGCTCAAGACCCGCGCTAGCGGACTGGGCATCGAGATCAAGCTGGGCAACGCGGCGGACTATGTGTTTGAAGACAAGTGCTACGGCGCCCTCGTGCAGTATCCCGCCGCCAGCGGCGAGGTCCGCGATTACACGGACTTCTGCGCCAAGGCTCACGCCTCCGGCTGCCTGGTGGCCGCCTGGTGCGACCTGCTCGCCCTCGCCCTGCTCAAGGAGCCTGCCGCCTGGGGTGCCGACATCGCCTGCGGTACGGCCCAGCGTTTCGGCCTTCCCATGGGCTTCGGCGGTCCGACCGCCGGCTGGATGGCCTGCGCCGACAAATACAAACGCAACCTCCCGGGCCGCATCATCGGCGTCTCGGTCGGCCGTCTCGGCGAGCGCGCCGTCCGCCTGGCCCTCCAGACCCGCGAGCAGCACATCAAACGCGAGAAAGCCACGTCCAATATCTGCACCGCCACGGCCCTGATGGCCACGATGACCGGCATGTTCGCCGTGTGGCATGGCCCGCAGGGCATCACCGAGATTGCCATGAACGCCTACGGCTTTGCACATGTGGTGGCCGCCAGGCTCAAGGAAGCCGGCTACAAGCTGGCCGCCGGGCATTTCTTCGACACGATCCGCGTGTGCGACGTCGATGCCGGTGCCATCCGCCAGAAAGCCCTGGCACTGGGTTTCAACTTCTACTACCCGGATGCCCGCACGGTACAGATCTCCTTCGACGAGCTCTCCACCCGCGAAGAGGCCCTGTCCATCTGCCAGGTTTTCAACTGTCCTTCCGGCGCCAGCGTGCCCTCCAGCCCGGTGTTCATGCGCCGTGAAACGCCGATCCTGACCCAGGCCGTCTTCAATACCTATCATTCCGAAACCGAGATGATGCGCTACATCAAGATGCTCGAGCGAAAGGACATCTCGCTGGCCCATTCGATGATTCCGCTGGGCAGCTGCACCATGAAGCTCAACGCCGCCGCCGAGATGCTGCCGCTGAGCTGGAGTGAATTCGCCAACCTGCATCCCTACGCCCCGGCAGACCAGGCGGAAGGCACCCTGCAGCTCATCCGGGAGCTCGAGCACGACCTGGCCGTGATCACGGGCTTCGACGGCTGCTCCCTGCAGCCCAACAGCGGCGCCGCCGGTGAATATGCGGGCCTGATGACCATCCGCCGCTACCTCAACGCCCATGAAGGCTCGGCCCGCCGCGTGATGATCATTCCGACCTCCGCCCACGGCACGAACCCCGCCTCCGCCGCGATGGCCGGCTTCGACATTGTCCTGGTGGGCTGCGACGAGCACGGCAACATCGACGTGGAAGAACTCGCCGCCAAGGCCGCCGAAGCAGGCGACACCCTGGCCGGCATGATGATCACCTACCCGTCCACCCACGGCGTGTTCGAGGTCCGCATCCGCGAGATCGTCGACATCATTCACCGTCACGGCGGCCTCCTCTACATGGACGGCGCCAACATGAACGCCCAGGTGGGCCTTACCAATCCGGGCTACATCGGCGCGGACGTGTGCCACCTCAACCTCCACAAGACCTTCGCCATGCCGCACGGCGGCGGCGGTCCGGGCGTCGGCCCCATCTGCTGCACCGCGGCCCTCAAACCCTATCTCCCGGGCCATCCCGTGGTCACCGAATGTGGCGGCGCCGGCATGGACGCGGTCAGCGCCGCTCCCTACGGCAGCCCGCTGCTCCTGCCCATCACCCACGCCTACATCAAGATGCTGGGCGCGGAAGGCCTCCGCAAAGTCACACAGATCGCCATCCTCAACGCCAACTACATGTCGGCCAAGCTGCTGCCCGAACTGGGCACCCTCTACACGGGCGCCACGGGACGGGTCGCCCATGAATGCATCATCGACCTGCGCCACTTCAAGGCAGAATACGGCGTCGACGCCACCGACATCGCCAAACGCCTCATGGACTTTGGCTTCCATGCCCCGACGCTCTCCTTCCCGGTCCACGAAACCCTGATGATCGAGCCCACCGAAAGCGAACCGCTCAGCGAGCTGGACCGATTCGTAGAGACCCTCAAGACCATCGTCGCCGAGTGCGAAGCCATCAAGGCCGGCCAGCTCGACGCCGAAGACAACCCGGTGCGCATGGCGCCGCATACCGAAGCGGAAGTGTGCGCCGACACCTGGTCGCACCCGTACTCCCGCACCCAGGCCGCCTTCCCGCTTGCATGGATTCACGAGAAGAAGCTCTGGCCGGCGGTCAGCCGCGTCGACAACGGCTACGGCGACCGCAACCTGGTAACCAGCGTTGAATAAACGAATCAGACAAACATGAAGAAACTACTCCTTTCCCTTATCGCCCTGCTGGCCCTCGGCACTGCCGTCCGGGCCCAGGATTACGACATCACCACCGGTCTGCGCATGGGCTACGGCCACCACTCCGCCTTCACGCTGGAGTTTTCCGCCCAAGCCTTTGTCAACGACATTAACCGCGTCGAGGTGGATCTGGGCTTGCGCTTGCGCAACCACTTTACGAAAACGGACGACGGTGAATCCTATGATGTATACCTCCCCATCGGCCCGATTTTGACCTCCGCCTGGCAATGGCACTGGTTCCTGGCCGGCGGCTTCGGCGTCTACGGCGGTCCCGCCCTGCAGCTGTCGCTGCCTGCCTGGCATCATTTCAGCATGGGTGCCGGCGGTCAGGTGGGTTTAGACTACCAGTTTGACGCACCATTCCAGGTGGCGCTCGATTTCCGGCCGATCTACAATTTCTTCGGTCCGTACAAAGGCTTCGATCCCAACGTGGGCCTCAGCTTCCGCTACGCCTTCTAGCCGGGGCTCCGCCCCTGAAAAAGGAAGGAGTGACGCTTTCGGGTCACTCCTTCTTCGTTTTTCGTCCGGCGCGTCGCAAGGCATCGTCGATGATCCACTGCAACTGGCCGTTGATGCTGCGGAACTCATCGGCCGACCATCGTTCGAGGGCCTCCATCGTCTGCGCATCGACGCGCAGCACAAAACTCCGGGTCCCTTCCTTAGCCATGATCAGTTGTACAGCGAACCGGCGTTGACGACCGGCTGGGCATTGTCTTCCGAGCAGAGCACCACGAGCAGGTTGCTCACCATGGCGGCTTTGCGCTCTTCGTCGAGCTCCACCACGCCTTCGTTCTTGAGCTGGTCGAGGGCCATCTTCACCATCGACACGGCGCCTTCGACTATCTTCTCGCGGGCGGCGATGATGGCGTCGGCCTGCTGGCGGCGGAGCATCACGGCGGCGATTTCCGGCGCATAGGCCAAGTAGTTGATGCGGGCCTCGATGGCTTCGATACCGGCGATGGAGAGACGCTCGTTGAGCGTACGTGTCAGCTCGTCGTTGATCTCTTCGGCACCGGAACGCAGGGTCACGTCGTTTTCGTTGGGATTGCTGTTCTCGTCGTAATTGTAGTTGCCGGCCACCTGGCGGAGCGCCGCATCGGCCTGCACCTTCACGAAGCTTTCGAAAGCCTTCATCGTGGAACTCAGGCTGCCCTGGGTGCTCATGGTCTGCGAGTCGATCTCGAAGAGACTCTTGTACACGTCCTTCACGCGCCATACCAGCACAAGGCCGATCATAATCGGGTTGCCGCTCTTGTCGTTGACCTTGATGGCTTCCGCATCGAAGTTGCGGGCGCGCAGCGACACGCGTTTCTTCGAAAGCAGCGGGTTGAGATACCAGAATCCGTTCTCGCGGAACGTGCCGCAGTATTTGCCGAAAAAGACCAGTGCGCGGGCCTCGTTGGGTTCAAGCTTCACCAGGCCGATCGACAGGAAGATGAGCAGGAGGAACGACAGGGGGAGGGTCAGTCCGATCACCAGGTCGGGCCTCGGTCCGCTCACCGCGTTGGAGATGATGACAACATCGGCCGCAATAAGGGCCAGAATCAGGAACAGCACAATGAAGCCGCTGATCTTGAAGCCTTTGAATTCAAATTCCTTGGTTTCCATAGCTTTCTGTCTTTGTGATATCGATTTGATATTACAAAGATACTAAAAATCTGAAAACCTGGCACCCATTTTTGCAATTTTGTACCAGGGAAGTAATTTAGCTCAACCTCTCGAGTCTGTAGCCCAGCAAGAAAAGTTCGATGGAAGCGCCGATGCGATAGAGGACCTGCACCGTGCGGGCGAAGACATAATAGGCACGGGGACTCTGGGGCTCAATATGTTCGTGGCGTATCATCGTGAGGGCTTCGACAGCGCATTTCGACAGGATATCTGCAATGCTGCGGGACTGCTCGCTGTCCAGTTCGTAGCCCAGTACCTGGGTCGTGATCCGTTCGTCCATGTCGTCGAAACCGCGCGGCCCCTGCAGGTCTGCATACGACACTTGCTGATAGGTCTGCCAGTCGGCGTCCCAGAGTTTGGCGACGGCCATGCCCAGGTAGCCAGCCCAGGCCACGGCAGCCTCGGGATATGCCCCGTACTCGCGCACCGCGTCTGTCAGATAGGGCTTGGCCAGCGTTTCGGAAAACTTGAAGTCAATATCGTCATTTTCCAGCAGGACGCCGCTCATCATGTCGTAGGCCGTACACAGGCGCACCAGGCTCTCCTGCAAGCGCTTCTCGTATCCTTCGAGGTATTCGTTCTCTTCCATACGCCTTTCGTTATTTTCGTTGCAAAGTTAAAAAACACCCGAATCAACACAAGATAATTATTACCTTTGCGGATTATGGCGAAGGACAAGAAAAAGAGCACGGTGGAGATCCGCAACAAGAAGGCAGGGTTCGAATACGAATTCCTGGAGCACTTCACGGCCGGCATCGTCCTCAACGGCACCGAAATCAAGTCGATCCGCGCCGGCAAGGCCTCGCTGGTCGACAGCTGGTGCTACTTCGTCAACGGCGAGCTGTACGTCAAGAACATGAACGTGGCCGAATACTGGTGGGGTTCCGCCTTCAGCCGCCAGGACCCCCGGCGCGACCGCAAGCTCCTGCTCAACCGGAAAGAGCTCCGCAAACTCGCCCGGGCCGTCAAGGAGAAAGGCCTGACCATCGTCGCCACCCGCCTGTTCATCGCCGACAACGGCTACGCCAAGCTCAACATCGCGCTGGCCCGCGGCAAGCGGGAATTCGACAAGCGCGAATCCATCAAGGAGAAAGACCTCAAAAGATATGAAACAGATTGATTCCTACAATTTCAATGGCAAGAAGGCCATTGTCCGCGTCGACTTCAACGTTCCGTTGAACGACCAGTTCGAGATTACCGATGACACCCGCATCCGCGCCGCCATCCCCACCCTCAAGAAGGTGCTCGCCGGCGGTGGTTCGCTGATCATCATGTCGCACCTCGGCCGCCCGAAGGGCCCCTCCGAGAAATTCTCGCTGAAGCACATCCTGGGCCGCGTGAGCGAATGCCTCGGCGTGCCGGCGCAGTTCGCTCCGGATTGCCAGCAGGCCGACGCACAAGCCGCCGCCCTCAAGCCGGGCGAAGTGCTGGTGCTCGAAAACCTCCGCTTCTACGCCGAGGAAGAAGGCAAACCCCGCGGACTGGCCGAAGATGCCACCGACGAAGAGAAGAAAGCCGCCAAGGCGGCCGTCAAGGAGAGCCAGAAAGCCTTCACGAAGAAGCTGGCTTCCTACGCCGACTGCTACATCAACGACGCGTTCGGCACCGCCCACCGCGCCCACGCCTCCACGGCGCTCATCGCCAAATACTTCCCGAACGACAAGATGTTCGGCTACCTGATGGAAGGCGAGATCAAGGCCATCGACAATGTGCTCAAGAACGCCCGGCATCCTTTCACCGCCATCATCGGCGGCTCGAAGGTCTCCTCGAAGCTCGAGGTGCTCAAGAACCTGGTGACCAAGGTCGACAACCTGATCATCGGCGGCGGCATGGGCTACACCTTCATCAAGGCGGAAGGCGGCAAGATCGGCAACTCCCTCCACGAAGACGACCTGATTCCCGACGCACAGGAGATCATGAAGATCGCCAGGGAGAAGGGTGTCAACCTTTCCCTCTCGGTCCAGACCCGCGTAGCCGACGATTTCAGCAACGACGCCAATATCCGCGTCGTCCCCTCGCACGAGATTCCGGACGGCTGGCAGGGCATGGACGCCGGCGAGAAATCCATTGAAAACTGGAAGAACATCATCATGAACTCCAAGACCGTGCTGTGGAACGGCCCTGTGGGCGTGTTCGAAATGCCCAACTTCGCCACCGGCACGCTGAAGATTGCCGAAGCGCTCGCCGAAGCAACCGCCAAGGGCGCGTACACGCTCGTGGGTGGCGGCGACTCGGTCGCTGCCGTCAACCAGATGGGCTATGCCGACAAGGTGAGCTACGTGTCCACCGGCGGCGGCGCCATGCTGGAAGCCATCGAGGGCAAGGATCTTCCGGGCATTGCTGCCATTCGTGAGGACTGATTTACCGGGGCTCTGCCCCGAACCCCGCGCCTCCCGGCCTTAGTACTTTTGCTACGCGTGCTTCCTGCGGATTTGAACGACAATTGCAAAAGTACCGGCCTCCGGCGGTCCGCTGATGCGGACTTATAAATAATTGGCTATGGAAATAATTGTTGGGACCTATGGGCAGCGTTTGCGGCTGCTCGAATTGGGCATCGCGTCGTTCGAGGTGCTCAACTCCAGTGTCTTCGAAGCGGAAAACACGTCCTGTCTGGCTCTTTCGCCAGACAGGCGTTTTCTCTTCGCAGTCTCGGAGAGCGGCGACAATTCGGGTGTTTATTCTTTCGATGTTCATCCGTACGACCGGCTGAAACCGCTCCCGCTCGGACGCATCGTCAAGCGCTCCGAGATCCGGGGCACGTCGCCCGACCCCTGCCACCTGCTCTACCTGCCCGGCTACTACAACCACTGCGGCAATCCCGACAACGGCGCCCTGCTGACTGCCGACTATTCGGGCGGCAGCATCTCCCTTTTTCCGGTGCAGGAAGGGCGCATCCTGCCCCCGGCACAAGTCGTACGCTTTGAGGGACACGGACCGGTGGCCGAACGCCAGCAGGCCTCCCATATCCATCATCTGGTGCAGCACGGCAACTTCCTGCTGGCCGTCGACCTGGGCGCCGACTGTATCCATGTGCTGCGCCTGTTCGACGCCACCGTTCGTCCGCTCTGCGACGGACGGCTCGACCGCGCGCTGCGGCTGGAACAGCTCTTCGACATTCCGGCCCCGGCGGGCAGCGGGCCGCGCCACCTGGTCATCGACAGGAGCGGCTCGCATTTCTACGTCCTCACGGAACTGAGCAACGAAATCCTCGTTTACGCGATGCCCGATTTCACGGCGGTGAACGACCGCCCCACACTGCTCCAGCGCCTGGCTGTCGGCGATCCGGCCTTCCCCAGTCAGGCTGGCGGCGATATCCAGTTGAGCCCCGACGGCCGTCACCTCTACGCCTCGCTGCGCAACGGGGACGACGGGCTGGTGATCGCCCGGGTCCTGCCCGACGGCACGTTGGAACGCATGGGCTACCAGCGTACCGGCGCTCATGTGCGCGATTTCTTCTTCCTGCCCGAGGGACTTCCCACCGGCGAATACATGGCCGTTTTCTGCAAGAACGGCGGCGTCCTCCAGATCTACCGCCGCAACGCGGCCGACGGCGCCCTGTCACTTTTCCGGGAGATTGCTTTCAATGCTTTCTATGGCGAGCCTGTCCACGGCGTCGTCCTGTCGGAGGGACACCTGAATTTTTCCTGATTCCATGATCGCCACCTATCCTTTCACCGTCGAGAGTTTCGAGACCGATTTTCAGCGGCAGATCAAGCCTTTCGCCCTCCAGGGCCGGCTGCAGGAACTGACCTACCGGGCGTCCGCCGCAGGTGGAGCGGGCTATGCCGTCCTGCGCGAGCGCGGGCTTTTCTGGGCGCTCAACCGCATGCATATCGTGGTGGACCGCTGGCCGGTCTGGGGTGAAGAGACGGTGTTGCAGTCGTGGTTCCGCGGCCGGTCCGGGCCCATGTACCAGCGTGAGTACGAGTTGCGGCTGGCTGGCAATCCCCATGGCGCACCGCTGGTCCGGGCTACTTCCGCCTGGACGGTCATCACGCTGGAAGGCCGCAACGTCACGCGCGAACTGGTCTATCCCGAGGACTTCGCCGAAGAGAAAGACGGACTTCCTTTCTGTCCCAAAGTCCTGGTACCCGGCGACGTGGAACTCGCACCCGCCGGCTCCCGCAAGGCCCTTTACTCCGACCTGGATTCCAACGGCCACGTCAACAACTGCTTCTATCCACAGTGGGGCGCCGATCTGCTGGGCGGCCCCTACCTGTCCAGCCATCGGCTGACCGACATCCAAGCCGGCTATTATCGCGAGATCCACCCCGGCGAGCAGGTCGATTTCCTGCTGGGGCACAACCCCGCAGCCACGGCCGCCGCCGTCTGGTACGTGGAAGGCCGCGTCGCCGGCGAACGCTCCTTCGTCGTCCGCCTCGATTTCACCCACTGCTGATCCCCTTTCCTTCTCTTTGCGCAAGTCTGCCGGCACAAAATCGGCGGTTTTTGTGGCAGAAGCCGGGCGTGATACGTTATTTTATGTATCTTTGTAAGTTATGACGATTGAGCAACCCTCTGCGGCGTGGCGCGACTATGAGCTGATCGACTCGGGCGACTTTTCCAAACTCGAGCGTTTCGGCCCGTATGTGACCATCCGTCCCGAACCGAAGGCCCTGTGGTCGAAAAGCCTTTCCGACGCAGAATGGCGGCAACTGGCGCACACCGAGTTCAAGCCCGGCGCCGGCTTCGGCAAGGCCGGCAAGGAAGACAGCGGCACCTGGAACATGCTCCACAAGATGCAGGAGCAGTGGACCATCGCCTATCCGGCCGTGGGTTTCAACCTGCGGCTCGGCCTGACCTCCTTCAAGCATGTGGGCGTCTTCCCGGAACAGGCCCCGAACTGGGACTTCATCTACCGGAGCGTCCGCGACCTGGCCGCGCAGCAGAACGGAGCCCCGAAGGTGCTCAATCTTTTCGCCTACACGGGCGCCTCTTCGCTGGCCGCCGCCAAGGGAGGCGCGAGCGTCACGCACCTCGACTCCGTGCGGCAGGTCGTCACCTGGGCCCGCGGCAACATGGAAATCAGCCACCTGGACGGCATCCGCTGGATCATCGAAGATGCCATGAAATTCGCCCGCCGGGAAGCCCGCCGCGGCAACACCTACCAGGGACTGATCCTCGACCCGCCCGCCTACGGACACGGTCCGGACGGTGAACGCTGGAAGCTGGACGAATGCCTCTTCGACCTGCTGCAGCAGTGCGCCGCCATCCTGGCACCTGAGAAGAGCTTCATGGTGCTCAACCTCTATTCCAACGGCTATTCGGCCGTCCTGGCCGACACCCTCGTCCGCAGCGCTTTCGGCACAAAGTTCGCAAGCCTTGACTACGGCGAGCTCGTGCTCCGCGACAGGGCCGGCAAAGCGCTGCCGCTGAGCGTATTCTCCCGTTTAAAAAGATAGTTTATGATAGATTTCCTTTCCGTCACCTGGAACGTCGACCCGATCATTTTCAAGCTCGGGCCCCTGACCCTGCGCTGGTACTCCCTGCTCTTCGTGGCCGGATTCCCGCTGGGTTACTGGCTCTTCGAGCGCTTCTACAAGCGCGAGGGCGTCGACACCAAACTGCTGGAGCCCCTGCTCTACGCCCTGCTGATCGGCACCATCGTAGGCGCCCGGCTCGGCCACTGCTTCTTCTATGAACCTTCCTACTACCTGAGCGCCGACCACTGGGTCGAGATCTTCAAGCCCTGGAAAGGCGGCCTGGCCTCGCACGGCGGCGCCATCGGCGTGTTCCTGGCCGCGCTTTGGTACAGTCACCGCTACGGCAGGAAGAACGACTTCGACGTGCTCTGGGTCTGCGACCGCATCATCATCTGCGTGTCCTTCGCGGCCTGCTTCATCCGGCTGGGCAACCTGTTCAACTCGGAGATCTACGGTGACGTGACCGACCTGCCCTGGGGCTTCATCTTCGTCCGCCGCGGCGAGACCCTGCCCAAGCACCCCACCCAGATCTACGAAGCGCTCACCTACCTGCTGCTGGGCTTCTACCTGCTGTGGAACTACAAACACAAGCTTGAAAAGCGCTACCGCGGCTGGTTCCTGGGCGTGTTCTTCATCATCTGCTTCGGCATGCGCTTCCTCATCGAGTTCATCAAGGAACCGCAGGTGGAGTTCGAAGAGAACATGGTGCTCGACATGGGCCAGTGGCTGAGCATTCCCTTCATCATCGCGGGCATCCTGCTGGTGATCTTCGCCTATCAACGGAAAGTCCCCGCCATGCGCGTCCCCACCGAGAAGGTTCACCATACCCCCAAGAAAGTCCGGTAATGAAAGAACTGCTGCTGACCCTCGCCCTCTGCGGCGACATCATGATGGGTACCACCTACCCGACGCTGCGGCTCCCGGCCAATGACGGCGCGTACATCTTCAGCGACGTGGCGGCCCTCTTCCAGGAGGCCGACCTGGCCGCCGGCAACCTGGAAGGCGTCATCTGCGAGGGCGGCACCTGCTCCAAGAATACCGACAAGGCCAACAACTACGCCTTCCGCATGCCCGAAAGCTACGCCCACCTGCTCAAGGACGCCGGCTTCGACTACCTCAACCTGGCCAACAACCACACCAACGATTTCGGCACCTACGGACTGGAGCGCACCCGGCAGATTCTCGACGGACAAGGCATCCTCTACAGCGGTCTGCCCGACTGTGAAAGCGTGGTCTTCGAAAAGGACAGCGTGCGCTACGGCATCTGTTCGTTCGGGCACAACGCCTACACGCTCAAGCATATCGACACGGCCACCGTCACCCGCATCCTCACCGACCTGCGGCCCCGCTGCGACATCCTGGTCGTCAATTTCCATGGCGGTGCCGAAGGCGCGAAATACTCCCATCTTCCCGACGGTCCCGAAAGCTACCTGGGCGAGAACCGCGGCAACCTGCGCGCGTTCGCCCACCGCTGCGTCGACCTGGGCGCCGACGTGGTCTTCGGCCACGGGCCGCACGTGACCCGCGCCGTCGAACTCTACAACGACCGCCTGATCGCCTACAGCCTGGGCAACTTCTGCACGACCTTCGGCGTGAACCTCGCCGGCGTCAACGGCTACGCCCCCGTGCTGGTGGTCAAGGTCGACCGCGAAGGCCGCTTCGTGGAAGGCCGCATCCACTCCTTCATCCAGACCCAAGGCACCGGCCCGAAACTCGATCCGGGCGACCGCGTGGCACAGCACATGCGCAACCTCTCGCTCACCGACTTCCGCGGCAACTGCGGCCTGGACATCTCCGACAACGGAACTTTAACCAGAAAAACCCGATAAATGGCGCCGATTACCCTCCTTCTTCTCTTCCTGCTGGGCGCGATGGCCGTCTCGTTCCTCTGCTCGGTCCTCGAGGCCGTGCTGCTGTCCACGCCCATTTCCTTCATCACGATGCGGATCGAGGAAGGCTACAAGCCCGCCGCCCGGTTCCTGCACTACAAGGAGGAGAGCGCCCGGCCGCTGGCCGCGATCCTGGCCCTCAATACCATCGCCAACACCCTCGGCGCCGCGGGTGTCGGCCGGCAGGCTTCCATCATCGCCGAACAGAGCGGCTTCGCCTCCTTCTTCGGCATCATGTCGGCGCTCACCACGATCCTGATCCTGGTCTTCTCCGAGATCATCCCCAAGACCATCGGCACCTCCTATTACCGCAAGCTCATGGGCTTCACGACCTCGTCCCTGAAGACCATGATCATCGTCATGTATCCGATCGTCCTCCTGATCGAGCGCCTCACGAAGCTCATCCAGAAGGACGATGACGAAGCGGCGGTCAGCCGCGAGGAAGTGTCGGCCATGGCCAACGTGGGCGAAGTGGAAGGTGTCATCGACAAGGACGAGAACCGCATCATCCAGAACGTCATCAAGCTCGACAATGTGAAGGCCTACGACGTAATGACCCCGCGCGTGGTCTGCCAGACCGCGTCGGAGAACATGTCGCTCAAGAACTTCTACAAGGACAAGGACTTCGAGCACTACTCCCGCATTCCGGTCTACAGCGAGAGTCCCGAATACATCACCGGCTACATCCTGCGCAGCGAGGCGTTGGAATGCCTGGCCGAAGACAAGTTCGACATGCGCCTGAGCGAGATCAAGCGCGACATCACCTTCTTCGACGAAGAACAGTCCGTAAGCGGCATCTGGGACACGCTGCTGGCGAAGAAGGAGCAGATCAGCCTGATCATCGACGAATACGGCTGCTTCCAGGGCATCCTGACGCTTGAAGACATCATCGAGACCATCTTCGGCCTGGAAATCATCGACGAGAACGACGAGGCCATCGACATGCAGCAGTTCGCCCGCGAACGCTGGAAACAGCGCGCCAAACGCTTCAAGGAGATCCAGCTCCCCGAAAACGATACGGACGACGACGACTGACCTGCCCCATGCTCCCCGACGGCTATGATCTGATCTGCGTTCTGGGTCCCACGGCCTCCGGCAAGACCCGCTACGCAGTGCAGCTGGCCCGGGAACTCGGCGGGGAAATCCTCTCCGGCGACTCGCGCCAGGTCTACCGCGGCATGGATATCGGCACGGGCAAGGACCTTTCCGAATACGGAGACATCCCCTATCACCTGATCGACATTGTCGACGCCGGCACCCAGTACAACATCTTCCAGTATCAGCACGACTTCGAGCGGGCCTACCGCGACATCGTGGAGCGGGGCCGCGTGCCCATCCTCTGCGGAGGCAGCGGGCTCTACCTCGAAGCGGCCACCTGCGGCTACCACCTGCCCGACGTGCCGCCCGACCCGCAATTGCGCGCCGAATTGGACCAGTTGCCCACCGAAGAACTGATCGCCCGCTACGAGGCGCTCCGCACCCCGCACAACACCACGGACTACGACACCCGGCAGCGGCTCATCCGTGCCCTGGAAATCGCCCTCTGGGAAGACGCCCACCCCGTGACCCGCACCGCCTTCCTGCCCAAGCACACGAAATACATCGGCATCGCGGTCACGCGCGACGAGCGCAACGCCCGCATCGACCGCCGGCTGGCCGCCCGCCTGCAGGAAGGCCTTGTAGCAGAGGTCCAGGGCCTGCTCGACAGCGGGCTGACGCCCGAATCGCTGCTCTACTACGGGCTCGAATACAAATTCGTGACCCTCTATCTCACCGGGGCACTCCGCTACGACGAGATGGTCACGCAGCTCCAGACCGCCATCCACCAGTTTGCCAAACGGCAGATGACCTGGTTCCGCGGCATGGAGCGCAAAGGAATCAATATCGAATGGATCACCTTGTCATGAATACGATGAAAAAGTCTCTCCTCCTGCTTCTGCTGGCGCTCTTCCTGCTGCCGGCTCCGGGCTTTGCCCAGAAAGCGTCGGAACTCAAGTGGACCGATGCCCAGAACCTGATGCTCATCAACCAGGGCTACGACAACACGGAGCTTCCCTACTCACGCCTGCCGCTCGACATGAAGGCTGCCACGCGCAAGGCCGTGTGGGACCTGGGCCTCAACTCCGCCGGGCTGGCCGTCCGTTTCTCGACGGACAGCCGCAGCATCGGCATCCGCTGGACGCTCCTCAACTATTTCATCATGCACCACATGGCCGGAACCGGCATCCGGGGCATCGACCTCTACCAGCTCGACGAGAACGACCACTGGCAGTTCATCGGCACGGCCATCCCCAACGGGAAAGACACCACCAAGACGCAGGTCGTGGTCAGCGGCATGGACGGCAAGGACCATGAGTACATGGCTTACCTGCCGCTCTACGACGGCGTGACGAAGGTCGAGATCGGCGTAACGAAAGATGCACGGGTCGGCCTGCCGCACCGCGAGGTGCTCGTCAAGGGAAAGGACAAGCCCCTTGTCTTCTACGGCACGAGCATCACCCAGGGCGGCTGCGCTTCGCGGCCCGGGATGGTCTATACCTCCATCATCAGCCGGGCGCTCCAGAAAGAGTGCATCAACCTGGGATTCAGCGGCAACGCCCGGATGGACAAGTCGATGGCCGAGATCGTGGCACGGGTCGACGCCGACCAGTATGTGATCGACTGCCTGGAGAACTGCACGCTCAAGGTCATGCAGGACAGTGCCTGGTATTTTCTGACTTATCTGGCGAAAAAGCGTCCCGATGCCCCCATCTATATGGTGGAACACATTTGGTTCTCCCACGCGCTGGTCAACCAGCCGGTCCACGACCAGATCGCCGAAAAGAACGCTTACTGGCGGGAAATCTTTGAAAAACTCCGGAAGGAAGGCTACGACAATTTCCGCTACATCCCGGCCGACAAGCTCGCCGGCCCCGACGGCGAGGGCGCCGTCGACGGCTGCCACCAGACCGACCTGGGCTTCCTAAGAATGTCGGAGGAATTCCTCAGATACCTGAAGCGATAACACTTGTGCCGATCAGGTGCGAGTGGTTTTTGGATCCGCGAGCATTTTTCTGCGAGCGGGACAAAAACCAGAGCACCCAGGCACAAGCTATATAGCCGCCAGGATCAGGATCTGCGCGGAAACCACGCGCAGGAACATCGTCAAAGGATAGACCGTGGAATAACTGACGGCAGGGATGTCGTTGGGTGAGTTGCTCGTGATGAACGACAGGGCGATAGGGTTGGTCATACTGCCCGAAAGGGTCCCCATCAGGGCGAAATAGTTGAACTTGAACACCAGACGGCCGACGATGCCCATGATAAGGATCGGAATGACCGTGATCAGGAAGCCATAGAACACCCACACGTAGCCGCCGCCCGTCAACGTGCTCACGAACTCCGGACCGGCCGACAGGCCGACTGCCGCCAGGAAGAGCGAAATGCCGATTTCACGCAGCATCAGGCTGGCGCTGATGGTGGTGTAGGTGACCAGGTGGAAGCGGGCGCCGAAGCGGCTCAGCAGGATGGCGACGATGAGCGGACCGCCGGCCAGACCGAGTTTCACCGGCAAAGGGATGCCGCTGATGTGGAACGGAATCATGCCGACCAGCACGCCGAGCAGGATACCGATGAACATCGGGATGATGTTCGGTTCGCGCAGTCGCTTCTGGGAGTTTCCCAGCAGGCCGGCCACGTCGTTGATGGAACTTTCCGTACCCACGACGGTCAGGCGGTCGCCCAGCAGGAGTTCCAGCGAAGGCGAGGCGACCAGGTCGAGGCCCGATCGGTTCACGCGCGTCACATTGACCTTGAAATGATTGCGAAGCTGCAGGGCACCGAGCTGTTTGCCGTTGATGCTGGGGCGCGTCACCAGGATGCGGCGCGACACCAGTTCCGTGTTCTTGCTCTCTTCGTCCCAGGCTTCCTGCGGCATCTCGATCTGCCGGCCCAGAAAGGCCACGACGGCCTCGGTATCGCGGGGATCGGACACGAAGAAGACTTTGTCGTGCAGGCCGATGACGGTCTGCGCGTCGGCCAGGATAGGCTCGGCACCCGCCTTGAGCACGCGCGATACCACGAAGTTGCGGTTGAGCAGCCGGGCCACTTCCCAGACCCGCTTGCCGTCGAGCTGCGGGTTGGTGATTTCCACGGTAATGCGGTCGGGGTCGTGGGTCTCGATGACGTGCTCCTTGTGCAGGCGCTCATCTTCCTGGACAGGATCCACCCGGAAGACCCTGCGCAGCACGATCAGGGCCAGGATCAGGCCGATGACGCCCAGCGGGTAGGCCACGGCATAACCCAGGGCGATGGAAGGCTCGGACGAGCCCATCGTGTCGAGATAGGTCTGCTGGGCGGAACCCAGGGCCGGGGTGTTGGTGACGGCGCCGGCCATCACGCCGGTCAGCGAGACCAGGCTGGTGCCGCTGATCATGGAGATCAGGCAGGTAACCAGAATGCCGACCAGGATGACGCCGATGGAGAGCGCGTTGAGCTTGAGCCCGTTCTGCTTGAGGGAGGAAAAGAAGCCCGGGCCGACCTGCATACCTACAGAATATATAAAGAGGATGAGGCCGAACTCCTTGACGAAACCCAGCACCTGGGGATCAATGCCCATGCCGAAATGGCCGAGTGCGATGCCGACGAACAAGATCCAGGTGACACCCAGCGAAATGCCGCCGATCTTGACCTTGCCCAGCAAGGTGCCCAGGGCGATGGTGGCGGCCAGGATAAATATGATGTGGGCAGTGCTGCTGCCGAAAAGTAACTCAGAAAACATTGTGAATAATCCGTTCTTTCTTATGAGAAACGGCGCAAAGGTAACATTTTTTGATACAACGATAGAATCTTTTTTCTACCTTTGCACACAGAAAGACGAAATAATGACAATGAAACGTATGAACAACAATTGGTGGTGGCACTTGCAACTGATTTAGTCGCAAGGGAACCAGCCATTTGTCTCAGATATACAAAAAAGGCCTGTCGAACTTGCGACAGGCCTTTTTAGTTGGCGAAAATCCTAAAAATCATTAATAAATTAAAACTTACAGCCATGAAACAGAAAAAATTCCTGCTCCCGGAAAGCGAGATTCCGACCCACTTCTTCAACATGCAGGCAGTCATGCCCAACAAACCCCTGCCGATCCTCAACCCCGCCACGAAGCAGCCGCTGACCCCAGAAGACCTGTATCCCCTCTTCTGCAAGGCCTGCGCCGACCAGGAACTCAACCAGACCGACGAATGGATTCCCATCCCTGAGCCGGTTCGCGAGCAGTATGCCGCATACCGCTGCACTCCGCTGGTGCGCGCCTACGAGCTGGAGAAAGCCCTCGGCACCCCGGCCCACATCTATTTCAAGAATGAAAGCGTGAGCCCTGCCGGCAGCCACAAGCTCAATTCTGCCCTGGCCCAGGCCTACTATGCCAAGGAACAGGGTGTCACCAACATCACTACCGAGACAGGAGCCGGCCAGTGGGGCGGTGCGCTCTCCTATGCCGCCAAAAAATTCGGGCTGGAGCTCGCCGTGTACATGGTGAAGGTCAGCTACGAGCAGAAGCCTTACCGCCGCAGCATCATGCAGACCTTCGGTGCCGCCATCACCCCGTCGCCGTCGATGTCGACCCGCGCCGGCAAGGATATCCTGACCATCAACCCGAATGACCGCGGCTCGCTGGGCTGCGCGATCTCCGAAGCCATCGAGCTGGCCGTGACCACGCCCAACTGCAAATACACCCTGGGGTCCGTGCTCAACCACGTGTGCCTGCACCAGTCCATCATCGGCCTGGAGGCCGAGAAGCAGATGAAGCTGGCCGGCGAATATCCGGACATCGTGATCGCCTGCTTCGGCGGCGGTTCGAACTTCTCGGGCATCGCCTATCCGTTCATGCGCCACAACATCCAGGACGGCAGGAAGACCCGCTTCATCGCCGCCGAACCCGCTTCCTGCCCGAAGCTCACCCGCGGCAAATTCGAATATGACTTCGGCGACGAGGCCGGCCTCACCCCGCTGCTGCCGATGTACACCCTGGGCCACGGCTTCAAACCGGCCAGTATCCACGCCGGCGGTCTCCGCTACCACGGTGCCGGTGTCATCATGTCGCAGCTCATGAAAGACGGACTGATGGAAGCCGTCGACATCCCGCAGCTCGACTCGTTCAATGCCGGCGTGCTCTTCGCCCGCACCGAAGGCATCATCCCCGCTCCGGAATCCTGCCACGCCATCGCCGCCACCATCGGCGAAGCGCTCAAATGCAAGCAGACCGGAGAGGAGAAGACCATTCTCTTCAACCTCTCCGGCCATGGTTTCGTAGACATGGCTGCCTACGATCAGTACTTCTCGGGTGAGATGCAGAACTACAACCTCAGCGACGAGGAGATCGCCCGCTTCATCAAGCCGGTCGACGACCTCAACCGCGACCTCAAGTAGCCGCTACTCGACAACCAGCACGAAGCCGCCGCCAGGAGCCAGATGCACCTGCAGCGGCTTCTTCGTTTGTACTTTCAGCGATTCCTGCCTGTAGTCCGTGGCGTTGCGCGTGGCATTGACGCCGTCGCAGAAGAGTACGGCATCGTGGTCCCCCTTGAGGCCCAGGGCACCCAGGTCGATCTTCAGGTCGCGTGCGTCCCAGTTGGTGAGGCCGCCCACATACCAGGTGCTGCCGCTGCGGCGCGCCGTGACAATGTACTGCCCGATCTCGCCCTGCAGCACGCGGGTCTCATCCCACACAGTCGGGATGGCGGTGATGAAATCGGTGGTCTGCTGCTCCTTCATGTAGGCGGTGGGGTTGTCACAGAGCATGACCAGCGGGGAATCGAAGATGATGTATTCGGCGACCTGCCGGGCACGGGTTCCCTGGCTGGACGGATTGCTGTAGTTGGGCACGAATTCCCGCTGGAGCATGTTCCGCATCGCACCCTGCGTATAGTCCACCGGCCCGGAGAGCTGGCGGATGAAGGGGAAGGTGACATCGTACACCACCTGGTCGTTCTTGCTCCATTTCATCTGCTCCAGGCCCCAGACGCCCTCGAAATTGATGACATTCGGCCAGGTGCGGTTCATGCCGGCAGGCTTGTACATACCGTGGTAGTCCACCAGCAGATTGTGCCGTGCACAGGTTTCGGCGATGCGGTAGAGCATCTCCGTCACGGGCTGGTCGTCGCGGTCCATGAAGTCGATCTTGAAGCCCTTGACGCCCATCTTTGCATAGGTCTTGCAGGCTTTCTCGAGGTCTTTGTCGAGCACGTAGCAGACGGCCCAGAGGATGAGGTCCACGTTTTTGGAGGCGGCGTAGCGGCACAGTTCCTTCAGGTCGATGGCCGGCTTGATCTTCATGATGTCGAGCGGCTCCGACCATCCCTCGTCGAGCACCACGTATTCGATGCCGTTGGCAGCGGCGAAATCGATATAGTATTGATAGGTTTCCGTATTGATGCCGGCAGGAAAATCGACGCCGGTGATATTCCAGTTGTTCCACCAGTCCCAGGCCACCTTGCCGGGCTTGATCCAGCTGATGTCCTTCACGCGGCTGGGCGAGGCGGTCAGCCAGACGAGGTTGTTGACCGGCAGGTCGGCGTCCTTCCCGGCAATGGCCAGCAGGCGCCAGGGGAAGTAGCGCGGGGCTTTCTTCGAGGCGTTCTCCCGGATGACGGCCAGCTTGCCGGAATATTCATCGACGAAGACCTGTCCGCGGGTCGCCGTCTCGTGGACCTTCTCCGGGACGGGGGCGAAATCGCCTTTCAGCGAGAGACCCGGTCCCTTGCGGAGAAACATGCCGGGGTAGGCTTCGATGTCGGAATCGGTGATTTCGAGGCGCAGCCCGCCATCCAGGCAGACCAGCAGCGGCGTGAAAGCGGGCTGGTCGGGATGGAAAGCGCTCAGCGGCGCTACGGTATACTGGTTCTCGAACGAAGTGGCGTAGGGGTTTTGGGTGCCGGTGCTGTAGGGTACGTAGGTCGTATAGTCGCGGCTGAAGTTGAACTCGGCGCATTCCGCCGTCACGCAGGCGCCTTTCTTGACCGAAGTCGACCAGAAGCGGTAGCCCACGCCCTCGCCGTCGTACGCACGGAAGGTCAGTCCCCAGCCGTCGCCCAGCTCCAGCGTGAGCTGGTTGTAGCTTTCCGTGAGGGAGGCCTGCCGCCAAAGCGGGGAAGAAACGGTCTGTTTCACTTTTTCCGTCCTGGCCGACTTGACCTTGGCCTCCTGGCCGATGATCTTCCCGTCGACGGTCATCGAGACCGCGGAGGGGGCCAGGACTTCCTTGCCCTGGTGGGTTACGCTCCAGACGATCTGTCGTCCGGCGTCGACCGTGACTTCTGTCTTGCGGTCGGGGGAAGTCAGTTTGTAAATCTTGGCGTCAGCGCCGGCCACGGTCAGCGCGGCCAGCAGGAAAAAAGTGAGAATCCGTTTCATATTCCTGTCAGTTATACAGACAAATTTACAAAGAATCTTGCTATATTTGTAGTCAGACTAAGCATTTTACTATGAAACTCGACGGAAGACGCGTAAGCACAAATGTAGAAGACCGCAGGGGCAGGAGCTCCGCCGGCGCCATCGGCGGCATCGGTATCGGCGGCCTCATCATCGTAGGACTTTTGACCTGGCTGCTGGGCGGTGACCCGACGACGGTTATCCAGGAAGCCGGACAGGTGCTGAGCAGCAGCACGCAGATGGCGGACGGCTACACTCCGTCGGCCGAAGAGGAAGAACTGGCGACCTTCGCCAAACAGATCCTCGCCGGCACGGAAGACGTCTGGACGGCCATCTTCAAGGCCAACGGCCTGACCTACCAGCCTCCGAAGCTCGTGCTTTTCTCGGGCGCCGTGCAGTCCGGCTGCGGCGGTGCCTCCTCTTCTTCGGGTCCTTTCTACTGCAGCGCGGACCAGTGTGTCTACCTCGACCTGTCGTTCTTCACCTCCATGAAGAAGCAACTCGGTGCCGACGGGGACTTCGCCTATGCCTATGTGATCGCCCATGAGGTGGGCCACCATGTGCAGAACCAGCTCGGTACGCTGGGCAAGGCGCACCAGCAGATGGCCCGTTATAAAGCCAACAGCAAAGAATACAACCAGATCAGTGTCCGCCTGGAACTGCAGGCCGACTTCTACGCCGGCGTGTGGGCGCACCACGACAACAAAATGTTCGGTTCTCTCGAGCCGGGCGATATCGACGAGGGCCTGGCCGTGGCCGCCAAGATCGGCGACGATTACCTGCAGAAGCAGGCATACGGCTACACCGTGCCCGATTCATTCAACCACGGTACCTCGGCCCAGCGGTCGAAATGGTTGAAGAAAGGCATCGCGACGGGCGACCCGTCCCAGGGCGACACGTTCGCGATCGCGTATAATTCCTTGTAACCATGATGAAAAGTGAGATTAAAGATCCCGCTCTCTGGCCGGACGGCGCGCTGAAGATCGAGTGGGTGCGGCATCACATGCCGCTGTTAAACGGACTGGAAGCGGAATTCCGTGCGGAAAAACCCTTCGCCGGCCTGAAAGTGGCCCTCTCGGTCCACCTGGAGGCCAAGACGGCCTATCTGTGCAAGGTCCTCGCCGCAGGCGGTGCCGACATGTATGTCACGGGCAGCAATCCGCTATCCACCCAGGATGATGTGGCAGCCGCCCTCGTCCACGATGGGCTCAACGTCTTCGCCTGGCATGGTGCAACGCCGGCCGAATACGAGGCGCATATCCGCCGCGTACTGGAGGTCGGTCCGAACGTGATCATCGACGACGGCGGCGATCTGGTCTCACTGATGCATGCGGAGTACCGCCACTTGCTGCCGGGTGTCATCGGCGGCTGCGAGGAGACGACGACGGGCATCCTGCGCCTGATGACGATGAACCGGGCCCGGAAGCTGGAATTTCCGATGATGCTGGTCAACAATGCGGACTGCAAGCACCTGTTCGACAACCGCTACGGAACGGGCCAGAGCGTCTGGGACGGCATCAACCGCACGACCAACCTGATCGTGGCCGGCAAGACCGTCGTCGTGGCGGGCTACGGCTGGTGCGGCAAAGGCGTGGCCATGCGGGCCAAAGGCCTGGGTGCAGAAGTCGTCGTGACGGAAATCGATCCCATCAAGGCCATGGAGGCCGTGATGGACGGTTTCGCGGTGATGCCGATGGCCGAAGCAGCGAAGGTGGGCGACATCTTCGTAACGGTGACAGGCTGCGCCGGTGTCATCACGAGAGAGCATTTCCTTTCCATGAAAGACGGAGCCATCTGCTGCAACGCCGGACATTTCGACGTGGAGGTCGATGTCGCCGGCCTGAAAAAGATGGCGGTAGAATCCGCGCCGGCCCGCAACAACATCATGGGCTACCGCCTCGAGAACGGCAAGAAGATCTATGTCATCGCCGAAGGCCGCCTGGTCAACCTGGCCGCAGGCGACGGCCATCCGGCCGAAATCATGGACATGTCCTTCGCCATCCAGGCGCTCAGCGCCCGCTACCTCGTGCAGCATCCTGAGCTGCCGCGCAAGCCCGGCGCCATGGTCCACGACGTCCCCCGCGAAATCGACGAGGAAGTGGCCCGCCGCAAGCTCGCCTACTGGGGCTGCGCCATCGACACGCTCACCCCTGAACAGTACAGGTATCTTTACGGAGAATAAGCGATTACTTCACCTTTGCACCAATAAACAGGATAACACCTGTACTTTGTTCACGAATCAAGTATATGAAGGGGCGATCAAAGTACATCTTTATCTCCTTGGGATATGTTACCAAATCGGCTCCCCGCATTTTATTCAGACCGGAAGCAGCCGCTCGTGTTCCTCCTTCATCTACAACAATTGCTGTTTTTTGCAGAATTGCATCAACCCACAGTGGTTTATCGCTGATGGCAGAGAAGTCAGCCGACGATGTAAAAGCTTTCTTCATACCCATCTTCTGCAAGGCAGATCCAATGATCGACTCTCCCGTATCGTATGACTCTTTGAATTTCGGAAACTTTAAATCAATAATCTCTGTATTGTTCTCATCCCATCCGGATAAACGCGCGAAAGACAGGTTATGGATAAAACCCATAAAATTTTCCGTCTCAGGAAGAATGGCCTCCATATAGAACGAACCATTCCCATAAGGCATCCTGACGACTCGAACTTCTTCGTCCGCATACCCTTTCAGGAGAGCGGTCTTCATAGACATGAAAACAGCGGGATCTGTCGTGCCGTCCAATCGGGTGAAAGAACCTTCTGTATTGTCTTCTGCTTTGAATTTCATCTTCCACTCTCCCTGAAAATAAAGAGCATCGACCAGCATCATCAAAGTCTGGTCATCAAGTTTGCTGACAAGTTCCGATATCATGCCCGACGTCTTTTTGCTGCACCACTTGTTGATTTGTGAGATGGTGGACTGTCTGCTGAAATCAACCACATACAAATCGGCTTTATAAACACTTTTCAACTGATTCGTAAAAGTGTTTTTTGTAGAAAAGCCATGGGCAAGCCACATTGAATTTGCCAATGAGAAATCAACGCTCCTATCTGCTCGGGACATTGCGGAAACCATCGTGGCAAAATAGCTGTTTAATTCATTCAGCTGCTGATCTTTGGAAAAACCCATGGTTTCAACTATTTCCTGAAACGTTTCTCCCTTCGCGCCGTTTGCCAGCATAGCGTTGAGCATTGTCAAGCAAAGTGGGGAAAAAAATACGTTATTCCTATTATCCGCAGTAACAATTTGATCGAAAAGTCGAAGTGAATAATCCGTCGTAACGTCTCTGATTGCTTCTTCGCTCTTGGTCAGCGGGATAATAATATTCCTGTCATCATCATCTACTTCAAATTTATTGCATGAAATAAATAATAAGGCAAGAATCATCCATGCCGTCCAGCTTAAAATCTTGTGTTTATACATATCTTTTCTTTTTTTAGTAGATGCACCCTCCACGTTATTTGTTGCGCCTCTTTAATTAAAATTATACAGTATCACATCAGGTACATAGAGGAATGCGTTCCTTCCCCATGCTGTCCCATGTTGATATAATCCATCGTCCAATTCTCCATCAAAACCCCAATTCAGCCTATAGAAATAATCACTATTTTGTCCCCATGCTTCACCTATCACATATAATTCGGGATGCTCCAAGTCGGGATATTCCGGTTCAACAGGTGGATAGGTTCCAATAGGCATCCACTGATAATAGTAAGTAATCTTCTGTGCAAAAACTTTAATACCATCTATAACTGCCGTATGATCACCAAAATAGCCATTATAACTATCCAACCCAACGATAACAGGTTTGTCGTTAAGAATATTGTTTAAAACTGTTTCTTGGTTAAAAGCAGAACTCGAACAACTGATTGAATAATACGAAAAATAGCTCTGAACCATCCCCATACTGGCAACAGCTTCAGCATTGTACCATGTAGCCGAAGATCGTTTGATCACCTCACCCATTAAAGCAGACACAGCTTGCTTGCCTATCGTGCTCGTATCAGAGGCCGTTTCGACCATAGTTGCCCAGGTTGACGGAGAAGACGTATACAATGTTATAGAAGGATTATAGTTATTATCATAATAATGATCCGTACAAATACCATATTGAAAAGCAGAGGATGGTTTCCCAAGAAGCGAATGCAAATAATATGCTTGTTGTGCTGCGGCTACGATTGTGCAACCAGCAGAGCAACGATCATTGGATTCATCTAGTGGCAGACAAAGATTCCATGGGTCATCTTGCCCCCATTGAGTTGACATCAAATGATCTATGTCATACCGAAGGACGCCAAAATCAATCATTGTATAAACCAACTGAAGCCATTCTCCTTCATGTTCTATCCCACCTTTGGTCGCCAAATTGGTTTCTCTACTATTCCAAATAGCCAAATATGTTGAATCAGGAATAAAATCAGGATGTTCTTTAAGATATACTATATCTTCTTTTACGCCTTCAAACCAAGTAGCGACGCCTTTATTCTTGATAGGAAGTAAATCGATGTCAAAGTGACCTGTTTCACTCATAGCAAGAATAATCGGTGTACGTTTATCTCCAGAAGCAATAACCCACCCGTTTGAGTCACCATAATTGATGACATATAGCAAAGTATCTGTCCGCTTAACTACTGGCGTTATCTCTTTGGTCAACGTCATCGTCGCTTTAGTCTTAGGTTAAATCATACGAGAAAAGTCCATCCGATTGATTTCTGAAGAGGAAATATCATAGGAAGTCATCTCTTCGGAGCCTACTATGTGTACGTACTCATCCATTTGTGGTAATTGCGAACAAGAGGCAAGAATCACACACAATCCCATTAAACAATAAAAAAACGATTTCATATTGGTATTATTAATAGTGTGTTATCAATTCGGCTCTATCGCGTCGCGGCGTTGATGCGCTTGAGCATCGTGAACATGATGAGGCCGGCGACGGTTGTACGTCTGTACATCGGGTAAAAGAACCTTGGTTACTTCTCATGCGTCAACACAAGAAATGTGTTGCTATCAGAAACCTATACCTACATGCAGGCCAAGTACAACGTTGTTCCTTTTTTCTTGTCGCGAGAGATAGTAATAAGTAGTTGGCTGTAGATCGCAGGAAACTGTCAGATAGACATTCATTCCTTTCTTTCCGATTTGTGCGGATACGCCTGCCTCAAAAGAAGAAAAAATGCCTCCTTTCAACGTAAGATTCTGGTTGGGAACATCATACTCATTCCACGGTAATCCAGTCTGTCCATTTTCTACTTTTCTGCCATAAGTAATAAAGCCATCACGATAAAAGCCATATCCCAGCCTCGTGCGAACAACCGGTGAAAAACTCCTGTCCGGCAGGAAAGAATACTTTCCATAAAGATGTGGTCTCCAGGCAACTTGACGCCCTGTTTGTATGATCAGGTCATCTATTCCACTGGGCAAGTCAGCTCTGTTTAAGAAAGTGACACGGTTTACACCCATCCCAAAGGAAAGATTGTCTGTCACGCGATAGCCTCCTGCCAGTTCAAATTGATAATGACTGACGCCGTGTGCGGAAAAGGCTTTCCCGCCACTAACTTCAGCCATGACTTCCAGTCTCCGCAGTTGATGCTGTCCTTGTACAGTTCCCGGTATAAGAAACAGAACGCTGACGAATAATATTATCTTTTTGTCCATCTTTCGTCACGATTTAGAAGTATAAAACAATACCCGCTCCGACGTTATGCGTGTTAAAAAATCCAGCTACATCCTCCCAAAAACCAGTTCCATTGTCTAAATCTAAAAGCGCATCCATATCAACAGCGTAGACACCAGTGAAAGAGTATACTGGATCTGTATCGCACTCAAAATAGAAAGTCTCACTCCCTAAATTACTGGTAGTTGCCGACAGAGGCCTTGCTGCAACTCCATATTTATGCGGCGAGTACTCTAAATTCTTAGTCCCTCCGGGATAATAGATCTTATGATTACCATGATCATAATAATATGAAGTAGAGGACATCATGCCATTGTACCATCCTAGTATCCCTTTTTTTCGAAAGCATAAGTCAACACGTCCGATCTTTACATTGTTTTCGTTATCTGCAATACCTCGTAACGTTATCCAGGCTTTTCGTTTTTCATTGACAATCTGTTTTTCAAGCGTAAGATATGCGATATCTGAAATCGCGCGCGTTTTTACTGTCTGAACATCTGGCATTCCTAGTCCAAGTTCTAAAACTTTTTCGTAACTGGTTACGTCGCGCATATCTCTTTCTGTGCCATTAATCAGTACTTTACATTGCCTGTTAAGGAATTTGGCAACCACCTCATCGCTGACTGGCAGAAAGGCAGCAAAGTCCTCACCATATTCCGGATAGAATAGATCGGGATATTTATTTTTAAATTCCTCATAGCCTCCTATTCGTTGGTAATACCTATCTGCTTCTATCATGGCTTGTCGAAACTCGTCATAAATAGACACAAATCCGTCTGGATCCGATTTGGTTAGGATAGGTGAATCTTTGTCTCTTCTTTGTTTTTCAACCGCATTCCAAAAAGATCGCTCGTCATCAAAAGATAAGATAGTTTCAGACTGTTTGAGACAGGTCTCCTCCGATAGAGAGTTAACATCTAGTTTTTCTTGAACGCACGCTATAACAAGAAATAAACAGAAAGAAAAAAAAGCAAGTTTCTTCATAGTTTCCTGATTTAAAAGACCCTGGATGTAAATAAAACAGTTTTTCGAAAAGCTTATGAATAGCTTCTAGGAACAGTCGCGAACCTGATACTGAAATAGTTCCCTATACAATAATTTATGTCAGCTTGCTGTTTGCGAAGAAGGTGTTCGTAGTCCGTCGCTTAGCAACTTGATATGCATGAATATTGACCATAGTTTTGTCCTAATGAACACTATAGTAACCCCAAACCCGCAGTCCGCCGTCTAAAAGGATTTCAATAAGATACATGCCCTCCCCCAATGTCACAGGAACCTGACAAGTACCCCAAGCGGGATCTATTACATGAGTTGTATATGCACCACTTATCACATTAGTCAACTTTATCTTTACCTCATTAAAACTATCCATGAAGGAAACAGTTACTACCTGACTATTTGGTAGGTAAGCTGCTGAAACCCGCAATACGTTAAGAGATCTTCCAACTGGCGTACCCGTCTGGTCTATCATGAGATCAATTATTTCTTCTTCGTCATCATCAGCTTGAGCCGTATCATATGGGATGAAAAGCAAGAAGACCGTTATCATTATAAAGGCCTTCCATAATCTGGGTTTAGTCGCTGTTGCCATTCGCTCTTTTTTTACAAAATTAGGCTTCGCATTCAAACGGCACAAATAAAAAAGCTGTCGCTTCATTTCAAAAAACGGCTCCAGAGACACTTCTGGGGCCGGTTTTTAAGATGATAGTAAAGGGCTACCTGTCACTATGGTAAAGCGTTGATTATCAACAGATTAGCAACAAGCCATTGATAGATAATTATAACGTGTTGATTATTAATAGATTAGCGGAGCATCCTAACAAACTGCTCTTGGTGCGGGGATTTTCCAGTACGGATTTTTTGCAAAAGCCGCGTCTTCCTGGAATAAACAGCCTGCTTACTAGGCAAGCCTGTGAGTGTACAGATGGTCGCCCCGTCAAAACCGGCAAAAAGATAACAAACAACCAAATAATCTGACTCTTTACCACCTGGAAAATCTTCACGATAATGAGCCATTACATCATCGAATTCCCGGTTCATCATCGCTTCAAATTCGCCTTGCCGAATCTTGTCCAACCGCAGGTTCTGCATCATGGTCTTCAATCGTTGAATCAAGCGCATCGTTCCTTCTTCGGTGTCGCAATCCCGTAACATGTCACGAATTGCACCCATTTGTTGAAGATAGGACCTATACACCTCGACATATTTTTCTGTCATTCTATTTTGCGGTTGCTGTTCCCCTAATCTTGCTATTGTTTCCAACAAAGACTCCCTTTCTTCAGAGGCCTTTCGCGACCTCACACGAAACCGCTGAATCATAAAAACAAAAGCGGCAGCCAGTATAAAGAAAGCCAGCAATAAAAGGATCTTATGGGTTAAAGCTTTTTCCCTAAGAATGCGATTCTGCGCATTGGAATTGTCTAACTGAGCTTTTATCACAGACTGCCGCAATACTTTGCGAGAAGCCTCACTTTGCCTGTCCAGTGCTTGTGATAATAGCTTATATGCTTCATCAAGATTTCCGGAGGCATGCTCAAAACGGCTTTTCCAACCTTGAAAAGAAAAAGAATCCTCTAGTCCTCTTGCCTGTAGGCTCTTAAAGATTTGTCCTGCTTTTGCCAGATCACCGGTAGCAGCAAGACAATAAGCATAAGCCCCCCATTGATTATAGTTATCAAAACGTCCATGACTCAAACATTGCTCGAATAAGTTTCTCGCTTTCTCACAATCGTCATTAAAACCCAGCACCGTCATGGCATAGCCAGCCAGTACCCGCGGATAGAGGTGCTCGTTATTGATTAATGAACTATCTGCGAGCATTTGCCGGTATAAAGAATCTGCTTCCGCATAATGCTTAAGATTGTTATGATTTTGGGCAATCCTGAAACGCGAAGCATTCACAAGATTTGTATCTCCTGCTTTTAGGCTATATCCTAAGGAACTGTCTGAGAAAGAAAGCGCCTCTTCAAACAATGATGTAGCCCCGTAAGTCTCGCCTATCGAGAGGAAAACGAGCGACTTGAAGCGATCATCTGAAAAAAGCATAGCCCATTGCAATGCTTGATCAAAGGAAAGAATGGCTTCCTGATAATGATGGCCATTGTATTGTATTCTCCCTAAATAAAAACAAGCTTTGGCCCGCCTGTCAACAGGGCCGTGTTTTCCATAATAGGCTACTGCCGGCGCAATCACCCTTTCATCGGCCGTATCAATCCAATTCTTATCAAGCGCCATCGCATGCAGGAGTGCATAGTGCGCCCGCAAACTGCGAGTAGACAGCAAAGTAGTATCTATCCCACGCAGAGCCGCCAAGGCACTATCCGGGCGATCTTGGATATAGGACGCTATGTCATTGAGCGTTGACGAAACCTTTCTGGCGGTACATGAACTCAACAGGATCATTGCCAGAAAGAAGAACTGGACTAATAGCTTTCTCATGGTGATTGGACAATCGCGTTATTGCGTCGCGGCGTTGATGCGTTTGAGCATCGTGAACATGATCAGGCCGGCGAGGGCGCAGAGGCTGGCCAGAATGGCCCAGTTGGCCCAGAGGGGCACGCGCATCCAGAGCAGTCCGGGGACCATGGTCAGGTAGTTGCCGATGGCCGAGGCCGCGAACCACAGGCCCATCATCAGGCCTTTCATCTTGGGCGGCGCCACCCTGGTAACGAACGAGATACCCATCGGGCTGAGCAGCAGCTCGGCAAAGGTCAGCACGAGGTAGGTCCCCATCAGATAGGTCGGTACCACCGGGTCGGGGGAAACCGTACCCAACAACGCAGCCGGCGACGGCTGTCCGACCGAAGCGAAGATCATCACCACATAGCCCAACGCGGCCACCAGCATGCCGATGCCGATCTTCATCGGCGCGGAAGGTTCATGCTTGCGTTTGGCCAGCGCATCGAACAGCGCCATGATTACCGGCGTGAGCATCACCACGAAGAAAGGATTGAACTGCTGGAACAGCTGCGGCTGAATATCCAGGGTGTCAGGCATATACGAATAGATTATCCCGACGAAAGACCACAAGACGAGGGTCGCGGCCCAGCAGACCACCTTGTTCTGTTTCTTCTCGGCTTGAATGGCTCCGAACAGTGTGTACATGGACACGGCCAGCAGGCCCAGGATCCACATATTGAAACCGGCTCTGGCCCAGCCTGTCACGGTCGACTGCGTGTAGTCGCGCGCAAACCAGGTGAGCGACTGTCCGTTCTGCTGGAAAGCCATCCAGAAGAAGATGACCACGGCGAACACCATGCAGAGTGCGGCGATGCGCTCCCGGGTCTGTCTGGGTGTCAGTTCCACGACCGGCGCATTGCCGGCGGCGGCCGCCTGCTTGGCATTGACGTCGGCATGTTTGAACCAGCTGCGGCAGGCGAAATAGATGCCCATCGACACGATCAGGGAGACACAGGCGACAGCAAAGCCCATGTTGTAGGATGAGGAGAGGTGTTCGATATAGTAGTTGCTGAATTCGGGCAGCGGCAAGGCCGTCACGGAGGCATCGGGCATCTGGGCCTGCAGTTCGGCCAGACGCGACGCATTGCCCGGCGTAATCGCTCCGTCGAGCAGATGGTGGGCCAGGGCGGGAATGTCTGCCTTATAGACCAGGCCGGCTTTGGCCAGGAACTTATTGGTGATGGCCGTGGCGGCAAAAGGCGCGAACATGGCGCCCACGTTGATGGCCATATAGAAGAGGCTGAAAGCGGAATCGCGTTTGTCGGCATATTTCGGGTCGTCGTAGAGATTGCCGATCATCACCTGCAGGTTTCCCTTGAAAAGGCCGGTTCCTGCGGCGATGAGCAGCAAGGCGCCGATCATCAGGGTCATGCCGAGCAAGTTGGCCGGCGTCGGCACCGTCAGCATCAGGTAGCCCAGGAACATCACGCAGATGCCCGCCACGACGCATTTGCCGTAGCCAACGCGGTCGGCGACCCAGCCGCCGATCACGGGCATGAAATAGACGACGGCCATGAAGATGGCGTACAGATGGCTTGCTGTCGCATGCTCCCAGCCGAACTTGGCCTGGAGAAAGAGCATGAAAATCGCCAGCATCGTATAATACCCGAAGCGCTCGCCTGTATTCGCCAGCGCCAGCGCATAAAGACCTTTCGGTTGACCCTTGAACATATTTCAATCGTTTAACAACCGATAAAGTTACGAAAAAACCTGCAATGAACACATCTATCAATCAACAACATACGCAAACTTCTCCCTCTATCAAAACAGGGGAGAACATATCGTAAACATCTATTAATCAGCAGCGTACGTTGCAGCGAAAAAATTAGGTTAACGCACCGAAAGTGCAAGCGCGAAGCGCCGGGCCTTTCCGCACCGAAGGTGCGAGGGGGTATCGAGGGCATAAAAAAAGCCCCAGGCTTTTTTTAGCCCGGGGCTCAAAGGTGGCGGCAACCTACTCTCCCACTTGGTGTAGCAGTACCATCGGCGCACGTGAGCTTAACTTCTCTGTTCGGAATGGGAAGAGGTGGATCCTCACC
>JAFSOA010000018.1 GCA_017447265.1 Bacteroidales bacterium
GCCGGACAACATGCCCTGCAGCGCCTATATCGCAGGTCAGCGGGCTGTCCGGGCTCAAATCGGCTCGGAGCGCCAGGCAACCTGCGCCTGACGCGCTATTTCGCGCCTCAGCGGGCGCTCCGAATTCCGGGTTGCGGGCAAATGAACAGAAAAGAACTGCAGCGCTCCCGTCACAGGCTGTGTTGCTGCAGGTATTCCTCGAAGCGGGGGCGGTAACTGTCGGTGACAGGGATGAGGCGGCCGGCCACGATCACGTCGCCGTCGCGGGTGACGCTGTCGATGCGATCGAGTGAAATGATGAACGAGCGATGGACGCGCAGGAAGGCATCGGCGGGGAGCTGCTCTTCCATATTCTTCATGGTGCTGTGCGTGACGAGCGGCTGTTTTTCTGAAGCCAGGTGCATCAGCACATAATCTTTCATGCCTTCCACATAAAGGATGTCAGCCAGGTCCACTTTGCGCAGACGGCCGTCCACTTTCAGGAAGAAGGAAGCCGGGACGGCCGGCGGCGGTGCAGGACGCGCTTCTTCGCGGGCGAACCATTGCTGCGCCTTCGTGGCGGCTTCCAGGAACTTCTGGTAGCGGATGGGCTTGAGCAGATAGTCCAGGGCCGACACTTCGTAGCTTTCGAAGGCATATTGCTTGAAGGCTGTGGTAAAGATGATGCGCGTGCCGGCCGGTACCATGCGCGACAGCTCCAGGCCGTTCAGGTCGGGCATCTGGATGTCGAGGAAAACCAGCTGGGGCCGCAGGACAGGCAACTGCGCGAGCGCCTCCATCGAATCCGTAAAGGCGCCGGCCAGAGACAGGAAGGGCGTGCGCGCCACATAGTTCTCCAGCATCTTGACGGCCAGCGGCTCGTCGTCGACAATGACACATTTGAGCGCTTCCATCACAACAGTTTCTTGAGCCGGATCTCTACATGGTACATGCCGTCAGTGACAGACTGGTTGTATGTATACTGGCCGGGATAGATCAGTTCAAGCCGGCGGCGGAGGTTGACCAGGCCGATGCCGGAACCGCTGCGGTCGTCCGTCCCTTTTTCGAAGAGCGTATTCTCGCAGACGAAGCAGAGATCGCCACCCTCGGCATGCAGGTCGATGCGTACCACAGCATCGTTCCGCGCGCTGACCCCGTGTTTGAAGGCATTCTCGATCAAGGAGATAAAGAGCAGCGGCGCGATCAACACCTCGTGGTCGGGAAGCCGCAGGGAACGCTCGACGCGGGTATGCTCGTTGCAGCGCAGCGCCATCAGGTCAATGTAATTCTCCATAAAGGCCACTTCGCCCGCCAGCGGCACTTTCTCCGCCTCGCTGTCGTAGAGTGCGTAGCGAAGTGCGTCGCTGAGCTGGCCGATGCGCTCCTGGGCCTGGTCCGGGTCGATCTGCGTGAGCGAAGAGATGTTGTTGAGCGTGTTGAAGAGGAAATGCGGGTTGAGCTGGTTCTTGAGCCAGGTCAGTTCCGCTTCCGTGTTCTTGCGGCGCTCTTCCTCCGCCCGCACCAGCGCTTCATGGGTCCGTATCACGTAACGGGCACCGACCGCCAGCAGGATCACCAGGCACTCGACGATAAACATCATCAGGATACTGACGGCGTAGATGGCCCACAGCTTGTTGGTGCCGAACTGATCTACGACTTCCGGCGGAAACTCGACAGGCTGACGGGGATGATATTCCCACAGATTCCAAGCGATGAGCAGGAAGGCGTTGGACAGGTAGAACCAGGCGGGCTTCCCTCCGAAGAGGAACTTCGGCACCAGGAAAAGAAAGTTCAGGAAATAGAGGACGCACATGGGCAGAACGATGGCTGCCGTTGCCTTGAGTACAGTCAAAGCTGTTCCCAAAGTGCCGGCCGTCGTCCAGGTAATTAGTGCCGGTGCGATAAAAACACCCGCCCAGACGATAATCTGGGTGGTGTTGATGATCAGTTTCCTTCTGTCCCGGGTCTGCATACTGCAAAGGTAATCAATTTTCTGTCTTTTCTACAGGCCGATGACGGAGCCCACGCTCTGGGCGGTCGTGGCGCTGTTGAGCTGCGTTTCGTTCTCGATGGTGCGGCGGGCTTTCTTGGTGGTGTAGTTACCCTGCTTGCCGAAGCTCCAGCTGATCTGGAAGTTGATGGAAGCCAAGGGAATCCGCGTGGTCATGTCCGTGGTGAAGCCGTTGCCCCGGGTATGGGACGTCATATTCAACTTAGCTCCTTTGGCGAACGGGACCATGCCGCTGAGGGAAAGGCTCAGTCTGTCGTCCAGGAAGGTTTTCGTAAGGCCCAGCATGCCGAGAGACATGCCGCTGGACCACCCCTGCAGGTCGATCTGCCGGCCGGAAGCGATTACGTTGGCACTCAGACGCAGATCCCAGGGCAGGGTCTGTTGGGCGCCCAGCAGCACGTTGTAGTTCCAGCCGGCATTCTGCTGGTCGAGCTGGGCGCTGCGCAGGTCGCTGTAGCCGAAGCCACCGTTGAACATGATGCGTGTCTTGCTGGTCGGGGTTACCATCAGGAATGCGTTCAGACTGGTGTTGTTGCTCTGCACGATGTTTCCGTACGTGGTGTTCAGGATGTTGTCGGGGCTGTAGAAGCTGTAGGCCGCGATGCCGTTGCCGGTGATGCTGTGGCGCAGGGTGGCGTTGACCATGACCTTCGGTGAAAAGAAGTTGTACACCAGGGAGATGTTGTGGCCGCGTTCTGTATCCAGGTCAGGGTTGCCGTAGCTGCGGGCCGTCGGGTCGGAGATATCGACGTACGGGTTCAGGTAGGAGATGCCAGGGCGGCTGATGCGCATATTGTAACTCAGGCCGATGTTCTGCGTGGGGCTCAGCGTCCACTGCAGGCTGGCGCTAGGCACGAGATTGCCGTAGTTGACACGGAAGGCGCCGCTCTCCTTCGAGGACTTGTAGCTCTGCCAGGTGTATTCGTAGCGCACGCCCGCTTTCAGGCTGAACACACCGTAGTTGCCGCTGAGTTCCGCGTAGGCGGCACCGATGCGGTTGTAGAAGTCGTATTGGAGGCTGCCGATCGGGTTCTCCACGAAGGCGCTGCCGTTCCACAGATAATCCGTCTGGTCGGAAGCATTGTGGCGGTGCAGGAATTTGGCGCCGGTCGAGAGGCTGTGCTTGCTGCCGAGCGGTGTGGTGAAGTCGAGTTGGACCGTATGGTCGTCGGAACCGGTGCGGCCCACGCTCTTGCGGTCCGTGAAGTCAAAGCCGGGGAGGTCTGCCGCGTCAAGCAGGGTCATGCTGTTGTTGACGGCAGGCGCGCCGTTGTACTGGTAGCTGAGCACCAGGCTGCGGCCCGGCGCACCGGCCCAGAGATGCTGATAATCTGCACTGACGGAAATGCTGTTGCGGGTGTTGCGGGTCGTCATCGTTCCGGTGTAGCTGAAGGGTACGGCACCCGGGGCGGTCAGGATGGAGGTAGTCAGTCCGTTCGTGTTCACCATGCCGTAGTGCATGTATCCCAGCGTGGCCGATACGAGGTTCAGGCTGTCAATCTCGTAGCTGGCGCTTCCGTTGACCATGGCTACGGGAATCCGCATGTCCGTGGAGGTGTGGGTCGTGTTGGAGAAACCGTTGTCCTGCGTACGGACCTGATCGGTCTCGGTATGGTTCATCGAATTGTACGAACCGCTGGCGTTCAGGCTCATTGCGAATTTCCCTTTCTGGAGGGCTGCTGTCAGGCCGCCGCCGCCTCCCCGGTTCGAGCCCGTCGCCATCACCGTGCCGTAAAAGCCGTCGGCCACGGAACTTCCGCCTGTCGCCTCGCGGTTGGTGGTGATGTTGAGTACGCCGCCCACACCTTCCGCGTCGTATTTCACGCCCGGATTGGTAATGACCTCGATGTTCTTGACCGTACTGGCCGGCATGACTTTAAAGATGGTGGAGGCGTTCTGCGACAGCATCTGGTTGGGCTTGCCGTCCACATACACCTGGAAGCTGCTGCTCCCGTTGACGGTGATATTGTCCTGGCCGTCCACCGACACCATCGGCACCTTGCGGAGCATGTCGAGCACGGTCGAGGTCTTGGCGTCCACGTCGCCGGATACGTCGTAGGTCATCTTGTCGACCTCCATTTTCACCAGCGTCCGCTGGGCCGTCACGACACCGGCCGAGAGCGTTTCCACGTCGTCCCGAATGAGAATCTCGCCCAGGTCAAGCGTGTCCTTCTGACCGGGAATGACGAAATTGCGCCGGACCGGCAGACGGCCGATACCGCTGAACAGCAGCTCATAGGCACCGGAGCCGTCCAGCCGCTGCATGAAACGGCCTTCCTCGTCGGCTGTCGTAAAGGCGACGGGCTTCTCCGTGTCACTGCTCTTGAAGAACTGCAGCACGGCGGCCGGTTCTCCTTCCCGGGTCAGGGAATCCCGGACAACGCCGGTCACGATGGTTTTCTGGGCAAAGGTCGGCAGGCTCAGCAACAGGGCCGACAGGAAGATCATTACGCGGGTTTTCATGGCTTTGTGTGTTTCTTGGGCACAAAAGTACCACCCGTGCCGGCCGGTCCTCCGTTTTTTCGACCAAGCGCCTGTTTTTTTCGACGAGTTCAGGGATTACCGGCGAACAGCTCCTTAACCGACGATGATTTTTCCCATCCTGGGAATCTTCTGAAGGAGGACGCAGGCGATGGCGACGAGCCCATACGTGATCAGCGCCGTAGCCAGCATCTGCACGGGCGTCGTCCAGATGCCGAGCAGCCCTTCATGGCCCAGTTTGAGTGTACTGCGCAGCCAGGCGGACACGACACTGAGCACCAGCAGGTGGCTCAGATACATTCCGTAGCTGGCCCGGGACACGGGGAGCACGATCCCGCGATAGAAGCGGCTGTCGGAATTGCATTTCCGCAGGACCAGGATCCAGCCGAACGCCATCATCGCCACCCCGATGCTGTCGTTGAGCCACGGGGTCTCCCAGATGGCTGCAAGTCCTACCGGGCCTTCCACCGGGAAAATACCCTGAGAATCCGCACCGACACGGCGAAGGAAGCCGGAGACGCCGATGGCAAAACCGCCCAGGAAAACCGGCAGGGCAATGGCCAGCGTCTTCTTCCAGGACCATTCACCCACGAATTTCCGGAAGTACAGGCCCAGCAGCAGATAGCCCAGCATGCCGCTGATGTAATAGAACAGGCCATAGCTGTTCCAGCTCGCTTCGCCCCAGAGCGGATATTTGGCCGGGTTGGGGATGCCCGAGGGACCGTAGATGACGGGCGCGGCGCCTCCCAGCCACTCCCGGATCAGCGGGATCAGTGTGGTAAACAGCCAGATACCGAGGTATACCTGCAATTCCCGCCTGCCCACTTTCTCCGCCCAGGGCGAGAGCAGCGGCATCACGAGATACAGGCCGATGAGCATGTAGACAAACCAGAGATGCCCTGCGGCGTAATTGAAATTCCAGAGAAGGTCCTTGAAGTTCTGGACGGGCTCGCCCCAGACGAGGGCATAGACCAGTGTCCACACGAGAAAAGGAGGGAGAATCCGGGTTGCGCGCCGGCGGAAAAACGCCCCGGCCGGATAACGGAGCGGCAGCTGCAGATAACTGGAGGCTATGACAAACAGCACGACTGCCGATCTGGAGAGCACATCCAGGACAGCCACCCACACGGCATCGGAATGGGTCAGGATCAAAGAACCTTCGCCACCCAGATAAAAGGGTTCGACGCTGTGGGTCAGCATCACCAGAAAACAGGCCGTCAAGCGCAGCCAGTCAAGCCAAATCGTGCGTTTCTTTTCCATAAACAGGGGATTCGATGAAGCGAAGATACGGTTTTTTCCGCAAATGCGCGACGGGCTGACGGGCAGAATGAATAATCGCTATCTTTGTGCTATGAAAAAGATGATTCTTGGGGCATCGCTGGCCCTCTTGCTCCTGCTGGCTTCCTGCACCGGCCGGCACTATCAGATGAACGGCGTTTATTCGGCTCCCGACGGAAAGGAAGTCTGGCTGATCGATGCAGCCGCCCAGGACACCCTGGCCATGACTACCGTCCAGGACGGCCGTTTTGCTTTTGAAGGCAAGGTGGACGCGCCTTTTTATGCCTACGTCGGCCATGGCAAGGAGCGGATCCATCTCATTCTGGAACCGGGCACCGTCACGGTGGACCTTGACGAACGCACGGCGGACGGCCTGCCGATGATGGATGCCTACAATGACTTCCACAAGCGCTTCTACGGATACAAACGCGACCAGCGGAAAGAGAAGGCCGCCCTGACCGATTCTGTCGTGCTGGCAAACCCTGACAACCTGGTCGGCGCGCTGGCCCTTGAAGACCTGGCCTACGTAGATACGAGCCGTTTCCTGGCCCTTCATGCACAGGTATCCGACAAGGTCCGCGACTTCTATCTGGTCCGGAAGGCATACGATGCCATCCAGGTACAGAACCGCACGGCAGCCGGGCAGCCTTTCACGGACTATCTGATCAAGGGAGGAAATCCCGACGGATCAGACGTTAAACTCTCTGATTATGTGGGCCGTGGCAAGTTGATTCTGCTCGATCACTGGGCCTCCTGGTGCGGTCCCTGCAAGGCGGAAATGCCCTTTATCAAGAAGACTTGGGCAGCCTTCCACGGCGACCGCTTCGACGTTGTCAGCATTGCTGTCAGCGATAAGCGCGAAGATACGGAACGGGCGCTGAGCCAGCTGGATATGCCTTGGCATCAGATTCTGGATGCACAGAAGATTCCGGGAGCGCTTTATGGCATCAACGCTATCCCGCATCTGATTCTCTTCGCCCCCGACGGCACTATCCTGCAGCGCGGACTCCGCGGGGAGCAGATCTATGCCGCCATCGAAGAGGCATTGCGCTGAGCCGGGCTATTGTTTCAGCCAGACAAGCGCGTCTTCGAACGCCTGGGCCGTCTCGACGTCAGGTGCAATCGGGTCGTCGCAGAAGACCTCCCCGGTGCGGGCGACATCGCAACTGATGGTCAGCACAAGTTGGGAGCCGTCGGGCAAGGCTTTCGGCTGATTGGCGGACGCGTAGCCGGCAGTAGGCGCGCCGAATGACCGGGCATAGTCCAATCCCCTGAAGCAGAGAAGAACGGCCTCTCCCGAACTGGCGGTGTTTTCGTCAGTCAGGATGGCGACGGGACAGTTGATCTGATTTTGCGCTTCGACAGCAACCATCTGAAGGACGTATTCTTTCATTACCGGCATGTTGTGTTTCCGGCTTTTGAAGCGGAGGAGCGTGCCGGCCGGCAGGAAGCGGTGTACGGCCGCAATCATCGGATACATGTTGCCGCCGGTATTGCCCCGAAGGTCGATGACTACACCGGACAGGGAATCCGGCAATGCATTGAGCACCGTCAAGGCATATCGTTGATTTTCAGCTTGATTCTGCCCGCTGAAATGGGGCAGCGTGATGACGGCGATCCCGCCGTCCCGCAGTTCCACGGACGGCGCCGTTTCCATGTCCTCCGCTGCGCGCTCTTCCATCTGGTCTTTCGTCCACAGGAACGAATGTTTGCCACCGGCCACCTTGAGCGCCTTGCGGACCACGTCCTGCGCATCCTCCATCGTGGCCGGCTCGGCCTTCAGCGCCACAAAGCGTGCCTCTTCCCATGTCTTCCCTTCGGCGAACAAACCATCCTTGTCCATGATCCGGACCGCCTTGCGCACATATTGTTTTTCTGCCGGCTGCGCACAACCGGCCACTGCCAGCATCACGATAGATGCCCAGAGAATCATCTTTTTCATACCGCAAATATAGGATAATTCACAGTCGCTCGCAACCCGGAATTCGGAGCGCCCGCTGAGGCGCGAAATAGCGCGTCAGGCGCGGGTTGCCTGGCGCTCCGAGCCGATTTGGGCCCGGACAGCCCGCTGACCTGCGATATAGGCGCTGCAGGGCATGTTGCCCGGCGCTCCGAATTTCGGGTTGGACGTTGGGGCAGCTTGGATTAGAGTCTATCCTTTATTTCATCAAAGACAAGCCCCGACAGTGCCGCTATTTGTCTGGGTGAGCTGTTGAACCTCGCCCGCAGGGTCCTCGCCAGTCGCAAACGTTGCTCGGTGGACAGGCCCTTGACATGATCTACGCCGAATAGTTCTTGACAGACCTCCCGTTTATGCTGCCGCATCTCTTTCATTGGTATGGACAGACGGGAGATATCACCGCCGCGGGCATCCACATCGTCCTCTTTTGTCTTGCAATAGAAATAGTTGAAGCTCTTACAGCTCTTGAAAATCATCTCGACCAACTCAAAAGCGACATACTCTCCGGGAAAGACAAGACTACCGATTGTCTTTACATTCTCATGGAATGGCATATAGGTTTTCAGGTAATTCCTAAGGCCATGAATGCCAAGGTCAAGATCGGATAACGTTTTCAGAGAGGATTCCAACCAGACTGGTGCGCTCCAAAGGCCGGGGCGCCTGAAGTATAACGGTCCGCTGGACCATGGATAATCCCAGGCGTTGTAGGGAATCCCTGCTACGGGCGCGTTCTTGATGGTGTAGCAGATGACGGTTTTGAGATAAGCATCTGTATCAACAATCTGATAGTCGATAGGGACGCCGTCCAACTTACGATTGTCTCCGTGGGTGATGGCGATGTGGCGGGATGTCCGTCGTACATAGTCGTGCACAAATCGGTTACATTCTTCGAAGTCGCCGTATAAGACAAAGTGTAAGTGGTTGTCCATCAGCGAAAATGCCAGAATAACCACCCGATGGGATTTCAACACCACGTAAATGCGGTTCATGCCGCTGATGAAGTCGGCATCATCATAGAAAATGACATCCACTGCTTTGCCGTCGGTGGAGAAGTGCCAGCAATTCTTAATGGGAATGGTTTGACCTTTTACAAAAGGGGTCTTGAGCCCAAGATCCAGAATGATCTGTCTGAGCAGTTTTTCATCTATCTTCATCAGAATTCTCGCGCCGCTTATGGCTGCTCAATATCAAAGGTAGGAAATCTGCTGAAACAACAAACAGTTTTCTGTATAAATCGTAAGAATTGCCCGCAACCCGGAATTCGGAGCGCCCGCTGAGGCGCGAAATAGCGCGTCAGGCGCAGGTTGCCTGGCGCTCCGAGCCGATTTGAGCCCGGACAGCCCGCTGACCTGCGATATAGGCGCTGCAGGGCATGTTGTCCGGC
>JAFSOA010000019.1 GCA_017447265.1 Bacteroidales bacterium
TGGCGGACGGTCAGATCGTCGGAAGCATTTCCGTGGAGAGAATGGCCGATGAGAACCGAGCAGCCGGGTCGATTGGCTATATGATCCTGACGCCGTTCTGGTCCCAGGGCATCGGTACGGAGGCCGTGCGGAAGATCTGCGGGATGGCTTTCCAAGAGATGGCGCTTGAGCGCATCATCGGAGAGGTGTTCCCGGAGAACCTGGCATCGGCCCGTGTATTGGAAAAAAAAATGGCTTTCAGCTAGAAAGAACGAAGATTGGCGGAGTTGTAAAGGATGGGAAGGCTATGGATGTAAAGATTTTTGTCCACTTTGGACGCAAGATTTGAGGGAGTCCAGAGTTATATTGGTATGAGAATGAATTCTAAAAGAATAATATGCATTGCGACGCTTGTCGCAATGCTGAGCGGTTGTAACGGCATTGATAATCCTGAAGGAGACCTGAAAGACGTCAAACTGGAAGATTGGCCGATGACAGACTGTTCAACAAGCACTAGTCCCGTTCGGGATCTGGTCGCTTATAAGCTGCTTGGAGTGCCCTATAAATGGGAGAGGGCTTGGCATAGTGATGCGACATATTTCATTCAGCCAGACTTCTCCAGAACGAGTTCATCATTCTCCCACAATGATTACCTGAGCAAGAACTTCTGCAGCGGCACGCACGGTGCCTATGTCAATCTAATAGAGGGAAAGAATGATGTCATCATCGCGAGCAGGGATGTTTCGCGAAATGAGGCTTCATTGGCCAAAGGATTGGGTGTAGAGATTGAAACAGCCCCTCTGGCAATCGATGCACTGGTATTTATCGTCCATCCCGAGAATAAGGTGAAGAACCTGTCAGTAGAGCAGATTCAAAGAATCTATTCGGGAGAGATTACCAATTGGAAAGAAGTAGGAGGAGTTGACCATGCCATCACACCCTATATTAGGAATGCTGATTCTGGCAGCCAAGAAAAGATGGAGACCATGGTAATGGCCGGACTGACTATGGTCGAAGGCCTGCCAGAAACCATCGGAGGAGTGATGCTTTCCCCATACTGGTCTATAGAGCAGGATGAGTTCGGGATAGGCTACACGCCATTCTTTTATTGTACGGCCATGGTCCGCGATTTAATGAGAGTTGATATGATTTCCATCGACGGCGTAGCGCCCAGCAAGGAATCGTTAAGGAGCAACAAGTATCCTTTTGTGTCAAGCATTTACGCTGCGGTCCGCAAGACGGAAGACCATGAGAGTATGGCATACCAGCTATATCAATTCCTCTTTACCAAAAAGGGTGCGGATATGATTGATGAGAGCGGGTATATAGCGATACGGAAGTAAGAAAGATCATAATTCAATAGAACTGCCGTCATCTTAGATTGAGATGGCGGCAGTCCTTTATATAGCGATTTGAATCACGAATAGGGTATTATCTCTCCAGTTTCGCAATGACCCCTAAAGTTGCAGAACTTAGCAAATCGATGATATTCAATTAGTTAAATAAGATTATTTTCCGATGCAGAAGTGTTCGAAAATGTTTCCAAGTATCTCATTATTAGACACTTCGCCGACGATGCTGCCGAGGTGGTAGAGGCACTCGCGGAGGTCTTGTGCGACGAGATCGGAGGGGAGGGCGGTGCAGAGGCCGTCGCGGACGCGGTCGAAGGCGGCGGCGGCGCACTGGAGAGCTTCCAGGTGGCGGGTGTTGGTTACCAGCGTGGTCTCGGAGGCGGTGTCGAGATTCTGCCAGGACGCCGCCAGGGCATGGCGCAGTTCCTCCAGGCCGGCACCGGACTTGGCGGAGATGACGAATACCTGTCGTCCGGGCGCGTTGAGCAGGGGCGTGAGTGCTTCCTGCGCAGCCCTGGCGGCGTCCGTCCGGACCTTGTCCGCCTTGTTGAGCAGGAAAACCAGCTGCTGCTCGTCCGTCACGCGTCCGGCGATGTCCCGGGCGCTGGCCAGCAAGTCGGGCAGGGGAGCGCCGAGGTCGAGCGTGGCGAGCACGAGCTGGGCGGCCGCGAGCTTCTCGTAGGCCCGCTCGATGCCGATGCGCTCGATGGTATCGCTGCTTTCGCGCAGGCCGGCGGTATCGATGAAACGGAAGAGCACGCCGTCGAGGTTGCAGGTCTCTTCGATGGTGTCGCGCGTAGTGCCGGCGATGTCGGAAACAATGGCCCGGTTCTCGCCGAGCAGCGCGTTGAGCAGGGTGCTCTTACCAGAATTTGTGTTGCCAACAATTGCCACTGGAACACCGTTTTTAATGGCGTTACCTAAACGAAAACTTTCGATGAGTTTCCGGCAGTGGGCGAGGACCTTTTCAACCAGTTCGCGCAACTGCGTGCGGTCGGCGAATTCGACTTCCTCGTCACTGAAATCCAGCTCCAGTTCCAGAAGCGAAGCCAGGTGCAGGAGCTCACTGCGCATGCCGGCGAGTTCTTCGCTGAAGCCGCCCTTGAGCTGCTTCAGGGCGATGCGGTGCGCCGCAGCGGTCTGAGCCGCAATCAGGTCGGCCACGGCCTCGGCCTGGGAGAGGTCCATCTTGCCATGGAGGAAGGCCCGTTGCGTAAATTCGCCGGGAGCGGCCATTTTCACGCCGTTTTCGAGCAGGCGGGCCAGAATGCGGGATACGATGTAGCCGGAGCCGTGACAAGCGATTTCAACGGCATTTTCGCCCGTATAGGAGTGGGGAGCCCGGAATACGGAGACCAGTACCTCGTCGATCAGGCTGCCGTCGGCTTCCCGGATGCTGCCGAAATGCAGCGAATAGCCCTTGGCCTGGGCCAGGGACGTTTTTCCGCGGAAGATGTGGTCCGCGCAGTCCAGGGCTTTGGGCCCGCTCACCCGAATCACGGCCACTGCACCGCCGGGCGCCGTGGAGGGGGCGGCAATCGTATTTTCAAAATGATCCATTGCACAAAATTACAGAAAAAACCACTAAATTTGTATTCATGATTTCCTTCATCCTCGCCCTGGCGGCCCTGGTGGCCGGCTATATTTTCTACGGCCGTTTCGTAGAACGGGTGTTCGGAGCTGACGACCGGCCGACGCCCGCCATTTCGAAAGCCGACGGAGTGGACTACATTGTCCTGCCGTCGTGGAAGATTTTTATGATTCAGTTCCTGAACATTGCAGGCACCGGTCCGATCTTCGGCGCGATCATGGGCGCCAAATTCGGGCCTTCGGCCTATCTATGGATCGTTTTCGGCTGCATTTTCGCCGGTGCGGTGCATGACTACATGTCCGGAATGCTTTCGTCGCGCCATGGCGGCGCGAACCTGCCCGACCTGGTCGGCACCTATCTGGGCAAGAGTACCAAGACAGTGATGCTCTTCTTTTCGATTCTGCTGCTGATGATGGTGGGCGCCGTCTTCGTGTTCAGCCCGGCCAAGATCCTGGGCAACATCTGGGAGCCGGCCTTCTCTGTGGAGCATTTCGGCCCCTACAGCTTCTGGATCACGGTTGTCTTCATCTACTATATCATCGCGACGTTGCTGCCGGTCGACAAGATCATCGGCCGCATCTACCCGGTATTTGCCATTGCACTGATTTTCATGGCGGTCGCCCTGATGGTCGTGCTCTTTATGAAGTTCCCGGATATTCCGGAGGTCTGGGAGGGGCTGAAAGATACGCCCGGCGGCGCACTGACGAAGAATCCGATTTTCCCCTGTCTGTTCATCTCGATTGCCTGCGGGGCCATCAGCGGCTTTCATGCGACGCAGAGCCCGCTCATGGCGCGCTGCATCAAATCTGAGAAGATGGGCCGGCCCATTTTCTACGGGGCGATGATCACGGAAGGGGCGGTCGCCCTGATCTGGGCCACGGTGGCGAGCTATTTCTTCTATGGAAAACCGGAACCGGCCTATCAGCTGATTCCGGGTGGTGTGGACGCCATCAATGACGCGCCTTCCATTGTGCATCTGGTCTGCAACGACTGGCTGGGTGTCTTTGGCGGCATCCTGGCTATATTGGGCGTGGTTGCTGCGCCGATCACCAGCGGCGATACGGCGCTCCGCAGTGCGCGCCTGATCATCGCCGATTTTCTGAAACTGGAACAGAAGCAGGTCCGCAAGCGCCTGTATATCTGCATTCCGTTGTTCGCTGCGGTCTTCGCGCTGTTGATCTGGCAGATGAATGACCATACCGGCTTCGAGAAGCTCTGGAGCTGGTTCGGCTGGTCGAACCAGGCGCTGTCGGTATTTACCCTCTGGACCGTAACGGTCTATCTGGTCCGGGAGAAGAAGCTTTTCTGGATTACGCTGGTTCCGGCCTTGTTCATGACCTGGGTCTGCACCACGTTTTTCTTCTTCTCGCCCAACTCCCTCGGTCTCAGCCTGCCGGTTTCGTATGCCATCGGCTTTGCCGCCGTCCTGACAGCCATCGGCTGGTTCTCCGTGTGGTATAAAAAGAACTGTCGTACGACGATCCGCTAGCGCTCGAAAGAGAGCTTGGAGCCGCGGCTTTGCTCACCGGTGACGCTGGCGCCCAGGTTACGGACGCGGAGCGTCGAGGCGCCGGAGAGTTCATAATGCAGTTTTTCCGTGACGGTCAGCTTGGCTTTGGACGCGCCGGAAAGCTCTGCGTAGGCGCTGGCCGTTTCGCCAGTCGATTCGAAGTGGCAGGCACCGGACAGATCGAGTTTCAGGATGCCGGTCTGGCCATTCATTTTCGCGCCCGACGAGCCGCTCAGGCCGATGTCGGCGTTCTCAATGTCGCCTTCGATTATGCAGTGGGATGCACCTGAGCAGTCGATCCGGGCTTTGCCCGTATTACCGGTCAGATTGAGATGAGAGGCGCCCGAGATGCCGATCTTCATCGACGGGAAGTTAGCATCCAGCGTAGCCCGGGAAGCGCCGCTGAGTTCGAGATGGAGAGCTCCCTTGCCCGTGACGGTCATGGACAGGAGCCGGCTGGCGCCGCTCAGGTCGATGGTCATGACCTCGTTGACCAATTCCTGCCGGCCTTCGGCCTGCAGGCGGGAGGCTCCTGAGAGTGACAGCGCGAGGAGCTTCGGCATCCGGACCGTTGCCTGAAGCGGGTTTTTCAGGTCGCTCAGTTTGCGCTGTACGTCGCGGGGGAGTTTGTCCAGTCCGATCTTGACTTTGTCGCCGAGACGGTTGACCTTGAGGTACGGCTGGATAAAGTCAGGGACGGAAATGTCCACGGACCAGGTGTCGGCGAAGGCAAAATCCACATGGAAGGCATTGGAGACGGACAGTTCCGTAAAATCCTTGAAGTCGTAATGATGGGTATACGGGTTCTTGACGGCGTTTTCGCCGGCATGGGCAAAGGAAAGCGTGGCAGCAAGGGCCAACAGCAGGAAAAGTGTCTTTTTCATCATCGTATTGTTTTTACTTTTAAATATTCCAGTCTTGTTGGAGGCGTTCGGCTCCGTCGAGCAGGTCTCCGTAATATCTTTTCAGCACCCGCACTTTCTCGCGCCTCGACATCTCTTCCGGAAGCTGGTCGAAGAGGGGAATGGTCTCGTTCGTCAGGGCGGTAAGGGCGGCTTCCCAGTCGCCGGCTTCCGTCGCACCGCTGGTGCCCAGCTGCTCATAGTAGGCGCCGACTTTGTCGAGATACGCACAGTATACGGCTTCCGGGGTGTGCGCTCCGAGGAAATGGCGGTTCCCTGCCGGAATCAGGACGAAAGCGAGGATAGCGGCGGCGGCAGCCGTGGCCAGTGCGCTCCAGCGGAGCACGTTTTGTCTGCGTTGCGGACGGGTGGCGGCGTCCAGCTTCGCCAGGAAACGGGTTTCGTGTCCGGCGGGGATTTCGTAACGGTCAAATCTTGTGTCCATCTTCTTCGAGTATCTTGATGAGGCGCTGCTTTCCGCGCAGGAAATGCGAGCGCAGGGTGTTCGGGTTCAGGCCGGTATAGCCGGCGATTTCGTCGTAGTCAAGGCCTTCGACCAGGACGAGCGTCACAACGAGGCGGGCGGGATCGGTGAGCCGCTGCAGGGCGGCGAGGATGCGCGCAGCGGAGACTTCTGCCGGAATCTCCGGTACATCAGGACAGTCAGCTGCCGCTTCGCGGGCGTATTCTTCCAGAAAAAGGCTTTCACGCCGGCGTTGCCGCAGGCGGTCGATGGAGGCCCGGATACAGGTGCGCGCGAGCCAGGCGGATACCTGGGCTTCCTGCATGGGACGCCAGGGCATGGTCACGAATTTGAGAATCGTATCCTGCATCACTTCCTCCGCGTCTTCCGCATTGAGGAGGATGCGGTAGCTCATGTTGTAGAGCCGCCGGCTGTGCGCCTGATAAAACGATGTGGTCTCCTTTCGTGTCATGCTGTCTTTAAAACGGATGACAAACGCCGTTGTTGCAGTTTTCCCGGAAAAAAATACCAACGGGGAAAGGATCCGTCATCCCGTCCGGGGTTATATCGGGTATAACAGGTTGACAACGAGAAGGTTGGCAATCAGGATGATGACGTTCATCGGCAGGCCGATCTTCAGGAAGTCGGTGAAACGGTAGCCGCCCGGTCCGTAAACCAGCAGGTGGGTGGGGGAGCCGATGGGCGTAGCGAAACTCGAGGAAACCGCGATCATCAGCGAGATCAGGAACGGCATGGGATCGCAGCCCATGGACACGGCCGACTGGTACACGATCGGATAGAAGATCGCGCCCGCCGCCGTGTTGGAGACGAACTCCGTGACGAAGGTGGCCGTCAGGCACATCATCGACATCACCAGATAGGGTTCGCTGCCGCAGAAGTTCATGACGCCTTGGGCCAGAATGGTGGCGAGTCCCGTCTTCTCGATGGCCTTGCCGATGACGACGCTGCCGGCGAACACCATCAGGATGCCCCAGTCGACGGATCGGCCCGCCTGGGCAGGCGTGCAGCAGCGGAACACCATCATCGCGATCGCCGCGACGATCGCGCTCTGTACCAGCGACAGGACCTTGAGCGACGACAGCAGGATCATTCCAACCAGGATGAGCGAAGAGACCAGGGTCTTATGGCTGTATTGCGGAACCGTGTCGGAAGGATCGACGAACGCCAGGCCCTTGATGTCCGGATCCACACTTCCCGGAACACATTCCATCAGCAGCAGGTCGGCCACCCGCAGGCGGGTGTCGCGCGGACTCTGGTTGATTCGCTCGCCCATACGCGCGATGGCAATCACGGTCAGGTGGTTGTCCCGCTCGAACGTGGTCGCTGAAACCTTCTTGCGCAGCAGGTCGCAACCGGGCAGGACGTAAGCCGTCCGCAAGGTGCGTTGCCTGTCCAGTTCGTTCATGCGAAACACCGGATGGTCCGCATTCACCAGCCCGGCGCGCTTCTTCAATGACAGGATGTTCTCGATGTTGCCCGCATAGACCAGCCTGTCGCCGCCCATCAGCGGCTCGTCGGGGCGCACGGGAGAGATGATTTCCCGGTCGAAGCGCACTACTTCAATCAGGGTGGCGCCTTCCGGATGGATCAGCCCCGCTTCAAACATCGTTTTGCCGATGCGTTTATGGTCGGCCGGAACCAGAAGTTCGACCGTATATTCGTTCGTATTGCCGAAGGCATCTTCCGGGCTCTTCCGGTCGGGCAGGAGACGCCGCATCGCCAGGACCGACAGGATGCCCACGACCAGACAGGCGAGGCCCGGAATCGTCGTGGAGAAGAATCCCATGCTGACCCCCGTGTCCTGCGCATACATGCCCGAGATGAGGAGGTTCGGCGGTGTACCGATGATCGTGCAGATGCCGCCCAGTCCTGAAGCGTAACTCAGCGGAATCAAGAGTTTGGAAGGGGTCGTGCCGAGCTTGCCGGCCCATTTTTTCACGACCTGCACGAAGAGCGCCACGACGGTCGTGTTGCTGAGCACGGCGCTGAGCGCCGCCACGGAGGCCATCATGCGCACGATGGCCCTGGGATAGGAACGGGGCGTGCCGAGATAATGCTGCATGATCCAGTGCAGCACGCCTGTATGCTTCAGGCCCGCGACGACGACGAAAAGGACGCCGACCACGACGACGGATGAGGAGGAGAAGCCGGAAAAGGACTCCGCCTCGGTAAGCACGCCGGACAGCAGCAGGATGGCGATGGCCCCGAGGAAGGCGATATCTTCCTGCAGCCGTGTAAACAACAAGACAAGGAACAGGGAGATGACCGTGACGACCGTAATCCAGGCAGGGAGGCTCAGCCCCAGGAAAATGACGTTATCCATGTTGTACGATGACTAATGAATAGGGTATACCAGATTGACAATGAGGATATTGGCTGCCAGGATGATGAGATTCATGGGGATGCCGATCTTCATGAAGTCCGAGAATTTGTATCCGCCCGGACCGTAGACCAGCAGATGGGTGGTCGAGCCGATGGGCGTGGCGAAACTCGAGGAAACGGCGATCATCAGCGAGATGAGGAAAGGCATGGGGTCGCAGCCCATCGCCGTGGCTGCATGATAGACGATGGGGAAGAAGATGGCGCCGGCGGCGGTATTCGAAATGAATTCCGTGACGAAAGTGGCCGTAAGGCTCATCATGATCATCACCAGCAGCGGCTTGCCGCCACAGAGGTTCATGACGCCATTGGCCAGTGCTTCGGCGATGCCCGTCTTCTGGATGGCCGTGCCGATGACGACGCTGCCAGCAAAGATCATCAGGACGCTCCAGTCGATGGACTTCATGGCCTGGGTCGGCGAGCAGCAGCGGAAGACCAGCATCGCCGCTGCCGCCACGACCGCACTCGACAGCAAGCTCATCACATTGAGAGAGGACAGGAGAATCATGCCCAGCATGATGAGGGCGGATACGACGGTCTTCCAGTTGATTTGCGGCTGATTCTCCGGCGTGGCGGCCTTTTCGTCACCGTCCTCCCGGCTTTCCCGGACGGGCAGGAGGCGGCGCATCGCCAGGGTGGCGAGGACCCCGACCACGAGACAGAAGATGCCGGGAATCGTCGGGGCGAAGAAGCCGATATGCTGCCCGCAATTCTGGGCGTAGAGACCGGCAATGATCATGTTGGGCGGTGTGCCGATGATGGTGCAGATGCCACCCATGCCCGCCGCGTAGCTGAGGGGAATCAGCAGTTTGGACGGGGCGGTGCCCAGTTTCTTCGCCCAGTTTTTGACGACCTGGACGAACAGCGCCACGACGGTCGTGTTGCTGAGAATCGTGCTCAACGCCGCCACGGGCGCCATCAGCCGTACGATGGCGGCTGGATAGCTTTTCGGCGTGCCCAGGAAATACTGCATGATCCAGCGGATCACGCCGGTATTGATCAGACCGGCTACAACGATGAAGAGGACGCCGACCAGCACGACGGAGTCGGAAGAAAAGCCGGCCAGGTCTTCCTTCTGGTCGAGAATGCCGCTCAGGCCGAGAACCGCCATTGCCCCCAGGAAAGCGACATCTTCCCGAAGCTTGGTGCACAGGAGGACGACAAACAGGGTGACAATCGTGGCGATGGTGATCCAGGCCGGCAGGCTCAAGCCCCAAAAAACGATGTTGTTCATAGTTATCGCTAAAGTTCTTTTCGGATCAGGGATACAACGTTTTCCACGTGTGTGGTATGCGGGAACATGTCGACGGGCTGCACGTGCACGATGTCATAGTGCGGCGCGAAGACGGCCAGGTCGCGGGCCTGCGTGGCCGGGTTGCAGCTCACGTAGACCATGCGTTGCGGGGCGCAGGCCAGCAGCACCTGCGCCACATCGGGATGAATGCCCGCACGCGGCGGATCGAGCACCACGATGTCGGGCTGACCCTGTGCTGCGATGAAGCCCGCGTTGAGCACGTCTTTCATGTCGCCGGCAAAAAAAGCTGTGTTTTCAATGAGATTGTCGCGGGCATTGACCCGGGCATCCTCGATGGCTTCGGGTACGTACTCGATGCCGACGACCTTCCGCGCCAGCGCGGACAGGAAGAGGGCGATGGTGCCGGTTCCCGTGTAGAGGTCGTAGATGACGGGTTTTTCGCCCGCCGGGATGCCTTCCCGCACGAAGTCGCGCACCACGGAGTAGAGGCGGCAGGCCTGCGCGGAGTTGGTCTGGTAGAACGACTTGGGGCCGATCTTGAAGCGAAGGCTTTCCATCTGCTCGTAGATGGCCTCTGCGCCGCTGTACAAGGTGCAGGGAAGGTCGCCGAAGGTGTCGTTGGCCTTGGGATTGATCACATAATAGAGCGACGTGATGGCGGGGAAGCGGGTGCGGATGGCTTCCAGCAGCGCTTCGCGGGCCGGCCGGGCCGCTTCGCCTTGCGCTTCGCCGCCGAAGCAGACCACCAGCATCACCTCGCCGGTCGAGCTGGTACGGACCGTCAGTGTGCGCAGGAAGCCGTGGTTTTCGCGCAAATCGTAGAAGCTGAGTCCGTGGTCGATAGCGTATTGCTTGACAAACAGCCGGATGGCGTTGGAGGGCTCGCGTTGCAGGTGGCATTCAGCGATGTCGAGCACTTTGTCGAAAAAGCCGCTCACGTGGAAGCCCAGTCCCAGGCGCTCCACTTCGCCAAGCGTGCTCCAGTCTTCGCCGGGGAGCAGCCAGCGGCGGTTGGAGAAGGTGAACTCCAACTTGTTGCGATAGTGGTCCGTGTGTTCGGAGCCCAGGATGGGGGAGACCTCGGGCAACTGCAGGTGGCCGATGCGGCTGAGCTGGTCTACGACCTGCTGCTGCTTGAAGGCCGTCTGCATGGCATATGGAAGCGTCTGCCAGGTGCAGCCGCCACAGGTGCCGAAATGGGCGCAGAAAGGGGAGAGGCGGTGGGGGGAAGGGGACTTCATCCGAACGATGAATCCCTGGGAGTAGCCGCTGCGCACTTTGTTGATCTGCACGTCGACTACGTCGCCGGGGATGCCCTGTTTCACAAATACCACTTTGCCGTCGACATGGGCGAGCCCGTTGCCTTCCGCAGCGGTCGCTTCAACGGTAATGTCCTCCAGAAAAGGTTTCTTCTTACGGGCCATTTCGATCTTGAAAATTTTAACAAAGATACAGAAACTATTTCGTATATTTGAACGAATAATCACGCTTGTCATGAAACGGACTGTTACTTTCATCCTATCCCTTTTTCTGCTGCTGCCGCTGGCCCGTGCGCAGGAAGAGGCTTCGTTTATGCAGCTCGTGGGCAAGGTGCTTGACGGAGCGACCGGGAAGCCCCTCCACTATGCTTCGGTCAATCTCTCCGGCACAAATGTGTCCAATGTAACCAATACAGAAGGTCTGTTCACGCTCAAGATCAGCGAATCGACGCCGCTGACCCTGCTGGTGACGGTCAGTCATCTGGGCTATGCCACAGCCACCTTCCAAGTCGCTGATTTTCAGAGGTATAATATGGATAAACCGCTGGAAATCAGGCTAGTCCCCGTGTCCTTAACCCTTTCTCCGGCCCTGATCCGGGCGCAGGACCCGCTGCAGCTCATGCGGGCGGCCCTGTTCCGCATCAAGGACAACTATCCCGCGGACCATGTGGGAATGACGGCTTTTTACCGCGAGATGGTCCGAAAGGGAAATACCAAGTATCTTACTATGAATGAGGCTGTTATCGATATCGACAAGGCCCCGTACACCGGCTTCCAGAATGACCGCGTGGGTATCTACAAAGGCCGTGGAAGCCAGAACTACGATTCGTCGGATACGCTGTTCATCAAGTACCAGGGCGGCGTGACGACCATCCTCGAGATCGACCAGGCCAAAAACCCGTTCGCGAATGTCTATCTCGCTGATATTGAGAAGTATTATGATTTCTCCATGGACGGTGTCGAATACTTGGACGAGCGGATGTTCTATGTGGTTTCCTTCAACCAGAAGCCGTATCTCGACCAGATCCTGATGCGTGGCCGGGCCTTCCTCGACAGCGAAAGCCTCGCGTTCGGCCGGGTGGAACTCAACATGAACGTGGAGGGCCGGGAAGACGCCGTGAACATCTTCATCCTGAAAAAACCGGCGGATACGCGCTTTGAAGTCGAGAACGCCTCGTACATCATCAACTACAAGCCGGCACAGGATGGGAAGTGGTATTACGATTATGCCCGCATGGAGATGAAATTCGCGACGCGGAAGAGGCGGTCGCTGTTCCGTCATCACTATACGGTGATGTCCGAGATCGCCGTGACCGACCATCTGCCGGCGCCGCGGAAAATCGAAGGCGAAGCCCGCATGCGTTTCCGCGACCAGCTCACGGAAAAAGTATCGGCGTTCACCGACGCGAATTTCTGGGAAGGCTACAACGTCATAGAACCGGACGCGCAGATTGAAGCGATCATCCGCAAGATTGTCCGGCAGCTCAAAAAACACAATCTCGAGTAGTTTCCGGCCCGCTGCCCGGTTTTTACACAATTTATATTATGTTAAGTGAAGTTCCGATGATACCCCTGCCCGAACGGTTGAGACCGAGAACCCTCGATCAATACGTCGGTCAGGAACATCTGGTCGGCCCGGGCGCCGTCCTGCGGAAAATGATTGAAACCGGGAATATTTCTTCGTTCATTCTCTGGGGTCCTCCGGGCGTCGGTAAAACTACGCTGGCCCGGATCATCGCCAACCAGTTGCAGCGCGAATTCTTTACGCTCAGCGCCATCAGTTCGGGCGTCAAGGATGTACGTGAAGTCATCGACAAGGCCAAATCCGGACGGATGTTCGCCACGGCGGGCGCTCCTATCCTATTTATTGACGAGATCCACCGTTTCAACAAGGCGCAGCAGGACGCGCTGCTGGGTGCCGTGGAAAGCGGCCTGATCGTGCTGATCGGCGCCACGACCGAGAATCCCTCGTTCGAGGTGATCACGCCCCTGCTGTCCCGCTGCCAGGTCTATGTGCTTAAAAGTCTGGAAGTTAAAGACTTAGACGTGCTGCTGAAACGGGCGCTGACGGAAGATGTCTACCTGAAGGAACGCTCCATCGAGGTCAAGGAAAAAGAAGCCCTGTTCCGCTTCAGCGGCGGCGACGGACGCAAGTTGCTGAATATCATCGACATCATCGTCCAGTCCTTCCCCGCTGACTCCCCTATTATCATTGATAATCAGGTTGTTACGGATCGTCTGCAGGAAAATATCGCGCTCTACGACAAGAACGGCGAGCAGCACTACGACATCATCTCCGCCTTTATCAAGAGCATTCGTGGCAGCGATCCCAACGGCGCCATCTACTGGATGGCCCGCATGCTGGCGGGCGGCGAAGATCCCCTGTTTATTGCGCGCCGCATGCTCATCCTGGCCTCTGAAGACGTGGGCCTGGCCAACCCCAACGCGGCCCTGCTGGCGGAGGCCTGCTTCAACGCCGTCCATCAGATCGGCATGCCCGAAGCCCGCATCATCCTGGCCGAGACCTGCATCTATCTGGCCTCTTCGCCCAAGAGCAATGCTTCGTATCTCGCTATCGACGAGGCACTTGCAATGGTCAACAGCACCAACGACGCCCCGCCGGTCCCCCTGCACCTGCGCAACGCCCCTACCCAATTGATGAAAGAACTAGGTTATCATAAAAACTACAAATACGCCCACGACTACGACGGCAATTTCGTGGACCAGGAATTCCTCCCCGACGCCCTCCGCGGCCACAAATTCTACGAACCAGGCAACAACGCCCGCGAATCGGAGATCCGCAGGCGTTTGCAATCACTTTGGAAGAAATATGGGTACTGAGACCCTCTACCAGGAATTCTTGTACCCGACTCCGTATTCCGAGGTGTAATAGTCGATTCTTTCGTTTTGGTTGAAAACCGGCGGGTAGATATTCTCCTTGGGATCGATTCCCGCCAGGCGGCAAACGGCTTCGTGTACCCGGATGGTAAGTTGTTCCCTGCCTTTCCGGGCGTGAACGTTCGGATCAGGCCAGATGGGCTCACCGATGTTGATCGTGAGGCTGGCCGGGCTGTTGAAGATCTTTTTCCGGATAAAACCATTCTTCCGATAGGAGAAAGCGATGGGCAGGATAGGCTTCTGCGTAGCGTAGCTGAAGCGGGCCGCGCCGTCCTTGAAGGGACGTATGGGCTGATAGAACTCCCACATGCTTCCTTCCGAGTAAACATGCAGCCAATTCCCCTTTTTCAAATAATCAACGACGGAGAAATACATGGCCTCCATGGCCGCCGGATCCTCCGCGGGGACGGGAATTCCGCCAGACATCCGGATGAATATTCTGTTGCCGCCCATCAGATTCCTGTTCCAGACAAGCACTTTCAGAGAAGGTTCCCTCAGGGCGAGCATCAAGGCCGGACAATCCCACATATGCACGTGGTTGGAGACCGTGATGGCTCCGTCTTCAAGCTCTTTCCGGTATTTTTTCAGATTCTCCCTGCCCTTGATCCGCAGATTCATCCGAATGGCAGTGATTGGAAACATGACCAGTGCCAATAAGATATCGAACCAGAACCGTTTGAACTTGAAGGAGCGGGATTCGTCTATAAAGTTGTAATGCTCGTCGAAGTCAAAATGTCTCCGCTCTTCGACTTTCAAATAATGCTGATCGGTTATCCGGGGATACGGATAACCGCCGGTTTGGGGATCAAAGGGCATGCTTACTTGCGGGTCGCTTTCCGGCGGCGCTTCTTGCTCCGGTTGTTGAAGATGACCGCGACAATGATGGCCACAACCGCCAGCGCGATGATCACATAGGTCATGCTGCTGGCATTGTCGCCCTTGACGCGCGACCACATGGCGAGCAGTTTTTCCGTGTCCTTTCCCCAGTCGTGCTCCAGCGCGCAGCGGTCGATGACGGCCTTGTCAGGATAGAGCACCGGGTCGACGCGGACGCTGTCGGCATCAGGACCGAAGAAATACGTCAGGTCGATGGGCTCCAGCGATTCGTCGATCTGCGATTCCAGCACTTCGAAAGCGCCGTTCGCCGATACGTAGCCGGTCTCATCCATGTTCCGGATGGCGATGTCCGGACGGCACATGAAATCGATGAAATAGGTAGCGGCCTTGATGTTCTTCGCATACTTGGGGATCACCCAGCCGTCGAACCAGACGGTGCTTCCCTCCTCGGGAACGATATAATCGAGCGAAACGCCCACTTCGGCGGCTTCCTCGATGGCCCAGACCGCGTCACCGCTCCAGTTGAGCGAGATGACGCCGCGTTCCTTGGTCATCTGGTCCTTGCCGAAATCGGCCTCCCAGCCCAGGACACCGTCCTTCACCTGTTTCAGGTAAGCCTCGACAGCGGCGATGGACGCATCGGAAGAATCGTGCATCAGTTCTTCAAGCGTCACGGTTCCTTCCTTCAACTCCTTCTGTTTGAGATAGATAAGTACGGGTCCGTAGACGTCGCGCGGCGCGTCCTTGATGAGAATCTGGCCGGCGAACTTGGGGTTTCGGATCACGTCCCAGGTACCGGCTTCCTCCGGCGTCACCTTGTCGGTATTGAAGATGATGCCGGTGGTGCCCCACATGTAGGCCACGGAATAATCGTTGGCGTCGATCGCGGGGTTGATGCTGCGGAAGACACCTTTGATGTACGGCGACTTGTTGAGTTCGATATAGTTGATGGAATCCGGGATGGAAGCGAAATCCAGCGGCAGCAACAGTCCGTCGTTGAGCATGCGTTCGATGATGTAATCCGACGGGCAGACCACGTCGTAGTCCTCGTGACCTTTCTCGATCTTCGAGAGCATGGTCTCGTTTACGTCGAAGGTCTGGTACACCACTTTGATGTCCTCACCAGTCTGGACTTTGTACCACGCTTCGAATTCGGGAAGCACGGACTCATCGATGTAATCGGACCAGTTGTACACTTTCAGGATCTGGTCACGGTCGGAACTGCACGAAAACAGCACTGCGGAGAGTGCCGCCAGAATCAGGAGTTTCTTCATTTTTTCAAGTTATCGTTTTGTTGTTTGGATTGACGGATGTTGATCACGAGCAGCACCACCAGGATGATCAGGAAGATGATGCTCATCAGCGGCTTGAGCTCGGGCGTCAGGCCGCCTTTGCGGGCGTCGGCGTAGATGTAGGTGGAGAGGGTGTCCAGGCCGATGGTGCCGCGGGTGAAGAAGGTCACGGCGAAATCGTCCAGGCTCATCGTGAAAGAAAGGATGAAGCCGGAGATCATGCCGGGCCGCAGCGCCGGGACCAGCACCTTGCGCAGGGCCTGTGCCGGCGTCGCGCCCAGGTCGAGCGCGGCTTCATAGATGTTGGGGTTCATCTGCCGCAGCTTCGGCATGACGTTGAGCACGACATACGGCGTGCAGAAGGTGATGTGCGCGAGGATAACGGTCAGGTAGCCCTGGGAGATGCCCAGGAAGACGAAGAGCAGGAATAGCGACACACCCGTGATGATGTCGGGGTTGATCATCGGGATGTTGTTCAGGAACGTCATCGTCTGCTTTTTCCGGCCGTGCAGATGGAAAATGCCGATGGCGGCGACCGTACCCAGAACGGTGGCGACGATGGAGGCGGCGAGCGCGATGAGCAGGGTATTGATCACGGCGGACTGCAATCCCGTCGCATTCTGCATCGAGCCAGTGAACAGGTTGGCGTACAACTGCGTGGAGAAACCCGTCCAGTTGCCCAGCGACTTGGCTTCTGTGAACGAGAAGACGACAATGAAGGCGATCGGTGCATAGAGCACGATCAGCACGAGCCACAGATAGGCTTTGGCGATTACTTTTTTCGCATTCATCAGATCAGTCCTCCGCTGGTTTCTTCGGCCTCCTGGTCACCCTGCAGCAGGGTGGTCAGGCCAATGATGATGAGCATGATGAGCGACAGCGCAGCACCGTAGTTCCACATCGAGTTGTTGATGTTCTCCTGGATGATCGTACCGAAAAGTTTGATCTTGTTGTTGGTCAGGAACTCGGAGATGGCAAAGGTCGAAACCGTCGGCATGAAGACCATCATCACGCCGCTCCAGACACCCGGCATCGACAGCGGCAGGGTGACCTTGCGGAATACCTGCCCCGGCGTAGCGCCCAGATCCTGGGCCGCTTCCGAGTAGGATTTGTCCATCTTCTTGAGCTGGTTGTAGATGGGATAGATCATGAACGGCAGATAGTCATAGCACATGCCGAAAAGGAGTGTTCCCTTCCCCAGCTGCACGCCTGCCATGGTGAAGAGTTCGGCCGTGGCCAGGGTCCGCATCAGGGCGTTGATCCACATCGGCAGGATGAAGAGCACCACGGTCACGGCGCTCCGGTTGAGCTTGTTGTCCGCCAGAATGTAGGCGGCCGGATATCCGATCGCGATGCAGAGCAGCGTATTCTCGATGGCCACCTCAATGGAGAGCGCGAACGTGCCCAGCGCATCCTTGTCGGTGAAGAACTTCGTGACGTTGTTGAGCGTGAAATGGCCGGAGCTGTCCTGCAGCGCATAGAACAGGATCATCACCAGCGGCAGCACCACGAAGAGCACCAGGAAGATGAAGTACGGCAGAGCCCAGCTTGAGCGTTTATTCATTTCCTGCAGCCGGTTTGGACAGTTGAATATCTTTCGGAAGGATCTTGATGCCCACGAAGTCGCCCTTGTCCCAGATGTCGTTGGTGTCCACCCAGATGTTCTCGCCGCACTCGGTCTTGACGGTCAGGTGGTAGTGGTTGCCCATGTACAGGATGAAGACCACGTGCCCGGTGGTGTCGGCCTCGTCTTCATGGTCGAGCAGTTCCACCTTTTCGAAACGGATGGTAGCCGTCACCTCGTCGCCCTCCGCGAAGCCGGCGGTGTCGCAGGCAAACTCGGCGCCGAGAAATTCCACTTTCCCCTCCCCTGTCACCTTGCCGGCGTAGGTGTTGGCCAGGCGTTCCTTCTTCATCACCTGGATGTCGTCCGGGTCGATGTAGAGCATGACTTCCGTGCCCACTTCGTAGGGATCGTAGTCCTGGATCATGAGCTCGTAGCCCGTGTCGGTGTCGACCCACATCTCGTAATGCACGCCTTTGAAGGTGCAGGAATTGACCTTGGCCGTGAACTGGCACTTGGCTGGATCGGTGGTGAAATAGATGTCCTCGGGGCGGACCACCACGTCGACTTTCTCGTTGTCGGCGAAGCCTTCGTCCACGCAGTCGAATTCGTGCTTGATGAAGGCCACGCGCCGGTCACGGAGCATCTTGCCCTTGAGGATATTGCTTTCGCCGATGAAATCGGCCACGAAGGCGTTCACCGGTTCGTTGTAGATGTCGGTCGGGGTGCCGATCTGCTGGATCTTGCCTTCGTTCATCACGACGATCGTGTCGGAGAGCGTCAGGGCCTCCTCCTGGTCGTGCGTCACGTAGATAAAGGTGATGCCCAGCTTCTTGTGCATCTCCTTGAGCTCGATCTGCATGTCTTTGCGCATCTTCAGGTCGAGGGCCGCCAGCGGCTCGTCGAGGAGCAGCACGCGCGGCTGGTTGATCAGGGCGCGGGCAATGGCCACACGCTGCTGCTGGCCGCCGGAGAGCGACTCCACATCGCGGTCTTCGTAGTCCGACATGCTCACGAGCTTCAGCACCTTTTTTACGCGCTTCTCGATCTCCGCCTCCGGCACCTTCTGCAGCTTCAGACCGAAGGCCACGTTGTCGTACACGTCGAGGTGCGGGAAGAGTGCATAGCGCTGGAACACCGTGTTGAGCTTGCGCTGGTACGGCGGAATGTCGTTGATGACCTTTCCCTCCATGGTGACGGTACCCTCGTCGGGCTTGCCGAAGCCGGCGATCAGGCGCAGCGTCGTGGTTTTGCCGCAGCCGGAGGGACCGAGGAAAGTCACGAATTCGCCCCGCTTGATCGAAAGAGAGATGTCATCGAGGACCTTCTTGTCGCCGAACGACTTGGAAATGTGGTCCAGGCTGATGATGATGTCGTTCTTCTCGGTCATCTATCAGAAGAGCTTGAGGTTCAATGCGTAGGTGATGCCGGCCGAGCATTCGACGGCATTATGGAAGCTGTCGTAGTTACACAGGGCGTGGATGCGCAGGACTTTGCTGTCGCGGAGCGGATACCAGTAAGCGCCTACACCGCCGAAAAGAAACTTGCCAGCGGGCAGCCAGTCCGTGTTGCAGTCATCGAAGCCGCACTTGGCAAACAAGGTGAACTTGTCGCTGAGGGCCGCATCCACCTTGGCGGTAACGCCGAAATAGTCAGCAGCGATATAGCCGTCTCCCGTGACGGCCACGTTATCGGAGACGTCGAACCTGACGCCGAAGGCACCCATCCAGCCGATGGAATTATGGCCGAAGGAGCCCATCACCGTCACGCGGTCCGCCTCGTGCGAAGCGAAGAGGTTGTAGGCATAGTCACCCAGGTTCTTGCTGCCGAAGGGCCTGACCATCGTCTGGTCGGAGGTCATCTGCAGCAGCAGGGTCGTGCTTTCGTCGCTGCTGGTCCAGCCGAGGCTGCCGCCCCACTGGTACACCTGGTAGTTGTTCCAGAGCACCGAGTTCAGCTGCCAGTGCGCGTCAAAGTCGTAGGCGTCGGTCTCGAAGGTCCCGAAATGAATGTAGTCCTTGCCCAGGGTCAGCGAGAAATTGCCGAGATGCAGCGATACGTTGGCCCACGTCACCCAGTTGTTCTCATCCGCCCGCCAGGTATTCCGGTAAAGGTCCTTCACGTTATCAAAAGAGTCCGTATAGGCGAACCAGCGGTTGGCGAAGGAGAACGAGAAATAATTGCCCAGGTTCCCGTCGAAGACGGTGTACAGCGCGGTTTCTCCCAGGTCGAAGGACCACTCCTTGCTCGGGATCGTGTACATGGGTTCTGCGTTGAGCCGGGGTACAATCATCAACGTGCCCTCCGACTGTGCTTTTACATCTTGTGCATTGAATGCACACGAAAGCAGAAGGAAGGCAAACAAAACAAACAATCTTTTCATTTCGAGTATTTGTATTATTTGAGGGTTAGCGGACTCCCAACGGCACGAGGCCGCAACCCGTCAGCGAGGCGAGCGGGTCGAAGGTGATAGAATAGCCGTTGGAAAAGAGAAAATTCTTCATAGTCCGGTTTAATGGCGCAAAGATAGAAAAATAAAGTAACTTTGTACACCAATTCTTCGCGCAATGTTCCAGAAAATCATCCGCGGCAGCGTCAAGCTCGTGCAACGCTATCTCCCTGAGCCATTTATTTTCGCCGTCATCCTCACCGTCCTGGCCTTTCTCATCGCCATGCCGGTGTGCCGCCAGACGCCGCTCGAAGTGGTCGAACACTGGGGCGGCGGCGTGTGGTCGCTGCTGGCCTTCGCCATGCAGATGGCGCTCGTGCTGGTGTGCGGTTCCACCCTGGCGGCAGCCCCCGCGGTGAAGAAAGGCATCAGCGCCCTGGCTTCCCTCCCCAGGACGCCGGGCGGCGCCATTGCGCTGGTAACGGGTGTCTCGGCGGTCGCCTGCTGGCTCAACTGGGGCTTCGGCCTGATCGTCGGCGCGGTGTTCGCCCGGGAAATCGCCCGCAAGCTGCGCGGCGTGGACTACCGCCTGCTCATCGCCTCGGCCTACAGCGGTTTCGTCGTCTGGCACGCGGGCATATCAGGCTCCATTCCGCTGACCATGGCCACGCCGGGAAACGGGCTGGAAGAGATCACCCGCGGCGCGCTCACCAACCCCGTACCCATCTCGCAGACCATCCTCGATCCGCACAACCTCGTCATGGTGGCCCTGGTCATCATGGCGCTGGTGCTGGTCAACACGCTCATGCACCCCAAGGGCAACCAGGTGCTGATGGTCGATCCCCTGCTGCTGCAGGACGAGCCCGTGAAGACGAAGGAAACGCCCGAAACGCCTGCTGAAAAGATGGAAAACAGCCGCGTCCTGAGCGGAATCATCTCCCTGCTGGGTCTCTCCTACGTGGTCATCAAGCTCTTCTTCCGGGGCGGCTCGCTCGACCTGAACACCGTGATCCTGATCTTTCTGTTCCTGGGCGTCATCCTGCACAAGACGCCGCAGGCTTATGTAGGTGCGTTCACGAAAGCGGCCTCGGGGGCTTCGGGCATCATCCTGCAGTTCCCCTTTTACGCGGGCATCATGGGCATCATCATGGGCGTGGGACACTCCGGCATCTGCCTGGGTACGGTGATCAGTGATGCGTGCATCCGCATCTCGACACCGACCTCCTACCCGCTTTTCACTTTCCTCTGCGCGGCCATCCTGAACATGTTCGTACCTTCGGGCGGCGGTCACTGGGCCATCCAGGCCCCCATCATGTTCACGGCGGGCGCCGACCTGGGTGTGGATCCGGGCTTGACGGGCATGGCCATCGCCTGGGGCGATGCGTGGACGAATCTCATCCAGCCCTTCTGGGCCATCCCCGCCCTTGCCATTGCCAAGCTCAACGCCAAGGACATTATGGGCTACTGCCTGATCGACCTCTTCGTCTCCGGCGCCATCATCTGTACTGGATTGCTAGTCTGGGCATAAAGATAGCTTTGCCCGCTTCGCTCTGGTGTTCGTCTTGCTCCCGAAAAAAGGTCGCTTCGCCGGACACCACCCGCTACGCTTTGCAAAGCTATCTTTAAGAGAATCCGGCTAGTTGCGCGCGACCTTCATGCTGCCGGTGCGCTTGAAATCCTCCTTGCGCACGGTCACTTTCGCAATGCGGTGCGTCGAAGGCAGCGTCGCATTGATCTTCTCGACCAGCGCCGTCATGTAGGCTTCCACCTCTTCCCAGGACTTTCCGTCAAACGCCGGCATCTGCGGCAGGATCTCGATGCCGATGACTTTTTCACCGTTCATCTCAACCTCTTTCACCATCGCGTCGCGGACGCAGGCGTCGGCATAGAAGGGCTCCTCGAGTGACTCAGGGCTCACGTTCTCGCCGTTCGGCAGGATGATCAGATTCTTGATGCGGCCCACGATGTAGAGGAAACCCTCCTCGTCTTCGCGCACCAGGTCACCCGTGCGGAGCCAGCCGTCTTCACCGAAAGCCGCTTTCGTGTTCTCCGGATCCTTGTAATAGCCGGAGAAGGTATTGTCTCCCTTCGTCCAGAGCTCGCCGTCAACAATCCTGTATTCCTGGTCGGGATAGACGCGGCCGATGGAGGTGGGTTTCTCCACGGCGTCCGCGTTGGCGGAAGTCAGGTTCGCGCCTTCCGTCAGGCCGTAGCCGAAGCAGAATTCGACGCCCAGTTTCGTGAAGATCTCCACGAGGCGCGGCGGCACATTGGCGGCACCCGAGATGATCTGGCGAAGCTGGCCGCCGAGGAACTGCGGGCCGTACATCTTGCACAAGCCGGCCAGGATGTCGCAGATACCCGGCACGATGACCAGGATGGTCGGCTTGATGACGGGCAGTTTGCCGATGGTGGCCTTCATGTCCTCGCAGGTATGCATGAGGTTGCCGGTATAGAAGCAGCCCATGGTGCCGGCGATCAGGCCGAACACGTGACTGAGCGGCAGCAGCGCGATGTAGCGGTGCACGCCGATGACCCTGCCGGGCTTGAAGATGGCGTTGAAACTGCCGCGCATCAGGGCGCGGTGGCTCAGCACGGCGCCCTTCGGGGCGCCCGTGGTGCCGCCGGTGAAGAAGATGGCGGCGGGGCTCTCCTTGTCGACCCTGGCAGCAGGGATTCCCTTGTCGGCGATGCTCGATGCCGGAACGACCTTCACGCCCTGCAGTTTCGTGCACAGCGGCGCAAATTCGTCGCGCACGAAGAGGGCGGAGATGTCGAACTTCATGCAGCAGCCGATGACGGCCTGCTCCGGCAGGGCGGACGGGAACATCATGGCCACATAGCCGGCGCTGGTGATGGCCAGGAAGAGCTCGATGGCGTCCTGGCTGTTGCGGTCGAAGACGGCGATGTGCGCGCCTTTCTGCAGGCCGAGCTCCTCGATGAAGGCGCGGCGGCGGGCGATGCGCTCACACATCTCTTGATAGGTGTACGTCCGGGTCAGGTCGGAAAGAGCCGGCATATCGGCATATTCGGCGGCGATCCAGTCGACGAATTCGGAAACGGTCGGGATATAACGGAGACGCTGCATGTCTTCAGCAGCGACCATATTATAGAAATAGTCGTGTCGGTTCATGGGAAAAGGGTGTTAAATGGATTAAACTTAATTGGCAGCTTTTAGAATGTAGTCGCAGACATCGCCGACGGTTTCGAACTTGACGTCGGAAGCAAAGCGCATGTTGAACTTGTTTTCCGCCGCCAGCGAAAGCAGCAGCATCGAGAGAGAGTCGATGCCCAGGTCGGTGAGCAACTTGCTGTCAAAACTGATGTTGGACGGATCGAGTTTGGGCTTGACGCTGGCAAGGATTTCCTTGAGCCCCTCGAAGACAGTTTCTTTGGTCATGGTTGGTTCTGGTCATATTAATCAAACAAAAATAGTGTTTTTTTGTTATTTTTGCAAAACGCAGCGATGTGACGGAATGGTGAGATTCAACCGGAAAATGAAAATGGCGGAGCTGGTGGAGTGCGATTTCCACCTGCTGACCCTCTGCACCCGCCTGGGTCTTGACCGGAGTTTCGGCGAGCAGACCGTCGAGACGCTGTGCCGGAGCTGCGATGTGGACACAGATACTTTCCTGCTGCTCTGCGAAGTATATTCCGATCCCCTTTTCCGCCCCGCGCTCAGCCAGCTGCGCAACTGCCGCGTCGAAGACGTGCTCGCGTACCTGCACCGCTCGCACGACTATTACATCGAAGAGGCGCTGCCCCGCCTGAGCGAAGGCATCGAAGCGTTGACGCAGCCCTGCACCGAGGCGCAGAAACAGGTCATCCGCCGTTTCCTGGCCGATTTCCGCCGGGAGCTGGAGCACCATTTCGCTTCTGAGGAGCAGCAGTGCGTCTTCCCCAACCACACGCAGATCCACGAGACCCTCTCCGACGTCAAGAACCTCATCCTGAAGTCCCTGCCCGATGCGTGCGACCCGCGCCGGCGCCGCGAGATCCTGATGGCCATCTACACGCTCCAGCACGACATCGACCGGCACACCTGCATCGAAGATGAAGTGCTTGCGCCGCTGGTGCGCCTGCAGACCGCACCGCGCAGCGTGGCCCTGGCGTGGGAAGAGCCGGAACGCGAGGAACTCTCGGGGCGTGAGAAAGAAATCCTGGTGAGCGTGGCCCAGGGTCTGCTCAATAAAGAAATCGCCGACAAGCACCACATTTCCATCAACACGGTCATCACGCACCGCAAGAACATCACGCGCAAGACCGGCATCAAGACGGTCGCCGGCCTGACGGCCTACGCCATCCTGAACAACCTCGTCGACATCAACTCAATCGAGTAAAGAGGAGGAATGTGAACGGATGATGACTCCCGCGCCATCAGGCGCTAGCGGAGGCCGTTGCGATAGCCTTCGTAATAGCAGGCCGGAGCGGCGGGGTTCGGGGCAGAGCCCCGTCAAACAAGACTTGACATCGCCCACTGGTTGACCTGACTTCGGTCCACGATGGGCTCCAGTGCCGCTACCGCCGTGGGGCCGATGCGCTTCCGCAGGACCATCATCTCGCTCAGGCGTGCCCGGTTTTCCGGGTCGCGCACCGGCTCGATGCCGGCTTCCTTCAAGATCAGATTGCTGCGGGCTGCAATCGAAAGTTCCAGGTAGTTCTGTACGTAGCAGTACATGTCGAAGAAATCTTCGGGCTCAAAGCGCTCTTTCAGCGTGAGCAGGTACTCCCCTGCCCGCGTGCCGGCGAACTCGCCGCGCTTGAGGGCGCCCAGCAGGATTATCTCGTTGTTGATGCCCTCGTCGAGCCATTCGTGCACGAACTTGCTGTTTTTCTTGAAGAGCGAGCGCTTGCTCACGACGTAGTACGCCACCAGCAAGGCCGTCAGGATGAGCGGATCGATGGGCTCGAGCGCGTGCACGTAGTGAACGACGATGGTGACGGCGTAACTGATGACGGTGCCCAGGATCTTGGCGCGCTGACTGTGGCCGAACTTGCCCTGATTGACCATCATGAGCGCCATGGCCAGCAGTGAGGTGCAACCGATGTGCATCACCGCGGCCTCAAAGCCCAGGAAGATCGTATGCCAGCCGTTCACGGCACCTTCGGCCAGCAGGTGATGAAGATGAAAACAGTTCGACATCAGGCCGAAGCCGGCACCGATGGCCGAACCGTAGATGGTGGCATCTCCCAGCAGTCCCACCTTGTGCCGGGCGATCAACAGATAGAGGAGCGCACCTTTGCACAGTTCTTCGACAATAGAGATCATCAGCTTGTTCTGGCCGATCGCCGGGATGCGGCAGATCAGCCAGGACAGCAGAAATATCAGCATGCCGCTGACGATGCTGGAAACCAGTGTGGACCATTTGGTCAGTTTGAACGAGTCCATCACCAGGAGATAGACGATGAACAGGCCGAGCGGGACTGCTGTAAGGAGATAGTACCAGAGCATTATTTCGTACCAAAAATACGGTCGCCGGCATCGCCGAGGCCCGGGAGGATGTAAGCGTCACTGTTGAGTTCTTCGTCGAGGGCTGCCGTGTAGATATCCACGTCGGGGTGATCCTTCTGCAGTTTCTTGACCCCCTCGGGTGCAGCCACCAGGCACATCAGGCGCAGCTGGGTGCAACCATAGTTTTTCTTGAGCATCGTGAGCGCGTCGGAAGAGCTGCCGCCGGTGGCGAGCATCGGGTCGGTGACGATCACCAGGCGGTGGCAGATGTCGGACGGCATCTTGCAATAGTAAGAGACCGGCAGATGCGTCGTCTCGTCGCGGTACAGGCCGATATGGCCCACCTTGGCGACGGGCAGCAGCGTCAGCAGGCCGTCCACCATCCCGAGTCCTGCACGCAGGATCGGGACGATGGCGAGCTTCTTGCCGGAGATGACGCGCGCGGTCGTCTTGCACATGGGCGTTTCAATCTCGACGGGTTCGAGCGGGAGGTCGCGGGTGACCTCATAGCCCATCAGCAGCGAGATTTCGGTCAGGAGCTGGCGGAAATCTTTCGCGCCGGTACGGATGTCACGCATGATCGAGAGCTTGTGCTGGATCATGGGGTGGTCAATGATATGAAGCTGGCTCATGATCTATACGTTCTATTTGGTTTCACCGTACATGATGACGAGGGTCTGGTTGCCCTGGGCGAGCAGGTCGCGCACGGCTTTGGCCACATCCTGGGCCGTGATGGAATCCAGGACTTTTTCGTAATCGGTCATCTGGTCGACGCCGTAGCGCAGGTAGCCGGTGAGGACCCCGTTGTAGTAGGCGTTTTCACGCAGGTTCTCCTGGTATTTCTTGTGCATGTAGTCTTTCACCTTGGCGAGATTGGCCTCGGAAGGACCGTTCTGGGCGAAGTCGGCGAGCAGCTCCTCGATGCGCTTGTTCAGGCGGGCATAATCTTCAGGGCTGGTCTGGTAGACAATCTGCAGGTATGCCTGGGTCTCCGGCACGTAGGAGTAGTTGTAACCGCCTCCCGTGCTCACGCCGTAGGTGCCGCCTTCCTTCTCGCGGATCTCTTCGGTGTAGATGATGTCCAGGATCTGGTTGGCGATGTCCATGGTCAGGTCGTTGCGGAGGTTGTAGACGCCATCGGCGGTTTCCATGTAGACCACCACGGCCATCGGCACTTCCATATCCTTGGGGAAGATCACGTCGTTGTGGCCCTGGGCGAAGCGCAAGCCGAGCGAGCGGGCCTTTTCGGGCTTGCCCTTGGACGGCAGCGAAGCGATGTACTGCTCCACCATCGGCAGCATCGTAGCCTCGTCGAAGGCACCGGTGATGATGAAGGTGAAGTCGGCGGCATTGGCGAAGCGCTCGCGGCCGATCTGCATGATGCGGTCGTAGTCCACGTTGTCGACGTCGGCGGCTTTCATGCGGCCGGGAAGCGGATTGCCGTTATAGAGGGCCTTGGTGAGCGAATCCTGCAGGGCCGTCATCGGCTGGGCCTCCTGGTTCTTGAGCTGGGCGCGCGTCTTGTTCTGCCACGACTTGAAGGCGTCGTAGTCGGTGCGCTGGGCCGTGAAATAGAGGTGAACCAGCTGCATCATGGTCTCGAAGTCCTTCGGCGTGGAATTGGCGCGGATGGCCTCTTCGTAGCTGCCGATGACCGGTCTGACGGACACCTGCTTGCCGGCCAGCGCCTTGGTGAGTTCCGTGGCGCTGAAGTTGCCCACGCCGCCCTCGGTGATCAGGTCGAGGTTCTTGAGATTGAGCGCCTCGTCGAGAGAGTACTGCGACATGCCGCCTTCGCTGAAGGCACGGAGCAGGATCTGGTCCTTGTTGAAATCGGTGGTCTTCACATAGACGACGGCACCGTTCGAGAGCGTGTACTTGGTATAGCCGAACTGGGCGGGCTGGGTCTTCTTGACCTTGCCGGGCGTCGGCAGGACGGCCATCAGCGGTTCGTCGGAGACCTTGTCCTCATACGGCGCGATGGTCTCGGCGGCCACACTGGCGAGCAGCTGTTTCATTTCGGCTTCCGTCGGATAGACCACGCCTTCCTTCTCGGGGAGCATGCAGGCCACCACGATGTTCTTGCCTTCTTCCACCATCTGGCCGAAGACCTGGTTGATTACCTCGACCGGGATGTTCGGGGCCAGCTGCTGTGCGAGAGCGAATTCGTTCTCGACGCCCATGATCGGCTCGCGGTCGATGAAGTGGCGCACGTACTCCGTGCAGTACGAAGCGCTGCTCTTCTTCTCGCGGGCGTTGTAGCGCGATTCGACCTGGCTCAGGTATTCGCTGCGGGCGCGCTCATATTCACTGGCGGTAAAGCCGTTGCGTTTGGCACGCAGGATCTCGCGCCATACGGTGGAGACAGCGTCGGACAGTTTGTCTTCACTGCAGGCAAGATAACCCATGAAGCTCTTCTTGGTCTTGGCGATGAAGAAGTCCTCGTCCGCACCGAACTGGGCCATCATGAACGGCGGCTCGGGCAGCTGGGTGAATTCCTGCAGGCGCTCGTTGAGCATCAGGTCGGCCATACCCATGGCGTACTGGTAGATCAGGTAGTTCATGTCGCCCTTCATCTCGTTGGGGTAAGCCTCGTGCTTCCAGAAGATGAAGCTCAGGGCCGACGGGAACTCCTTGTCGGATGCCATGGCGACGATGGTCTCGTCGTTGTCTTCGACCGGCACGTAGTAGCGCTCGGCGGGGTTCTCGGGTTTGGCGATGGTGCCGAAGATGTCCTTGATCTTGGCTTCCACGGCGTCCACGTCGATGTCACCGACCACCACGATGCCCTGCTGGTCGGGGCGATACCATTTTTCATAATAGTCGCGGAGCACCTGGTACGGGAAGTTGTCGACGACTTCCATCAGGCCGATCGGCATGCGCTCGGCGTATTTGTTGCCCGGATAGATGACAGGGAGGATCTTTTCGTACAGACGCATCTGCGCGTTCTGGCGGCTGCGCCACTCTTCGTGGATCACGCCGCGCTCGCCGTCGATGTCCTCCGGAGTGAGCAGCAGGCCGTCCGCCCAGTCGTGGAGGATCCACAGGCAGGAGTCGATGGCCTCGGGCACCTTGGCCACGGGGACGTTGTCTATATTATATACGGTCTCGTCGATGCTGGTATAGGCATTCAGGTCGGCGCCGAACTTCACACCGATGCTCTCGCAGTACTTGACCACGCCGTTGCCGGCGAAATGCTCCGTGCCGTTGAAGCACATGTGCTCGAGGAAGTGCGCCAGGCCGCGCTGCGACTCGTCTTCCAGGATGGAACCCACTTTCTGGGCGATGTAGAAGTTGGCCTGTCCTTTCGGCTCCTCGTTGTGCCGGATGTAATAGGTCAATCCGTTTTCAAGCTGGCCGATGCGCACCTGCGGGTCGACCGGAATCGCCGGCATCTGCTGGGCAGATACAAAAATGCCCGCGCCAAAGGCGAAGGCAGCGATCAGGGAAAAGATTCTTTTCATTGAGGTATCGTATTGTTTGGAATCAATATCGAAGCCCAAAGGTAAGTCATTCTCTTGGATTTTGCAAACGGCAGACATCGCATTTTCCGCACGGTTTTTCAACAGTCTGGCCGAAATAGCGGTACATCTGCATGCAGCGGCACTCGCTGTCGTTCTCAACCAGGCCGACAAAGGCGTCGAGGCGGGCGGTCCGCCGGCTGACGCGGTCGTCCCAGTCCTGCTGGGGCAGGCGGAGGTTCTTGGGAACCAGGCGTTCCGTATGGAGGGTGAGCATCGGTGCGTTGATGGCGGGGATGAACTTGAGGACCTGCCGGCGTGCGAGTTCGCGGAGTTTCTCCTCGGCCACGGCGGGTGCGTAACGGCCGGTCCTGGCGATTTTGTCGAGGTCGACGGGCACGTATTCGGTGAACAGGCCGGTGTACATGCGCAGCAGAAGCTTCAAGAAACGGTCGGTGTCGGCGCTGCCCAGCTGGATGCGGTAGAGCTCGTCGCGGCTCACGGTGAACTGGATCTTCGCCGGGATCTGCAGCGTCTCGCTGAGGGTCCAGTACCCGGCGGTCTCCAGATACTTGACGGCGTACCAGGCGGTGCTGGCGGGCACGTGGAAGCGGCGCGCGAACTGCTCAACCTCGAATTTCACGCAGGCGTCCTTCCCTTCCTCATAGGCGAAACCCAGGTAGCTGCACACCTGCTGGTAGATCTCGCGGATGGTGTCGAGCGGCGGGAACGAGCTGCGGAGAGTCTGGCGCAGGCGGGCGACGTCGCTGCGGTTCCACAGCAGCACGGCGAAGGCGTTGCGCCCGTCGCGCCCGGCCCGGCCGGCTTCCTGGTAATAGCCCTCGAGGGTGTCGGGCATGTCATAGTGGCAGACCAGGCGCACGTCGGGCTTGTCGATGCCCATGCCGAAAGCGTTGGTCGAGACGATGAGGCGGGTCTCCCCTGCCTTCCAGGCTTCCTGCACGCGGCTGCGGGCCTCATGCGGCATGCCGGCATGATAGGCTTCGGCGGCCATGCCGCGGCTGCGCAGGAAAGCGGCGATGTCTTCGGCGCTTTTGCGGCGCGCCACGTAGACGATGCCGCTGCCCTCCACGCTTTCACACACTTTCAGCAGCTGGCCCATCTTGTCGTCGGTCTTGCGGAAGATGTACGAGAGGTTCGGGCGGGCGAAGTCGCCGGTGAGCAGGTTCTCCTGGCGGAAGCCCAGCTTCTCCATGATGTCTTTGGCCACGACGGGCGTGGCGGTAGCGGTCAGGGCGATGACCGGCACCTGCGGGCCGATGAGCTGGCGCATGGCCGCGATCTCCAGGTAGTCGGGTCGGAAATCGTAGCCCCACTGGGAGATGCAGTGCGCCTCGTCGACCACCAGGAAGTTGACGTGCATGCGCTGGAGGCGCGTCTGGAACAGCGGCGTGCGGAGCCGCTCGGGCGAGACATAGAGGAACTTGTAGTCGCCGTAGACGGCGTTGTCGAGCGTGATGTCGATCTCCCGGTAGGTCATGCCGGAATAGACGGCCAGGGCCGGGATGCCGCGGTCGCGCAGATGCTGGACCTGGTCTTTCATCAGGGCGATCAGCGGCGAGACGACCAGGCAGAGGCCGTTCTGCATCAGGGCCGGCACCTGGAAGCAGATGCTCTTCCCCCCGCCGGTCGGCAGGATCGCCAGCACGTCCCTCCCCGCCAGCGCTTCCGTGATAATCTCGGCCTGCATGGGCCGGAAGCGCTCGTATCCCCAATGCCGCTGCAGTGTCATTAACATCCTAGCACAATTTTTGCATAACTTACGCGTCACCAAAATTAGTGATTTTTTGTTTGAATAAAAAAGAATATCTTTGCGACATCAAATTCGTCTATTGTTTAATTCATTTATACTATGCCTAGCATTGATCTGAAACAGTACGGTATCAAGAGCACGAAAGAGGTGCTCTACAACCCCACGTATGAGGTTCTCTACAACGAAGAAACCAAACCCGGCCTCGAGGGTTACGACAAAGGCGTCGTCACCGAGCTTGGCGCCATCAACGTGATGACCGGCGTGTTCACCGGCCGCAGCCCCAAAGACAAATACATTGTCTACGACAAGACCACGAAGGAAGGCGCTCCGGGCGAGATCTGGTGGACCACCGAAGAGTACCCCAACGATAACCACAAGATGAGCGAAAAAGTGTGGAAGGAAGTCAAGAAGATGGCCCAGAAACAGCTAAGCGGCAAGCGTCTGTTCGTGGTCGACGGCTTCTGCGGCACCCATGCCGACACCCGCATGAAAGTGCGCTTCATCATGGAGGTGGCCTGGCAGGCCCACTTCGTGACCAACATGTTCATCCGTCCGAAGAACCAGAAGGAATTCGACCAGGAGCCCGACTTCGTGGTGTACTGCGCCTCCAAGGCCAAGGTCGAGAACTTCAAGGAGCTCGGTCTCCGCAGCGATACCTGCGTCGCCTTCAACGTCACCAGCCGCGAGCAGGTGATCCTGAACACCTGGTACGGCGGCGAGATGAAGAAAGGCATGTTCTCCATGATGAACTACTACCTCCCGCTTAAGGGCATCGCCGCCATGCACTGCTCGGCCAACACCGACATGAACGGCGAGAACACCGCCATCTTCTTCGGCCTCTCGGGCACCGGCAAGACCACTCTCTCCACCGACCCGAAACGCCTCCTGATCGGCGACGACGAGCACGGCTGGGACAACAAGGGCGTCTTCAACCTCGAAGGTGGCTGCTATGCCAAGGTCATCAACCTCGACAAGGAAGCTGAGCCCGACATCTACGGCGCCATCCACCGCGACGCGCTCCTCGAGAACGTGACCGTCGACAAGAAGGGCAAGATCGACTTCGCCGACAAGAAAGTCACCGAGAACACCCGCGTCAGCTACCCGATCTACCACATCGAGAAGATCGTCCGTCCGGAAAGCCAGGGCCCTGCCGCCGAGCAGGTCATCTTCCTGAGCGCCGACGCCTTCGGCGTGCTGCCTCCGGTGAGCATCCTGACCCCCGAGCAGACGAAGTACTACTTCCTGAGCGGCTTCACCGCCAAGCTGGCCGGCACCGAGCGCGGCATCACCGAGCCCACCCCGACCTTCTCCGCCTGCTTCGGCCAGGCCTTCCTGGAGCTCCATCCGACCAAATACGCCGAGGAGCTGGTCAAGAAGATGAAGAAGAGCGGCGCCAAGGCCTATCTCGTGAACACCGGCTGGAACGGCACGGGCAAACGCATCTCCATCAAGGATACCCGCGGCATCATCGACGCCATCCTCGATCACAGCATCGACAAGGCCAAGACCAAGAAGATCCCCTACTTCGACTTTGAAGTCCCGACCAAGCTCAAAGGCGTCGACACCGCGATCCTCGATCCGCGCGACACCTACGCCGATCCGAAGCAGTGGGACGAGAAAGCCAGGGATCTGGCCGCCCGCTTCATCAAGAACTTCAAGAAATACGAATACAACAAGGCAGGCAAGGCTCTCGTGGCTGCCGGCCCGAAGCTCGGATAAGCCGTGGGCGACATCCGACTCCCTGAAGCACAGCGCAGCGGCGGTATGCCGCTGCGCGATGCTATACAGGCACGCCGTTCCGTGCGCACCTTCAGTCGGCGCCGCTTCCGCCTCGACGATCCCGCTGACCTGCAGCTCCTTTCCGACCTGCTCTGGGCCGCCTGGGGCTTCATCACCGACAAGCGCCGGGCCGCGCCCTCCTCACACAACCGTCAGGAGACCGACGTCTATGTGCTGCTTCCCGAAGGCGCCTACCGCTATGACGCCGCCGCCAACCGGCTCCTGCAGCTAAGCGCCGAAGACCTCCGCGCTGCCTCCGGCGCCCAGGACTACGTCGGCACCGCCGCCGCGGAACTGGCCTTCGTCGCCCGCACCGAGGCTGTCACCGGCAAGACGCCCCGCGGCGTCGTCGAAACAATCTACGTCGACACGGGCTTCATCTCCCAGAACATCTACCTGTTCTGCGCCTCCGAAGGCCTGGCCACCGTCGTCCGCGCAATGGTTCCCAAAGACAGCCTTGCCGCCCGTCTCTGCCTCTCTCCTACGCAGGAAATCACCCTGGTGCAGACCGTCGGTTGGAAAGCTGAATAATAATGACTATCTTTGAAAGATAAATGAATCGCAATGCTTGCAGGTATAGCCTCAAAAACCTACGCGCTTCGCGCTATCCCTCCCAAAGCCAAGGCTTTGGGCCCCTCCCGTTCACAGAGCCACGGGCGGCTATGGGTTTTTGACGCTATACCTGACGCGCATTATTGCGATTGATTTTTCAGACATGAAGCGTAGCTGAGCGGGTGGTATTCGGCGCAGCGACTTTTTTTTGGAGCGAGACGAATACCAGAGCGAAGCGGAGCGATATTGAACGGATATAATACAATGGATCCAGTAAAAGCCTTATTCGAACAGTACACCGGACAGCCCGTGCGCCAGATGGACGAACTCCCTTCGTCCGGCAGCAACCGCCGCTACTTCCGCATCACCGGCAACGACACCACCCTGATCGGCGCCCGCGGTACCTCCGTGCCCGAAAACATCGCCTTCTGGAAGATGGCCGAGCACTTCCTCGCACAAGGACTCAACGTCCCCCGCGTCCTGGCCCACAGCCGTGACTTCTCCTGCTACCTGCAGGAAGACCTGGGCGACGACACCCTCTTCAGCCTGGTGGCGGAGGGCCGGGAAAAAGGCAGCTATTCGCCAGCCGAGAAAGCGCTGATCTTCAAAGCCATCCGGGCCTTGCCCAAAATTCAGTTCGAAGGAGCGAAAGGTCTTGACTTTTCGGTCTGCTTCCCCCAGCCCGCGTTCGACGAACGCATGATCTCGTTCGACCAGAACTATTTCAAATACTGCTTCCTCAAGGCCACCGGCCTCGAATTCAGCGAGATCGAGCTTGACAAGGATTTCCGCACCATGTCCGACGTGCTCATGCGGAGCATGTCCGACACCTTCCTCTACCGCGACTTCCAGGCGCGCAATGTGATGATCCGCTACGGCGAGCCCTACTTCATCGACTTTCAGGGCGGCCGCAAGGGTCCCGTCTACTACGACGTGGCTTCCTTCATCTGGCAGGCCAAGGCCGCGTATTCCGAAGACTTCAAGATGGAGCTCATCGACGCCTACCTGGACGCCCTGAAGCCCTATATGCCCATCAGCAAAGCCGACTTCATGCGCACGCTGCGCCACTTCGTCCTCTTCCGGACCCTGCAGGTGCTGGGCGCCTACGGCTTCCGCGGTTACTTCGAGAAGAAACCGCACTTCCTGCAGAGCGTGCCCTACGCCATGGAGAACCTGCGCCGGCTGCTCAAGGAGCCTTTCGAAGAATATCCCTACCTGAACAAACTGCTGGGTGACCTGACTTCCCTGAAGGAGTTCTCCGACATGAACGTGGAGCGCGGCCTCGAAGTGGACATCTTCAGCTTCGCCTACAAGAAAGGCATCCCCAACGACGCCAGCGGCAACGGCGGCGGCTACGTGTTCGACTGCCGCGGCCTGGAGAATCCGGGCAAGTACGAGCACTACAAGCACTTTACGGGCATGGATCCCGAAGTCATCAAGTTCATGGAAGACGACGGCGGCGTCCTGACCTTCCTGGACCATGCCTACGCGCTGGTGGACGCGCACGTGCAGCGCTTCATCGAACGCAAGTTCACGCACCTGATGGTGAGTTTCGGCTGCACCGGCGGCCAGCACCGCTCCGTCTACTGTGCCGAGCACCTGGCCGAGCACCTGGCGGCCAAATTCAGCATCCGCGTGCGCATCACGCACCGCGAACTCGAGATTGAGAAGGAACTCTGAGCCGATGAAAGCCCTTGTCTTTGCCGCCGGCCTCGGCACACGCCTCAAACCCCTGACCGACACCATGCCCAAAGCCCTGGTGCCCGTGGGCGGCGAACCCTTGCTTGCACATGTGATGCACAAGCTGCTGGCCGCGGGCTATGACGACATCGTCATCAACGTGCACCATTTCGCCGACATGATCCGCGACTATGTGGCCGCACAGGACTGCTTCGGCGTGAAGGTCTCCTTTTCCGACGAGACCGACCTGCTGCGCGAGACGGGCGGCGGTATCCGCCACGCGGCGCCCCTGCTGGAAAGCGGCGCGCCTTTCCTGGTCCACAATGTGGACATCCTCTCCAACCTGGACCTGGCCTGGTTCCGGGCGCAGCACCGTGCCGGCGACCTGGCCACCATCCTCGTGAGCGACCGCCCCACGCAGCGCTATTTCCTCTTCGACGAAGACGGGCTGCTCGTGGGCTGGACGAACATCGCAACGGGCGAAGTGCGCAGTCCCTACCCGGGCATCGACCCGGACTGCTGCACGCGCCTGGCCTTCTCGGGCATCCACTACATCGACCCGGCCATCTTCCCGCTGATGCGCGACTGGCCGGAGAAATTTTCGATCGTCGACTTTTACCTTTCGGTCTGCCGCACGCATGCCGTGCGCGCCGCCGTCATGCCGGGCCTCGTGCTCCATGACGTGGGCAAGCTCTCCGAACTGCAACTTCCGCTGGACATTCAAATTTAGCATACTATGCTCAATATCTCCTATTGCTCTGACAAATATCAGTATACGATGGGCAAGTCCTTCTACGAGAACGGTATGAAGGACAAAATCGCCGTCTTCAACCTGTTCTTCCGCAAGGCGCCCGACAACAACAACTGGGCGGTGGTCAGCGGCACGCGCGAAGCGATGCAGATGATCGCGGGCCTCGGCAGCGAAGACATCGGCTTCTTCGAGCAGTTCCTGCCGGGCGAAGAATACCGCGAATTCCGCGAGTACCTGGCACACATGAAGTTCACGGGCCAGGTCTATGCCATGAAGGAAGGTGAGATCGCTTTCCCGAAGGAACCGATCATCACGGTCGTCGGCCCGATCATCGAGGCGCAGGTGCTCGAGACGCCCCTGCTCTGCATCATGAACCACCAGATGGCCATCGCCACGAAGGCTTCGCGTGTCACGCGCGCCGCCTCGCACCCGGTCAGCGAATTCGGCTCCCGCCGCGCCCACGGCCCCTGGGCGGCGCAGTACGGCGCCAAGGCAGCCCTCATCGGCGGCTGCGCCAGTTCTTCGAACATCCTCGCCGGCGTGGAATTCGGCTTTCCCTCCAGCGGCACGATGGCGCACAGCTACACCACTTCGTTCGGCTGCTCCATCGAGGGCGAGTACAAGGCTTTCGACACCTACATCAAAACGCACATGGGTGAGGGCCTCATCCTGCTCATCGACACCTTCGACACGCTGAAATGCGGCATCAAGAACGCCATCAAGGCCTTCAAGGCCAACGGCATCGACGACAGCTACCCGCAGGGTTACGGCGTCCGCCTCGACAGCGGCGACCTCGCCTACCTTTCCGTGAAGTGCCGCGAGGCGCTTGACGCGGCGGGCCTGAAGAACTGCAAGATTTTCGCGACCAACTCGCTCGACGAATACATTATCTCCGACCTGGAGAAGCAGGGCGCGGCCATCGACAGTTACGGCGTGGGCGACGCCATCGCCACGAGCAAGCACAATCCGTGTTTCGGCAATGTCTACAAGCTCGTGCAGGTGGACGACGAGCCCATCCTCAAGCGCAGCGAAGACAAGGCGAAGCTCATCAATCCGGGCTTCCAGGTGACGTACCGCATCATCCAGGACGGCAAGTTCAAGGCCGATGTCACCTGCCTGCGCGGCGACTCTTTCGCGAAGATCATCGAGAACGGCGAGGAACTGCACATCGTGGACGAGGCCGACGAGACGAAGTACACCACCTTCCCGGCCGGTTCCTACACCTGCAAGAAGCTTCAGGAACTCGCCTTCGACAACGGGACCATCTTCGAAGATGCCCGCACCATCTACGAGAAACGCGACTACTACAAGTCCAACCTCGCTTCGTTCAACGACACGCAGACACGTATCATCAATCCGCACTACTACAAGGTGGATATTTCCGACGATCTCTACGACCTGAAGATGCGGCTCATCAACCGGCTTATCCGGCAGATCAACAAGATGCAGGAAGAAGAGTCGGGCGCGCCCAAAAATTACACGCACGTAGTGGTCGACATGCTCTACGACTTCATCGACGGCTCGCTGGCCTGCGCGAATGCGGAGAATGCGGTAGCCGAGAGCGTGCGCGTGATCAACCGCTACCCGACCGACCAGGTGCTCTACGTCCTGGACCATCATCCTGTGAACCACTGCTCGTTCAAGTCGCAGGGCGGTCCCTGGCCCGCACACTGCGTGATGCAGACCCATGGCGGTGATATCCACGAGGCCTTCTACAAAGACGTGACGCTGCCCGAGCATCGTCCGTCCAAGAAAAACATGTTCTTCAAGGGGCTCAACCCCAAGAAAGAGCAATATTCCGGTTATGAAAGCCACAACGCCGAAGGCATCGAGCTCAGCACCGTACTGACGCCGAACGTTCTGGTCAGCGGCATCGCTACGGAATACTGTATCCGCGAGACCTGCTACGACCTGGTCAAATCGGGCCACACGGTCTTCGTCCAGGAAGCCGCCCTCGGCTACATCGACAAAGAAGGACATGAGCGCACGCTCAACGAACTGGCCAGAATTGGCGTGAAGATTGTATAATGGTTTTCTCCAAGATGTATTCCTTCTATAATCATAATCGCCATCAGGCGATAGCGAAGGCCATAGCGAAAGCCTGTGTAATAGCAGGCCGAAGCGGCGGGGTTCGGGGCAGCGCCCCGGTAACTCCTGCCATGGGCGGCCACGTTCGCAAAAGGAATGCATCTATCCGAAAACCTTTACTCATTCTCATCGCTTTATTCCTTCTCATACCTGTCGCTTCCGGACATAATCGCAGCCGGTATTTCCGTCAGCTGCAGGATTCGATTTTCCAGAAGCTGGATTCATTGGCGGTCAGGGACAGTCTGGCGGCCGCGGCTGCGGATACGGTACCGGCGCCCGATTCAGCGACCCTGGCCCGCATGGCGGATTCCATCCGCCTGAAGGCCGTCTACGACTCGCTGGACTATATCTTCTGGCACGAGATCGACACCGCCACCCTGCCCCAGTTCGACACGCTCACCCGGGCCTATTTCGACTCCATTTCGCGCTACCTGCCCGATACGAGCGACATCAAGCGGGCCATGCGCCGCATCCGGAAGGAAGAGCGCGACAGTCTCCGCGCCGCCAAGCCGCGCGTCCTGGAGACCTACGTCGTCCCCGACTCGCTGTACTACCGCCGCCTGCTCGTCTGGACTTCCGACAAGCGTTTCAACGAATACCACGAGAGTCATCTCGACACGACGGCCAACAGCAATTTCTACGAGGCGCCGATGATGAAGAAGGACATCGACGGCACCTACCTCGGCCCTCCCGGCTCCGCGGCGCTCTACCACAACTGGTTCAAGCGCGAGGAAGCTGTCGACGCGCCGATGTTCACTCCGTATATCGGCGACGCCAATACCGACGAGACGGTCCAGCAGTTCAACACCAAGATGCCCTACACCGAGCTGGGTTTCTGGGGTACGCCGCTGGCCGCCAAGAACCTCGAAGAGCAGAACCTTTGGCTGCGCTCCACGCAGAACATCACGCCGCAGTTCAACTTCACGCTCGCCTACCGGCGCCTGGGTTCCCGCGGCATGCTCACCAACGAGAACACCAATCACCGCAACACCTTCATCCTGGGCAACTACATGGGCAAGCGCTACTTCGCGAACTTTGGCCATATCCGCCAGCGTGTCGAGCGCCAGGAGAACGGCGGTGTCCAGGATTCCTTCTGGATCCGGGATACGTCCGTGGAGTCCAAGTCCATCTCGGTCAACCTGACCAGCGCGAACAACCTCTACAAGCGCCGCAGCACGTTCATCCACCAGACGCTCGCCGTCCCGCTCAACTTCTTCCGCAAGGACCGCGACTCGCTCTCGCTGGGTGAAGGCACCATGGCCCACATCGGCCACAGCGGCGAATACACTACCTACAGCAAGCTCTACACCGACGAAATCGGCTCGGGCGACTCCTACGGGCGCAACTTCTACTTCAACCAGTTCAACATCGACGAGAACCGTTCGTCCGACGAGCTGGCGGTGCGCAACCTGGAGAACCGCTTTTTCATCAAGCTGCAGCCCTATGCGCCCGACGCCCTGCTGGCCAAGGTCAACGCCGGCATCGGCTACCAGCTCCTGTCGACCTACGCCTTCAAGCCCACCGACTACCTGACGGGCAAGAAATGGGACACGCAGCACAATTTCTATGTCTACGGCGGTTTGTCGGGGCAGCTCAAGAAATACATTGCCTGGAACGCCGACGCGGACTATTATTTCGCGGGCGCCCGCATGTTCGATTTCAACGTCGACGCAAAGCTCCGCGTGTCGTTCTACCCGCTTGCGGAGGGCATCCATATCATGGCCAAGTTCCATACCGGCCTCAAGACGCCGCATCCCTTCGAGCAGCAGATCTTCCTGAACCACCACAAGTGGGACAATGATTTCTCGAAGGTATCCACGACCAAGGTCGAGGCGCAGCTGGAGATTCCGAAGTGGCGGCTCGACGCGCAGTTCGGCTATGCGCTGGTGGCCAACATGTTGTACTACGATACGCTGGCGGTGATCCGGCAGTACGACAAGCCGGTGAGCGTGATGAGCGCCTACCTGCGCAAGGATTTCACGGTATGGCGCCTGCACTTCGACAACCAGGTGCTCTTCCAGCTCACGTCGGCGCCCGACGATGTCCTGCCGCTGCCGAAGCTGTCGCTCAATCTGCGCTGGTATTTCGACATCGATGTCGTGCGCAACGTGATGAACTTGCAGCTCGGTGTCAACGCCATCGCGAACACGCTCTGGTATGCGCCGACCTACAGTCCGGACCTGGGCCAGTTCTACGCGCAGAAGCGCGAACTGATCGGCAACTTCCCCTACATGGATATCTTCGCCAACATCCAGTGGCACAGGGCCTGTATCTTCGTGAAGTTCACAAATGCATTCTATGAGTGGCCGGAGCCGGGCTATTTCTCCGCCTACCACTACATCCGTCCCAAGCGGACTTTCAAGTTCGGCATTCTCTGGCCGTTCCCGTTCCCTATTCAATAGTTCCCGGCATGGATTCGCGTTGGTTCAGGATCATTGTGTGCGTTCTTGTGCTCGTTCTGCTGCAAAGCTTGTCCGGCTATGAGCACCGGCCCCGGCATTGTGACGAGGGTATCTGCCCGGCGGCTTCCCTGCCCTGGCTGACGCAGCACAATGCGAAGGAGCGGCGCTTGTCGCGCTATGATTTCCTGCTGAAGAAATATGCGCAGCACATCGATATGGACTGGCGGCTGCTGGCGTCCATTGTCTACCACGAATCCAAGTTCGATGAGCGGGCGCTTTCGCCGCAGGGTGCCAAGGGGCTCATGCAGTTGATGGATGTTGCGGCGCTGCATTTCGGGGAGCCGGAGGCGGATCTGTTCGATCCGGAGACGAGCATCCGGCTGGGGACGATGTTGCTGGAGGATCTGCTGGAACAGTTTGCCCGGGAAGGGGTTGATCCGTCGGATGTCCTGCGTTTTGCGCTGGCGTCCTACAATGTCGGGGGCGGATCGCTGGCACGGCGGCGGGCGGTGGCCGACTCGCTGGGGCTCGACCGGAACGTCTGGGCCGATGTAGCCCATGTTTTCGATCTGGACGATCATTCGACGCCGGCGTACATTGCTGCTGTCGAGGCGACGTACGAGCGTTACTGCGCTCGCTATTAAAACGATCGCTCGTGAGCTGGTTCGCAGGGTATGCCTTGCTCAACCACCCTCCCACTACGTGGGCCCCTCCCACTGGGGCGTGGGCGCCATGTCTCGCAAGGCATACCCTGTCTCACTGATCGCACACTTCGCTTTCAAATTAGCATACAGTAAGCCTATTCCACGCGCATGGTGCGGTCGGGTGAGATGCGGGAGATGAAGCGGGTGGAGAGGGAAATGAGGAGCATCAGCAGGGCGGCGGCGGAAAGGTTGAGCAGCAGGAGCTGGCCGATGGACAGGTGGATCGGGACGGAGCTGACGAAGTAGCTGCCGGGGTCCAGTTTGATCAGTTTCGTGTAGTGCTGGACCAGGCAGACGGCAATGCCTGCGACATTTCCCCAAAGCATACCCTTGGCCACCAGGTTCCAGGCGCGCAGCAGGAACACCTTCCCCACTTCGCGCGAGGTCATGCCCAGGGCTTTCAGCAGGCCGATGGTCGAGATTTTTTCGAAGAGGATGATCAGCAGGGCCGAGATCATGTTGAAGCCGGCGACGACGACCATCAGCGCCAGGATCATCAGCACATTGAAATCCAGCAGGGCCAGCCAGTCGAAAAGATGGCCGTAGAGTTTCTTCACATGGGTGACGAAGAGCGCGGTATCCTCTTCGTCTGCATACGCGAAAATGACTTCTTCCACGCGGTCAGTCATGCGCTCGATCGACGCGCCGGGTTTCAGGCGGATTTCGATCGAAGAGACTTCGTCTCCGGCCCAGCCGTTCAGGCGCTGGACGTGCCGGCGGTCTGCCAGCGCCATGCGGGCGTCGATTTCCTCCAGGCCGGCTTCATAGAGTCCGCAGAGTTTGAATTTCCGCACTTTCACCTCGTCGCCGATGAAATAGGCCACGACGTCGTCGCCCACGTTGAAGCCCAGTTTCTGTGCGGTCGGGCGCGACAGCAGGATGTCGTTGGAGATGCGTCCGTGGTAGTCGGGCAAGTCGCCTTCGACGAGGCAGTCGCGAAAGAAATCCAGGTTATAGAGGGAGTCTACGCCTTTGAAATAGAGGCCGTCGATGTCGGTTTCGGTCTTGATCAGGCCGGAGCGCCAGGCGACGCCGGAAAGGCTGGTCACGCCGGGTTCCTTCTCGAGGCGTTCGCGGTAGGACAGGTTTTCCTGGAAGGGGTACAGTTCATTGATGGGGGCTTGTCCGGGCTGTACCAGGAGGACCGAGCCCATGAAGCCGGTGACGCGGCTGCGGATTTCTTGTTTGAAGCCTGCGACCACGGCGATGGCGACGATCATGATGGCGACGCTCAGGCCGACCGAGATCCACGCGATGGTGTTGCTCGTCCGGCTCCAGCGTTCGCCGCCTTTCGCCAGCTTCGTTGCTATAAATCGTCCGGCACTCATTCAAAGGCGAAGACAATCGTAGTCTCATACACCTCGCCGGGTTTGAGCGTTTCGAAGGGGAAGTCCGGGCGGTTGGGCGAGTCGGGGAAATACTGGCATTCAAGGGCGACGCCGTCATAGTCATGGTACGCCTTGCCGCTCTTCGACAGCGGGCAGCCTTCCAGCCAGTTTCCGGTATAGACCTGGATGCCGGGGGCATCGGTGCTGACGGTCAGCCGGCGGCCGGTCGTGGCCTCGGAGAGCCGTGCCACGGGGCGCACCATTCCTTTCTGCCAGTCGTCCACCACGAAGCAGTTGTCGTAGCCCTTGCCATAGTTCAAGGCCGGAAAATCGGCCTTCAGGCCGCGTCCAATGGGCTTGGCCGTGGTGAAATCCATCGGCGTGCCCTGCACCGGGGCCGGTGCGCCCTGCGGGGTGAGAGCCTCGTCGGTCGGCAGGTAACGAGAGGCGAAGAGCTTGAGTTCATGGTCGGTCACGTCGCCGGCATCCTCGCCTTTGAGGTTGAAATAGGCGTGGTTCGTCAGGTTGACGACGGTCTCCTGGTCGGCCGTGGCGGACAGGTGCAGCGTGAGCCTGTGGTCGTCGCTCCAGGTATAGCGGGCCTCTACGTGGAGATGGCCGGGGTAGCCGGCATCGCCGTCCGGGCTGTCGAGCGAGAAGATCACGCCGTCGCGGATTTCTTCGGCCTGCCAGATGCGGTTGGCGAAGCTCTGTTCGCCGGGTCCGCCGTGCAGGTGGTTCGGGCCGTTGTTGACGGCCAGTTCATAGGTCCTGCCGCCCAGGGTAAAGCGGCCGTTCGCGATGCGGTTGGCGAAACGTCCGGGTACCTTGCCCATGTAAGGGCCGTCATTCTCATAATCTTCCGGATTGTGGTAGCCCAGCACCACGTCGGCCATGCGTCCGTCCTTGTCGGGCACCACCACCGACACGATGCCGGCGCCCAGGTTCGACAGGATCACTTCAGAGCCGTCCGCATTGACGATGCTGAACAGCCGGATGTCGTCGGAATTCACCATGGCTGTCAGATTTCGCGGGCGCCGTCGGAGATTTCCACTTCGATCACGCGCGGCTCCTTGTCGAATTTCACCTGATAGCGTTCTTTCACGTCTTCCACATAGGAAGTCACGCCTTCTTTCCTGACCAGGGCGATGACGCAGCCGCCGAAGCCGCCGCCCATCATGCGGGCGCCCAGCACTTCCTTGTGCTCCCGGGCGATGTCGACGATGAAGTCGAGCTCGGCGCAGCTCACGCCGTATTCCTGGCTCAGGCCGTCGTGGGTGGCGTAGATCTGCCGGCCCACTTCCTCGAAGTCACCTTTCTCCATGGCGGCGCAGGCGGCCATCAGGCGCTTGTTTTCGTTGATCACAAAGGCGCAGCGGCGGTATGCGACCGGATCGATCTCGCTGCGGTGCGCTTCCAGTTCTTCGATCGACACGTCGCGCAGGAGTTGCACGTCGGGGAGATACTTCTTGATGACGGCGACGCCTTCTTCGCACTGGGCACGGCGCACATTATATTCCGAAGAGGCAAGCGAGTGTTTGACCATCGTGTCGATGAGCACGATCTCGATGCCCTTGGGCTTGAAGGGCACCAGGTCGAACATCAGGCTGCGGCAGTCGAGGCGCACGACGTGGCCTTTCTGGCCGAAGATGGAGGCGAACTGGTCCATGATACCGCAGCGGACGCCGATATAGTGATGTTCGGTCATCTGGCCGATCTTGGCCAGTTCCTGTTTGGTGAACTTCAGGTCGTAGATGGCATTCAGGGCCGTGCCGACGCACGATTCCAGGGCTGCGGAGGAGGACATGCCGGCGCCCAGGGGCACATCGCCGCCGAAGATGGCGTTGAAGCCGCCGATCGTGGCGCCACGCTGGCGCATTTCTTCGATGACGCCGTAGAAGTACGAGGCCCACTGTTCTTTGGGCTGGGGGCCGCCGATGCGGAAGAAGAGGTGTGCGTCTTCGTGGTCGATGGAGACCAGGTTGACGATGTCGGTGCCGTTGGGCCGGATGGCCATGCTGATGGCTTTGTCGACGGCGCCGGGCAGTACGAAGCCGCCGTTATAGTCGGTGTGTTCGCCGATGATGTTGATGCGGCCCGGGGCTGCGAAAAAGCGCGGTTCTCCTTCGCCGAAATATTTTGCGAAGTCTTCTTTGAGGAGTTGTTTGTCTATCATTTTATTATTATTAATTGTTATTCTCGTCTATCGCTCCGCAGAGCTCTGGTTTTCGTCCCGCTCGCAGAAAAATGCTCGCGGCTCCGAAAAACCACCCGCTCTGCCACGCTTAATAAGGCTTCTTCATATGCGCGGGTGGTATTTGATTCGAGGACCCTAAGCACCCGCGCTTGATAGCGGGAGGGGCCCATGCACAGCATGGGAGGGAGACGCGAAGCGTCGGTCCGAGAATCAAATGCCAGAGCGCAGAAGAAGCCGCTTTCATTTCGTTTTTATCTTTATTGTTGATGATTGCAATCCTTCGGAAGTGGCTGTGAGGGTAATGGTTCCCTTATGATGGGAAGATTGGACGATGGCGGTGAGCTGGCCGCTGAAAGCGGGCATGGTCGTGGACTGGAACGGCACCAGGCAGGTGGCGTCGCCGTTGGCGGCGGCGCGGAAGGTGCCGGCGCCCCTGACGGCGAAACTGACGTCAGGACCGGCTGTCGGACAGAGGTTTCCGTCGGCATCGACGATGCGGACGGTGACATAGGCCAGGTCGAGGCCGTCGGCATCCAGCACCGTCCGGTCGGCCGACAGTTCGATGGCGGCGGGCTCGCCGGCCGTGCGAACCGCTTCGCGCTGCTGCTCTTTTCCGGCGGCATCGTATGCCACCACCTCGATCACGCCGGGCTCATACACCACGTCGGGCCACATCAGGCGGTAGCGCGGCATCGTCGCGGCACTGTTCTCCTCGTTGTTGATGCCCGAATTAGCCGTTTTAAACGATTCGAAACGTTTCACGCCCTGCGAGACCCCGTTCACAAAGAGTTCCGCCATGGGCCAGCTGGTGTAGCACATCACAGGCACCTTCTCCCCTTCCCGTCCCGGCCAGGTCCAGTGCGGCAGCAGGTGCAGCGTCGGATCGTCTTTCCGCCACTGCGCGCGATAGAGCCAATAGCGGTCCTTGGGCAGCGAGGCCAGATCGAAGATGCCGAAATACGAGCTATGGCTCGGCCAGGCATCCACGTCGTACGGCGTGGGCTCGCCGAGGTAATCGAAACCCGTCCAGACGAACTGCCCGATGGTCCATTCGTAGTCGTCCATCATCGCGAAATCAATGTCGGGAACATTGGACCACCAGCAGTATTCCACATCATAGGCGGAACTCTGGTTGTCGGGATAGACGGCGCCGCTCTTCAACGCGGCCGGCTGCTTGTACACGCCGCGGGAGCTCACGGTTGAAGCGGTCTCCGAGCCCAGAAGCAGTTTTTGAGGTAACAAGTCGTATGCTTCTGTGTATCTGTATGTTCTATAATTGAATCCTACGATGTCGAGCAGCTGCGCGAAACCATTGCGGACCACGCAGTCGGCCCGGTCCATGCCGGCCGTCACCAGGCGCGTCGGGTCTTCCCGGTGACAGATATCCTGCAGGAAGGCCGCCACTTTGAAGCCCTCGTCGGCGCACTGGGTCGGCACCTCGTTGCCGATGCCCCACATGATCACGGAGGGGTTGTTGCGGAAGTGCCGGATCATGTTGACCATATCTTTTTCCGCCCACGCGTCGAAGAACCTGTGATAGCCGTTCTCGCACTTGGCGATGTCCCACTCGTCGAAGGCCTCGACCATCATCATGAAGCCCATCTCGTCGCAGAGTTCCACGAGTTCGGGCGCGGGCATGTTGTGCGAGGTGCGGATGGCGTCGCAGCCCATTTCTTTCAGCAGGGTCAGCTGGTGGCGCAGGGCGGCCTTATTGACGGCGGCGCCGAGCGGGCCAAGGTCGTGGTGGTTGCACACGCCCTGGATCTTGCGCCGCTGGCCGTTGAGATAGAAGCCCTTGTCGGGAACCAGCGAGAGGGTGCGGATGCCGAAGCGGGTCTCGTACTGGTCCAGCACGGTCTCGTTATCCGCGTCCAGCAGCCGGGTCTCGGCGCGGTAGAGGACGGGATGTTCCGGCGACCAGGTCTGCGGGACGGGGATGCGCATCTTCTGCGTCATCGTGCTGTCTGCCTGTTGGTTCAGTCCGACGCAATAGCTTCCGTCGGGTCCCCAGATGGTTGTAGCCACCCACATGCCTTCCCGGAATCCCGCTATCTGGAGTTCCAGCTCCACCGCCGCCTCTTCGGCCGTCAGTTCTGTCGTCCGGATGCACGTGCCCCAAACGGGGATATGGGTTTTGTTGGTCTTGATCAGGTGCACGTTGCGGTAGAGGCCGGCGCCGGGGTACCAGCGCGAGCTGTTGGGCAGGTTTTCGAGGCTGACTTCCAGCAGGTTGTCCTGGCCGTCGGGGTTCATGAACGCTGTCACGTCGGCGTGGAAGGCGTTGTAGCCGTAGGGCCATTCGGTCACGTGCCGGCCGTTGACGCGCACCTGCGCCTGGCTCATGGCGCCGTCGAAGAGCAGGGTCACGGCGTGTTCTCCGGGCTTGAAGTCCGCCACGTCAAAGCGGGTGCGGTACCAGCCTTTCCCCATGTACGGCAGGCCGCCGGTGCGGCCGGTATGTTCGGTGACGCTGGTTTCGAAGTTCTGGGTCACTTGCACGGCCTGGAGGTCGTTATTGCGGTCGAAGGGGCCTTCGATGGCCCAGTCGTGCGGCACGGTCACCTGCGTCCATGTCTGGCCGTCGCGGCTGAATTCCCATTGCGTCAGCAGGGTTTCCTGCCGCGGCGACGCCGGCTGCTGCTGTTGCCGGCACGAAACCAACAATAGCAAGGCAATGATAAGTATACTATTGAATCGATTCATTCTTTAAATGCATCCAATGCCACCGTCGGTTTTCCGTTGTTGTCGAAAGCGGCTTTCGAATAATGGCTCCAGGAGTGGTAGCCTTCCGGTTCCCAGTACAAAACGCCCGTGCAATGACTCTGCTCCGTGTTTTTCGCCCGGCCGATCAGGTCTTTCAGGAACGAACGGCAAGTCTCGGCTTCCGTCCATTCCATCCCCACCTCGCAGATGATCGTTTCTTTCTGATACTGCGAGTAGAGCGTCTGTATATTGTTCAGGATCTGGTCGTTATAGCTCTGCCAATTGGTCTTTTCGGGATAGAGCGACAGGCCGATCAGGTCGTATTTCGCGCCATGAATCTGGAAATTGCGGAAGAACCATTGCAAAGTTTCCCATTTCCAGCCGTTGTCGACGTGCACCATGATTTTCGCATTGGGGAAAACGTTCCTGGCGGCGGCGTAGCCGGCGTTGTGCAGCTGCACATAGTTTTCAAAGCCGGCATCGGTGTAATTCTGCCCGTCGGGCCAGAGCATGCCGCCCGTGGTCTCGTTGCCGATCTGGATCCATTCCGGCGCGACGCCGGCCAGACGCAGCGCCATCAGCACGTCGTTCGTGTGGCTGGCGACCGCCGCTTTCAATTCGTCCAGCGCCAGGCCCTTCCAGGCCTCCGGCTTGTTCTGTTTGCCGGGATCCGCCCAGGAGTCGCTGTAGTGGAAGTCAATCATGATGCGCATGCCCAGTGCCTGGGCCCGGAGCGCCTTGGCCACCACGTCGTCTTTCCCGCACCAACCGTCCGCGGGATTGACCCACACGCGCAAGCGGATGGCATTCATGCCCAGGCTCTTGAGTAGGGCCATGCACTCGGTCTGTTTCCCGGACGCGTCGTAGAAGCGGCAGCCCTCCTTCTCCATCTGGGTCACCCAGCTCACGTCGGCGCCTTTAGCAAACGTGCTTGCGGGCGTGGGCCCGGGTTCGGGTTCTGGCTTTTCACAACTGCCCGCCGTCAGGGCAACAATCAGAAAGCATGCGGCAAGGATTCGTTTCATAGGCGTTGTCTTTAAGACGATAAAGATACGGAATATTTACGATTATTTTACTATCTTTGCAATCCCGTTGCGGTAGTAGCTCAGTTGGTAGAGCGTTGGCTTCCCAAGCCGAAGGTCGCGGGTTCGAGACCCGTCTACCGCTCTCGCTAAATGAGTCGCCTTTGGCGACTCATTTTGCTTCATTTACTCTCCAGCGGACACGCCAGCGGCCGTCGGCAAAATCATGGCTGAGGATTTCGAAGCGGCCGATCTCCGATGTATTCTTCACATGTGCCCCGGCACAGGCGCAAGCGTCGTAATCGCCGACCCGGACGATGCGCAGCGTCTCGGACACATGTTCCGGCAACTTGCTCAGGTCCACGTATTTCGAGGCTTCTTCATGCGACATGTAAGAGATCGTGACCGCCAGATGCCGGCCGATCACGTCGTTGACCGTGCGGACGATCTCGTCGATCTGTTCCGGCGTCGGAGCGGCCTCCAGCAGGTAGTCACATTTCGATTTCTTGCGCTCGATATGCGCATTGCGCGAGCGCGGGCAGCCGAACAGGCGCACCATCGTGGCATTCAGGATATGCTCGCAGGTGTGCATCGGAGGGTACTCCTCCTTGTTGTGTGCATTGATGACAGGGGTTTCTTCCATAACTTTACAAAATTAGCGAAAAATGTGCGGAGATTCAGAAAAAATTTGCATCTTTGCAATCCCAATCGATGAAGGGGCGTAGCTCAGCTGGTTTAGAGCGCTTCAGTCACATTGAAGAGGTCATCGGTTCGAATCCGATCGTCCCTACACAAAAAACCTCGGCCTTCATGGTCGAGGTTTTTTGTGTAGGGACGAGAAGGCTTCGCCTTCTCTTTTCTACTGGGGGCACAGCCCCCAGACCCCTCGCGCCTTCGCGCGATAGTATGCTTTCATTCAGTGATGATGATCCGTATCGTTAAGCCGCGTAGCGGCTGAATCCGATCACATACCTTGTAGCCGCCAGCCCTCATATTTTTTTAAAAGAATACGCAAAAATCCGTATTTTTGCAGGTACGAAAAATCCATCACCATGAAATTCTTCCTCGACACGGCCAATGTGGATGACATCCGCAAAGCCAATGACATGGGCGTCATCTGCGGCGTCACCACCAACCCCTCCCTCATCGCCAAAGAAGGCCGCGACTTCAAGCAGGTCGTCGCCGAAATCGCCTCCATCGTCGACGGGCCCATCAGCGGCGAGGTGAAAGCCACGACCACCGATGCCGAAGGCATGATCCGCGAAGGCCGTGAGATCGCCAGGATCCACAAGAACATGGTGGTCAAGATCCCGATGACCGTCGAGGGCCTCAAAGCCTGCCATGCCCTGGCCGCCGAAGACATCAAAGTCAACATGACGCTGATTTTCACGGCCAACCAGGCCCTGCTGGCCGCCCGCTCCGGCGCCGCCTTCGTCAGCCCCTTTGTCGGTCGCCTCGACGACATCAGCGTCCGCGGCACCGACCTGATCTCCGAAGTCGCCCAGATCTTCAACACCCACGGCATCCAGACCGAAATCATCGCCGCCAGCATCCGCCACCCCATGCACGTCACGGAGTGCGCCCTCGCCGGCGCCGACATCGCCACCGTCCCCTACAAAGTCATCGAACAGATGACCAAGCACCCGCTCACCGACCAGGGCATCGAGAAATTCCGCAAAGACTACGAAGCGGTGTTCGGGAAATAGCCCGTTTGCACGCAGCGTCATCGCTATGGAATTCTATGTAAGCGACCTGATCGCCACGCCGCCCGAACAATTCGAGACGCCGCTGCAACAGCTTGTCTATGAAACTTTTGCATCGACGGGCATCCCCTTCGAACGTGTAGATACCGATCCCGGCCTCACCATGGAGGATTGCGCGCACATCAGCGCCCGCATCGGGGTGGACATCGTGAAGACCATCTTCCTGTGCAACCGCCAGCAGACGGAGTTCTACCTCTATGTCACTTCGCACGACAAGCCGTTCGTGACGCGGGAGTTCTGCAGCGCGCTGGAGATTCCGCGGGTGTCCTTCGCTTCCGCCGACCAGTTGTGGGAACGCACGGGGGTGCGGGTGGGCGCTACGACCATCCTCAGCGGCGTCTGGCCTGCCTGTGCCGGCGTGCACCTGGTCATGGACGCTTCTCTTGCCGCATCCGAGTGGTTCGCCTGCACCGACGGCACCCCCACCTGCTTCGTAAAACTCCGCACGCGCGACCTGTTGGAGCGGTATCTCCACGGCCTGGAGGTCCGACTGATATGAAAGCGGCGGGGGACGCATCGGCCGGTCCGACGCGGAATAGTCTCCTGCAGACGATGCTGGATCACGCCGACCCGTCGCAGGTTGCCGGCCTATCGCGCTTTTTCAAGACGGGTCCGGGGCAGTACGGCGAAGGCGACAAGTTCCTGGGCATCAAGGTGCCTGTGACGCGCGAGGTGGTTCGCGGCTGCTGGAAGGAGATGCTGCCGGCGGACTGGCAGGAGCGGGCTTCTCGAAGCGAAACGCCTTTCCCGGAGCTGGAGGAATGCATCCGTTCGGAGTATCACGAAGTGCGCCTGGCGGCTTTATTGACGCTGGTGGAGATCTTCAAGCACGCGAAGAGATCCTTCGTCGCTTCCGCTCCTCAGGATGACAGGACTTGTCATTCTGAGCGGCTTTCTTGTCATTCTGAGCGAAGCGAAGAATCTATCCAACATAAGTGCGTCGATTTCTATCTGGCACACACCGCCTTCATCAACAACTGGGACCTGGTGGACCTCTCCTGCTATCCCCTGCTGGGCGAGTGGCTGCTGGACAAAGACCGCAGCCTGCTTTACGACCTGGCCCGCAACGGCCGTACCCTCTGGGAGCAGCGCATCGGCATCGTCAGCACCATGACCTTCATCCGCCATGGCCAACTCGACGACACCTTTGCCATCGCCGACATCCTCCTCCATCACCCCCACGACCTCATCCATAAAGCGGTCGGCTGGCTCCTGCGTGAAGCCGGCAAGAAGGACAAAGCGGCCCTGGAGGCGTATCTAAACGGACGGAGATCCTTCGTCGCTAACGCTCCTCAGGATGACAATTGTCATTCTGAGCAACCTTCCTGTCATTCTGAGCGTACTTCCTGTCATTCTGAGCAACCTTCCTGTCATTCTGAGCGTAGCGAAGAATCTCATCGTTATTTGCAAATGCCCCGCACCATGCTCCGCTACGCCATCGAAAAATTCCCGGAGGCGGACCGGCAACTTTATCTGACCGGTCATGCCCATTGAGAAACATCCGTTCGAGCCGTTCTCGCCGGAGGGTGCAAGAATCCTGTTCCTGGGGAGTTTTCCGCCGCAGGAGCACCGCTGGTGCATGCCGTTCTACTACCCGAACTGGATCAACGATTTCTGGCGGATCATGGGACAGATCCACTTCGGAAATAAGGACCACTTCTGCATCCCCGCCGAAAAGCGCTTTGACGAAGCAGCCATCCGAGGCTTCTGCACAGACCAGGGCCTGGCCTTCTACGACACGGCCTGCGAAGTGCGCCGCCTCAAGGGCAATGCCTCCGACGCATCCCTGGAGGTCGTCACGCCCACCGACATCCCCGCCCTGCTCGCCCGGATTCCGGATTGCCACACGCTGGTCACCACGGGCCAGAAGGCCACCGAGGTCATCGCCGGATCATTTGGCTGCGTCGTTCCACCCGTCGGTGGTTATATCGACATTAGATCCTTCGTCGCTTACGCTCCTCAGGATGACAACTGTCATTCTGAGCGTACTTCCTGTCATTCTGAGCAACCTTCCTGTCATTCTGAGCGTACTTCCTGTCATTCTGAGCGAAGCGAAGAATCTATTCGCTTCTACCGCATGCCCTCCACATCCCGCGCCTATCCGCTGCCGCTGGAGAAAAAAGCCGAAGCCTACCGCAAACTCTTTAAATAACACCCATATGCTCAAAATCGGAGACCCCATGCCCCACTTCGAAGTGGTGGACCAGGACGGACAAACCGTTACGTCCGAGGACTTTATCGGCCGCGGCCGCAAGACTATTATTTACTTTTACCCCAAGGACAACACCTCCGGCTGCACCGCCGAAGCCTGCTCCTTCCGCGACAACTATGCCGAGTTGACGGCCGCCGGCTACAACGTGGTGGGCGTCAGCAAGGATTCCGCTGCTTCCCACTCCCGCTTCCAGGCCAAGTTTGAGCTGCCGTTCCGCCTCCTCTCCGACCCTTCCACTGAAATGCTCCAAGCCTTCGGCGCCTGGGGAGAGAAGAAGATGTACGGCAAAACGGTCCTCGGTACCCTCCGCCGCACCTTCATTTTCTCCGAGGATGGTCACCTCGAGCGCATCATCGAGAAAGTCGACACCAAGAACGCAGCCGGGCAGATCCTGTAGGCTACGGTTCCGATTCTACTCCACGACGCGCACCAGGCGGACGGCGTAACCGCTATAGCGCGTACTATTGACTTGCGATAAACTCGATGGCGTGATAGCGATATTGGTAGCCGTATTGCCTGCAATGTTGCTGTTAGACCAATAATAACATCCAACGGAACCAGTCATAAAAACCGTAGTTTGATAGCGCGACCCCGCCGCAGGAAGGAACACGCAGCCGGCATTCTCCATCAGCATCCAGCCTTCCATGGATACGGTGGCGGTGTAGTTGGAAACGGCATTGAAGGTGCCTGCCGTAAAGCCTGTGCCACTGGGGTGTGTATAGGTGTCGGGGAAGAGGATGAGTCCTTTGTAGGTGCCGCCAAGTGTCGCCATGGTATAGCGGGCTCCCGCACTCAAACTGTTAGTTACGCTGCGATCCTCGCTGAAAAGGTACATCCACTCATTGGCAGTCAGCGTGCGCCACGTGTCGGCGGCATAACTGCCAATGACATTGTGTCCCCAGTCGTGCATCAACGCCTCGCCTGACACATTGCCATAGTCGGAGTCTGTAGCACTGTTGTTGATGCCGTAGCAGTCGTTGGGTGACGATGCACCGTTCCAGCCGAAGAGATCGACTCGCAGGTAACTTCCGGAGAGGGTCATCGGCCCTGTAATCAGTTTGTTACCAGCGGCGTCGCCAACATACATCCACTGGTGGGGCTGGAAGTACCATTCCCAATTGGAGCTTCCCTTATAGGCATAGAGGTTGCCCTTGGAGAAATACACCTGCTGGGTGTTGCTCACAGAGAACGCCGCCTCCTGGAACTTCAGTGCCTGGCGGGTGATGTTATACACCTTGTCCGCGAGTGCCTTGCTACCCAGATAGACATTGCGGTCGTCCGTATAGTCCTCGGTGAGGAAGTTCAGGACGTGGTATTTCTCTGCCTTCACGCACACACTGTAACAAGCAAAGCTGGCTTTGCCCTCGGCATCGGAGGTGATGGTGCCTAAATCGTTCCCGTGCGCATCGAGGGCATTCTCGAAAGAAGTCGAGCGGATATGGGACACAGCATAAGTGGTGTTGGGCTTCAATCCGCTGATGGTGCAGTTGAAGATGGGGGCGCAGTATTCGTCAGACGAATATCCCGACAAATCCACGCTGAGCGGGAAACTCTTGGTGCCGCTATTGTAAGTGCCCTGCACACACAGCATCGTTGTCATCAGATCGTTCACTGTGGAGGCCACTCGGCTGCTGTATTCACCCCATTTATCGGCACCGACAGTAAAGCCGACGGCATCCTTGTGTACCAAGGTTCCATAGGCAACCGTACACTCGCCCAGCGGGTCGTCGGTGACGAATGTATGGGAAGAGGCGTCATACCTGTCCTCGGAACTGTTATAGACATAGACGCTCAGGGCGCCGCTGAAGGAGGCGGTGGTGGCCCCCTCGGCAGGCGTGCCCACCATATCCAGATAGCCCGCCACAATCTTTTGTGGGTCTGTACCCGTTATCCTTCCCCAAACATACAGCCGGTCGCCCGTAGTGAAACTAAGCGTACGCGTGCCGGCCTCCGTCACCACGGCACTGCGGGTCTGGGGCTCTCCCATATTGGCGCCCACGGTAATATGCACCGTCTTCGGCGCCTCGTCCATCAATAAAACCTCCTGAGAACAGGCCGTGGCCAATACGAAGGCCAGGCACAGCATCATCTTGCTTTTCATCTTACCAGTCCTCCTGTCCATATTGAACGTTCATCGATGTGTTTGTACTCGGAGTGCTGGTGCACACGACACCCTCCACCATCAGCTCCACCACATATACCGTGGGGGCACAATAATGCTTCTTTTTCATATCTTGGTTTTGCACAAAGGAACAAAAAAGCGCCCGTGGGAAGGGCGCAAAACGGAAAAAGGGCTGTCACAAAAAGGAAAAACCGCGTCTAGAGGGACTCGGCATAGGCCGACGGGCTCACCCCCATCACTTCCTTGAAGTTCCGGACGGCTGTCTGGCGGGAACGGTAGCCCGCCCAGAAGTAGAGGTCCTGCAAGCTCTGGTTGGGGCGGCGGCGCAGCTCTTCGGCAATGAACCCCACCCGCCGGGCATTGATATACTCGGCGCAGGTGGTGTGCGCGTTATCGGCAAACGCCCGCTGCAGATAGATTTTGTTGCTGCCCACCAGGCGGCAGAGGCGCTCAACCGAAAGTTCCGGATCCCGCCACACCTCGTTCCGGTCCATCTCAAAGAGGATGCGGCGCCAAAGGTCGGAGGAAGGAGCCGGCGCCTGTGGTATGGCCGCGTCATCGTCGAGTCTGTCGGTTTGGTCGGCTTTCGGCAGCAGCCTCACCGCCAGCTCGAAATAGGTATAATGGACAAAGAAGAGGCCCACATACACCTGATGCGCCAGGTGCAGGGGCATCCAAAGCGTCAGCTGATAGCCAAAGTAGAGCACCGCCATCAGCGACACGGCCGCCACATAGCGCCGCACCCAGCGGCTGTCGGCACTAGACTCCCGCCAGTTGAACGGAAGCCACTGCAGCAGAATGAGATAGACAATGATGACACCCACCGTGAGGAGGCGCCACCAGACGTTGAACTCGGCCAGGTATGTGAAGATTTCTCCGGCATTGGAGAGCACCCGGAAGGGAATCTGCAGCAGATAAGGCGGAGCCAGGATGGCCCAGGGAAGAAAGAAAAGCAACACCCGCCACAAAGTGAACCACTGCGGACGCATCACCATCACGGGGTAGAAAAAGAAGAGAATCATGCACAGCAAGCCCGCGATGCAATGCGCCGGTGAGAGGATTTCCGTGTAAAGGCACGCATCCGGATGGCCGATATAGGCAAAATACTTCCCCACCGACCAAACAACGCAGGAAAAGCACACCACCGCCAGCACCGCCCGCGAACGGTCTTTCGTCTGCCTCCGCCGCGCCCACAGCAAGATGCTGCAAGCCAGACAGAGCGTCAGCTCCACGGTAGTGGCTATGAGAGCGTACTGGAACACCCTGCCAAGTTACAGAATTCCGCGAACTTCAGCAAATGCCGCCTGTACACTTTTCTGACTCACGAACGCTATTTTGACGTCGATAAACGTTTTAAACGGATATAAACGTTTAAAAACGTTTACCCTATTGCTATTTCCACATTTCCGGCGGACCTTTGCCCCAAAAGAGCCATGGCCCGTTCACGGAAACAATACCGCCTCGTCCCCGGCCAACACCCGGGTTACTTCCATCTTCCAGACGGAAGCGCAACGGTATACCTCAATCCCGTTGAACGCACGCTCTACACGCTCTTCCTAAAACACCCCGAAGGCATCCTTGCCAATGCCCTCCCCTTATACAGGCAAGATCTCCGCACGCTCTATTCGCACGAATCTGTTTATGATAACAAACGCCTGATGGAAGACACAATGGCCTCCCTTTGCGACGAATCCCATACCGTCTTCTACAGCACGGTCTCCCGCATCAAAAAGAAATTCATCACCGCCCTCGGCACCCGCAAGGCCGCCCCCTATCTCATCAAACGCGACAAAACCGGCCTGTACAAAACCCGCGCGACGCTATAGAACCTCGATTATCGCATCTTTCACATAATCCTTTTGCTCTCCGTAGCAAACATAGCCCAACTGGTTACACAGCAATACGGTATCCCCTATCTTTGTTCCTGATCCACCAGCGTAATGTGTATGACCATAGATCCAATAGCCTACGCCTGAAGTCTCTATAAACGCGTCCAGGTCCACCTGGAAGGCCGAGTTCAACGCCCCGCCGGGACATCCATTGAACACTTGCCGCATTGTCGGGCAATGGTGCGTCACGACCACTTTATGAGCTGCCGTTGATGCCGCCAACGCTCCCGAAAGCCACTCCATACACTGCCCGTGAAGCCCGTCCACATCATTCGCAAAGAAGCTTTTCCCATTTAGACGGCAATATCGATAATCGTTCATCCCCTGCTGCACCGTCCACAGCCGCGTCGGATCAATCTTCGTCCAAAGCGTCGTGAGAAACAGCTCAGTATCTCCTAATACGATGCTCCGGTTGTTCAAGTAGCGCACATTCGGTCGTACCTCTAACTCATAATCGCCCATCGTCCGGCCAATATCAAATCCGCCATAGAACTCATGGTTTCCCGGCACGACAAAAGTCTCCCGAAAGTGCTCCGCACACCAGTCCCAAAACGGCCGCTTCCACATCTTCCGGTCCGCCAGGTACGAAACATCCCCCGCCAGCACCAGCACATCGCCAACCGGCTCGATGCCGCCGTGCTCAATGAAACTCTTATTCTCTGCAAACTCCAGATGCAGATCCGATGCGTATTGTATCTTCATAGTCTTATTCCTTTATCTCCTTCGCAAACATCCTCAGCACTGCCAGCATGGCCTCATTGGCCGGCATAAACCCCTCATCTCTTATCTGGATCTTCTCATCCCCCTTTTTCCAGCCATACAGATAGATGTGCTGATGGTCACTATAGTCACCAATCCCCACACCTACCCCGTACTTTTCCTCCAGCCGCTCCAATATCTTACACACCGTCATCGGTTCGGAAACCTCATCCCGGATGGGGTCATACGCCGAATCCTCCAGCGGAACAACCTCATCCAGCGCCACCTGCACCTCCGGATCCCATTCTGCCAGCGACACAATCTCATCATACTGTTCCCGCGTAATCTCGTCTCCGTTCCCCAAGTAGCACTCGTACGGCAAGTCAAACACGCTTCCTTCTTCGTGATGATTCAGGTAGTCGTGAAAGGTGTGGGGCGTCAGCTTCACATAGTCCTTGGCCTCCAGAATATCCAGCATCTTCTGCGCATTGTACAGCAGCAGCGGTGCACCAGCCTCGTATAGTGCCAGCGCAATCTCGCAGCCGGCATCCACCCAGGCCGAGTAACTCACGCCAAAGCTAATCAGCCAGCGTCCGGGCGTATAATAATCCACGGCATGCACATCGACGCGCGACAGCCCCAGTTCCCCATAATGGTCGAAGGCCATCTCCTTGAACGCCTCCTCGCTGTCGAAATCCGTCTCGTCGGTAATCTCACTGTGCCGGCCGAGCTGGTATCGACGATAGAACTCGATGTCCGACAGGGAAGATGCCTCAGCTAAGTACTCGGCATACTCCTCTCGCTCCCTTCTACTCCGACGCATCAAATGCCGGAAATGCTCCTTGTAAGCCATATACGCCACCCGGAAATACTTGGCATAGATCCGGATGCTCATGTGGGGCAAGGGCTCCCGATAACAAGCCGGCAAAGTCACATTCTCCGTTGACACCCCCGGTTTCTCCAGCTTATTGCCCACCCATCTGGGCTCCGTCATCCGATAAATCTTCTCATTCTCGATGCACTCCTTCAGCATCTTGATGACCTTCTTCACATTCCTGGGCCTGCGCCTTTGCCACGGCACTATCCGGTCCAAGTCCTTACGGGCAATCCTTCCCGTCCGCTGCCGCTTAGGCAGATGCTCATCCACATAGCGGTTGTACGCCTCCACGTCAGCCGCAATCACCGGCACCTTCTCCCGCAGGAACTCCGCCAGCGGCTCCAGCAGCCACTCCATATCCTCCTTCCAGGCGTGCTTGTCGTCATCGTCGTGAATCTGGCACCACCAATGGTCATTCTCCACCATATGCAAATACGTGTGACCTTTGTACCGGGACACGGACAGGTGATACCACTGCGACGCCATCGGATAGTTCGCCTTCCACTCCTTCAGATAGTCCGCGCGCGTGTTGATGTCCTCGTCCCAGCACTTCATATCCCGGAACGACGCCCAGTCCGACGGCTTCCCCCTTGGCACCTCAATCCACAGCGAATGCCGATAATCGTCCCCCGAAGGTGCAAACACATTCAACAGTTCACGCATTTCAAACAGCAACTCCCGCGAACGCCCGTTCACGCAAGTCCCGTTCAGATTCTGATTCCCATGCCCTGCCCGCTCCATCAGCGGCACAGTCAGTTTAACCCTTTTCATACGTCCTCCTTTTTCGCAAAGGTACGCCCGCTGAAGGCCTCCTGCAAATCTTTGCAAGGTTTGCAAAGATTTGGAAACCGCCTCACACAACCCTATTTTTGTCAAAAATAAACGACTATGTTACCTACCCGAGAACAATTCAAAGAGTTTATGGCATACGTGCAGAATGCACAGAAGAAAGAAGACAAAGTGAATGATGCCTTTGAGCTCATTTGGGACGATGACCAGGCGCAACACGTCCCGTTCTATATCTCTCCCTGGTGGAAAGTGGTCAGATATGCTTTCTGCCTCTTGTTCAACCTGGAATTTAATAAACTGGGAATCGATGATGTACTGGAATGGTGGCTGGAAGAGGCCCCCAAAGGCGAGGCAAAATACTGGATTGACAAGAAAGAATACAACGTCAGTGACATCGACGCCTTCTACGACTACCTGGTAGACTTGGCAAAAGAACCTCAACCGTAGTAGTTATGGAAGAGGAACAGAAAGACAATCAGGCAATAGACAATCTGGTAGATCATTTGAAGCCGCTCGTGGAGCATATGAAACACATCCACGACATGGCCGTCGTCGCATATACCCCATTGGTCGATGACCTATGCAACCGCAAAGCGACACAAAACGAAGAAGAGTGGATGCTAGACTGGCTACTAATGTACGCTGGCGACGACCGGATGTTACAGCTTTACAAACGCGTTTGCCGGGCATACTGGCAGGTGTATCCCGACTCCATTGCTTTCTACATCATGGAGTATCGAAAGGAGTATGACCCGGAAAGCCTGATTGGGACAAAGTATGAATACCTCCTACATGAGAACAAATATGATGAAGAATGAGAACGATGAAAGAGAATCTAATTGACAAGTTCCACGAAGCAGACATGCTCTACTTCGTACTTGGTTCCCTCATAAGTACCGATTCCCTGATAGATTTCGAAGCTTGTCACAAAGCCTTGGACTGTCTGGAGAATTTCAAACGGGATTTTGAGACTTCAACGCTAAAGGATGATCCTAAACTCAAGTCTTTCCTGAACAATGCTGAGAGCATCATCAAGCGAGACATGCAGTATTTCAAAGAAAAAGCAACAAACCAATTACGAGACAAATCATTATGAGCGGAGGAGCATTTGACTACCAACAATACCACATCGAAGAAATTGCCGACGAAATTGAGCAAGAGATTATAAAGGCGGGACGAGAAATTCCACAAGAGATATGGACAAAAAATCACTGGTACGCAAGTTCGTTTGACAATTCGGACAGGACATATCCCACCTATGAGCGAAAGACCATCGATATCATGAAACGAGCTGTATATGTGTTGCGGATGGCATACATTTACGCGAAACGCGTAGACTGGATGCTCTCTGGTGACGATAGCGAAGAATCTCTAGCCAAGCGCTTGGACGAAGAACTGCGGTCACTCAAGGCCAAGTACCCCGGCGGCAAGTTTACCTTCAAAGAGAAGGACGTTTACTTTGATAAGGAGTGTGAGCGGTTTATGCTATAAGATGATTGCGGCGAAGGTGCCCAGGGACTGGAGCCAAGCTGGCGTGACCAATCGGGAACGCGATCTTGACCGCTTTCCATATGGACGGGAAGGGTGCGCAAACTACCGGGGGATTAATTCGGCCAAAGGCCGACCGCATTTATTTGCTCTTCTGCCAAGAAGTTTCTATCTTTGCATCAGTCAGGGCACAAGTCCTGCGGAAAACGATGCCTGAGATTAGTTCATTTTACGGAATCATCATCTCGATGTTCTTCAGCGACCACAACCCGCCGCACTTCCATGTGAAGTACCAGGGGTATGAAGCCACGATAGACATCGCGACGGGAACCGTGAAGGGGCAACTTCCTCGCCGGGCCCTCAATATGGTTTACGAGTGGCTGGACCAGCACAAAGACGAACTGATGGCCAACTGGGAGAAGATGGAGAGATCCCAGCCGTTTGACAAAATTAAGCCTTTGGAGTAAACGAATGAATATAGAATTCTTACACGTCACCGCCGCCGAGTATATCTCCGGCTACCTGCTGAAGCTCAC